>NZ_JBFAIQ010000019.1:0-52768 GCF_040654755.1 Streptomyces sp. NPDC050625
GGGGCCGCCCCCCCACCCCCCCCCCGGGGGGGGGGGGGGGGCTGCCGCCCCCCTGGACCCCCGCTTCGGCCTGAACGGCCTCGTCCTCAAACGCCGGACGGGCTGAAGAGCGAACCGTTACGCCAACCGTGCGGTCTTCCCCCGATCCCGGCCCGTCCCCCACCTCCCGTCCGTCACCATCGCTCCCGTGTTGAGCAGTGGAGTCGTCCGGGCGCATCTTCTCGGTGCTCGGCTTGCCGGGAGTGTGGCTACTACGCGGGAGGAGAGTCTGCGGAGCTATCGGCTCTTCGCCGCTCGTGATCCTCGGGTGATGATCGGTATCGATCCTGAACGGGGCTGGGGGATGCGGGATTTGATCGGGCTCATGGCGGAAAGGTGTGGGGTTTCGGCCGACCCTGCGCATACTTCCGGGCATGATGTGATCGACCCGGAGCTGACCCTGGCTGCGCTGGATGCCTTCGCGGAGCGGCTCGCCGAGGTCGCCCGGCGTGGGGCGCCGGTGCTGTTCGGTACCGGGCACCCGCATCGGCTGCTCGGTTTCTACGCCGACCTGGCAGACGCTTTGTCGGCGGCGGGATGTGAGGTCCTCACCCCCGCGCAGGGTCGCTGTGTCGACATAACGACCCGGTTCGGTCTACGTACGCACAACCTTGATTACGTACGAGGTGTCGCGCTGGCCCGGGCGGCCGACACCGAACGCCCCGGTTGTGAGCCCGGCGCACACACGCATTCACCGCTCCCGGTTCGTACCGCGCTGGCCGCGGCGGCGGAGGGCGGCGGGCCGCTGCCCGAGCTGGTGATCGGCGATCACGGCTGGGTCTGCGGAGCAGGTCAGCTGGGGTTTGAAGCCATGGGTCTGGCGGATACGGATGACCCTGCGCTCTTTGTGGGGGAGGCGGAGGGGGTCGTGTCCGTCGTCGTTCCGGTTGATGACGCTGTGCGGTCTGATTACTACCGCCCGCTTACCCGCTACGTACTCAAACGAGCGTGTCTGTCACAGTAGGCCGCCGATGGGTGCACCTCTTCCCCACTCGCATCACCCGCCCCTACATTGGGGAGTGAGCACGCAACGACGAAGAGTCACCGGAAGGGGAAGCCGGTGGCCGTCGAGTGCGGAAGGTTCAGGTGTGTCATGGCTGCAGGTGGCGAGAGGCCTCTGAACGAGGTTCAGTTCCTTACCGTGGCGGAGGTTGCCTCGGTGATGCGAGTGTCGAAGATGACCGTGTACCGGTTGGTGCACAGCGGTCATCTGCCC
Organism: Streptomyces sp. NPDC050625; assembly: GCF_040654755.1. Classification (NCBI taxonomy): domain Bacteria; kingdom Bacillati; phylum Actinomycetota; class Actinomycetes; order Kitasatosporales; family Streptomycetaceae; genus Streptomyces; species Streptomyces sp. NPDC050625. The sequence goes on from NZ_JBFAIQ010000019.1 coordinate 1,256, forward strand.
GCGATCCGGGTCGGGCGGTCGTTCCGTGTCCCGGAGCAAGCGGTACACGAGTACCTCCGCGAGAGCTATGTGGGGGTGGAGACGGCCTGACGAAACCCTCGATTACGACCTCAGCGCTCGGACGGGTAGGCTGGCCCCTCGTAGGTCGTATGGGCCCATGGCGCCCAAACACCGAGTGATGAGAAGTGAGCGAGGGTAGTCGTGGGCTCTGTTATCAAGAAGCGGCGCAAGCGGATGGCCAAGAAGAAGCACCGCAAGCTGCTCAAGCGCACGCGCGTTCAGCGTCGTAACAAGAAGTAAGCGACGCCGCGAAAGCGTGTTCGCGTGGCCCCTCACCGTTGCTGGTGGGGGGCCGCCGTCATATGCGGACCGGGCGAATCTCGTCACTTCGTGCATCGGGAGGTCATCACAGCGCAACACCGACCCGCTAAGTTGGCGCACACGGGGAACGCGGCAGGAGCGGCACAACGCCGAGGGCGGAAGGAAGGCGCTGATCTTGGGGAAGGTCGTGCTCGTGACCGGAGTGGCCCGTCAGCTGGGGGGCCGGTTCGTGCGACGGATCCAGCGTGACCCACAGGTGGACCGGGTGGTCGCCGTGGACGCGGTGCCACCCGAGCACCATCTGGGCGGGGCGGACTTCATCCAGGCCGACATCCGCCAGCCCACCATCGCGCGAGTGCTGGCCGAGACGTCCGCGGATACCGTCGTGCATATGGACGTGACCGGCACAGCGCTGGGCAGCGGGAGCCGTACGACGGTCAAGGAGACCAACGTCATCGGCACCATGCAGCTGCTCGGGGCCTGCCAGAAGTCGCCGACCGTGAAGCGGCTGGTGGTGAAGTCCAGTACGAACGTCTACGGGTCCGCGCCGCGGGATCCGGCCGTCTTCACCGAGACCACCCCGGCCAAGTCGCTGCCCAGCGGCGGCTTCGCGAAGGACACCGTGGAGGTCGAGGGGTATGTGCGCGGGTTCGCCCGGCGGCGGCCCGATGTCGCCGTGTGCGTGCTGCGGTTCGCGAACATCCTCGGGCCGACCGCGGACACGCCGCTCGCCTCGTACTTCGCGCTGCCCGTGCTGCCGACCGTGTTCGGTTACGACCCGCGGCTGCAGTTCGTGCACGAGGACGATGTGATCGAGGTGCTGCGGATCGCCTCGCACGAGCCGGAGCGGGGCACGCTCAACAGCGGCACGTTCAATATCGCCGGCGACGGCGTCCTGCTGCTCTCGCAGTGCTCCAGGCGCCTGGGGCGTCCCACGGTGCCGCTGCTGCTGCCGGCGGTCACCTGGGCCGGTTCCCTGGTCCGTACGCTGGGCATGACGGACTTCTCGCCCGAGCAGATCCGGCTGCTGACCCACGGCCGGGTCGTGGCGACGGATCAGATGCGCGAGACGCTGGGATTCAAGCCGAAGTACACGACCGCGGAGACGTTCGCGGACTTCGTCCGCAGCCAGGGCCCGGGCCTGCTGCCGCCGGAGGACCTCGCGCGAGCCGTCGACCGGATCGCCGCGCTGTCCCTGCGGGACAGCGGCCACCCCCCGACGCAGAGCGCCAACTGAGGAGCGCATCAACGATGGCGGATGCCAAGGTCATTCCGTTCGACGACGACCGGACCCGCGGGAGCGCCGTACAGCGGCCGCCGCGGCGCCGGAGCGCGGGGAACCGGCGCAAGGGCGGCGAGTCCGCAGTGGTCCGTGAGGTACAGCCTCTGCCCAGCAGGGCGCCCGCGCAGGATGATGTTCCCGTGACCCGTGAGGAAGAGCTGCCGCCCGAGCCGAAGCAGCAGCAGGACGGCGGTCTGGAACGGCGTGTGGCGAGCGGCCTTGCCTTTCTGCGGCGGCGGCTCACGGGGAACTACGACGTCGACGACTTCGGCTACGACGAGGAGCTGACCGACCAGGTCCTGATGTCCTTGCTGCGGCCGGTGTACGAGAAGTACTTCCGGGTCGAGGTGAAGGGCATCGAGAACATCCCGGCCGAGGGTGGCGCGCTGATCGTGGCCAACCACTCCGGGACGCTGCCGCTGGACGGCCTGATGATGCAGGTCGCCGTGCACGACCACCATCCGGCGGGCCGGCATCTGCGGCTGCTCGCGGCGGACCTGGTCTTCGTGCTGCCGGTGGTGAACGAGCTGGCGCGCAAGCTGGGGCACACCCTGGCGTGCACGGAGGACGCCGAGCGGCTGCTGGGCCAGGGTGAGCTGGTCGGGGTGATGCCGGAGGGCTTCAAGGGCATCGGGAAGCCCTTCGGTGAGCGCTACAAGCTCCAGCGGTTCGGCCGCGGTGGCTTCGTCTCCACGGCGCTGCGCAAGGGCACGCCGATCATTCCGTGCTCGATCGTCGGGGCGGAGGAGATCTACCCGATGATCGGCAATGCGAAGACCCTCGCGCGGCTCCTCGGCTTCCCGTACTTCCCGCTCACCCCGACCTTCCCGTGGCTGGGTCCGCTCGGGGCGATTCCGCTTCCGACGAAGTGGACGATCCAGTTCGGTGAGCCGATTCCGACGGACGGTTATCCGCCGGAGGCGGCGGAGGACCCGATGCTGATGTTCAACCTGACGGACCAGGTACGGGAACAGATCCAGCACACGCTCTACAAGCTGTTGGTGCAGCGGCGGTCCGTGTTTTTCTGAGTGCGTTCGGGAGCGCGTCGGGTCGGCGGACGGAGTCCGGCGCAGGCGGCCGAAGCCCGCGGAGCGGTGCGAGGGCGGCCGTGTGAATGGGTCCCTCGCGCGGCCCCTCGGCTTCCCGTACTTCCCGCTCACCCCGACCTTCCCGTGGCTGGGTCCGCTCGGGGCGATTCCGCTTCCGACGAAGTGGACGATCCAGTTCGGTGAGCCGATTCCGACGGACGGTTATCCGCTTGGTCGGTGTACGGCGACGGGGGCGCCCCTCCTGAGAGGGGCGCCCCCGTTGGGTTGGGCCGTGGGCTAGTTGGCGTCGTTGCTGTCGATTCCCAGGCCCGGGAGGAGGCCTGGGAGGAGGGGTGGCAACGTGACGTCCGGCTGTGTGGTCGGGGTCTTGCTGGTGGACGGGGAGGCGCTGCCGCTGCTCTTCGGTGGGTCGAACAGGCCGCCCGTGGTGCCGCCGAGCAGGCCGTCGCTCTCGCTGCCGGAGGCCGAGCCGCTGGGGCTGCCCGTGCTCGAACTCCGGCCGGAGGCGGAGCTGTCCGTGGAGGGCGCGGTCGACCGGTGTGTGCCGGAGGAACCGGGGGACGCCGAGCCGGTGCCCTGCCGCTTGCCGTCCGCGGTCTGCGAGGGCGTCTGCGGGAGCAGGGACTGGAGCGGCGCGACCTCTTCGTCTATGGCGTCGAACACCGACGAGACCTGCTCACTGACGTCCCCGAGCTGGACGGGCAGCTTGTCGCGGAGCGCGCCCCAGGCCTCACGGTGGGACCGCGAGAAGGTGGAGAGAGCCTGGATGGGGCCCAGGGAGTCCGGGTCGCGTTCGTAGGCCGCGTGCAGCAGGCGGTGGCCCTCCGAGACGTCGTGCTGCATGCCGGACAGCGTGTGGCGGATCTCGCCGATGGACTCGTGGTCCAGCTGGCCGCTGCGACCGCGCTCCATCAGCCGTCTGGCCTCGCTCAGCCTCGTCGAGGCCTGGTCGAGATACGTCTGGCCGCGCTCGTCCTCCCCGTCGCTCAGGTAGTTGAGCTTGAAGTCCTCGATGCCGCGCTTGAGGCCGTAGAGCGAGTCACCGGGCAGCGCGTCGGAACTCGCGGCGGCCACTCCGCCGAATGCCCCGGCGGCCACGCCGACGCTGAGTCCGCCGGCCGCAAGGCCCTTGGTCAGCCGTGAACGCGGTCGCAACTTCCCCAACGGGCCAGCCCTATGTGCGCCCTTGGCCCGGTGGGAACGCGGCTCGGGCACCGAAGGATCCGCCGCCCCGCCCACGGTGCCCTCCCGCAGCATGGCCTCCATCGCGGCCACGAGCTGGGCCCGTTGGACGACCTTGACCTCCGGGTCGAGCTCCGGTCTGGGCAGCGCGCCCAGACCGGCCGCGAGGGCCAACAGCTCGCCCTGCTCGGTCCGTTCCGCAGTCGAGGGGAGCGGTGGCGATGCTCCCGGACTCTCGGACTGCGTGGCCGCCGTGTCCCGGTCGGACTGCTCCTCCAGGGCCTGGGCGAAGGCGTTCGCCCGCCGGTGCGCCGATACGTTCGCGATCACTGGCGGCACCTCCTCTCGTCATGACGGTCGACTCCCCAGGGGGTCCTGAGGGTTGCACGCCCCCGAGCACTTCCACACGATCTGGTGATCAGGGTCGGCCCGGACGTGACCACAGGGAGCCTGCATCCCGCACAACGACTGGCGCGGCACTTGGGTTACGGACGCCAGATGAATGGATCAGAAAGACAACAGGCCTTCACGGAGCGTGAGTTGGCCGTTGCTCGCCGTGTCCGGGCGGCAGTGCGAGTCAGCGCGCGTCGTCGGGCAGGAGCCGGGCGAGGGTGCGCACGGCCCGGTACTGGAGGGTCTTGATGGCGCCCTCGTTCTTGCCCATCACCCGGGCCGTCTCCGCGACGGAGAGGCCCTGGAGGAAGCGCAGCGTCACGCACTCCTGCTGCTGCGGGTTGAGCCGTCGTACGGCGTCGAGCAGAGCGGCGTTCGAGAGCGACTCCAGGACCGAGTCCTCCGGGGAGCGCTCGACCTCGTTGGCGTCGAGCATCTCACCGGTCGTCACTTCCAGGCGGAAACGGCTCGACTTGAAGTGGTCGGCGACCAGGTTGCGGGCGATGGTGACGAGCCAGGCCCCGAAGTCGCGGCCCTGCCAGGTGAAGGTGCCGATGCGGCGCAGGGCGCGCAGGAACGTCTCACTCGTGAGGTCCTCGGCGGTCGCCTTGCCGCCGACGCGGTAGTAGATGTAGCGGTACACCGTGTCGCTGTACTGGTCGTACAGGCGGCCGAAGGCCTCGGCCTCGCCGGACTGCGCGCGCTCGACGAGGTCCATCATCCGCGCGCTGTCGCTGTCCGCGGCCGGACGGCGGGCGGTGGCCGCACCGGCCGAGCGGCCGCGTCTGCCGACCGCGGCGCCGCCGTCGGCCAGTGCGTAGCACGGGCCCACGGGCGCGGCGGTGGCGAAGGCGGGGACGGCGGACGCGGTGGGGACGTAGCCGCGCAACAGCTGCTGGGCCGTCGCGACCGTTGCGCGCAGCGTAGCCAGGCCCGAGGCGTCAACCCCGACGTGTGGGTACACGGGACTCCCAGAGGCAGAGCTTCCATCACGTGCAGTGCGGAACCGTTCACCCGTCGTAGCGACGGAGAGGTACCGGTTTGCGTCCCAGGAGAATAACGCTTCGTGTAGGCGCTGCTACACCCAGTTGCTCAAATCATCGATTGCGTCGCTTCGGTAACCGTTTGACGCCACTTCAAGTGCCATAGGGTGAACGCTTGTTGATCGGAAAAGTGCGAGTTCCTACGGAGCGAGGGCGTGTTGAGACGTCGGACGGCATAATCCGGCACCTGAGTGCGGCCGACCGGGGGTTTGGTGACAGAAGCGCCTTGGTGACAGAAGTGGTGACCGAAAGCGTCTACCGACGGCGTCGGTGCAGGGCGATCGCGGCCGCGGTGCCGCCGGCGACCGCTCCGACCCCCGCCGCCGCGGGGATGCCGACCTTCGCCGCCTTGCGGCCGGTGCGGTAGTCGCGCAGCCGCCAGTCCTTCTCGCGGGCGTGTCTGCGCAGCTTGGCGTCCGGGTTGATCGCGTAGGGGTGCCCCACGAGCGAGAGCATCGGGATGTCGTTGTGGGAGTCGCTGTAGGCGGCGCAGCGGGAGAGGTCCAGGCCCTCCGCGAAGGCCAGCGCGCGGACCGCCTCCGCCTTCGCGGGGCCGTGCAGCGGCTCGCCGACCAGCTTGCCCGTGTAGACGCCGTCGACGGACTCGGCGACCGTGCCCAGGGCGCCGGTCAGGCCGAGACGCCCGGCGATGACCCCGGCGATCTCCACGGGGGCCGCGGTGACCAGCCATACCCGCTGGCCCGCGTCCAGGTGGGCCTGGGCCAGCGCCCGGGTGCCCGGCCAGATGCGCTCGGCCATGTACTCGTCGTAGATCTCCTCGCCGATCGACTGGAGCTCGGCGACGCGGTGCCCCTTCACGATCGACAGTGCGGAGTCGCGGGCGTCCTGCATGTGCTCGGGGTCCTCGACCCCGGCCAGCCTGAACCACGCCTGCTGCCAGGCGAACTTCGCCAGATCGCGGGTCTCGAAGAACTTCCGCTTGTACAGCCCCCGCCCGAAGTGGAACAGCGCGGCGCCCTGCATCACGGTGTTGTCCAGGTCGAAGAACGCGGCGGCCTTGTCGTCGCCGAGCACCGGGAAGTCGGGCTCTTCCTCGTCGGGAACACCGGCGGCGTCCTGCGAGGACTTGCGCGCTGCCTCCGCCGAGGCCTCGCCTGCCAACACGCTCCGCGCCGTGGCGGAGCGCCTACGGGGAGTGAGCCATCCGAGAGCGGCCATGGCGTGAGCATAGCCAGTTTGTTCGGTGGTTCCGGAGTCCGGAGGTTTGAAGCCCGTGAACTCTCCGCGACCACGCCGTTAAAGAGGCGGGACAATGGCCGACATGAGTCCCCTCTTCCGCCGTAAGGCACCGGCTCCGCAGGACCGGCTCGTCACTCTCGTCCGCAAGCCCGGCTGTCATCTGTGTGATGACGCACAACTCGTGGTGGAGAAGGTGTGCGGTGATCTCGGTGTGACTTGGGAACAGAAGGACATCACTCAGGATCCGCAACTCCACGACCAGTACTGGGAGCAGATTCCGGTCGTCCTGGTCGACGGTGAGCAGCACACGTTCTGGCGTGTGAACGAAGAACGGTTGCGCAAAGCACTGACCGACTAGTTCAAAGTTCCACGGATGGTCGCTTAGGATCGACGGCGTCTTGGTCTTGGGGGCGGGATTGACGAGGAAGTGTGCGGTTTTGCCCCCAGGAGAGAAGCGCGTGACCCCGGTCACGTTGGCCGGGCAAATCGGACACCATCTTTGTGCACGCGTTCACAAAGACATAGCCTGCTGTCGACGGGGCGGTCTGGGTACGTGTGACCGCCCGCAGCCCCGCTCTACCCGCAGGAGCACCGTGGCAACTGGCCGAACACACCGACCGGCGACCCGCAGCCGAGGGATTCCCGAGGCCACCGTCGCCAGGCTTCCGCTGTACCTCCGAGCCCTGACGGCACTGTCCGAGCGCTCGGTACCCACGGTCTCCTCCGAGGAGCTGGCGGCCGCGGCGGGGGTCAACTCCGCCAAGCTGCGCAAGGACTTCTCCTACCTGGGCTCCTACGGAACGCGCGGTGTCGGCTACGACGTCGAGTATCTCGTCTACCAGATCTCCCGCGAACTGGGCCTGACCCAGGACTGGCCGGTCGTCATCGTCGGTATCGGTAACCTCGGCGCCGCCCTCGCCAACTACGGCGGCTTCGCCTCCCGTGGCTTCAGGGTCGCCGCGCTCATCGACGCCGACCCGGCGATGGCGGGCAAGCCCGTCGCCGGCATCCCGGTCCAGCACACCGACGAGCTTGAGAAGATCATCAAGGACAACGGGGTCTCCATCGGCGTCATCGCCACCCCGGCCGGCGCGGCCCAGCAGGTCTGCGACCGGCTCGTGGCCGCCGGTGTCACCTCCATCCTCAACTTCGCGCCGACCGTGCTGACCGTCCCGGACGGCGTCGACGTGCGCAAGGTCGACCTCTCCATCGAGCTGCAGATCCTCGCCTTCCACGAGCAGCGCAAGGCCGGCGAGGAGGCCACCCCCGACGGCGGGGCCCCGGCCGTCGCAGACCGCAAGGACTCCGCCGACCAGGGGCCCGACGGGGACGTACCCGCCGTGATGCCGGCATGAGTCTCCTCGTCGTCGGACTGAGTCACCGCAGCGCTCCGGTCAGCGTGCTGGAACGCGCCGCGCTGTCCACGGACGCCCAGGTCAAGCTGCTCCAGGACACGGTCGCCGCCGAACCGGCCACCGAGGCCGCGGTGCTCGCCACCTGCAACCGCATCGAGCTGTACGCCGACGTGGACAAGTTCCACGCCGGTGTCGCCGAGCTGTCCACGCTGCTCGCCCTGCACAGCGGCGTCGGCCTGGAGGAGCTCACCCCTTACCTCTACGTCCACTACGAGGACCGGGCCGTCCACCACTTCTTCTCGGTGGCCTGCGGACTGGACTCGATGGTCGTGGGCGAGGGGCAGATCCTCGGCCAGATCAAGGACTCCCTGGCCAAGGCGCAGGAGCTGCACTCCGCCGGCCGGCTGATGAACGACCTGTTCCAGCAGTCCCTGCGGGTCGGCAAGCGCGCCCACTCCGAGACCGGCATCGACCGCGCGGGCCAGTCCCTGGTCACCTTCGGCATGGAGCAGCTGGCCGCGGGCACCGAGGTGCAGACCTGGGCCAAGGGCAAGAAGGCCCTGGTCATCGGCGCCGGCTCGATGTCCTCGCTGGCCGCCGCGACGCTGGCGCGCGCCGGGGTCGCCGAGGTCGTCGTCGCCAACCGCACCCTGGACCGCGCCGAGCGCCTCGCGCAGATCCTCACCGAGAGCGCCGAGACGGACGTGACGGCCCGCGCGGTACCGATGGAATCGGTGCCGTTCGAGCTGACACGTGCCGACGTCGCCGTGTCCTGCACGGGAGCGACGGGCCTGGTGCTCACGGCGGACGTAGTCGCGCGGGCCGTCACGGGCCGTACCGGCGAGCCCGTCGCCGGGGCCGAGGACACTTCCCCCGCGGCGGTGCGGACGGACGTACGAACGGCTCCGCTGCCGCCCACCAGCGTCGGTACCGAGGAGAACTGCCCCCTCGACCTGCCCGCCGTACAGGGCACCGCCGGCTTCTCCGTGCTCGGCGAGGCCGCCGTCGCCGGAATGGCCGCCGCCGAGCTGGAGCAGCACGCGGCCTGGGTGGACAACGGCGCCCCGGACACCCCCGGCCGCGACCGGCGTACGTCCGCCGCGCCCGGTGCCGTCATCGCGCTCGACCCGGCCGAGGACGCCGAGGCGATCGCCGCCCTGGCCGCCACCGTGGCGTTGGTCGGCCGCATCCCCGAGCGCCGCAGGCCCGAACCGGTGGCCGAGATACCGCGCCCGGCCCCCGCGCTCTTCCTCCTCGACCTCGCCATGCCCCGCGACATCGACGCGGCCGTGCACCGGCTGGCCGGGGTGCGGCTGGTGGACATCGAGTCGCTGGCCGATGCGGCGGCGGACGCGCCGATGGCGGCCGACGTGGACCAGGTCCGGCGTATCGTCTCCGACGAGGTCGCGGCCTTCGGGGCGGCCCAGCGGGCCGCGCACATCACGCCCACGGTGATCGCGCTGCGCACCATGGCCGCCGATGTCGTCGCCGGCGAGATCGCCCGGCTCGACGGACGCCTCCCCGACCTGGACGAACGCCAGCGCGGCGAGATCCGGCAGGCCGTGCACCGCGTCGTCGACAAGCTGCTGCACGCACCGACCGTACGGGTCAAGCAGCTCGCGGCCGAGCCCGGCGGCGCCGGGTACGCGGACGCGCTGCGCACCCTGTTCGACCTCGACCCCGAGACGGTGGCCTCCGTCTCCCGCGCCGAGGACAGCACCGAGAACCAGGCCAAGAACCGAGGGCCAGCATGAGTACCAAGGCACTGAGACTGGGGACCAGGCGAAGCAAGCTCGCCATGGCCCAGTCGGGGCAGGTGGCGGACGCCGTACGCCAGGTGACCGGACGGCCCGTCGAGCTCGTCGAGATCACCACGTACGGCGACAGGTCCCGTGAGCACCTCGCGCAGATCGGCGGCACGGGTGTGTTCGTCGCGGCGCTGCGTGAGGCGCTGCTGCGCGGTGAGGTCGACTTCGCGGTTCACTCGCTGAAGGACCTCCCGACCGGGCAGCCCGCCGAGCTGGTGCTGGCCGCCGTTCCCGAGCGCGAGGACCCGCGTGACGTGATCGTCGCCCGGGACGCGCTGAAGTTCACCGACCTCCCGCGGGGCGCCCGCATCGGCACGGGTTCGCCGCGCCGCATGGCGCAGCTGAACGCGTACGCGCGCAGCCATGGGCTGGACATAGAGACGGTCCCGATCCGGGGCAACGTCGACACCCGCATCGGATTCGTCCGGGACGGCGAGCTGGACGCGGTCGTGCTGGCCGCGGCCGGCCTCAGCCGCATGGGGCGGATCGAGGAGGTGACCGACTTCCTGTCGGTCGACACGGTTTTGCCCGCCCCCGGCCAGGGGGCCCTGGCGATCGAGTGCAGGGCGGGGAACACCGCCCAAGACACTGCCCTGATCGCGGCGCTCGGCGCGCTCGACGACCCGTTCACGCGGGCCGCCGTGACCGCCGAGCGGTCACTGCTCGCGGCCCTGGAGGCCGGCTGCAGCGCCCCCGTGGGCGCGCTGGCCGACCTGCTGGCCGACGGGCGGATTGTCAAGGAAATGCGCCTGCGCGCTGTCGTCGGCACGACCGACGGCTCCCGCACGGTGCAGCTGTCCACCACCGGTCCCGTGCCCGAGACGTACGAGCAGGCAGTGGCGCTCGGTCGCGAACTCGCCACCGAGATGCTTGCCCAGGGCGCGGCCGGTCTGATGGGGGAGCGAGCACATTGAGCCCCACCACCCTTCCCGCCGCCGGTCCTGAACACGGGCACGTCACCTTCCTCGGTGCCGGACCCGGGGATCCGGGACTGCTGACTCTGCGTGCCGTGGAGGCACTGTCGAACGCGGACGTCCTGATCGCCGAGCACGACGTGCTCGACGTGATCCGGACGCACGCCCGACAGGGTGTCTCCGTCGTGCCGACGGACACGGATTCCTCTTTGGATACGTATCCGGGCAAGGGCACGCCTCAACTGGCGATTGTTGACGGCGCGTCAACAACCGCTGGGGTCCCGTCGGTGCGGGATGCGGCTCATCTTGTCATGGAGGCCGCGCGGGGCGGCAGGCGGGTCGTGCGTGCGGTGTCCGGGGACCCCGGGCTCGACGCGTACGCCGCCGAGGAGATGCTGGCGTGCGCCGGCGCCGGGGTGCCCTTCGAGGTGGTCCCCGGTGTCGCGGCCGCGGTCGGTGTGCCCGCGTACGCCGGTGTGCCGCTGCGGGACGCGCAGGGCGCGGACGTCCGGTTCGTGGATGCCCGTACGGCGTCGGACCGGTGCTGGACGGAGGTGGGCGCGTCGGACGGCACGGTCGTCGTCTCGACGACGCTGGACTCCGTGGCGGCGGCCGCGGGCGAGTTGGTGGCCGCCGGCCGCAAGCCGGACACTCCGTTGACGGTCACCGTCGCGGGTACGACGACGCGTCAGCGCACCTGGACCGCCACGCTCGGCACGATCGCGCAGACCCTGAAGCAGGCGAAGGTGCTGCCCTCCCCGGAGGGCGGCCGGCCGGTGATAGCCGTGGTCGGTGAGCGCTTCGCGGCCGCCCAGCGCGACCAGCTGTCGTGGTTCGAGTCCAAGCCGCTGTTCGGCTGGAAGGTGCTCGTACCGCGTACGAAGGAGCAGGCGGCGTCGCTCTCCGACCAGCTGCGGTCGTACGGGGCCGTGCCGCACGAGGTGCCGACGATCGCCGTCGAGCCGCCGCGGACGCCCCAGCAGATGGAGCGCGCGGTCAAGGGCCTGGTGACCGGCCGTTACGAGTGGATCGCCTTCACCTCGGTCAACGCCGTCAAGGCGGTCCGGGAGAAGTTCGAGGAGTACGGCCTCGACGCGCGCGCCTTCGCGGGCATCAAGGTGGCCGCGGTCGGCGAGCAGACGGCGAAGGCGCTGATCGCCTTCGGCGTGAAGCCGGACCTGATGCCGAGCGGCGAGCAGTCCGCGGCGGGCCTCCTTGAGGACTGGCCGCCGTACGACCCGGTCTTCGACCCGATCGACCGCGTCTTCCTCCCCCGGGCGGACATCGCCACGGAGACCCTCGTCGCCGGGCTGATCGAGCTGGGCTGGGAGGTCGACGACGTCACGGCGTACCGCACCGTGCGGGCGTCGCCGCCGCCGGCGGAGACGCGGGAGGCGATCAAGGGCGGCGGCTTCGACGCGGTCCTGTTCACCTCGTCGTCGACGGTCCGGAACCTGGTCGGCATCGCGGGCAAGCCGCACAACGTGACGGTGATCGCGTGCATCGGCCCGGCGACGGCGAAGACGGCGGAGGAACACGGCCTGCGCGTCGACGTCATGGCCCCCGAGCCGTCCGTCCACAAGCTGGCGGAGGCCCTGGCCGACTTCGGCCTGAGGCGCAGGACCGCGGCCCTGGAGGCCGGCGACCCCGTCACACGCCCGAGCGAACGGCGACCGGGGGCCCGGCGGCGTCGCTCGACGACCTAGCCGAAGCCCGCGCGTGCGCTGAAGTGCAACGCCCCCTTCTCCTGCGGGAGGCGGGGGCGTTCGCGATGGGTGCGGGTAGCGGGGGGTGACGAGCCGGCGGAGAGATCGGCCGCCTCCGGCCTGCGCTGCCGGCCTGCGGCTCGGGGTGGGGGACCCCCTCACACGCGCGAGCGAACGGCGGCCGGGTGCCCGGCGGCGTCGGTCGACGACCTAGTCGGATTCCGCCGCGTGCGCTGAAGTGCAACGCCCCCTTCTCCTGCGGGAGGCGGGGGCGTTCGCGATGGGTGCGGATAGTGGGGGGTGACGAGCCGGCGGAGAGATCGGCCGCCTCCGGCCTGCGCTGCCGGCCTGTGGCTCGGGGTGGGGGAGTCCGTCGCGCGGCCGAGTGAGTGGCGGCCGGGGGCGCGGCCGGGGTGGTCCATGATTCGGTCGGGTTGCGCGCCCTGTGGTGAAGGCCGAGTTCAGTGCGTCAGTAGGCGTGTCGGTCGGCCTTGTGGGTCCAGGCTTCGTAGGCCTCCGCGCCGAGTTCGGGGAGGATCTGTTCGACGTGGATTCGGCGCTGGTCGAGGGGCCGCTGGAAGTCCTCGTACTGGAACGAGTCGTCGAAGCCGATTTCCCGAGTGGCCGTCAGATCGCAGCTGTAGTAGACGTTGTCGATCCGCGACCAGTAGATGGCGCTCATGCACATCGGGCAGGGTGCGCCGCTGATGTAGATCGAGCAGCCCTGGAGCATCTTCGCCCGCTCCGGCACCGGGTCGGGGGAGCCCTCGGGGCGCGGCACGTATTCGAGTGTGCTCTCGTTCTGGTGTTCCGGCGATATCGACGGCGCCGCGGGGTTCAGGCGCTGTATGGCCTTGCGGATGGTCTCCATTTCGGCGTGCGCGGTGGGATCGCCGGTGAGCAGTACACGGTTCTGTCCCGTGGCCACGATTTCGCCGTCCCGGGTGAGTACGGCGCCGAACGGCCCGCCCCAGCCCTTCACGACGGATTCTGTGGCCAGCCGTACCGCTTCGGCCAGGAACTCTTTGTGACCCATGTCGGACCTCCACTCAGCACTGCCGAGAAAAAATTGCCCCACCTTTGTCACGCATTGCACCGTTTGTCCTGTAACTCCCCTTTGAACTAGACTACTCCGTATGGGTTCACGTGCAATCCATGCCCCGGCCGGAGACGGCGCGACCGTTGTGACCTCCCAAAAGGTGCGGGAAGGCTGCGAAGACGACTATCAGCGCTGGCAGGAGCGGACCAACCGGGCCGTGCGCGCATTCGACGGATTCGAGGGGACGGAAATGTATCCCCCGGGCGTCGGCGACGAGCGCGCCTGGGTGGTGGTCTTCCGTTTCTCCCGTCTCGACCAGCTGACCGCATGGCTGGACTCCAGCGAGCGCCGGGAACTGCTGGCCGAGGCCCGCCCGCTGTTCGACGGGACGCCGACACAGGAAGTCCTGGCCGGCGGTGCGCCGCCGCAGGCCAAGGAGGAGGCCGTCACGGCGGTCATCTCCCATCATGTGCGCCCCGGCCGCGAGGAGGACTTCGCACGGTGGCAGGCCAAGGCCTTCAAGGCCCAGGCGAAGTACCCGGGTTTCATGGGCAACGAACTGTTCAGGCCGGTCGAGGGAATCCAGGACAACTGGGTCGTCGTCTTCCGCTTCGACACCCGTCAACACCTCGACGACTGGCTCGCGTCGGACACCCGCCAAAGGCTCCTGGAGGAGGGCGAGCGCTACTTCTCCGGCTACGACGTGCACAAAGTGGGGTCGGCCTTCAGCGGCTGGTTCCGCTTCGGCGCGGGCGCGGACGACACGGCCCCGCCCAACTGGAAACAGGCCATGTCCGTGGTTCTGGGGCTCTATCCCACCGTGATGGTCCTGAACCTGACGGTCGGTCGTGTGCTGACCGACCTCCGAGTGCCCGGCTACCTCAGCCTGTTCATCTCGAACGTGCTGAGCGTCTCCATCCTGACCTGGTTCATGATGCCCCTGGTGAACCGCGTCTTCGCCTTCTGGCTGGTGCCCCAGCGGGCGCGTTCCGTGCGCACCCATGTGGCGGGGGCGGCCCTCGTGATGCTGGGCTGGGCGCTGTGCATCCTGATTTTCGGCCTCACGAGCGGCTGACTTCACGAGCGGTTGAGGAGCCTTGAGGAGCCGGCATGAGTGAAGAGATCGAGGGAGAAGTCGTCCGACGGGGCGACGCCGTCTACGACAGCACCTGGTCGGCCATGCTGTGGAACGAGCTCAAGCCGCGGCGCTTTCCCGACCTGATCGTCCGCGTGGCCACCGAGCGCGACGTCCCGGCCGCCGTCCGGCTGGCCCGCGCCGAGGGGCACCGGATCGCCCTGCGCTCCCACGGGCACAGCTGGTGCGGCTCACCGCTGCGTGACGGCGGCATGCTCATCGACCTCTCCGCGCTCAACGCATGCGAGATAGACCCGGCTTCGCGCACCGCAACCGTGCAACCGGCGCTCAGCGGGCGCGAGTTCGTCGCCGCGCTCGCCCCGCACGGCCTCGCCTTCCCGGCCGGGCACTGCGGACCAGTCGCCCTCGGCGGCTATCTGCTCAGCGGAGGCCTCGGCTGGAACGCGGGCGTCCTCGGGCCGGCCGCCGCGAGCGTGCGGGCGGTCGAGGTGGTCACGGCGGACGGCTCCACCCTCACCTGCAGCAAGGACGAGCACTCCGACCTCTTCTGGGCCGCCCGTGGCGCGGGTCCCGGTTTCTTCGCCGTCGCCACCCGCTTCCATCTGGCGCTGTACGACCTGCCGACGGCGGTCGCCGAGTCCACGTACGCCTTCCCCCTGGCCGACGTCGAACCGGTGACCCGCTGGGCCACCACGGCGGCCAAGCGGCTGCCGCCGAACGTCGAGGCGTCCTTCATGCTCGCGACCGCATCCCCGGACTACGCGACGTCGACGCCGAGGCCCAAGGTGATCGGCTTCACCGGCACCGCCTTCGCCCGCACGCGGGAGGAGGCCGTCGCCTGCCTGGAGCCGCTGCGGGACTGCCCCCTGGCCGACCGCGCCCTGTTCCGCAGGGTGGACGCGCCCAGGACCTTCGAGGACCTCTACGACACGTCGTCCCGCTTCTGGCCCCGGGGCCACCGCAATGTCGTGGACACCCTGTGGTCGGACACCGGGTACGAGACCCTGCTGCCCGCGCTCGCCGCCTCCGTCGCCGCGGCCCCCTCGGAGCAGTCGCTGGTCCTGGCACCCCTGTGGCCGGTCTCGCGGGACCGCTCCCTCTCGCGCGACATGGCCTTCCCGGTCCTGGGCGAGACCTATCTGGCCCCCTTCGCGACCTGGGACGACCCGGCCGCGGACGCCGACAATGTGCGCTGGCTGCGGGACACGATGCGGATCGTCGAGCCGTACGGAACCGGCCACTACATCGCCGAGGCCGACCTCACCGCCGATCCGTCCCGGGCCCGGCGCTCGTACACCCCGGCAGGCTGGGAGCGGCTGCGGGCGCTGAAGGCCGCGTACGACCCGGAAAATGTCTTCCACACCTATCTCACGCCGTGACACCGGGGGCCGACAGGTCGTCGGCAAAGGGGCCCCTGAGCCAGGCGTAGCGTAGAGCGCATGACGAAGTACGGCTCCTTCCCCGGTTCGCGGCCCCGGCGACTGCGGACGTCCCCCGTGATGCGTCGCATGGTCGCCGAGACCCGCCTGCACCCCGCCGACCTCATCCTCCCCGCCTTCGTGCGCGAGGGGGTCGCTGAGCCGGTGCCGATCGCCGCCATGCCCGGCGTCGTACAGCACACGCGGGACAGCCTGAAGAAGGCGGCCGCGGAGGCGGTCGAGGCGGGGATCTCCGGGATCATGCTCTTCGGCGTGCCGGAGGAGAGCAAGAAGGACGCGCTCGGCACCCCGGGCACCGATCCGGACGGGATCCTCCAGGTCGCCATCCGCGACGTGCGGGCCGAGGTCGGGGACGAACTGCTGGTGATGTCCGACCTGTGCCTCGACGAGACCACCGATCACGGGCACTGCGGGGTGCTCGACGAGCACGGCCGCGTGGACAACGACGCCACCCTGGAGCGGTACGCCGAGATGGCGCAGGTGCAGGCCGACGCGGGTGCCCATGTCGTCGGGCCCAGCGGAATGATGGACGGGCAGATCGGGGTCGTCCGCGACGCGCTCGACCAGATCGGCCGCGAGGACGTCGCCATCCTCGCCTACACCGCCAAGTACTCCTCCGCCTTCTACGGCCCCTTCCGCGAGGCCGTCGCCTCCTCGCTCAAGGGCGACCGCAAGACCTACCAGCAGGACCCCGCCAACTGGCGGGAGTCCCTGCGGGAGTTGGCCCTCGACCTGGAGGAGGGGGCCGACATGGTGATGGTGAAGCCCGCCGGGCCCTACCTCGACATCCTGGCGAGGGTCGCGGACGCCGTCGACGTGCCCGTCGCCGCGTACCAGATCTCCGGCGAGTACTCGATGATCGAGGCCGCCGCGGAGAAGGGCTGGGTCGACCGCGACCGCGCCATCCTGGAGACGCTGACCGGCATCAAGCGGGCCGGCGCCCGGAACATCCTCACCTACTGGGCCACTGAGGTCGCCCAGCGGCTGCTCTGACGCGGCTCACCAGTTGAGGGCGTCGTCCGCGTCCTGCTGCCAGTACGTGACCTTCAGCGAGCTGTCGTAGTACACGCCCTTGGCCGGCAGCGACGGGGTCGCGGACGCGCCGCCGCTGCTGTTGGGCGTCTTGCCCTGGAAGGCGACGGTCAGCTTGTGCCCCGTCATGCCGCCCTCCCCGCTGCCGTCGGCGGCGGACAGCAGGACGCCCGCGTAACCGGACTCGCCGGGCGCGAGGGTCGTCACGGCCTGCGGGTGGGTCTCCTCGGCGGCCTGCGGCACCCACTGCATCTCGTCGAAGCGGAGCACCGGGTAGTACGTCAGGTCGCAGTACTTCGACCCGGTGTTCTTGACCGTGATGAGCATGTGGTTGAGCGGGCGGGGGACCGGCTGCGCGGTGACCTTGGTGTTGGAGCCGTTGCACAGGACGCGGTTCTTCGGGTCCCACGGGTCCGAGGAGCCGCCGCCCGAGGAGCCCTTCGCGGACCCGGACGAGCCCGAGGACGAGGACCCCTTGGACCCCTTGGCGGATCCGGACGAGCCCGACGAGGAGCCCGAGGCGGAGCCCGACCCCTTCGTGGTGTCGGCGGTGGGTGTCGTGGCGCCCTTGTCGCCCGCGGTCGTGGCCGCCGTGGCGGAGGGCCGCGACGCGCCTTCGTCCTTGATCCCGTCACCGCCGTTGCACGCCGTGAGGGCGAGGGCGGCGAGGGCGGCTCCGGTGACGGCGAGCAGCGGGGTACGGCGGGTGCGCATGGCAAGTCCTCTTTCGAGCGGAGGGTGGTGTCGTGCTTGGATGACCAGAGCCTGCGGGGCGATCCGTCCCACCTGCCACACCCGGCGGCCGATCAGGGACGCTGGAATGGCCATACGGGCTGTGACCTGCGTAAACAGTCCTTCCCTGGAACGCGGGAGTGGGACACGGGGGATGGAGGAACAGTGCCGGACAGCACTGTCGGCGGCGGCTTTGCCGAGCTGCTGCGGGAGTTGAAGGACCGTTCGGGGCTCAGCTACGGCGTGCTGGCCAAGCGGCTCCACATGAGTACGTCGACGCTGCACCGCTACTGCAACGGGGACGCCGTACCGGCGGACTACGCGCCCGTGGAACGGCTGGCCCGCCTCTGCAAGGCCGCGCCCGAGGAACTGGTCGAGCTGCACCGGCGTTGGGTGCTGGCGGACGCGATGCGGGGGCGGAAGGGGGAGCCGGCACGGGCGGACTCCGTACCGGGGGAGCCGGAAGAGCCCGAAGGGGCGGGGGAGCCGGACAGGCCCGAGGAGTCCCGGGAACCGGTCACCGCGGTCCGTGCGGACACCCGTCGCCGTACCCGCACCGCCCTCGTCGCCGGTATCGCGGTCGCCGCCGTTCTCGGTGCGGTCACGCTGGGGGTGAAGTTCTCGTCGGACGGCTCGGACGGCACGCACAGCGGTGCCGTCGCGGCGGCCTCGGCACAGGGCGGGACCGCGGACGGCGCACACTCCGCGAAGACACCGGGCGGCACCGCAGCGCCGTCCGAGTCGGCCACCGGGTCCGCCGCACCCTCGCGCTCCACCTCCACCTCCGCCTCGTCCTCCGCGACGGACGAGCGGGATCAGCCGGGCGCCCGCGGCACATCCGGGGCCGGTGAGAGCGCCACCGCACCGCCCCTCACCGTCGCCACCCACCCCTATACCTGGGAAAGCCCCTGCGACCAGCGCTACTTGATCGACCGGCCCCCGACGAAGGTCGCCCCGCCGCCGACCGAGAACGACGCGACGGCCTGGGTGGCCGCGCACGGTGCCGTCTCCTCGGGGGAGCAGTACGTCACGCTCACCGTGCAGGGCACCGGCAAGGAGACCGTGGTCGTCGAGAGTCTGACCGTCCGCAGCGACAAGCGCTCGCCCCTCGCCTGGAACGACTACGCGATGGGCTATCCGGGCGTCGGCTGCGGCGGTGGCGTCCCGACCCGTTCCTTCACCGTCGCCCTGGACGCGGCGCGCCCCGCCGTCGTACCGGAGGCCGGGCACCGGAACTTCCCGTTCAAGGTGAGCGAGTCGGACCCGGAGGTCTACTACATCAGGGCCGACGCCTCGGCGTACGACGTGAGTTGGTACCTGGAGCTGAACTGGTCCAGCGGCGCCCGCCACGGCACGCTGCGGATCGACGACCACGGCAGGCCGTTCCGCACGAGCGGCAACAACGGGCGGCCCGCCTACGAGTTCCCGCTGGGCGGCTCGGGCTGGGTCGACGAGGGGACGACCAAGTCCTGAGAGGACGCGCCGGTGTGCGCCGGAGCGTGCCGGGAGGCCGAGGAGGAGGGTCCCTCGTCGCGTATGCCCTGGCCGTCCTGACAGGCCGAGAGCGTGAACACGGCGACCAGCGCGAGTGCTGCGGCGGCGAGGGGGCGTGCGGGCATGGGGGTCTCCTGGGCGCGAGGGGGGATGCGGAACGGCGCTCGGTGTGCCCCCAGCCTGCGAGGAGATCCGGTCCGTTCGCCACCTTCCGCGCGTGATTCGGGACGCCTGAACCGGGACCACGCGTCCTACCTGCGGAAACGAAGACCTCTGGGACGGCGTTCCGGGACGTGCGGACGTGTCCGGATCGCGGAATCATGGGTGTAGGCAGCAGCTACCTTCCTAGGCTGCGGGCACGGACCCGTACGCGCAGCCTGCCGAAGGAGCCATTGCCATGACCGTCACCGAGCCCGCTGCCTCCTCCACCACCCCCGTCCCACCGCTCGCCGCGCGAGCCCGTACGGTCGGCGGCTCGCCGGTGCGTGACATCCTCGCGGTCACCGCACGCCCCGAGGTGATCAACTTCGCGGGTGGTCTGCCGGCACCGGAGCTGTTCGACCGTGAGGGGATCGCGGCCGCGTTCCACCAGGTCCTGGCCCAGGTCCCGGAGCGAGCGCTCCAGTACTCCACGACGGAGGGCGAGCCGACGCTGCGCGCGGGGCTCGCGGTCCGCATCTCCACACAAGGGCTGCCCACCACCCCCGACGACCTGCTGATCACCACCGGCTCGCAACAGGCACTCTCGCTCCTCTCGACGGCCCTGCTCGACCCCGGGGACACGGTCCTGGTCGAAAGCCCCTGCTATCTGGCGGCACTTCAGGTGTTCGGGCTGGCGGGCGCGCGGGTGGTGGCCGTGCCGGGCGACGACGACGGGGTGGACCCGGCGGCGCTGGAGGAACTGATACGGCGCGAGCGGCCCAAGCTGCTCTACCTCGTCCCGACCTTCCAGAACCCCACCGGCCGCACCATGCCCACCGCCCGCCGCGCGGCCGTGGCCTCGACGGCGGCCCGGCACGGCCTGTGGATCGTCGAGGACGACCCGTACGGCGAACTGCGCTACGAGGGCGAGCGGGTGCCGTGGATAGCCACCCACCCCGGCGCCGAGGACCGCACAGTCCTCCTGGGCTCCTTCTCCAAGGTCATGGCACCGGGCCTGCGCCTGGGCTGGCTGCGCGCCCCCGCCGAGCTGCTGCGTGCCTGCGCGGTCGCCAAGCAGGCGGCGGATCTGCACACCCCGACACTCAACCAGCTGGCCGCGGCACGCTACTTGGACGTGCTGGACGCCCATGTGGCGAAGGTCCGGGCGGTGTACGGCGAACGCCGGGACGCCATGCTCGCCGGACTCCCCGGTGCCCTCCCCGACGGCTCGTCCTGGAACCGCCCCGAGGGAGGCATGTTCCTCTGGGCCCGCCTCCCCGACTCGTACGACACCACGGCCCTGCTCCCTCAGGTGGTGAAGCAGGACGTGGCGTACGTCCCGGGCGCACCCTTCTACGCCGCTACCCCCGACCCCTCGACCCTGCGCCTGTGCTTCGTGACCCAGACTCCCGAGGAGATCGGAGAGGGCCTGCGGAGACTGGCCAGAGGGCTGGGCATCTGAAGCCGCGGGCGGCTCACCGGAGCACGGGTCAGTCCCACCAGAAGGACCAGGTGTGGGCGCCGACCAGGCGCTTGGCGTAGCCCTGGAGGTCCTCCCCGGACTCCTCCGGGCAGAACGCGAAGTGCTCGACCGCGAGTGCCTCCGCCTCGGCCGGTGTGGTGGGCGGCGCCGCGACCGAGACGGTCAGGCGGGCGTAGGAGAGCGCTATGACACGCGCGCCGAAGCGGTCCTCCCAGGAACGCAGTACGGCACAGAGGCGGGCCACGTCGGGCTCGTAGTTGAGGGGGCCGGTCCAGCCGAAGGCCGCCGGGACATCGGCGGAACGGCGCGCCGGGACGAGGGCCAGCCGGTGGTCCGCCGACCTGGGAGCCGCATCCAGCAGAGCCGCCACCGCCTCGGCCGCCCGCGCCTCCGGGTCCGCCCCGGGCGACCCGGCCGGCGCGAGTCCGGGCCACTCGTCCCACGCCTCGGCCAGCACCTCCTCCGCGTCGTGGTCCCCCGGGTACGAGGTCTCCTCGGGGAGCAGCTCCCAGTTCTCCGGGCCGCCCAGCTCACCCCCGGCGTCTATCAGCAGCGGGAGGAGTCCGGCCTTCCGCGGGGCACGTTGGAGCGCGGTCCAGCCACTGAGCGCCGCGGGGCCGTCGGCGTACCACAGCAGCTCGTCGATCACACGCCCAGGCGGAAGTTGAAGCCCCAGCGAGCGGCCGCTCGGGTCGGTCGCCAGTGTGGGCAGCGGGTTGGGAAGAGTCGCCATGCCAGTGACTGTAGGCGCAGGCACTGACAGTGGCCCCCGGGGGCTACTTGAGGGACGTGGTGAAGGCGGTCCAACTGTCCGGGGTGACCTGGAGGGTTGGGCCTGCTTCGGGGGAGTTCTTGGAGTCGCGGATGTGGATGGTGTGGGGGCAGGTGGCGACTTCGAGGCATTGCCCGCCTTCGTCGTCGCTGTAGGTCGACTTCTGCCATGCGTATGCGATTTCGAGGCACTGCCCGCCCTCGCTGCCGCTGTAGCTCGACTTGAACCACTCAAGTGCGTTCATTGCTCTCCTAGCAGACGGTCGAGAAGGCCCTTCGACTCGTGAGGGGACATGGCCTGTGACCGCAGCATCGCATACTTACGTGCCAGGACGGACACCTTGTCGGGGTCCGCGACCCACTGGCTGCCACGCTGCCCCTCGGTGTAAGCGAGGAGCTGGTGGTCGGGCGTTTCGAGCAGGGTGAAGGTGCCGTCCAATCCCGCATGCGCGGACGCCTGCATGGACAGGAACTGCAATGACAGGCCCGGAAGTTCGGCACAGCTCCGCAGCCAGCGCAGCTGCTCCCGCCGTACCTTCTCGCCCCCGATACAGAGATACAGCACCGGCTCCCACACCACGAAGCTCATCGTCGGCGGACACTTGCGCTGCAGGATCTCCTGCCGGGCCACTCGGGCTTCCGTCTTGGTGGCGAGCTCGTCCTCGTCGTACGCCGGTACCCGCTCGCAAAGCACCGCGCGGGCGTACTCGCGGGTCTGGAGCAGGCCAGGGACGACCAGCGCGTCGTACCAGGACAGGGAGATGGCCTCCCGTTCGTGCGCCATGTACTGCTCGGCGTACAGCGGGAACTGGTCGATCTCCGGCAGGTTGTCCACCCCCGCGCTCAACAAGCCCTTGGTGTCGAGTAGTTCGTCCAGCAGCTCGGCGAGGTCCCGTTTCAGTGGTCGTCGGCCCTGTTCGATCGACGCGATCGTCTCCTCGTCCACCATGAGCCGCTCGGCGAGCGCGCGTTGCGTGAAACCGGCCGCCCGGCGCGCCGTCGCGAGCTGGGCGCCCAGCATCTTCATGGCCGAGAGGTTCTTCTTCCGCGGAAGCTTCCTGGAGTTCATGCGGGTCCAACTCCCCACGCGTGCGCTTACGCGACCCCGTACGAACCCGTACAAATAATCTGTACGGGCTCACTCGGTGATCCACGCTAGTCACTCTGCGCGACCTTCGTCTCGTGAACGTCGAAACTGAACTCCCCCACCAGCGCGACCAGTTCTACGGCCGTGACCGCCGATCCGTGCCCGCGGCCAGGCGGTTCACCTGGTGGTCGTTGAAGTACTGGGGACTCGACGAATGGGAACGCGCCGAGGACGTGTCGCTGTGCGTGAGCGAGCTGGCGACCAACGCGCTGGTGCACGGGGTACCGACCGGGCGCGGCTTCCTGCTGCGGCTCCGGTACGACGGTGAGGTGCTGCGCGTCGAGGTGCACGACAGTGGGCCCGGCGTGCCGAGGGTCGCCGAGGAGGCGGACGAGGGCGGGCGCGGGCTGCTGCTCGTGGCGGCGCTCTCCGACAAGTGGGGGGTGGGGGAGCGGGACTTGGGGAAACTGGTGTGGGCGGAGTTCGCCAATGACCGCGGCCCCGACGGTCACCAGTGACCGTCGGGGCCGTCGAGTTCGTGCGTCTCGTCTCAGAGGCGCTCGGGGGTCCGGATGCCCAGGAGTGCCATGCCCCGGTGGAGCGTGCGGGCGGTCAGGTCGACCAGGAAGAGGCGGTTCTCCACGACCTCCGGGGCGTTCTCGGCGCTCAGCACCTGGCACTGGTCGTAGAACTTCGTCAGGTGCGTCGCCAGCTCGTACAGGTACGCCGCGAGCTTGTGCGGCTCGTACGCCGACGCCACCTCCAGGACCGTCTCCGCGAAGCGGTCCAGGTGCAGGCCGAGCGCGCGCTCGGCGGGCGCCAGTTCCAGCTCCGGGTGGGCGGCGGGGCGGGCCTCGCCGGCCTTGCGGAGGATCGACTGGATACGGGCGTACGCGTACTGGAGGTAGACGGACGTGTCGCCGCTCAGCGACACCATCTGGTCCAGGTCGAACTTGTAGTCCCGCACCGCGGAGGTCGACAGGTCGGCGTACTTCACCGCGCCGATGCCGACGTACCGGCCGTTCTCGACGATCTCCTGCTCGGACAGGCCCACCTTCTCGGCCTTCTCCCGGACGACGGCCGTAGCGCGCTCGACCGCCTCGTCGAGGAGGTCCTCCAGCCGGACCGTCTCGCCCTCACGCGTCTTGAACGGCTTGCCGTCCTTGCCGAGGACCGTGCCGAAGGCCAGCTGGTGCGTCGTCACGCCGTCGTTCAGCCAGCCCGCCCTGCGCGCCGTCTCGAAGACCATGCGGAAGTGCAGCGACTGGCGGACGTCGACCACGTACAGCAGCGTGCTCGCCTTGTGGTTGAAGACGCGGTCCCGGATGGCCGAGAGGTCGGTGGCCGCGTAGCCGTAGCCGCCGTCCGACTTCTGGACGATCAGCGGGACCGGCTTGCCGTCCGGGCCCTTGATGTCCTCGAAGAACACACACAGAGCGCCCTCGGAGCGGACCGCGACGCCCGACTCCTCCAGCAGGCGGCAGGTCTCGGCGAGCATGTCGTTGTAGCCCGACTCGCCGACGATGTCCGGGTCCCGGATCTCCATGTCCAGCTTCTCGAAGACGGAGTAGAAGTAGATCTTCGACTCGTCCACGAACTTCTGCCACATGGCCAGCGTCCGCGGCTCGCCGGCCTGGAGGTCGACCACCCTGCGGCGGGCGCGCGTCTTGAACTCGTCGTCGGAGTCGAAGATCGCCCGCGCGGCCTTGTAGAGGCGGTTGAGGTTGGACATCGCCTCCTCGCCGCTGACGTCGCCGGCCTTGTGGTCCAGCTCGTGCGGGTGCTCGTCCAGATACTGGATGAGCATGCCGAACTGGGTGCCCCAGTCGCCGATGTGGTGCCGGCGGACGACGGTCTCCCCGGTGAACTCCAGGAGGTGGACCACCGCGTCGCCGATCACGGCGGAGCGCAGATGGCCGACGTGCATCTCCTTGGCCACGTTCGGCTGGGCGTAGTCGATCACCGTGGTGCCCGGCCGCTCCGCGTACGGCACGCCCAGGCGGTCCGTGTCCGCGTACCGCGCGGCCAGGGTCTCGATGATCGCCTTGTCGCCGATCGTGATGTTCAGGAAGCCGGGGCCGGAGACCTCGATGTCCTTGATCACGTCACCGGTGACGACCTGGGAGACGACCTGCGTGGCCAGCTCCCTCGGGTTCGCCTTCGCCTTCTTGGCCAGCGCCAGGATGCCGTTGGCCTGGAAGTCGGCCCGGTCGCTTCGTCGCAGCAGCGGGTCCGCGGAGCCGGCGTCCGGCAGGGCTGCCGAGAGTGCCGTCGCGAGGTGCTGCTGGACTGAGTCGCTGAGGGACGTGACCGGGGCCATAGGAATGGGTGCCGTTCTCCTCGTGGGGATGGATAGACCCAGCCAGTATCCCATGGGAGGTAAAGCGGTTTTCCCGGTCGCGGGTCGGTCTGGGAGTATGGAGGTCCACCAAGAGCTCCAGGACAAGAGGACGTGCCGAACGTGGCTCAGAGCACCGAGACCACCGACTGGGTCTCCCGTTTCGCGGATGAGGTCATCGAGGAGTCGGAGCGTCGGGCCCCGGGCAAACCGGTCGTCGTCGCCTCCGGGCTGTCGCCCTCGGGCCCGATCCACCTGGGGAACCTGCGCGAGGTCATGACCCCGCACCTCGTCGCCGACGAGATCCGGCGCCGCGGGTACCAGGTGCGCCACCTCATCTCCTGGGACGACTACGACCGCTACCGCAAGGTGCCCCAGGGCATCGCCGGCGTCGACGACTCCTGGGCCGAGCACATCGGCAAGCCGCTGACCTCCGTGCCCGCCCCGAAGGGCTCGGCGTACCCGAACTGGGCCGAGCACTTCAAGGCCGCCATGGTCGAGTCGCTGGCCGAGATGGGCGTCGAGTTCGACGGGATCAGCCAGACCGCGCAGTACACCTCCGGTGTCTACCGCGAGCAGATCCTGCACGCGATGAAGCACCGCGGTGACATCGACGCGATCCTCGCCCAGTACCGGACCAAGCCGAAGGCCAAGAAGCAGGGCCAGAAGCCCGTCGACGAGGCCGAGCTGGAGGCCGAGGAGGGCTCCGGCGCGGCGAGCGAGGACGACGGCAGCTCCGGCGCCGCCGGGTACTTCCCGTACAAGCCGTACTGCGGCAACTGCGGCAAGGACCTGACCACGGTCACCTCGTACGACGACGACACCACCGAGCTGGCCTACACCTGCAACGAGTGCGGCTTCTCGGAGACCGTCCGGCTCAGCGAGTTCAACCGCGGCAAGCTGGTCTGGAAGGTCGACTGGCCGATGCGGTGGGCGTACGAAGGGGTCGTGTTCGAGCCCTCCGGTGTCGACCACTCCTCGCCCGGCTCCAGCTTCCAGGTCGGCGGCCAGATCGTCGGCATCTTCGACGGCAAGCAGCCGATCGGCCCGATGTACGCGTTCGTGGGCATCTCCGGCATGGCCAAGATGTCCTCGTCGCGCGGCGGCGTGCCGACCCCGGCCGACGCGCTGAAGATCATGGAGCCGCAGCTGCTGCGCTGGCTGTACGCCCGTCGTCGGCCCAACCAGTCGTTCAAGATCGCCTTCGACCAGGAGATCCAGCGGCTCTACGACGAGTGGGACAAGCTGGAGGGCAAGGTCGCCGACGGCTCCGCCCTCCCGGCCGACGTCGCCGCGCACTCGCGCGCGGTGCGTACGGCGGGCGGCGAGCTGCCGAAGACGCCGCACCCGCTGCCGTACCGGACGCTGGCCTCCGTCGCCGACATCACCGCCGGCCACCAGGACCAGGCGCTGCGCATCCTGTCCGAGCTCGACCCGGCGGACCCGCTCGGCTCGCTGGACGAGGCCCGGCCGCGGTACGACAAGGCCGAGGCCTGGATCAACACGCACGTGCCCGCCGAGCAGCGGACCATCGTGCGCGAGGAGCCGGACGTCGCGCTGCTGAAGTCCCTCGACGAGGCCTCCCAGCAGTCGCTGCGGCTGCTGCTCGACGGGCTCGCCGAGAACTGGTCCCTGGACGGGCTGACCCACCTCGTGTACGGCGTGCCCAAGGTCCAGGCCGGGTTCGCCGCCGACGCCACGCCCAAGGAGCTGCCGCCGGAGATCAAGACCGCCCAGCGGACGTTCTTCGCGCTGCTGTACCACCTGCTCGTCGGCCGTGACACCGGTCCGCGGCTGCCCACGCTGCTGCTGGCGGTGGGGCAGGACCGGGTACGGGCCCTGCTCGGGGAGTAGGACGGCGCGGTGATGTGAAGAAGAGGGGCCCTCGGCCGAGGGCCCCTCTTCTTGTCGTCGTACGGCTTCCTGGTCGTCGTACGGCTTCCTATGCGATGTGGTCCTCTTCCAGCTCCGCGTTGTAGCGGTTCGTGAAGCGGTTGACCATGCGCTTGGCCTCCTCCACCGGGAGGGCGATGCTGAACTCCGCGTCGACGTTCTCGCCGAACTCGCGGGGGGTCGGGTAGCTGCCGTTGATCGACTGCTTGAAGACCTGGTAG
Organism: Streptomyces sp. NPDC050625; assembly: GCF_040654755.1. Lineage (NCBI taxonomy): Bacteria > Bacillati > Actinomycetota > Actinomycetes > Kitasatosporales > Streptomycetaceae > Streptomyces > Streptomyces sp. NPDC050625. The sequence continues at coordinate 28,275 of NZ_JBFAIQ010000019.1, forward strand.
TAGGCCTCCTCGTCCGGCTCGGAGCCGCCGCCCTCGCCCAGTTCGCGGGTGCGGCCCGGGCCCACCGGGATGGGGAAGCTGCCGGTCTCCTCCCCGGAGGGTTCCGGGTACTGCTGCGGCTCCTGCTCCTGGCCCTGTTCCTGGTAATACTGCTCGGCCTGCTGCTGTTCCGCGTACCACTGGGCGTACTGCTGGTCCGGGTCGTAGGCGGGGTCGTAGTCGCCGTAGTAGGGGATCTGCTGGGGGTCCGCCGAGTGGAACCAGGGGCTCTGGTCGTCGTCCTGGACCGGCGGGGTTTCTGGTTGCCCGGCGTCGGGGCCGCGGTCCAGTTCGGGGCGCTGCCCGCTCAGGGGTGCCGCTTTCTGTGGGACGGGAGCCGCCCCAGCGGCACGACTGCCCGCAGCTACGTCGGCCGTGGGCGCCGGAGGTATCAGTGCCGGTTCTATGCCGGCCGCTGCCAGGCCCGCCGGGGCCGTTTCCGCGAGCGGGACGCCGTACCTCGCCAGCCTCAGGGGCATCAGGGACTCGACCGGGGCCTTGCGGCGCCAGGCTCGGCCGAAGCGGGCCTGGAGGCGGGCCTGGTAGACGAGACGTTCCTGCTCCAGCTTGATGACCTGCTCGTAGGAGCGCAGCTCCCACAGCTTCATACGGCGCCACAGGAGGAAGGTGGGCACCGGGGAGAGCATCCAGCGGGTGAGGCGGACGCCCTCCATGTGCTTGTCGGCGGTGATGTCGGCGATCCGGCCGATCGCGTGCCGGGCCGCCTCGACGGCGACCACGAACAGGACCGGGATCACCGCGTGCATGCCCACGCCCAGCGGGTCCGGCCAGGCGGCCGCGCCGTTGAAGGCGATCGTGGCGGCCGTCAGGACCCAGGCCGTCTGGCGCAGGAGCGGGAAGGGGATCCGGATCCACGTCAGGAGCAGGTCCAGGGCGAGCAGGACGCAGATGCCCGCGTCGATGCCGATCGGGAAGACGTAGGAGAAGTTCCCGAAGCCCTTCTTGAGAGCCAGCTCGCGGACGGCGGCGTACGACCCGGCGAAGCCGATGCCGGCGATGATCACGGCGCCGGACACGACCACGCCGATGAGAACGCGGTGCATCCGAGTCAGCTGCAGTGGCGCGGCCACCCGTTACTCCCCTCCCCTTGCGTGTTGTTGCGCGCAACAGGGTGGCACATGAGTGCGGCGAACGCGTTGCCGGACTGCCAGGAGCCCGGTCCCCGAGGGGGCCGGGCTCCGGCGAAAAGCGTGGCTGAGCTGGGAGTTGTGTGCCAGGTGTGACGGTCAGCTCTTCTTGGACGCTGACTTCGACGGAGAGGCGCTCGCGGTCTTCGACGAAGATCCGCCCGTCGGCTTCGACGCCGACTTGGAGGGCGAGGGCTTCGCCGTGCCCGCGTCCGAGCCGCTGCCCGTGCCGTTCGCCGAGGTCACGGCGGCCACGACCTCCTTGACCGCCTTCTGCGCGTCCTTCGTCAGGGCGGTGGCGTCCGGGGTCTTCTCGCCGGCCAGGCCCGCGCCGTTGTAGTCGAGGGTGACGACGACGTTCTCGACGCGCGCCACGACCGTCGTCTGCTTGAAGCTGCCTTCCTTCTTCTTCAGGTCGTAGCGCACGGTCATTGCCTCGTTGCCCACGCCGGAGACCGGCACCGACTGCGAGTTCTTGGCGCCGGTCACGCCCTGGGCGCCCTGGACCTGCTTGGTGTAGTACGCCTTGGCCTGGCTCTCGCCCGAGCCGCGGCTGACGTCGGAGTCGAAGCGGAGCAGGGAGACGTTGAGCCAGCGGAACTGCGAGCCCTTCACGCCGTTGCTGTCGAGGCTGTTCCAGGAGCAGCTGGCACGGGAGTCGACATCATCCGAAGTGCCCTCCTTGCCCGACTTCGAACCCTGCGGTATCAGTTCGCCCAGAGTCTTGTCCGAGAGCGTGTCACAGGCCTTCGGCAGCTTCTGGTACCTGGCCGCCTGCACGGTCGGCGAGGCGCTCGCGGAGCCCTTGCCGGAGCCGTCGGCGCTCGCGCTCTGCCCGGCGCCGCCACTGCCGCCGCCGTCGGAGCCGGAGTCCGAGGAGCAGCCGGCGGCGACGAACACCACGGGGACCGCGGCCGCGCAGACAAGGACGCGGCGGAGTCGCCCCGCTCGCCGGTCACGCTGGTCACGCATGTCGTCTCGGTCGTCTCGCTGGGCTGCTCGCTGCATGGTTCCTTCACTCATGACGCTCGGGGTTCCTGCGGTCGGATCGGGTCCGAGGGGCCACGGTACGCGGTGAGTGAGCTGTGCGGTTCCGGTTCACGCCCTTTGCGGACGGCCGCCGGTGGGGTCGGCGGGGCCGTCAGCCGTTGAGCGAGTCGTCCAGCCGTCCGGCCAGATTCCGGGCCCTGTCCTGCATTTCCTTGCTGTCCGGGACCGTGCCGAGAGCCGTCGGCTGCTCGTCGTACTGGATGGTCACGATCACGTTGGACGTGCGGAACACCACAGTCACCGTTCGCTGTTCGGCCGTCGAACCGGAGCTGCTCAGCTGGTCGTCGAGGAACGCCTGGTCGCCGAGATCGTCGAGGGTGCGGGGCTGGAGGTCGGTCGCGGCGGCCTCGGTGGAGGCGGACGAGGACGGGCTGGGGTCGGTCGAGCCAGATGCCGATGCCGACGCCGATGCCGACGCCGTGGGTGTGGGCGAGGAGGTCGACGCGCTGGGTGCGGGCAGGTCGGCCGCGGTCTGCTTGGTGGCGAAGAGCTGCTCGGCCTCGTTGTCGTCGCTGACCGCGTTGTCGTAGGACACGACCCGCTCGAAGTCGACGAGCAGATGATCGGTGGCGTCGGCGGACTCGACCTTCCAACGGCAGCCGACCTTGCGGTCGGTGTCGTACGTCAGCGTCGCCTCGCCCCGGTACGCACGGTCCCGCTGGTCCGGGTCCGTGATCTGCTTGATGCCGGGCAGCAGGGAGTCGAGCGTGTCGTGACTCACGGCGCCGCAGGCCTCCGGGAGCGTGCGGTACTTGCCGGGCTGGGCGGCGACGGTGGCCGTGCCGGGCTCGCCGGGGTTCGCGTTGTCCGTCGGACTGCTTGAGTCCGAGCCTCCGGTGCAGCCGGCCAGCAGAGCCGCCAGGAGGGCGGCGGTGCCGGTTACGTATGCCTTCCGCTGCACGTGCGGGCTCCTCTCGACGGTGGGTCCTCCAGTGTCCCCGCTGGTTAATCGCTTGCCGCAGCGGGGCGCTCCCTGAAGACAATGTGTATCGCACGCACTGCTGTGGACGCCGGTCCCATGTCCTGTTTCGTAGACCTTGGCCCCGCTTTTGCGTTTTGCTGCTATTAAGACTTTTGCTTGGGTATCCGGGGGAATGAGGAAGATATGTCGTACGTGGAGATGGCGGGCGCGCAGGTCCCGATCCGTATGTGGACCGACCCCGCGACGGTCGAGGACGTCGCGCTGCAGCAGTTGCGCAATGTGGCGACCCTGCCGTGGATCAAGGGCCTGGCCGTGATGCCGGACGTGCACTTCGGCAAGGGGGCGACGGTCGGGTCGGTCATCGCTATGCAAGGGGCGGTTTGTCCTGCGGCGGTGGGCGTCGATATCGGGTGCGGGATGTCGGCGGTGAAGACGTCGCTGACGGCGAATGATCTTCCCGGGGATCTGTCGCGGCTGCGGTCCAAGATCGAGCAGGCGATTCCGGTGGGGCGGGGGATGCATGACGAGCCCGTCGACCTGGGCCGGCTGCATGGGTTCGCCGTCGGCGGGTGGGACGCGTTCTGGGGGCGGTTCGACGGGGTCGCTGAAGCGGTCAAATTCCGTCACGACCGCGCCGAGAAGCAGATTGGAACGCTCGGATCCGGAAATCATTTTGTTGAACTGTGCACGGATGTGGACGGCTGTGTATGGCTCATGCTCCACTCCGGTTCCCGGAACATCGGCAAGGAACTCGCCGAGCACCACATAGGCGTGGCCCAGAAGCTGTCGCACAACCAGGGCCTGATCGACCGTGACCTCGCCGTCTTCATCGCGGACACCCCGCAGATGGCGGCGTACGAGCACGACCTCTACTGGGCCCAGGAGTACGCGAAGTACAACCGGGCGATCATGATGGCGCTCCTGAAGGACGTGATCCGCAAGGAGTTCAAGAAGGCCAAGGTGACCTTCGAGCCCGAGGTGAGCTGCCACCACAACTATGTGAGCCGTGAACGCTACGAGGGCATGGACCTGCTCGTGACCCGCAAGGGCGCGATCCGCGCGGGCTCCGGCGAGTACGGGATCATCCCGGGCTCGATGGGCACGGGTTCGTACATCGTGCGGGGTCTCGGGAACGAGAAGTCCTTCAACTCGGCCTCGCACGGCGCCGGCCGGCGCATGAGCCGCAACGCGGCCAAGCGCCGCTTCTCGACGAAGGACCTGGAGGAGCAGACCCGGGGCGTGGAGTGCCGTAAGGACTCCGGCGTCGTCGACGAGATCCCGGGTGCCTACAAGCCGATCGAGCAGGTGATGGATCAGCAGCGGGACCTCGTCGAGGTCGTGGCAAAGCTGAAGCAGTTCATCTGTGTGAAGGGCTGACCGGCCCTACAGCCGCTTCTCCAGCAGTGTCACCGCGTACGGGCTGCCCGATCCGCCGTCCTTGGCGCGCTGTTCGCCGACCACCGTGTAGCCCGCCGACTCGTAGTAGGCGCGCAGGCGGGGGTTGGAGGTCAGGCAGTCGAGGCGGGCGTAGGGGCGGCCCGTTGCCTTGATGCGGGACTCCGCTTCCTTAAGCATGTGGCGGCCCGTGGCGGGTGGGGACGTGTGCGGGGTGGTCATCAGGCGGTGGACGTAGCCGGCGTCGGGCGGGCGGGGGCCCCAGGCCGCGGGGTCGTCCCACCAGAGTTCCCAGGCGCCCGCCAGGTGGCCGTCCGTGTGCGCCAGCCAGACCTCGCCCTCGCGCATCCGGGTGCGGAAGTGGGCCTCGTCCTTCTCGCCCGGCTTCCACTGGTCGATGCCCCGGGCCAGCTGCCACAGGGCCGCCGTGTCGCGGAGGCGGACCAGCAGGGTGGTGTCGGCCGGTGTCGCCCTGCGGTAGGTCAGCGGGGGCCAGGACGTGGGGGCCGGTTCCAGGAGGCTTGCGCGGAGGGAATCCGCGAGGGCCTTCGCGTCCAGGCCCAGGGTGTCGGTGACGTAGGAGTCGATCGAGCGGTAGCGCTCCCGCATGGCCGTCAGGAACAGGCGCATCACCGGTGCCGGGGCCCGGCCGACGAACGGCCACGTCGGGGTGCGGCCCTCGTTCCTGCGCCGCCAGTCGGACAGGAGAGCGGGGGAGGCGAGTTCCGTGAGGGTGAAGTCCTCGATGACGGTCGGCTCGTCGATGCCGAGCAACGTCAGCACCATCGCCGCCAGTTGGCCCGTGCGGTCCTTGCCCGAGGCGCAGTGGAAGACCAGGGGGGTGCCCGAGGCGGCCGATTCCGCTATCAGCTCCAGGGCCGCTGCCATTTCCTTCGTCCCGTCCTCGGCCACCTCCAGGTAGCGTTCGGAGAGATACGGGCCGGGGGCCGTGTCGGGGGACTGGGACGGCTGGTCGTACGGGCGGTGCTCGATGCTCAGGTTGTGGTACGCGAGGGAGGGGTGCTCGGGGACGCGGCCCCTGGCCTCGGCTTCCCAGGGGTGGCGCAGATCCAGCACCGTGCCGATCCCCAGGGACATGAAGCGGTCCCAGTCCTTCGTGCCCTCGGCCAGCTTGCCCAGGGAGTCGGCCCGGTACAGCAGGCCCGGGCGGATGCGCCGGCGGCCGTCCGGGGTCGAATAGCCGCCCAGGTCACGGAAGTTGTGCAGGTCTTCGAAGGCTATGTGTCGGTCCACGCCTCAGTGTGCATGGCGGACGGCGTAGATCATCACGAACGCCACGAAGTGAATGCCGAAGAGGAAGTACGCGAGGAAGTACCAGACCTGGCGTTCGTCCTTCGTCTCCTGGGCCAGGCGGCGCTTCTCCAAGGACACGTCCATGGCCTGGCCCGGCTCCTGGCCCAGCTCCGGGCCGGCCTCCTGAGGCTCGCTCATCACAGCTCCCTGTGGACTTTGGTGTTGGACGCCTGGGCGCGGGGCCGCAGTACCAGGAGGTCGACGTTGACATGGCTGGGGCGGGTCACCGCCCAGGTGATCGTCTCCGCCACGTCCTCGGCGGTGAGCGGCTCGGCGACGCCCGCGTAGACCTTCTCCGCCCTGTCCGCGTCGCCGCCGAAGCGGGTCAGCGCGAACTCGTCGGTCTTGACCATGCCGGGCGCGATCTCGATGACGCGGACCGGCTGCCCGACGATCTCCAGACGCAGGGTCTCGGCGAGGACGTGCTCGCCGTGCTTGGCGGCGACATAGCCCGCGCCGCCCTCGTACGTGCCGAGCCCGGCCGTGGAGGACACCACGACCACGGTGCCGTCCCCGCTCGCCACCAGCTTCGGGAGCAGGGCCTGGGTGAGGTTCAGCGTGCCGATGACGTTCGTCTCGTACATCGTGCGCCAGTGCGCCGGGTCACCGGTGGCGACCGGATCGGCGCCGAGCGCGCCGCCCGCGTTGTTGACCAGGACGCCGATGGTCTTGAAGGCCGTGGCGAACTCGTCGACCGCCGCGCGGTCGGTGACGTCCAGCTGGAACGCCGTCGCCGAGTGGCCGGCCGCCTCGATCTCCTCCGCCAGCGCCTCGATGCGGTCCTTGCGGCGGGCGGTGAGGACGACCCGGTAGCCGGCCTGTGCGAGCCCCCGGGCCGTGGCGGCGCCGATGCCGCTGCTCGCACCGGTGACGACGGCGATGCGGGAGGCGGCGGGCGGTGCTGCGGGGGCCATGGGCTGCTCCTCGGGTCCTCGGGCGTGCGTACGTTCGTTCCGACCAGGGTAGGCGGCGGTCAGCTCCCGCTCCTCGGCGCCCACATGATCACGGCCATACCGGCGAGACAGATCAGTGCCCCGGCGATGTCCCAGCGGTCGGGGCGGTAGCCGTCGGCGACCACGCCCCACAGGATCGAACCGGCGACGAAGATCCCGCCGTACGCGGCGAGGATGCGGCCGAAGTGGGCGTCCGGCTGGAAGGTGGCGACGAAGCCGTAGGCGCCGAGGGCGAGGACCCCACCGGCCACCCACAGCCAGCCGCGGTGCTCGCGGACGCCCTGCCAGATCAGCCAGGCGCCGCCGATCTCGAAGATCGCGGCGACGACGAACAGGGCGGCGGAGCGGAGGATGAGCATGCGGGCAGCTTCGCACGTGCGTGTCACCTGATGGATGGCGCCTGCTAGGGCCTTCGCGTGGGATACATCCCTACATGGTGAGGACGAGGATGTTTGCTGCGTTCAGTGCGGTGCCGGCCGTGCTTGCGGTCGGGGTCGGGGTTGCGGTCGCCGTCGCCGGGCCCGCCCGGGCGGGCGGTGCGCCGGAGGCCGACCTGTCGTATCACGGTTCGGCGGTGATGACCGGGGAGCGGATGTACGTCAGGCTCACCCCGGCCAACCACGGGCCGTCCGCCGTTCCGGACTCCAGCGTGCGGCTGACCTGGTCGGTGCCGCTCGCGGACGGGCAGCGGCTGCCGGCCGGGTGCGTCCGTACGGGGGAGCGGGAACTGGTGTGCGGGACGGGTGCGCTGCCCGCGGACGGGCTGGGACAGGCGACCGACGTCGGCGTGGTGCTGAGGGACAGCCCGCCGGAGGTGACGCTGGAGGTCGAGACGGAGTGGAGCGGTGGCACGGTGGACCGCAACCGGGGCAATGACCGGGCGCGGGTGCTGGTGCTCAACACCGGAGACGCGTACTCCTTCTGACCGGGGCCGGAGGTTCGGCCGGGGGTGGGACCGGTGCGTCGTACGATCTCTGCACGGCGCAGACGAAAGGGAGCAGGGCATGTCCGGGAGCGCGAACGGGACCGGTACCGCGCGGTCGCGGCTGCTGGCCGAGCTGTCCACGGTCTCCCGCCGCTACATGGCGTCCTACGCCCTGTTCAACCAGGCCGTCGCCGACAGCATCGGTCTGCACCCCACCGACCTGCAGTGCCTGAATCTGCTCACGCTGGAGCGGGGACCGGTGACGACGGGCCGGGTCGCGGAGCTGACGGGGCTGACGACGGGGTCGGCGACCCGGCTGGTGGACCGGCTGGAGAAGGCCGGGTACGTGGTCCGGGAGCGGGACGCGGCCGACCGGCGGCGGGTGCTGGTGGCGACCGTGCCGGAGAAGATCGCCGAGTTCGGGCAGATGTGGGAGCGGCTGGGCGGCGACTGGTCCGCGCTCTTCTCCGACCTGGACGACGTCGAACTCGGCGTGATCGTGCGGCACATGCGGCGGACGGTGGAGTTCAGCACGGAGCAGATCGCCCGGCTGCGGGAGGCGCGGGGTCAGGCCTGAGTCAGGCCCTGTCCTGTACGTCCGCGGCCTGGTTCTCGGCGTCGTACTGGTCGCGTGCCGGAGGAGGCCGGGTTCCTCAGGGGGTCGTGGCTGAGGTGGCCGGGTTGGTGGCGTAGGCCGTCGGGGGTACTCCCACCGTTGCCGTGAAGTCCCGGATCAGGTGTGCCTGGTCCGCGTAGCCGAGGTCGGCTGCCAGGGTGGCCCAGGCCACCGTGTGGTCGGTCTCGGCGTGTTCCAGGGCCTCGTGGATGCGGTAGCGGAGGATGACCCACTTCGGGCCCACGCCGACGTACGCGGCGAAGAGGCGCTGCAGGAGGCGTACGGACATGCCCTCGGACCGGGCGAAGTCCGTGACGCGGCGGATCGTGCGGTCGGTGCGGATGCGGTCGACCAGGGCCATGGCCAGGTCGGCCTGGGGGTCGGGGCGGGGGTCGTGCGAGAGCAGGTACGCGTCGAGGGCGGCTACGCGGGCGTCCTCGTCGTCGGGGGCGAGGACGGGGGCCGGGTCGGTGTCGGGCAGGCGGATCCGTTGGCCCGTCCACTGCGAGACCGGGTGGTCGGGGGCGAAGGGGCGGTAGCCGCCGGGCCGGAACTGGATCCCGCAGACCCGGCCCCTGCCCTCCAGCTTCTGTGTGAACAGGCCGAGCCCGATCCCGGCGACCTCGGCGAAGGGCTCCTGCCCCTCGAAGCGCTGGAAGACGATGTTCACGGACGGGTGCGGGACGACATGGGAGGCGTACGGCCGGTTCAGCTCCCAGTCGATCAGCCAGTAGTGCTCCAGGTAGGGGCGGAGCGGCTCCGCGGGCTCACGGCGGCGGAAGTCCACGCGCGCGAAGAGTTCCGCGGCGTCGACGATGCCTCGGGTGTCACGGCGGGGGGCGGCCATGTCGCGATCGTAGGACGGGGCACTGACAGGGGCGGAATACACGGGAGGGGGTGACGGTTGGAGGGGTATAGTTGAATTGTCAACGACTTGGAGGATGAGCGACCATGCAGTTCGGGATCTTCAGCGTGGGCGACGTCACCCCGGACCCCACCACGGGCCGCACGCCGACCGAGCGCGAGCGCATCAAGGCCATGGTCGCCATCGCGCTGAAGGCCGAGGAGGTCGGCCTGGACGTCTTCGCGACCGGCGAGCACCACAACCCGCCGTTCGTGCCGTCGTCGCCGACCACGATGCTCGGCTACATAGCCGCGAAGACGGAGAAGCTGATCCTCTCCACGTCCACCACCCTGATCACCACCAACGACCCGGTGAAGATCGCGGAGGACTACGCGATGCTCCAGCACCTGGCGGACGGGCGGGTCGACCTGATGATGGGCCGCGGCAACACCGGGCCGGTGTACCCGTGGTTCGGCCAGGACATCCGCGAGGGCATCAACCTCGCCATCGAGAACTACGCCCTGCTGCGCCGGCTGTGGCGCGAGGACGTCGTCGACTGGGAGGGCAAGTTCCGCACGCCGCTGCAGGGCTTCACCTCCACCCCGCGGCCGATGGACGACGTGCCGCCGTTCGTCTGGCACGGCTCCATCCGCTCCCCGGAGATCGCCGAGCAGGCCGCCTACTACGGCGACGGCTTCTTCCACAACAACATCTTCTGGCCCGCCGACCACACCAAGCGCATGGTCGAGTTCTACCGCAAGCGGTTCGCGCACTACGGGCACGGGAGGCCCGAGCAGGCGATCGTCGGGCTCGGCGGCCAGGTGTTCATGCGGAAGAACTCGCAGGACGCGGTGCGCGAGTTCCGGCCGTACTTCGACAACGCGCCGGTCTACGGCCACGGGCCCTCCCTGGAGGACTTCACCGACCAGACCCCGCTGACCGTCGGCTCGCCGCAGCAGGTGATCGAGAGGACGCTGGGCTTCCGCGAGTACGCCGGTGACTACCAGCGCCAGCTGTTCCTCATGGACCACGCCGGACTGCCGCTGAAGACCGTCCTCGAACAGCTGGACCTGCTGGGCGAGGAGGTCGTACCGGTGCTGCGCGAGGAGTTCGCCAAGGGCCGCCCGGCCGAGGTGCCCGAGGCCCCCACCCACGCGTCCCTCCTTGCGAAGAACCCGAAGAACCTCGAGAAGAACGAGGTGACCGCCGTATGAAGCTCGTCGTCGTCTCGGCGGGACTGAGCGTCCCGTCCTCCACCCGGCTGCTCGCCGACCGGCTGGCCGCCGCCGTCGAGCGGCAGGCACCGGTGGAGATCCAGGTGGTCGAGCTGCGCGAACTCGCCGTGGAGATCGCGCACAACTTCACCAACGGCTTCCCGGGCCGCGACCTGTCCGCCGCCCTGGACGCCGTCACGGAGGCGGACGGGCTGATCGTCGTCACGCCGGTGTTCTCGGCGTCGTACAGCGGACTGTTCAAGTCGTTCTTCGACGTGCTGGACAAGGACGCGCTCGCGGGCAAGCCGGTGCTGATCGCCGCCACCGGCGGCACCGCCCGTCACTCCCTGGTGCTGGAGCACGCCCTGCGCCCGCTGTTCGCCCATCTGCGGGCCGTGGTCGTCCCGACCGGGGTGTACGCCGCATCGGAGGACTGGGGCGCGGAAGGGCTGCCGGAGCGGATCGAGCGGGCGGCGGAGGAGCTGGCGCGGCTGATGACCGGGCTGTCGGCCGCCCGGCCGGAGTCCGGGGGCGCCATGGACGTGGTGCCCTTCGAGGATCAGCTCGCGCGGCTCGCCAGTGCTTGAGCCGACGGTGAGAGGACGGTAGGGGCCCGCCCCGGGTTGCCTCTGTGAGGGTGAGAGCCAGGTAAAAAGGGTGATCGTAGGCCCGCTCGCCCCGGCCGAACCGGCACCGGCCTTGGCAGACTGGGTCCGTGCCCCAGAATGTGCTGCTCGCCGAAGACGATCGTGCCATCCGTCATGCCCTGGAGCGTGCCCTGACCCTGGAGGGCTACCAGGTGACGGCGGTCGCCGACGGCGTGGAGGCACTGGCGCAGGCCCACCGCACCCCGCCGGACGTGCTCGTGCTCGATGTGATGATGCCGGGCATCGACGGGCTGCAGGTGTGCCGCGTCCTGCGGGCCGAGGGCGACCGCACGCCGATCCTGATGCTCACCGCGCTGGTGGAGACCGCCGACCGCATCGCGGGCCTGGACGCCGGGGCCGACGACTATGTCGTCAAGCCCTTCGACGTCGAGGAGGTCTTCGCCCGGCTCCGCGCCCTGCTGCGCCGCACCAGCCCGGTGAACGCGGTCAGCGGAAACAGCCACGGCGGCGGCAGCGACCTGGCCAGGGAGCCGCAGGTCTCCGACCGGCAGATCGAGGCCGCCGGGCTGCGCATGGACCTCCAGGCCCGCCGGGCCTGGCGCGGCCAGCGGGAGCTGGAGCTGACCCGCACCGAGTTCGAGCTGCTGGAACTGCTGGTCCGCAACTCCGGGATCGTCCTCGACCACTCCACCATCTACGACCGGATCTGGGGCTACGACTTCGGGCCCGGCTCCAAGAACCTGGCCGTCTACGTCGGCTACCTGCGCCGCAAGCTGGACGAGCCCGGTGCGCCGCAGCTGATCCACACCGTGCGGGGCGTGGGTTACGTGCTCCGGGAGGACTGAGTGGGCCGCCTCAGGCGGCTGCCGGCCCGGCGCCGGCCCAAGCTCGTGTCGCTGCGCACCACCTTCGCCGTGTCCTTCGCGGCCGTCACCGCGGTCGTCACCATCCTCGTGGGCATCCTGTCCTACGGCGCCGCCGCGCGGCTGGTGCGGGTGGACCAGCAGTCGGTGTTCACCCAGGTCGTGCAGGACGTGCAGGGCGAGGTGCGGCAGCACGAGATGGTGCCGGAGGACTTCAGCTCCTCGCGGCCGGGGCACGATCTGGTACGGCCCGCCCGTACCGATGTGCAGGTGCTCGGGGCGAAGGGGCAGATCGTCGACCACGGGAGTCCCGTGCTGCCCGTCACCGCCCGAGACCGGGCCACGGCCACCGCGGGCGAGGCCGGCCGGACCGTCCAGTACAAGGACGTCCGGGTCGGCGAGGACCTCTTCCGCATCGCCACCGTGTCGCTCGGCGACGGGCGGGGCGCGGTGCAGGTCGCGCAGGAGTTCAGCGACACCGAGGACCTGCTGCGGGCGCTGCAGCAGCGGACGCTGATGCTGATGGCCGTCGTCGTGGTCGCCGCGGGGCTCTTCGGCTGGTGGCTGGCCCGCCGTATCACCCGGCGCCTGGTCGTCCTCACCTCGGCCGCCGAGGACGTCGCCCGCACCCGCCGGCTGGGCATCGAGGTACCCGTGGCGGGTCTCGACGAGGTGGGGCGCCTGGGCCGCGCCTTCGACCGCATGCTGGGGCGGCTGGCCCAGTCGGAGGAGGACCAGCGCCGGCTGGTGCAGGACGCGGGGCACGAGCTGCGCACCCCGCTGACGTCGTTGCGCACGAACATCTCGCTGCTGCGGAGGATCGACGAGCTTCCGCCCGCCACCCGGGACGAACTCGTCGCCGACCTCGGCCAGGAGGCGCGCGAGCTGACCGACCTGGTCAACGAACTCGTCGATCTCGCCGCCGGGCAGTCCGACACCGAGCCGCCGCAGCGCGTGGACCTCGCCGACATCGCCGAGGACGTCGTGGGGCTCGCAAAGCGCCGTACCGGGCGGCAGATCGTCCTGCGGGCGAGCGGCGACACGTCCACCGACGGCCGGCCCGGCATGCTCCAGCGCGCGATCTCCAACCTCGTCGAGAACGCGGCGAAGTTCGACCGCGGCGGCGGGGCTCCCATCGAGGTCAACGTCACCGGGCCCGGCCGGCACGGCACGGTCCGCGTCGAGGTCCTCGACCGTGGGCCCGGGATCGCCGACGGCGACCTGATGCGTATCTTCGACCGCTTCTACCGCGCGGCCGACGCCCGCTCCCTGCCCGGCTCCGGCCTCGGCCTGTCCATCGTCCGTGAGGTGGCCATGGCCCACGGCGGCGCACCGTTCGCCTTCCTGCGCGAGGGGGGCGGATCGGTCATCGGGTTCACGGTCGGCGGCGGGATCGCGAGCGGGGGCACGCGGGGCGGCGGGGCCTGAGGGAGCCCGAGGGGGCCCGAGGGGGCCTGAGCGGCGTCACCGCAGCCTCGGCTGCCACCGCCTGGCACAGCCACGCACATCTCCCCCACCGAAATGGCATGGACCGTTCATCCTCCAGCCAGGTTCGACGCGTCGGAGCGCAAGGATCCGGCCATTGACTCTCCACGCGCGGCGACCGGTCGGTGCCGTGCGGGGAGAGTCGTTTCCGTATTGGGGGGACCCACGTGGTGTCCGCGCAAGAGGGCTTCGGCGGGCCGGAGCCCGCGAGACCCGTGCCCAAACGGCCGCAGGCGGCCGGCGGGCTCAGTGACCGGATCTTCCGGTTCCAGTTGACGGCCACGGGTGTCGTGGTCCTCGGGATCATGGCGGCCGTCGGGCTGTTCCTGCTCCTGAGGGCGGGGCAGGCGCTGCGCACCAGGGGCGTCTGGGCGTTCCTGACGACCGCCCAATGGCAGCCGGACGTCCACAACTTCGGTATCGCGGCCGTGCTCACCGGCACGCTGCTGATCGCCGTCGTGGCGGTGACGATCTCCGTGCCGCTCGCCGTGGGCACCGCGCTGTTCATCTCCGACGTGGCACCGCGCCCGCTGCGCCGCACCCTCGTGACCATGGTCGACCTGATGGCGGCCGTGCCCTCGGTGGTGTACGGCCTGTGGGGGCTCTTCTTCCTCCAGCAGCACGTCATCGGGCTGTCCCGGTGGCTCTCCGACTGGTTCGGCTGGATCCCGTTCCTCAAGGTGGACGGCACCCAGCCGGGCGAGCCGCTGGCCTCCGACAGCGTCTACACGGCGTCCACGTTCGTCGCCGGGATCGTCGTCGCGCTGATGGTCGCGCCGATCCAGTGCTCGGTGATGCGCGAGGTGTTCGCACAGGCCCCGGCCGGTGAGCGGGAGGGCGCGTACGCACTCGGCGCCACCCGCTGGGGGATGATCCGCGCGGTCGTCCTGCCGTACGGCAAGGGCGGCATCATCGGCGGCACGATGCTCGGGCTCGGCCGTGCGCTCGGCGAGACCATCGCGGTGTACCTGATCATCTCGCCGGTCTTCACCATCCAGCCGCACATCCTGCAGACCGGCTCGAACTCCGTCTCCTCCCTCATCGCCCTGCACTACGGCGATGCCTCGACCTTCGGAATGTCAGCGCTGATGGCAGCGGGCCTGGCGCTGTTCCTGCTCACCCTGGCGGTCAACTTCACCGCCTCCTCCATCGTGGCCCGCTCCCGGTCCGGCGCGCAGAGCGAGGCATGAGATGACCGTCGTAGAAGAGACCGCGCCCCTTCCCGCACCGGTCGAGGCCGTCCCCGCACCGGCTTCCGCATCCGCCGGACTCCCCGATGTCCCCGACGTGCCGCGCCGGATCGGCGGGCCCACCCGGTCGGGTGTGCTGTCGCTGTGCGGTGCCGCGGCCTCCGGGCTGTGTGTCGCGGTGCTGCTGTTCGGCGAACTCGCCCCGTTCTCCGGGGCGCTGGGCTTCACCGTCACCGCCTACCTCGCCTTCCTCGTCGTCTACGCGGTGCTGACCGGCCTGGAGGAGAGCGGGCAGGCCGTGCTCGACCGGGTGATGAGCGTCGTGCTGTGGACGGCGGCGACGCTGCTGTTCGCCGCGCTCGCCCTGGTCGTCGGCTTCACCGCCTGGCGCGGCCGCGAGGCGCTGCCGCACGGCAACTTCTTCACCCAGGACATGCAGGCGGCCGGCCCGCTCGACCCGCTGGGCAACGGCGGTATCGCCCACGCGATGCTCGGCAGCCTCATCATGATCACCATCGCGCTGCTGATCACCGTGCCGCTGGGGCTGGCCTGCGCGGTCTACCTCAACCAGATCCCGGGCCGCTTCTCGCGGTTCGTACGGACCATCGTCGAGGCGATGACCGCGCTGCCCTCGATCGTGGCCGGTCTGATGGTGTACGCCACCTGGATCCTGGGTCTCGGCATGCAGAAGTCGGGACTCGCGGCGGGCTTCGCGATCAGCGTGATGATGCTGCCGATCGTGATCCGGGCAGCGGACGTGGTGCTGCGGCTGGTGCCGGGCACGCTGACCGAGGCCGCGGAGGCGCTGGGCGCCCCGCGCTGGCGGACGGTGTGGCACGTCGTCCTGCCCACGGCCCGCTCCGGCCTCGCGACCGCCGTGATCCTCGGCACCGCGCGCGGCATCGGCGAGACCTCGCCCGTGCTGCTGACCGCGGGCTTCACGGCCGCGCTCAACCCCAACCCGGCGAGCGGGCCGATGATCTCGCTGCCGCTCGCCGTCTTCAACTTCGTCAAGTCGCCCGAGCCGACGATGATCGCGCGCGGCTTCGGCGCGGCGGCCGTGCTGATGGCCCTGGTGCTGGTGCTCTTCGCGATCGCCCGGATCATCGGCGGCCGCGGCCCCGGCCACCAGAGCAAGCGCCAGGCCCGGCGCTCGGCCCGTGCCTCCCGCCGCGACACGGCCCGCTTCGCGGAACTGCACGCACCGGGACTGTCCCTGTTCGAGGGCGCGGCACCCACCGAGCCCGAGGACGCGGCCCCGCAGGCCACCGCAACCCCGCAGGCCCCCGCGGCCACCGGGCTGCTCAGCAAGTCCACCCCTCCTGCCCCCGACCCCGCCGCCGGAGACCCCGGCGAGACCACCGGAGACGACGTCTGATGCTCGCTCACCTCATCACACGGCTCCGGCGCCTGCGGGCGCCGGGGACGCTGGGCGCGACGCTCGCCGTGCTCTGCGGGCTGCTGGCGGGCCCCATGGCCGCGCCGGCCGCCGCCGAGAGCTACACCCCCATCGCCGGCGCGGGTTCCACCTGGGCGGAGAACGCCGTCGACGAGTGGCGCCGGGCCGTGAACCAGTACGGCATGCGGATCTCGTACGCCGGTACCGGATCCTCCGACGGACGCCGGCAGTTCCTCAGCGGGACCGTCGACTTCGCGGTCTCGGACATCCCGTTCCAGACCCACCCGACCGACGGTTCCGCCGCAGAACGGCCGGGCACGGGGTCGTACGCCTACATGCCGATCGTGGCCGGCGGCACCGTCTTCATGTACCACCTGACCGTCAACGGCAAGCGGGTCACCAATCTGCGCCTGTCGGGCGACGTGGTCACCAAGATCTTCACCGGGGTCATCAAGACCTGGGACGACCCGGTCATCAAGGCCGACAACCCGGGACTCCAGCTCCCGCACCGCACCATCGTCCCCGTCGTCCGCTCCGACGGCTCGGGTTCGACGGCGCAGTTCACGATGTGGATGGCCAACCAGCACAAGTCGCTGTGGCAGGCGTACTGCGGCCGCGTCGGCCGCTCGGGCGCCTGCGGGCAGACCTCGTACTACCCGACCGTCTCCGGGATGATCGCCCAGTCCGGCGACCTCGGCGTGGCCGGTTACGTCGCCCAGAACTACGGCGAGGGCGCGATCGGTTACGTCAACTACTCGTACGCGCTCAACGCGCACTACCCGGTCGCCAAGGTCCTCAACCACTCGGGCTACTACACCGAGCCGACCCCGCAGAACGTCGCGGTCTCGCTGCTCAAGGCGAAGATCAACACCGACAGGAGCTCGTCGGACTACCTCACCCAGCAGCTGCAGGACGTCTACAACGACAGCGACCAGCGCAACTACCCGCTGTCCAGCTACTCGTACATGATCCTGCCGATGAAGGTGCAGGGCACCTTCACCAAGGCCAAGGGCAAGACGCTCGGCGCGTTCTCCTACTACTTCATGTGCCAGGGCCAGCAGCAGGCACCCCAGCTCGGCTACTCGCCGCTGCCGATCAACCTCGTCAAGGCGGGCTTCGACCAGATCCGCCGGATCCCGGGCGTGCAGGCGCAGAACATCAACATCAAGGGCTGCAACAACCCTACGTTCTCCCCCGACGGGCACAACAAGCTCGCCGACACCGCGCCCTACCCGAAGCCCTGTGACAAGAAGGGCGCCGCGCCCTGCACCACCGGCAGCGGCGGCGCCAAGGGCGGCAGCGGGTCCGGTGGTTCGGGCGGTGCCTCGGGCGGCTCGGCCGGCGGCTCCGCGGCCGGTGGCGGCACCGGCGGCGGTGCGGGGGGCTCCGGCACCGGTGGCGGCGGGCAGCCGTCCATCGACCCGGACACCGGGCAGACCATCGCCCCGGGCGGCAGCTCGGGCGGCGGCTCCGGCGGCAGCGGTACGGCCGCCGACGGCACGGTCGCCCTCGCCCAGCCGGTCGCGGTGTCCGCGGAGCACGGCTGGACCAGCACCCAGACGCTGATGCTGCTGGCCGCCTTCCTGGTCCTCGGACTGCTCCTGCTGCCCTCGGTCGTCTCACGTCTCGTGGCCGGCGCCCGGGACAACGACGGTGCCGGGAAGGAGAGTTCGCGATGAGCCGCATCCGCAGCGCCTTGGTCCGCCTGCTCGCGGGCGCCACTGTCGGCGCCCTCGCCGGACTCGCCGTCGCCCAGGCGGCGCCGACCGCCACCGCCGCGCCCGCCACCGGCTCCGCCGTCACCGTCTCCGGGCGCGGCGAGTTCAAGGACATGAGGTTCACGGTCGACCAGACCAGCCACCTCACCAGCCAGGCGATCACCGTCTCCTGGAAGGGCGGCACCCCCACCACCCTCGCGGGCAGCCAGTTCAACACCGACTTCGTGCAGATCATGCAGTGCTGGGGCGACGACGACGGCACCGTCCCGGCCAACCCCGGCCCGCCGCGCACCCAGTGCCAGTTCGGCGCGTCCCCGACCACCGACCGGGGCAACTGGCCCGGCAACGGAATGGACGACACCCGGCAGATCTTCTACAGCGCCGATCCCACCAACTACGGCCAGGACAACCGCTACGGGGCGGCCAACCCCAACGCCCCCGGCGAGGTGCCCTTCAAGTCGGTGGACGGCACGACGATCACCAACGGCACCCAGAACAACGCGTTCTTCAACCGCAACACCACCAACGAGGTCGACTTCGCCCGCACCGGCGCCGACGGCACCGGCAAGGAGTTCTTCGAGGTACAGACCGCGAACGAGGCCCCGCACCTGGGCTGCGGCGCACCCGTCAACGGCAACGGCGTCAGCAGGCCGCGCTCCTGCTGGCTGGTGATCGTCCCGCAGGGCCGTCTCGACCTGGACGGCAAGCCGTACCAGGACCACAGCCAGGTCAACGCGGGCTCCCCGGTGTCCTCCACCAACTGGCAGAACCGCATCGCGATCCCGCTGCGCTTCAACTCGGTCGGCAGCAACTGCGCCCTCGGCTCCAAGGAGCGCGCCACCCTCGGCAGCGAGCTCGCCGCCGACGCCATGACCAGCTGGCAGGCGGCCCTGTGCCCGAGCGGCAAGGTCTACGGCTACACGGAGATGGGCGAGCCCGACACCCGCTCCCGGCTGAGCGGCGACGGTGCCCTGGGCCTGGGCTTCACCACCCGCGCCCTGGGCGCCGACTACGGCAGCAGCCCGCCGACCGGGACGACCACGTACGCACCCGTGGCGCTCAGCGGCACCGTCATCGGCTTCACCGTCGAACGCAGACCCAGGGCCGGGGCCCCGGCGAGCGTCGAGCGGCTCGCCGGCACCAAGGTCGAGTCGCTGAAACTGAACGCCCGCCTGGTCGCCAAGCTGCTCACCGAGTCGTACCGCAACTCCCTGTGGGGCTCGGTGCTCAGCGGAAAGGCGGCCAAGGGCTACGACTGGGTGAAGAACAACCCGGCCGGCCTGGCGACCGACCCCGAATTCATCTCCCTCAACCCGGAGTTCGCGGATCTCTCGGTCGCCGAGACGCCCAACACCGACACCGACCTGATGACCTCCCTCGGCCACAGCGACAGCGCCCGAGCGCTGTGGCAGTGGATCCTCGCCGACAAGGACGCGCGACGGTTCCTCGCCGGGATCTCCGACGACTGGGGCATGCGGGTCAACCCGCACTACAGCACCAACGCGGACCTGAACCCCGCCGGCCTGGCCTTCGACCCGGCGCACACGGACGAGTACCCGAAGAACGACCCCTGGTGCACGGTCACGCCCAGCTCCGGCGCGCCCAAGGACCAGCCGCAGTGCATGACGGACTTCCACCCGTACGTCGACGACATGCACGCCGGAGCCCTGCACACCCGCCGTGCCGACACCCTGTGGAAGTCGACCTGGGACCCGCTGGCCACCCCGCCCGCCTACAAGGGCTCGGGCCCGCAGATGGTCGGCTCCCGCTTCGTCATCACCGTGACCGACGCGGCCGCCGCCGCCCGCTACGGCCTGCAGACCGCGAGCCTGCGCAACAACGCCGGCCGCTATGTCGCCCCCACCGCCGAGTCGCTGAGCACGGCCGCCACGGGCGCCGCCGGCAAGGACCTCGCCGAGATCCCTCCGGGCGGTGACAAGGCGAAGGGCGCCTATCCGCTGGCCCACCTGGTGTACGCGGCCGTCCGGCCCGGCGCGCTGAAGGCGGACGCCCGCAAGGACTATGCGGCGCTGCTGAAGTACGCGGCCGGTGCCGGTCAGGTCAGCGGCGCCGACCCGGGCCGCCTGCCGGCCGGTTACGCCCCGCTCTCCGCGGGCCTGCGCAAGCAGGCGGTGCGCGCCGCCGACGCGCTGCTGCACTACACCGGACCGACCTCCTCAGGCCCAGACGGCGGCTCCGGCAGCGGAGGCACCGGCACCGACGGCGGCACGGGCGGCACCGGAACCGGCGGCACCGGCGGCACTTCGGGCGGCGTCTCCGGCGGCCCGTCGGGCGACGGCGGCGCGGGAGCGGGCGGCGGCAGCGGCAAGCCCAGCGCCCAGGCCTCCTTCGACGGCGGAAAGGCCGTGCAGACCACGGCCGCCGGGAACACCCCGGCCGACCCGGCCAACCCGCTGCGGTACGCCGTCCCGGTGGGGGCCGCGCTCGGCGCCGTCGCCGGTGTGGGCGCGCCCTTCGCGGGCGGCCGCAGGCTGCGGCTTCCCCTGCGGGTGCCGCTGCCCGGCGGGCGGACGGTGACCGTCCTGCCGGAGTTCACCCTCCCGGAGCGGCTTCGCAAGCGGCTCCCCTGAGACCGGGGCGCCCACCGGGCGCCCCCACAGACGGCCGCCCGCCCCGAAAGGCAGTCGGGGCGGACGGCCTGCACCACCCTGCCAGATCCCTCCCGTTCCCTCTCTCCTCCAAGCTCTCGTCAGGAGAACTTCGATGCGCACAACGCGCTACTCTGCGGCGCTCGTCGCCGCGGCCGTGGTGGCCGGCGGCCTGGCTCTCGCCTCCCCCGCGTCCGCCGACCCGACCCCCGCGGGCACCTTCCGCCAGCTGGTCGGCGTGGGCTCGGACACCACCCAGGACGTGCTCAACGCCCTCGCGGGCGACACCGTCAACGGCACCAGCTACTCCGCCACCGCCGTGAAGTCCGCGAACGGCGCGGGCCTCGCCTCGTACGACGCGATCGAGCCCGGCACCGGCTCCACCAGCTCCACCATCACCACCCGCTCCGGCGGTCCGTCCTTCCTGCGCCCGAACGGCTCCGGCAAGGGCCGTTTCGCCCTGAGCGCGTCGCTGACCGGCGACAAGTTCCCGGACTCCAACGGTGTCTCCACCAAGGGCCAGGTCGACTTCGCCCGCTCCTCCGGCGGCCCGTCCGCCTCCGGCACCGCGCTCACCTACATCCCGATGGCGCGGGACGCCGTCGGCGTCGCGGTGCGCGGCGCGGGCATCGACAACCTGACCGTGGCCCAGCTGCACGACATCTACACGGGCGTCCTCACCCAGGTGAACGGCCACACCGTGCACCCGAAGATCCCGCAGACCGGCTCCGGCACCCGCAACTTCTTCCTCAACGCGATCGGCGTGGCCGCCGGTGACGTCCCCGCGGACATTCCGGCCGTCCAGGAGAACCAAGGCAACGCCGCGCTCACCGAGGACGGCGCGCTCGTACCGTTCTCGGTCGGCAGCTGGATCGCCCAGAACAACGGCGTGGCCCCGGACTACACCAAGGACGCGGTCACGGCCGGCGGGCACCTGGCGTCGGTCCAGCTGCCCGGCGACTCGGGTGCCACCAGCCCGGTGACCACGGTCAACGGCAAGATCGCCCCGGTCAACGCCTACTACGAGAACGCCACCTTCGGCCGTGACGTCTACAACGTCGTCCCGAGCCGGGCGATCGACCCGACCAGCATCTTCTTCGACAAGGACCTCTACGACGTCTTCGTCACCAGCGGCAGCCACACCGCCAAGCTGGCCTCGGACGACGCCGAGAAGGTCATCGCCTCCTTCGGCTTCGTGAACGAGTCGTACAACGGCTCGATCAGCGTGGCCAAGCACGCCAAGCTGGGCGGCCTGGAGGGGACGGGCGCCGACACCTCCACGCCCGCCGCGCCCGCCCTCAAGGCCACTCCCGGCGACGCGAGCCTGAAGCTGTCCTGGACCGCCCCGGCCGCCACCGCCCTGCCGCTCACCGACTACCGGGTCACCCTGACCGGTTCGGACGGCGCCGTCGTGGCCGTCAAGGACCTCCCGGCCGGCACCACCTCGTACACCTTCACCGGCCTGGCCAACGGCAGCTACACCGCCACGGTCGCCGGCGCCAACGTCGCCGGCACGGGCACGGCCGCCTCCTGGAGCGGCTCGGTCAAGTACGTGAGCAAGACCACGGCGACCGCCGCGACGACGGCGTACGGCAAGACGCCCAAGGTCGTCGTCACCGTCACCGGCTCGCACGGTGCCGCCCCGACCGGCAAGGTCACGGTGAAGGAGGGCGCCACCGTCCTCGGCACCGGCACCCTGGACGCCTCCGGCAAGGTCACCATCGGCCTGTCGAACCACCTCAAGGTCGCCACGCACACGCTGTCCGTGTCCTACGCGGGCAACGCCAAGCTCAACGCCTCGTCGACGACCGCCTCCCTGAAGATCACCAAGGCGGCCCCGTCGATCAGCAGCACGGCGCCCGCCACGGTCAGCCACACGGCCCGGGCCAAGGTCACCGTGAAGGTCACCGCGACCGGCACCACGCCGACCGGCACCGTGCGCATCTACGAGGGCACCAAGGTCATCGCCACCGGCACGCTGAGCGGCGGCAAGGTGACCATCACCCTGCCGAAGCTGAGCCGCGGCAAGCACACGCTGCACGCGTACTACGCGGGCTCCTCGACGGTGGCCTCGAAGAGCGGCGCCAACTTCGTCATCAAGTCCACCTGATCCACCCGCGGCTGCCGGGGAGAGCGCCCCTGTCTCCCCGGCAGCGCCTCGAACTCCAGCGAAGGAGGCGGGCCGCCGTGGCCGTCGCCGCACAGTCCACGCTCGCACCGGCCGTGCCGCGCATGCGCGTCCGGGGCGTCACCGCCGTCCGCCATCTCGCCCGCGGCGGCCTGCTCAGCCTCGCCGCCCTGCTGCTCGGCATCACCGCGCAGCTGCTCCTGATCAGCGGCGCCCAGGAACACTCCGCCCAGCACGCCGCCTTCGACGACCTGCGCAAGCAGCTCGCCCTGGGCACGGCCCCGGTGTCCCAGGCCGACCAGGAGGGCAGGCTGCTGGCCCCCGGCACCCCGGTCGCGCTGATCGAGATCCCCGCGCTGGGCCTGAGCCAGGTGGTCCTCGAAGGCACCGACTCGTCCGTGATGACCGACGGCCCCGGTCACCGCCGGGACACCCCGCTGCCCGGACAGGCGGGCACCAGCGTGCTGATGGGCCGGGCCGCGGCCTACGGCGCCCCGTTCGGGCACCTCGCCGACCTGGCCGAGGGCGACACCTTCACCGTGACCACCGGGCAGGGGAAGGCCAAGTACCAGGTCGCCGACGTACGGCGGGCCGGTGACCCGGCTCCCGGCGCACTGGCCCCGGGCAAGAGCCGCCTCGTGCTCGTCACCGCCACCGGCCCCCGCTTCATGCCGTCCGGTGTCCTGCGCGTCGACGCCGATCTGGTCTCCGCGCCCTTCCAGACCCCGGCGGCCGTCATCCGCTCCGGCACCCTGCCGCAGTCCGAGGAGCCGCTGGCCCGCCCCTCCGGTGTGCCGTGGCCGCTGGTGATGTGGCTGCAGGCGCTGCTGCTGGCCGCCGTCGCCGCCGTCTGGGCCTGGCACCGCTGGGGCCGCCACCAGACGTGGATCGTCTTCGCCCCGGTCGTCGCGGTGCTCGGCCTCCAGGTCGCCACGCGCACCACCGAACTCCTGCCGAATCTGCTGTGAACCGAGGTATCCGACCGTGAGCGACACCGTGACCGAGACCGTGACCGACCCCACGACCGACGCCGTGACCGACACCGCCGTACTCCCCGTCCACGCGGACCCGGCCGCCGACCCCGCCACCCTGGAGGCCCGCGACGTCTCGGCCTGGTTCGGCACCCACAAGGTGCTCAGCCGGGTCTCGCTGACGATGCCCGCGGGCCGGGTGACCGCCCTGATCGGCCCCTCCGGCTGCGGCAAGTCGACGTTCCTGCGCACCCTGAACCGGATGCACGAGATGATCCCGGGCGCGGCCTTCGGCGGCGAGGTGCTGTTCGAGGGCGAGGACATCTACGCCCCCGAGCGCCGGCTGACGGACGCCCGCCGCCGGATCGGGATGGTCTTCCAGAAGCCCAACCCGTTCCCGGCGATGTCGATCTACGACAACGTGGTGGCGGGCCTGCGGCTGACCGGCACGCGCGTGAACCGCCGTACGAAGGACGAGCTGGTCGAGGAGTCACTGAGCCGCGCGGGCCTGTGGAAGGAGGTGCGGGACCGGCTGCGCCAGCCGGGCGGCGCGCTCTCCGGCGGCCAGCAGCAGCGGCTGTGCATCGCCCGCGCGCTCGCCGTGCGCCCCCGGGTCCTGCTGATGGACGAGCCCTGCTCCGCGCTCGACCCCACCTCCACCCGCCGGGTCGAGGAGACGATCCAGGAGCTGGCCGGCCAGGTGACCGTCGTGATCGTCACCCACAACATGCAGCAGGCCGCCCGCGTCTCCCAGCAGTGCGCGTTCTTCCTCGCCGAACAGGGCACCCCGGGCGGAATCGTCGAACACGGCGACACCGACCAGATGTTCGGCTCCCCGGTGGACCAGCGAACGGCGGACTACGTGGCGGGCCGCTTCGGCTGACGGTGCTTGGGGCGGGCGGGCGAGGTGTATCGGCGCCCGGGGCGGCACCGTGGCCACCGCGTCCGGCTTCGCCCGGGGGCGGGTTCCACATGGGTGGTGACGACCGCCTCGCTGCGGGCTGTCGTCTCCGTGCGGCGTGGGTCTCACCCGTGAGGGCGAGGCCCGGAACGCGGAGGGCCGCCGTGGTCGCGCGGCTCGACGGTGAAGCCGCCGTGGGTGT
>NZ_JBFAIQ010000019.1:52866-193686 GCF_040654755.1 Streptomyces sp. NPDC050625
GTCCACGGGGCCGGGCGCGAGCATCTGGCTGCGGGCTGTCGCCTCCATGCGGCCCGAGTCTTCACCCGTGAGGGCGAGGCCCGGAACGTGGAGGGCCGCCGTGGTCGCCTGGGCGGGTTCGGTCTTGCTGGCTGGGTGGGCGTCGTCGACACCGTGTCTTGCTTCGCCCGGTGGGTCTCGGTCGTGGGGCGGGGCTTGACGGTGAAGCTGCCGTGGGTGTCCACGGGGCCGGGCGCGAGCATCTGGCTGCGGGCTGTCGCCTCCATGCGGCCCGAGTCTTCACCCGTGAGGGCGAGGCCCGGAACGTGGAGGGTCGCCGTAGTTGCCTGGGCGGGTTCGGTCTTGCTGGCTGGGCCGGTGTCGTCGACATCGCGTCTTGCTTCGCCCGGTGGGTCTCGGTCGTGGGGCGGGGCTCGGCGGTGAAGCTGCCGTGGGTGGTTTCTCGGGGCCGGTTGCGGGCGTCTTGCTGCAGGCTGTCGTCTCCGTGTGGCGTGGGTCGTCACCCGTGAGGGCGAGGCCCGGAACGCGGAGGGGCGCCGTGGTTGCCTGGGCGGGTCCGGTCTTGTCGGCTGGGTGGGCGTCGTCGGCATCGCGTCTTGCTTCGCCCGGTGGGTCTCGGTCGTGGGGCGGGGCTCGGCGGTGAAGCTGCCGTGGGTGGTTTCTCGGGGCCGGGCGCGGGCGTCTTGCTGTGGGCTGTCGTCTCCGTGCGGTCCGGGGCGTCACCCGTGAGGGCGATGGTCCGGACGCCGTGGGTCGCTGCGGTGGCCCGGGGCGGGCCGGTCTCGTCGGGCGGGCGTTGGCCCGACCTGAGACCAAGCCGACCCTACGTACTGTAGGTTCCCATCTGCCGACGGCCGTTCGTCTGTCCACCGGGGGGAACCATGCAGGGCACCGAGACACCGCAGGCCCGACGGTCCCGGTGGTTGCTCTCGCAGGCGGGGGTAAGTCTCGCGCCCACGCTCGCCGTGCTCGTCGTGAGCCTTGTGATTGCCGCCACAGGGGTGTATGAACTGTGCGGCTTCGGGCTGCACAGCCTCGACCGGCGCCCGCATCTCTTCAGTGACGGGCTCGCCACGGGCGGTGTGATCGTCGCCGTCGTGGCGGCCGGCGCGGCCGTGGGCAACCTGGCCTGGCATCTGGCGGCGGCGCGGCGGGGATCGGACCGACCCGGGTGAGTGCCGGTCGGCCCATATGCCGACTTCCCTACAAGCTGTAGGGTCAGCATAGTCCCGTCCCCGTCCCCAAGGTGACCAGTCACCATGCCCGCACCCGCACAGCGGCCGCCCCTGATTTCCCCACAGGTGCCCGCTCAGCGCAACTCCCGACAGCGCACCAACGAGGCCGACCCGCCCCCGCTCAGGGTCTGGGCCGCAACAGCCACGGTCTGGTACCTGCGGCTGATGGTCGTGTTCAACATCGTGGCCGTCATGTCCCTGCCGTTCCGCGAGGAGG
This sequence comes from Streptomyces sp. NPDC050625, assembly GCF_040654755.1. NCBI lineage: Bacteria > Bacillati > Actinomycetota > Actinomycetes > Kitasatosporales > Streptomycetaceae > Streptomyces > Streptomyces sp. NPDC050625. The sequence continues at coordinate 54,319 of NZ_JBFAIQ010000019.1, forward strand.
TGCAGGAGCACAACACCGGCCGGCTGCTGGACATCCACCGTGAGCACGCGCACCACGCCGGCCAGTTCTTCACCCCGTACCTGGCCACCGCCGGCCTCGTCTCGGCCGCGCTCGCGCTGTTCCTCGCGCTGGTGATGCGACGCCGCAAGCGGGCCGCCTGGCTGTCCAACCTGCTGCTCGCCGGCCCCCTCTTCGGCCTCTACGTCCTCGCCCTCACCCAGCCCGAATACCGCGAACACGTCTTCAACTGGGTCTCCGCCGGCCTCACCGGACTCTTCGTGGCCGCGCTGATCGTCGGCCGCCGCGAGTTCAACGCCGTCGGCGATCCCTCCAACCCGAAGCTGGCCCTGGCCGTCGGCGCGGGCGGCATCCTCGTCACCGGCGCGCTCGGCACGCTGCTCGTGAACGCCACCAACAAGCTCCCCGGCGCGACCGTCACCGACGAGATCGCCTACACCTTCCTGCGGGGCATCAGCGTCGGCCCGCTCGCCGACCGCATCGACGCCGTGCACGCGCCCCGCTGGACCGACATCGCCATCAACGTCCTGCTCGCGGCGGCCTTCTGCCTCGTCCTGTACGCCTGCTTCCGCTCGCCCCGCGGCCGCAGGCTGCTCAGCGCGGAGGACGAGGAGCGGCTGCGCCGGCTGCTCGACCGGCACGGCGCCCGCGACTCCCTCGGCTACTTCGCGCTGCGCCGCGACAAGGCCGTCATCTGGTCGCCCACCGGCAAGGCCGCCATCGGCTACCGCGTCGTCGGCGCCGTCAGCCTCGCCTCCGGCGACCCGATCGGCGACCCGGAGGCCTGGCCCGGCGCCATCGACGCCTGGCTCACCGAGGCACGCCGGCACGCCTGGACGCCCGCCGTGATGGGCGCGAGCGAGGAGGCCGGCACCATCTACGCACGCCACGGCCTGGACGCCCTGGAACTGGGCGACGAGGCGATCGTGGACCTGGCCGACTTCACCCTCGAAGGGCGCGCCATGCGCGTCGTACGGCAGGCGCACAACCGTGTCCGCCGGGCCGGGTACACGGTCCGCATCCGGCGCCACGAGGACATCCCCGACGACGAGATGGCCCTGCTCGTCGAGCGCGCCGACCACTGGCGCGACGGTGCCACCGAGCGCGGCTTCTCCATGGCCCTGGGCCGCCTCGGTGACCCGTCCGACGGCCGCTGCGTGATGCTGGAGTGCCGGGACGCCGACGGCGCGCCGCGCGCCCTGCTCAGCTTCGTCCCCTGGGGCGAGCGCGGCCTCTCCCTCGACCTGATGCGCCGTGACCGCGAGGGCGAGAACGGCCTGATGGAGTACATGGTCGTGGAACTCCTGCTGCGGGCGAAGGAGTTGGACGTCGAGCGGGTCTCGCTGAACTTCGCGATGTTCCGCTCGGTCTTCGAACGCGGCTCCCGCCTCGGCGCCGGCCCGGTCCTGCGCCTGTGGCGCTCGATCCTCACCTTCTTCTCACGCTGGTGGCAGATCGAGTCCCTGTACCGCGCCAACGCCAAGTACCGCCCGGTGTGGGAGCCGCGCTATCTGCTCTTCGCCAAGAGCAGCGACATCCCGCGCATCGGGCTGGCGAGCGCGCGGGCGGAGGGCTTCCTCACGCCGCCCGCGCTCCCGTCCTTCACCCGGCGCAAGCAGACCCCCTGCGAGGAGGTCACCTCGTCCCCACCGTCCGCAGCACAGTGAGCACCAACGCCCTTGCCACACCGACCACTTCGCTCAAGGACACCCGCTCCTCGGCGCTGTGCGCCACCCGCACGTCCTCCGGCCCGAACTGCAGCGTGGGTATCCCGGCCCCGGCGTAGAGCCGCAGGTCGCTCCCATACGGCGCCCCGCGCTCGCGGGGCCGGGAGGCCCAGCCGTTGGCGTCGGTGCAGGCGTCGCGCACCGTGTCCCGCAGCGGATGCCCCTGCGACAGCCGCCCGCTGGCGAACCGGCCGCCCGGCCAGGTCACGGTCGCCGGGTGGTCCCGCAGCCAGGGGTCGGCGGCGCAGGCCTCGGCCACACAGCGCTCCAGCTCGGCGCGGGCGTGCGCCGGGTCCTCGTCCAGCCGGACACCGAGCCGTCCCTCGGCGACGAGCAGATCGGGCACGCTGCTCGCCCAGTCGCCCGAGCGCACGGTCCCGACCGAGAGCGCGTACGGGATCGGGTACTCGGCCATCAGCGGATCCGGGTCGGTGTTGCGGGCGGCCTCCAGCCGGGCCAGCGCCGCGTGCAGCGGCACATAGGCGTCGATCGCGCTCACGCCCGCGTCCCGGGAGCTGGCGTGGGCCGCCTTGCCGGGGACGGCGACGCGGAAGGTGAGGGCACCCGCGTTCGCGGTGATCAGCGTGCCGGCGGTGGGCTCCGTGATGACACAGGCGTCACCCCGGTGCCCGCGCCGCAGCGTCCCGAAGGCGCCGATCCCGCCGTCCTCCTCGCCGACGACGAAGTGCACGGCGACCCGGCCGCGCAGCCGCACCCCGGCCGCCCGTACGGCGGCCAGCGCGGCGAGGTGCGCCACCAGCCCGGCCTTCATGTCACAGGCACCGCGCCCGTGCACGACGTCCCCGGTCACCCTGGGCACGAACGGATCGCCCTGCCACGCGGCGGGGTCTCCGGGCGGTACGACGTCCACGTGCCCCTGCAGCACCAGCGTCGGCCCGTCGTCCCCGCCCGCCGTGTGCCCCACCAGCCCCCAGGCCTCCGTGCGCGGTACCTCCATGCCGGGGAAGTCCGGGTCCGCGAGCAGTTCGGGCAGGTCCATGGACCACAGATCCACATCCAGCCCGAGCCGCTCCAGCCGCCCGGCGAGGTGATGCTGGATCTCCGACTCGGCGGCGCTCCCGGTCACGCTCGGGATCGCCAGCAGTTCGAGCAGGGTGCGGCCGACGGCCTCCTCGTCGACCGAGCCGAGGGCGGCGGCCTCCTGGTCAGTGAGCACACGGACTCCTTCCGTCATGTTCATTCCCTGCCTTTGCCCGATGCCTTCACTCCACGTCGTGCCCGATGCCTTCACTCCACGTCGGCGACGACCGACCCGACGCGTTCGGCGAGCCCCGGGTCGCGACGGACCAGGAGGGACGCATAGCCGACGGAGGCGAGCAGCGCGGCCAGTGCCGCGTAGGGGAACCAGCTGTACGGCGCGGGCTGTCCCGGCTTGGCGAGGTAGTAGAGCGGAACCAGGATGGCCAGGGTGCCGATCGCGGGCAGCACCAGGTGCCGTACCACCCGGAACTCCTGCGGCCGGTATCTGCGGTAGTACAGCGGCAGCGCGATGTTGGAGGCGAGGTAGACCAGCAGGATCAGGATGGCGCCCAGGCTGGAGGACTCGGTGAAGAAGACCACGGGGTCCATCGGGCCCTTCCCGCCGAGCAGATGCCCCAGGCCCCAGCCCGCGATGATCAGCAGCGCGGTGACGGCGAAGGTGACGATCGCGTTGGTCGGCGTACGGCGCGTGGGGTGCACATAGCCGAAGAAGGACGGCAGCAGCCCCTCGCGTCCGGCGTTGAACACCAGCCTCGCCTGGGAGTTGATCCCCGCGATCAGCACACCGAGGGTGGAGGTCAGGCCTCCGACGTAGGCGACGAACGCCAGCGCGCCGAGGGTGTGGCGGGCGACGTCGATGAAGGGGATGGGGGAGTCGCCGAGCCGCTCCACGTCGTAGCCGAAGCCGGTGACCGTGGCGTACGAGAAGAGGATGTAGCTCACGGTCATGATCGCGACGGAGGAGAACACCGCGCGGCCGACGTTGCGCCGTGGGTTCTCCGTCTCCTCGGCCAGCGCCGCCGAGTTCTCCCAGCCGATGAACAGATACACCGCCAGCGGGAAGCCCGCCGCCAGCCCCTGGAGGCCGTGGGTGATGTGGCCCGGCAGGAACGGATCGGCCGAGAGGTGGCCGCGGTGCTCGACGAGGGCCGCGATCGAGACCACGACCAGGACCAGCATCTCCACGACGAAGAAGTAACCGGCCCACTTGGTGGAGACCACGATCCCGCGCAGCATCAGCACCACCGCCAGCCCGGTCAGCAGCAGTGTCCAGATGATCCACGGCAGGTCGACGCCGGTGTAGTGGTTGAGGGTGATCTGCACGAACCCGCCGGAGATCGCGATGACGGAGCCCATCGCGATGATGTAGCCGAGGCCGGCGAGCAGCGCCGTGGTCACCGCGCTGACCGGCCCGAAGGTCTTGCCGACGAAGGTGATGAAGCTGCCCGCCGAGGGGTGCGCGCGGGAGAACTCGGCGAGGGTGTTGCCCAGCAGGGCGACGGCGACGCCCGCCGCGGCGATGGTCAGCGGCGAGGCGACGCCGGCGGTGGTGGCCAGGAAGGCGAAGCCGAAGAAGAAGCTCATGGCCGGGCCGACGTTGGCCATCGTGGCGGCGGCGATGTCCGCCATGCCGAGGACGCCGCCGCGCAGCCGCTGGGGCGCGCCGTCGGCCTGGCCCGACGTCGGGGACGGGCCGACCGCTCCGGGGTCGGGCATGGCGACGGCTCCTTCTCGGGGTGGCGGCACGGGCAGGGGAGGGAAGGGGGTTGGCCGGCGCGAGCGGGTGTCAGTCCGGGACGGCGTGCTGGTGGGCCTTCACCGCTCGTACCGCCGGGGCCATCGCGCCGCGGGCGAGCTCGTCCAGCAGGTCGGAGTGGCAGCGGTTCCGGGCCCGGATGACAGCGGGTGCCGGAGCGGGCCGCAGCAGGCACTGCCGGCCGAGCAGGTCGGCGGCGAACTCACGGATGCCGGCGCCGCCGAGCGTCTGTGCGAGGTCGAGGTGGAAGCGGGTCTCCAGTTCGAGCAGCCGGCCCTCCTCGTCCACCTGGTCCATCTCGTCGACCAGAGCCCGCAGCCCGTCGAGCCCCCCGTCCGGGACCTCGCCGGCGGTGTGGGCGACGAGACCGCATTCGAGCAGCAGATGGAAGGCGTCCAGCGCGGCCGCCTCGGTGGTGTCGTGCATCAGGGCGACGACCGTGTCCCAGTCCGCCGCGACGAAGGTCCCGCCGGCCCGGCCCCGGCGGCGGTCGAGCAGGCCGTCCTGGCACATGCCCTCCAGCGCGCGGCGCACGGTGATCTCACTGATCCCCAGCTCCTCGGCGAGGACGCCGGCGTCCGGCAGCCGGTCTCCCGGTGCCACGGACTTCAGGCGCACCCGAAGGGCGATCCGCGAGCGGACGAGCTCCGATCCGGTGGGGCCCCGGCCCGTCAGGACGCGGGTGTCCCATACCCCGGAGACCGGCGCGGGGCGTGCGGCACCCGGCTGGTTGTAGGGACCGAACTTGCCCGCTGCATTCACCACGACGCCACCCTAACGGCCTGCCGAGCGGGGACTTTGCCCGCGGCGAAGGCGACGGTACGGAGGGTTCTCGCGACCATGCCGCGCTGTTGTGCATGGGGGCTCCCCAGGGGCCGGAACACGGGGACGGGGACGACGCGGTGGCCGCGGCGAACGATGCGGTTCCGCGCTACGCGAAAAATAGAGCAAGGTGAACACTTAAACAAGTCTTGTTCTTTTGGATCGTACTGAACTAATTTCCAGACGCCCTGGTCCGCACTCCCTCCATGGATGTCGAGATGACCACACGTCCCCCCGTCCCCGCCCCTTTGGACACCGGCCCGGTGACGACCGCGGCCGAGAGCGCTCCGGCCGACTCCGGTCTGCAGGCCGGTCTGAAGAACCGCCACCTCTCGATGATCGCGATCGGCGGTGTCATCGGCGCCGGCCTGTTCGTCGGCTCCGGCTCCGGCATCGCCGCCGCGGGCCCCGGCATCCTCGTCTCCTACGCGCTCGTCGGCGTCCTCGTCGTCCTGGTCATGCGCATGCTCGGTGAGATGGCAGCGGCCAATCCGAGCTCCGGCTCGTTCTCCGCGTACGCGGACCGTGCGCTGGGCCGCTGGGCCGGATTCACCATCGGCTGGCTGTACTGGTTCTTCTGGGTCGTGGTGCTCGCGGTCGAGGCGACCGCCGGGGCGAAGATCCTGGCCGGCTGGATACCGGCGGTCCCGCAGTGGGGCTGGGCACTGATCGTCATGATCGTCCTCACCGCCACCAATCTGGCCTCGGTCAGCTCCTACGGCGAGTTCGAGTTCTGGTTCGCCGGCATCAAGGTCGTCGCGATCGCGGCGTTCATCGTGATCGGCGGCCTCGCGATCTTCGGCCTGCTGCCCGGCTCCGACCACCCCGCGTCCGGCTTCTCCTACCTCACCGCGCACGGCGGCTTCCTGCCGAACGGCCCCGGCGCGATCCTCACCGGCGTCCTGATGGTGGTCTTCTCCTTCATGGGCAGCGAGATCGTCACGCTGGCGGCGGGGGAGACCGCGGACCCGCGGGCCGCCGTCACCAAGGCCACCAACAGCGTGATCTGGCGGATCGCGGTGTTCTACCTGGGCTCGATCCTGATCGTGGTCTCACTGCTGCGCTGGGACGACCCGGCGATCCTCAAGGACGGCTCGTACGTCGCGGCCCTCAGCTCCATCGGCATCCCGCACGCGGCCCAGATCATGAACGCGATCGTGCTGACCTCGGTCCTGTCCTGCCTCAACTCCGGCCTCTACACGGCCTCGCGCATGGCCTTCTCCCTCGGCCGGCGCAGCGACGCCCCGGCCTCCTTCGGACGGGCCACGGGACGCGGCGTGCCGCGGGCGGCCATCCTGGCCTCGGTGGTCTTCGGCTTCGTCGCGGTCGCCTTCAACTACCTGTGGCCGGACACGGTCTTCCAGTTCCTGCTCAACTCCTCCGGCGCGATCGCCCTGTTCGTCTGGATGGTGATCTGCTTCTCCCAGCTGCGGATGCGCAAGATCATCGAGCGGGAGACGCCGGAGAAGCTGATCGTCAGGATGTGGCTGTACCCCTACCTGACCTGGGCCACCATCGCCCTGATCACCTTCGTACTGGGCTACATGCTCACCGACACGGCCGACGGCGGCGGCCGCGACCAGGTGGTCCTGTCCACCCTGGTGGCCATCGGTGTGGTCATCTTCGCCCTGATCCGCGAACGCCGGGCCCGCGGCCGGGAGTCGGTCACGTCGTCCTAGCGAACCCTCGCCGAACGGCGGTGGTACGGCTCGCTCCGTACCACCGCCGCAGGGCTGTACCGGGGCGGCTCAGCGCCACATGGAGTCCTGGCCGCCGACCCGGCCCGGCCTCACTTCAGGTGCCGGGCGAAGAAGCCGGCTGCGGCGTCCCCCGCGGACTGCGGGACGCCGGTGTGCCCGCCCATGTTGGCGTTCAGCGTCTTCTCTTTGGAGCCGAAGGCGTCGAACAGGTCCAGGGCCGCCTGCCGGTCGTTGCCTTCGTCGTCCCACTGCAATAGGACGTGCAGCGGAATAGTGACCTGTCGGGCTTCCTCGAACATGACGCGAGGCACAAGACTCCCTGCGAACAGACCGGCGGCCACGATGCGCGGCTCGACCACTGCCAGCCGGATGCCGATGGAGATCACTCCCCCCGAGTACGCGACCGGACCGCCGATCTCGGGTAGCGACAGGAAGGCGTCCAGCGCGGCCTGCCATTCCGGGACCGCCTTGTCGACCAGCGGGAGGATGAGGGCGTCGACAATCTCGTCGCTGACCGGCTTGCCGGCCCGCATGGCCTGGCGCAGGTCGGCGCGGGCCTGGTCGAGGGCGGGCCAACTGGGCCGGTCTCCGCTTCCGGGGAGCTCGATGGTGGCGGTGGCGAAACCCTCCGCGGCGGAGTGCCGGGCCCGGTCCACCAGCCGGGGGTACATCTTTCGCAGCCCGAGCGTGGGATGGCCGAGGAGGATCAGCGGCACCGGCGCGGAGGCGGATGCGGTTTCGGGCGTCCACAGGATGCCGGGGATCTCGCCGAGAGTGAACTCGCGCTCCAGGACGCCGTCGTCGAGGCGCTGTTCGGAAGTGAAATGCATGGTCGTGCCTTTCGGGAGTGCGCTTGAACGGCGCTCCCGGACGACCTATCGCCCGACCGTGACCCCGGAGGGGAGCACCCATGTCGATACTGCGTTCACGGGTACCACCTCCTCGTTCTCTCGCACGGCCTCCAGAAAAGTAGCAGCGGCCGCCGTGGCCCGCCAACGGATTTCCGCGGAGGCTCCTCAGGGCCAGACAAGGCAGTACGGCTGATGCCCCGCCTCATGCAACCGATGGCTGAAGTCCTGCCACTCGTGCAGCAGCTGGTACACGTTGAACGCGTCCCGCGGGCCGCCCCGGTCCGGGACCGTGGACCAGATGAAGGCCGCCGCGCCCACCGCTTCCTCGCCTATGCCCCGCAGCGGGTCCACCACCGTCATCGGGAGTTTTACGACGGCGTAGTCGGGGTGCAGGACGACCAGCTCCAGGGGCGGGACCTTGTGCAGGGGGACGCCCTCGATGCCGGTCAGCACCATCGCGGCCATCGTCTCCGGCTTGATCTTGGTGAACATGCCGTTCATGCCGAGCTCGTCGCCGCCGAGTTCCTCGGGGCGCATCGAGATCGGGACGCGGGCCGCGGTCGCGCCGTCGGGCGCGCCGAAGTATTTGTACGTCACCCCCACCCGACCACCATTCCTGCTCCCCGTTCTCAGCGGATCGATCCGACGTTCGATACGTCGCTCGTCGCGCTCCGACTCACCCGGTGCCCCGTGTGACTGACGTGCCTCGGTCTCCTCCGCGTCGCGTCGGTGCCTTCCCCGCCGGGCACGTCGAGGACCCAGGTCATCAGTCCCCTCGCCCAGTCCGCCACCGCGATGCATATCTCCACCCGACTGCTTTTCTAGGACGCGTGGCCCCCGCCGCGCAACCCGATCATCGTGTCAGTGACCTCCCCCACGGCCGCCCGCCGAAACGTGCGCTGAAACACCAGTCCGCAGGATCTTCGCAGCCTCTGAACACCATGAGCCGTATGAGCTGTGTGTTGAGCTGCGTGTATCAGCTGTGTGTACCAGCTCCCAGTCTCGCAGATGGCGCCGGGGCGGCCCGGCAACGGCGACGTGATTGTCGGAGCGGTGACGAGGGCGTCCTACCCTGATGAGGTCACTACGCAACCGGAGTCCGAGAAGTCGGAGAAGTCGCACGTCATGAGCGAAATGCCCTATCCGTACGAAGCACCTGCCTCGCAGGCTCTGTTCGACCGTGCGGCCGCCGTCACGCCCGGCGGCGTGAACTCCCCGGTGCGCGCCTTCCGGGCCGTGGGCGGTACGCCACGGTTCATGGTGTCCGGCACCGGCCCGTATCTGACCGACGCCGACGGGCGGGAGTACGTCGATCTCGTCTGCTCCTGGGGGCCCATGATCCTCGGGCACGCGCACCCCGAGGTCATCGCCGCCGTCCAGGAGGCCGTCGCACGCGGTACGTCGTTCGGCACGCCCGGTGAGGGCGAGGTCGCCCTCGCCGAGGAGATCGTCGCGCGGGTCGAGCCCGTCGAGCAGGTGCGGCTCGTGTCCAGCGGGACCGAGGCCACCATGTCGGCGATCCGGCTCGCCCGCGGGTTCACCCGGCGGGCCAAGGTGATCAAGTTCGCCGGGTGCTACCACGGGCATGTCGACTCGCTGCTCGCCGCGGCGGGCAGCGGCGTCGCGACGTTCGCGCTGCCCGACACGCCCGGTGTCACCGGTGCCCAGGCCGGGGACACGATCGTGCTGCCGTACAACGACCTGGAGGCCGTGCACGAGGCCTTCCACCGGCACCCGGGTGAGATCGCCTGTGTGATCACCGAGGCCTCGCCCGGCAACATGGGTGTCGTGCCGCCGGCGCCCGGGTTCAACCAGGGACTGAAGGACGCCTGCCAGCGCAACGGGGCCCTCTTCATCTCCGACGAGGTCATGACCGGGTTCCGGACCAGCCGCTCCGGGTGGTACGGGATCGACGGGGTCAGGCCCGACCTCATGACCTTCGGGAAGGTCATGGGCGGTGGGTTCCCCGCCGCCGCCTTCGGCGGGCGCGCCGATGTCATGGCGCACCTCGCGCCCGCCGGGCCCGTCTACCAGGCCGGCACCCTCTCCGGTAACCCGGTCGCCACCGCCGCGGGCCTCGCCCAGCTGCGGCTCCTGGACGACGCGGCGTACGAGAAGGTCGACGCCGTCTCCGCGCAGATCCAGGGTCTGGTCACCGAGGCCCTCACCAAGGAAGGCGTCGCGCACCAGCTGCAGACCGCCTCCAACATGTTCTCCGTCTTCTTCACCAACCGCCCCGTGCGCAGCTACGAGGACGCCAAGGCGCAGGAGTCCTTCCGCTTCACCGCCTTCTTCCACGCGCTGCTGGCGGGCGGTGTCTATCTGCCGCCGTCGTCCTTCGAGTCCTGGTTCGTGTCCACGGCCCACGACGAGCGGGCCATCCAGAAGATCGCCGACGCCCTCCCGGCGGCGGCCCGAGCAGCCGCGGAGGCCACCGCGTGAGCAGCAGCAACGACATCACCGTCGTCCACCTCATGCGGCACGGCGAGGTCGCCAACCCGGACGGGGTGCTGTACGGGCGTCTGCCCGGCTACCACCTCTCCGAGCTCGGGCGGCAGATGGCCGACCGGGTCGCCGAGCACCTCGCCCCCCGGGACGTGACGTATGCCGTCGCCTCCCCGCTGGAGCGGGCGCAGGAGACCGCGACCCCGATCGCCAAGGCGCACGGGCTCGACCTCGACACCGACGAGCGGCTCATCGAGGCCGAGAACGTCTTCCAGGGCAAGACCTTCGGCGTGGGGGACGGCGCCCTGCGCAAGCCCGGTAACTGGAAGCACCTGGTCAACCCCTTCAGGCCGTCCTGGGGCGAGCCGTACGTCGACCAGGTCGTACGGATGATGGGCGCGCTCAATGCGGCCAAGGACCGGGCGCGCGGGCACGAGGCCGTGCTCGTCAGCCACCAGCTGCCGATCTGGATCGTGCGGTCCTACGTCGAGCGGCGGCGGCTGTGGCACGACCCGCGCAGACGGCAGTGCACGCTCGCCTCGCTGACGACCTTCACCTACCAGGGCGACAAGATCGTGTCCGTCGGCTACACGGAGCCGGCGCGGGACCTCGTCCCCGCCCATCTGCTCTCCGGCGCCAAGCCGGTGAAGGGGCAGAGCAAGGCGTTCGGCGCCTGACAGCAGCCTGATACTCCGTCAAGGGGCCCCGCTTCGGGGCCTCTTGGGATGATTTTGTCGCGTTCGTTGCGAAATGCAGAACAAATAATGGAACCTACCGGTTCGTCATGTCCTCTGAATGGGTGACCACCAGCAGGACGCGATGAATCGGGGTTCTCCATGCGCACCTTCTCCCGGAGGGGAATACTCGGCCTCGGCGCGGGCGCCGCGGCCGCCGCCGGTCTCGCGGGCTGCGGCACTCTCACCGCCTCAGACGGGGACGGACACGGTTCAGGTTCCGGCGCGGGCCGCTCCGGGGGTAAAAACGGCGACGGCAAGGGCGGCGGGCGTCCCGGCCGGCCCATCGGGGACGGCTCCACGTCCTTCACGGGCAAGCAGCCCCACCAGCCCGCCAAGCCCGAGCCGCTGGAGCCGGGGCAGACCCCGCCGCAGTTCGTGATCTTCTCCTGGGACGGGGCGGGCGAGGTCGGCAACGGTCTCTTCCCGCGCTTCCTCGACCTCGCCAAGGAACACGGCGCGAGCATGACCTTCTTCCTCTCGGGGCTGTATCTGCTGCCCGAGTCGAAGAAGCGGCTCTACAACCCGCCGAACAACCCGCGCGGCGCCTCCGACATCGGCTACCTCACCGACGACCACGTCAAGGCCACGCTGACCAACGTCCGCCGCGCCTGGCTGGAGGGCCATGAGATCGGCACCCACTTCAACGGCCACTTCTGCTCGGGCAGCGGCACCGTCGGCAACTGGACCCCGCAGCAGTGGAAGAGCGAGATCCAGCAGGCCAAGGCCTTTGTGAAGGAGTGGCGGACCAACAGCGGCTGGACCGACCTGCCGTCGCTGCCGTTCGACTACGACAAGGAGCTGGCCGGCGGCCGTACCCCCTGTCTGCTCGGCCAGAACAACCTGCTGCCCACCGCCCGCGAGCTCGGCTGGCGCTACGACGCCTCCTCGCCCGGCGGCCGTCAGGTGTGGCCGCAGAAGAAGCTGGGGATCTGGGACCTGCCGCTGCAGCAGATACCCTTCCCCGGCCGCAGCTTCGAGGTCCTGTCGATGGACTACAACATGCTCGCCAACCAGTCGGTCAACTCGACCAAGGCACCCGCCCACAACTACCCGGGCTGGCGGCAGCAGTCGGCGCAGGCGTACATATCGGGATTCAAGCGGGCGTACGAGACAAACCGCGCACCCTTCTTCATAGGCAACCACTTCGAGCAGTGGAACGGCGGCATCTACATGGACGCCGTCGAGGAGGCCTTCAAGCACATCGCGCGCGAGAAGGAGAAGGGCGCCGACGTGCGGATGGTCTCCTTCCGGCAGTTCGTGGACTGGCTGGACGTACAGCGGCCGCAGGTGCTCGGCAAGCTGCGTACGCTGGACGTCGGGCAGCAGCCGGCCGGCGGCTGGAAGACCTTCCTGGCCTCCGGAGCCGCCTCGAACGCGGCCTGAAATGCGGGTTTCCGCCCGCAAGGGGGGTGCCCAAGATCCTCGGAACGGACATGCGAAACTTTTCACATGACCACCCGTAGCCGCCTCCTGCTTGCCGCCGCGGCCGCCGCAGCGGCGCTGACCCTGTCCGCGTGCACCTCCGGCGGCACCTCCGGCGGAGGCGGCAACACCAACTTCGTCACGGGCACCAACGGGATCGACACGGCCGCCAAGGGCCACCGCTCCCCGGTGCCCGACCTGTCCGGCAAGACCATCGACGGCAAGACCCTCGATATCGCCGACTACAAGGGCAAGGTCGTCGTCGTCAACGTGTGGGGCTCCTGGTGCGGTCCGTGCCGCGCCGAGGGCAAGTACTTCGCCAAGGTCTCCAAGGACTACCAGGACAAGGGCGTCCAGTTCGTCGGCATCAACACCCGGGACACCAGCACCACCCCGGCGATCGCCTTCGAGAAGGAGCAGGGGATCACCTACCCCAGCCTGTACGACCCGACGGGCAAGCTGATGCTCCGCTTCAAGAAGGGCACGCTCAACCCGCAGCTGATCCCCTCCACGCTGGTCATCGACCGGGACGGGAAGATCGCCGCGCGCGCCCTGGAGGCGCTCAGCGAGGAGAACCTGCTCAAGATGCTCAAGCCGGTCCTCGCGGAGAAGTGACGTGAGTGCGCTTGTCCCGCTTGCCGCGGATCTGGTGGGCAAGAACGAGACCGTCTACAGCGGCGCCCTGCTGCTGGCCCTGCCGATCGCCGTACTCGGCGGCCTCGTCTCGTTCTTCTCGCCGTGTGTCCTGCCCCTCGTCCCCGGCTACCTCTCCTATGTGACCGGGGTCACCGGTACCGACCTGGGCGAGGCCCGCCGTGGCCGGATGGTGGCCGGCGCCTCGCTTTTCGTGCTCGGCTTCACCGCCGTCTTCGTCTCCGGCGGCGCGCTCTTCGGCTACTTCGGGCAGACCCTGCAGGAGTACAAGGACACCCTGTCCAAGGTGCTCGGCGTCCTCATGATCCTGCTGGGCGTCTTCTTCATGGGGATGATGCCCTGGCTGACCCAGCGTGAGTTCCGCTTCCACCGGCGCCCCGCCACGGGTCTGGTGGGCGCGCCCCTCCTCGGCGCACTGTTCGGCATCGGCTGGACCCCCTGCATCGGTCCCACCCTCGCCTCCGTCGTCGCCCTCTCCTCGCAGCAGGCGAGCGCCGGCCGCGGCGCCGTACTCACCGTCGCCTACTGCCTGGGCCTCGGCGTGCCCTTCGTCCTCACCGCGGTCGCCTTCCGCAAGGCTCTCGGCGCCTTCGGCTGGGTCAAACAACACTATGTGTGGGTGATGCGCATCGGCGGCACGATGATGGTCGCCACCGGTGTGCTGCTCCTTACCGGGGCGTGGGACAGTCTCGTGAGCCAGATGCAGACCTGGTCCACCGGCTTCAATGTGGGGATCTGACCGATGAGCAACACCACAACGGACAACTCCGCGGCCGGCGCCGAGGACCAGGACCTGGGCGCCGCCGGCTCCCAGCTGTCCACGGCACCCCAGGAGGAGCTGCCGAACCTGCCCTCCCTGGGCGTCGTCGGCTGGGTCCGCTGGTTCTGGCGGCAGCTCACCTCCATGCGGGTCGCGCTGCTGCTGCTCCTGCTGCTGTCGCTCGGCGCGATCCCCGGCTCGCTGATCCCGCAGACCGGCGCCGACGTCACCAAGGTCGACGACTTCCGCAAGACGCACACGACGCTCGCGCCGATCTACGACAAGCTCGGCCTCTTCCACGTCTACAGCTCGGTGTGGTTCTCCGCGATCTACATTCTGCTGTTCGTCTCCCTCATCGGCTGCATCGTCCCCCGCACCTGGCAGTTCGTGGGCCAGCTGCGCAGCCGCCCGCCGGCCGCGCCCAAGCGGCTGACCCGGCTGCCCGCCTACACCACCTGGCGCACCGAGGCCGACCCCGAGCAGGTCCGCGAGGCCGCGCTCGCCCTGCTGAAGAAGCGCCGCTTCCGCGCCCATGTCGCCGGTGACGCCGTCGCCGCCGAGAAGGGCTATGTGCGTGAGCTGGGCAACCTGGCCTTCCACATCGCGCTGATCGTGATGCTGGTGGCCTTCGCCTCGGGCCAGCTGTACAAGTCGGACGGCACCAAGCTGGTCGTCGAGGGCGCCGGCTTCGCCAACTCGATCATCCAGTACGACGACTTCAAGTCCGGCAGCCTCTTCACCACCGACGACCTGGTGCCGTTCAGCTTCGACCTCAAGGACTTCAAGGCCACCTACGAGCTCACCGGCCCGAACCGGGGCACCCCGCGCACCTTCCAGGCCGGCATCACCTACACGGACGGCGCGTACGGCAAGCAGAAGTCGACCACCATCAAGGTCAACGAGCCGCTGAAGATCGGCGACTCCAAGGTCTACCTGGTCAGCCATGGCTACGCGCCGGTCATCACGGTCCGGGACGGCAAGGGCACCGTCGTCTACCGCGACGCCGTGCCGCTGCTCCCGCTCGACGGCAACGTCACCTCGAACGGCGTGGTCAAGGTCATGGACGGCTACAAGGACGCCAAGGGCACCAGCGAGCAGCTGGGCATCCAGGCCTTCTTCCTGCCGACCTACGGCGGCGGCGCCTCGGTGCTCTCGCAGTTCCCGTCGCTGCTGAACCCGGTGCTCAACCTGGCGCCGTACCACGGCGACCTGGGCGTCAACTCGGGTCTGCCGCAGAGCGTGTACCAGCTCAACAAGACCCATATGAAGGCCTTCAAGGACGCCAAGGGCCGGCAGCTGAGGGTCAATCTGAAGCCCGGCGAGACCACGCAGCTCCCGAACGGCGCCGGCTCGATCACCTTCGAGAAGGACGTCAAGGAGTGGGCCGGCTTCGAGATCGTCCAGGAGCCCGGCAGCGGCTGGGCGCTCGGCGGCGCGCTCGCCGCGATCTTCGGTCTGGCCGCGTCCCTGTTCATCCAGCGCCGTCGCGTCTGGGTGCGGGCCGTGCGCGGCGCCGACGGCGTGACCGTCGTCGAGATGGCCGGCCTCGGCCGCAGCGAGTCCGCCAAGGTGCCCGAGGAACTGGGCGACCTCGCGGGCAACCTCTACGACCAGGCGCCGGGGGCACCCGACCCCGACGACCCTGCAGAATCCCCCGACCCCGAAGTCGTACCTGCCGAAGGGGCTGAGAAGTGACTCTCGCCGCCGCAACCGATCTCGCCATCGCGACCAACGAGCATCTGGCGAGCATCAGCAACACGCTGATCTACTCGTCCATGGCCGTCTACACCCTGGCCTTCTTCGCGTACATCGCCGAGTGGCTGCTCGGCAGCCGCAGCAAGGTCGGCCGTACGGCCGCCGCGCTCACCGCCGACGCGTCGAAGAAGGCGGCCGCGCCCGCGGTCACCGTGCAGCGGGCGGGGGGCACCGCCGTCCTGGAGCGGCCCAAGGTCGTCGTCCGGTCCGCGGCCGGCGCCCGGGACGTGCCGGACGGCCCCGGTGCCCACGGCGGTGACGAGCAGGGCGACCTCTACGGCCGTATCGCCGTGTCCCTCACCGTGCTCGCCTTCCTGGTGGAGCTCGGCGGTGTCGTCGCCCGTGCGGCCTCCGTGCAGCGGGCGCCGTGGGGCAACATGTACGAGTTCAACATCACGTTCTCCACGGTCGCCGTCGCCGTGTACCTCGGGCTGCTGGCGCTGAAGAAGAACGTGCGCTGGATGGGCCTGTTCCTCATCACCACGGTCCTGCTCGACCTGGGCCTCGCGGTGACCGTCCTGTACACGGCGAGCGACCAGCTGGTCCCGGCCCTGCACTCGTACTGGCTGTACATCCACGTCTCCACCGCGATCTTCTGCGGCGCGGTGTTCTACGTCGGCGCGGTCGCCACGATCCTCTACCTGTTCAAGGACTCGTACGAGAACAAGCTCGTCAGCGGCGGCAAGCCCGGCAAGTTCGCGACCTCGGTCCTGGAGCGCCTGCCCGCCTCCGCCTCGCTGGACAAGTTCGCCTACCGCGTCAACGCGGCCGTCTTCCCGCTGTGGACGTTCACGATCATCGCGGGCGCGATCTGGGCGGGCGACGCCTGGGGCCGCTACTGGAACTGGGACCCCAAGGAGACCTGGTCCTTCATCACCTGGGTCGCCTACGCCTGCTATCTGCACGCCCGTGCCACGGCCGGCTGGAAGGGCCGCAAGGCCGCCTACCTCGCGATGATCGCGTTCGGCTGCTGGCTGTTCAACTACTACGGCGTCAACATCTTCGTGAGCGGCAAGCACTCCTACGCGGGCGTGTAAGTGCGGAACCCTGCGTGACGGGTCAGGCTGGTGTCATGAGCGGTTCCATCGAACAGGGCATCAGCCAGACCCATGGGAACACGCACATCCTCCACTTCCTGGTGCGGCTCCCGAGGCCCATGGACACGGTCTGGCCCGCGCTCGCCACCCCGGAGGGGCTCGCGGGCTGGTTCACCGTCGCCGACGTCCTCGAACCCCGGCTGGGGGGTGCGGTCACCCTGCGTGAGCTGGGCAGCGGGCACATCACCGCGTGGGACGTGGACCGGGTCGCCGAGTACACGCTGGAGGGCGCCGGCCGGGTCCGCTTCCATCTGGAGCGGGACGGGGAGACGGGGAGCGCCCTGCGCTTCACCCATGAGTTCCGGGGGGACGGGGAGTCGGAGCAGCGCTGGCGGGCCCGATTCGAACGTCTGATCGAGTTCGTCGAGGGCGCGGCCTAGGACAGCGGGTGCCGCCTAGGACGGCGGCAGACACTCCTTCGCCGGCGGCTTCCCCTCCGGCCAGGCGATCCGCACGAACCGCGAGCCGCCCTCCGGGGAGAGTTCCACGATCGGCACGGCCTTGTCGTACGGGTTGCCGTGCACGTCCAGACAGATCCAGCCGCTCGCCCCGCCGACCCGCAGCGAGCCCTTGACCTGCGGCCACTGCAGTCCCACATCGGCCAGCGCCGGGATCTTCCGGCCGTCCGGGACCGCCTCGCGGATGCCGTGCACGGCCAGCTGGACGGCGTCGTACGCGATGATCAGCTGCCCGTCCTCCAGGGCGACCGGGCCGATCGGCCCGACCGGCCGCCGCTTGCCGCTCGCCAGCTGCTGCTGGAGCACCTGCGCGTCCGCCGCCGAGCCCCCCGTCCTCGCGGGATCCCTCACCCAGGCGTCCGGGTGCGCGAGGGCGGTGTAGCGGACGGCGAGGTTGTGCCTGAGGGCGGCGCGGTCCAGGTCCTTCTCGCCGGTCAGATACGAGCCCTCGTCCCCGGTCAGCACCGTGAACTTCCGCTCCTGGCAGCCGCGTCCGCCCAGCGCGTTGATGAACTGCCGCAGCTGGGTGTGCCGGCCCGCGAACAGGATGGTGTCGGTCTCCTTGGACGTGTCGCACACCAGATGGGTGATCTGCCGGAAGGTGTTGGCGGTCGTGCCCTCCTGGGTGCGGTCGGCGGGCGGGGTGAACGGCTGCGGCTCGTAGGGCGACCCCTTGATCAGCGCGGCGAACGACTTCTGCAGCGTCCGGGTGTACGGGTCACCGGGCTTGTCGTACACCAGCAGCGCCTTGCCCGCGCCGACCTTGGCGAAGGAGGCCAGCGCGCGGGCCTCGTCGGTGTTGGTCGGCGAGACCCGGGCCAGCCCCGGAAAGGGGTCCTTGTCGCCCTGGCCGTTGGCCAGGTCGTCGGCGGTGATGGAGGAGCCGACCACCGGGATGCCCAGCCGGGTCAGCTCCCTGACGGCCTTCTTGTTGTTGTCGGTGCTCTGCCCCACCCCGGCGACCGCCCGCAGCCGGTCCGAGGTGGTCGTCATGTGCGCCAGCCGGTCGACCATCTGCCGCCAATGGGCGCCGGTGGCCCCCGGGTTGGCGAGCACCAGCCGGATCGCCGGGGCCTCACCGTTGGAGTCGTGGTTCGCCCGGTACTGCGCCAGATAGGCGCCCTGCAACTCGTGCTGTATGTCGCTGAGGCTGGCCGCGGCGGTCGCGGTGTACGGCAGCATCATCGCCACCGTCACATAACTCCCGGGCTTCAGACGGCCGTTCTCCCGCTCGATCGCCCGTACCGTGTCCCGGAGTTGGGGATGCCCGAAGTCGTACGCCGTCGTCGTCACGCCCACGCACTCGTCGCTGTCCTTCGGGCGTACCACTCCGGGTGCGCAGGAGCGGTCGTCGTGGGTCAGGGTGCGCACGGCGAGGACCAGGCCGGTCACCAGGCATGCCGCTACCAGGAGCGCGAGATAGCGGCGGAGCGGGATCTCCCAGACGCCTTCGCGCAGCCATGTGCCCAGCCCCCTGCGTGCCATCACGTCCTCCCGCTCCGGTCATCCGGGTCATCCGGGTCGTCCTCGTCGTCCGGGCCGGCCGGCGCCCGCCCGGCGAGCGCGGCCGCCGGCCAGTCCCGCGAGGCCCGCCACAGTAGCGCGTTGCCCGCGGGCCGCAGATTGGACAACTGCTCCAGCTCGAACCGCAGCCGGTCGCACACCCTCGGATCGGGCAGCACCAGCGGATCGGCCAGCTGCCACACCGCGTGCAGCAACCGCCGTATCCGCAGGTGGAGTACGGCGTCCACGCCCTCCGGCACGTCCTGGGCGGCGTCCGTCCGGCCGAGGGCCACGGCGATCCGCCCCTCGCCCCGGCCGCCGAAGTCGCGTCCTTCGGCGTCGTGCGCGTGGAAGTACGGCGCCGACGCGACGAAGCGGAGCGTGCGCAGCCAGGTGCGGGTGTCGAGGGAGTGGAAGGTGTCGCGCAGCTGGGCGACCGCCGACTCGGTGGTTCCCAGAGCGAGTTCGTGGTGCAGCCGGAAGGCGTCCGTGGGCTCGCTGGCCTGCTCGTAGTGTGCGATCAGGGTTTCATGGGCGGTGCGCCACTGCGCGTGGTCGGGCTCGCGCAGATGCAGCCGGAGCAGCAGCAGGGTCCGTACGAAGGGGTCGCCGACGAACTGGCCCGGCGCGCCCGGCAGTCCCTCCTGGGCGAGCCGGGTCTGCAGGGCCCGTACGTCCGCCGGGCCGAAGTCGTCCGGGAGCAGGGCCGCGGCCAGGGCGCAGGCCGAGTCGTGGTCGTGGGCCGCGGCCAGCACGGTCAGCTCGTCCAGCCGGTCGTCGGGCACCAGCCGGTCGAGGAGTTCGAGATAGGTGGGGGAGCCGGCGTGGTCCTCGTGCAGCCGGACGTCCGCGGTGAGCAGTTCGCCGAGCGATGCCGCCTGCGGCAGGTTCTGCGCGGCCGACTCGGCGAGCAGGACGATGCCGAGCGGGTTGCCGCCGGTCAGCCGGTGGGTGGCGTGCGGGAGTTGGGGCGGTACGGGTGTCTCGTCGCAGACGGCGCCCACGATGTGCAGGGTGTCGTCGGGGGTGAGCGGCGGCAGCGACACCAGCAGCGCCCGCGAGGACGGCACGGCGGCGTCCGGGGTCCAGTCGCTGCGCCGGGCCACCTCGGGCAGCGCATGCCGTACGGCGTTGCGTAAGCTCTCCCGCCCGTCGCCGCGCAGCGCGCCGATGAACGCCACCTGGTCGGTCATGCCCTCGGAGCGGTCCCGCAGCACCGCCTCCATGAGCCCCGGACCGGGCGGGGCCTGCGCGTTGTCGATGAGGACGAGCGGCCGCCCGAGCCGCTGCATGCGCGGCAGCACGCCCGCGTACGCCTCCGTCAGATCGGCGAGCAGGGCCCGCACCAGATGGCGCTCGGCGTGCTCCCGGGAGGTGCCGCCCGCCCGGAAGTGCCCGGAGAGCAGGATCAGCCCGCGCTGGGCGTGCCCGCCCGCGTTCGGATACGTCCGGTACCAGACCGACGCCTTCTGGTGCCGGCGGCTCGCGAAGCCCTCCGCGACGGATTCCAGCGTGGCCTCGATCGCCCCCGACAGGAACGGCCCGCTGCCGGTCGCCGCGGCGACCACCTTGGCCGCCACCTTGCCGGCCCAGCGCCCGGCGAAGCCGCTGATCCACGATCCGCTCTCGTTCAGCAGCAGGATCCGCTCGACCTCGCGCCGGATCCGCTCCGAGTCGGCGTCGCTCCAGCCGCCGGCCGCCACCGCCACCAGGCCCGACATCAGCCGGGGAAAGGTGATCCGGCCGGCTCCGGTCACCGGCTCCGCGAGCTGCTCGGCGATGACCAGCAGCGCCTGCGCCACCGGCGACCAGGACTCGGCGGGCCGGTCCGCGGGCGGCCCCGCGAACTGGGCGTCCGCACAGTCGACCAGCGCGACCGGCGTGTGGCCCTTGTAGGCCTCCCGCAGCTCGCCGAGCACCGCGCTCTTGCCCAGGCCCCGCGCGCCGGTGAGCATGACGAAGGGCGGCTCCGCCGGGTGCTCGAACGGATGTGCACGGTGCTGGTAGGGGCGCAGACCCACGAGCCTCGGAGCCAGGCCGGCCGGATCCGTGTCGAACAGGGCCCCCCGTCCGTGCAGACGTCTGTGCACCGCATCCCCCCTCAACACCAGTGTAGGAAGGGGGAGTTGCTTCGTACCAGATCGCGTGGTGTCCGTTGGATTACGAAACTGCCGACATGATCGGGCCCATCAATCGACGGTGATCGAGTCCAGCTTCTCGCGCAGGTACACATGTGAGTCGACGGGCGGGTACGCCACCCGGCCCACCGGGGCCGGGACGGACTCGACGAGTGTGCCCGGGGTGCATTCGCCGAAGTAGACGAGGGACATCAGCTCCTCGGAGGGTGCGTCCGAGGGCGGCGGGAGCACGCGGTGCCGGCCCGACCGCCATCGGTCCCCGGTCCAACGGGCCATGAGATCACCGATGTTGATGGTGAAGGCGGCGGGGTCGAAGGGCGCGTCCTGCCATCCGCCCTCGTCCGTGTGGACTTGGAGCCCGCCCCTGCCCGCCTGCCGGTCCAGGATGGTGACCGTCCCGAAGTCGGTGTGCGGACCGATCCGGAACTGCCCCGGCAGCGGTTCGCCGATCACCTCCGACCCCGGGTACCAGTTGATGTTGAAGCCGTACGTCGGATGGTCCATGTGCCGGCTGAAGAAGTCCGGTTCGAGCCCGAGGGCGTGACCGAGCAGCGAAAGGAGCCGCTTCTCCAGCGCGGCCATCTCCCCCAGGTACCGCTCGCACAGCGGCCGGAGTCCGGGAACCTCGCCCGGCCACACATTGGGCGCGTACCACTCGGCGTTGACCACCGGGTCCTCGAACGGCTCGTGCGTCGCGAAGGTCAGGGACTCCTTCAGATCCGGCGGGGTCTCGGTCCCCTCCGCGTACGCGTTGGCCTCCGCCCCCGGCCCGAGCCACCCGCGTCCGCCGACCTTCGCCTCGTACGCCTGCTTGGCTTCGACGGGCAGCGTGAAGAACCGGCGCGCGGCCTCCCGGACGGCCGAGCGCAGACCGGGCTCCACCCCGTGTCCGGTCACGAGCAGGAATCCGGCGGTCTGCAGGGCCCGGTCGACGGTACGGGCGATGTCCCCGCGCGCCTCGGGGCCGCCGTCGAGCCAGGGGCGCAGATCGATGGTCGGGATGCGGGGCCGGGGCTCACTCACCGATGTCCTCGTTCCACAGGGCCGGGTTGTCCTCGATGAACTCATGCATGAGTGTTGTGCACTCGGGGTCGTCCAGGAGCACGATCTCCACGCCGTGCTCGGCCAGCCAGTCGCGGCCGCCGTGGAAGGTGGCCGCCTCACCGACCACGACCCGGGAGATGCCGAACTGGCGGACCAGGCCGCTGCAGTACCAGCAGGGCGAGAGGGTGGTCACCATCGTGGTGCCCCGGTACGACCGCTGCCGCCCCGCCGCGCGGAAGGCGGCCGTCTCCGCGTGCATCGAGGGGTCGCCGTCCTGCACACGGCGGTTGTGGCCGCGGCCGAGGAGGGTGCCGTCGGCGCCGTAGAGGGCCGCGCCGATCGGGATGCCGCCCTCGGCGAGCCCGGCGCGGGCCTCGGCGACGGCGGTGGCGAGCCAGGCGCGGGCCTGTTGCTGATCCATGCGTTCACTCTCCTCGGGCACGGGCGCCGGCACCGGGACAACATGCCCAACGTACGGGGGTCTTCAGGGGTGGCCTCGGTAAAGCGCCGGGAAACCCACTCTGTACCCTGGCCCGATCAATCGCCGCGTGAAGCGGCAGTCGGCCCCCGGTGGTGGGAGGAAGTCATGGTTGCCGCTCCGGTTCTGGAGGAGCTGCGGGAGGTCGTACAGCCGCAGGCCAAGCTGGCGAGCCGCAACGGCGAGCACTGGGCGGGCCGGCTGTACATGCGGAAGGTCTCGCTGCGGTTCACCCGGCAGTTGGTGCGCACTCCCGTCACCCCGGACCAGCTCACCTGGACCATGGTGGTGTGCGGGATCGCCTCCGGCGCGGCCCTGCTCATACCCGGTCTGACGGGCGCCGTCCTGGCCGCGGTGCTGATGCAGCTGTTCCTCCTCTTCGACTGCGTGGACGGCGAAGTCGCCCGCTGGAAGGGGCAGAACAGCGCGACGGGCATCTACGTCGACCGCCTCGGCGCCTATCTCGCGGACGCCGCGCTGATGGCGGGCGCCGGCTTCCACGCGGCGCGCTCGGGTTACGGCGGCTGGGTGTCGGTCGGCATCGCCACCGCGCTCGGTGTCGTCCTGCTGAAGGCCTCCACCGACCTGGTGGACGTGGCACGCGCCCGGCGCGGACTGACCGTCGCCGACGACGAGGCGACCCGGCCGCGTTCGCAGGGTGTCGCGACGGTGCGCAGGCTGGCCGCCGCCTTCAAGATCCACCGCGTCACCAACGGCATCGAGGCGTCCCTGGTGCTGCTCGTCGCCGCGATCGCCGGCGAGATCACCGGCGGCATCGAGCCCACCCGCTGGGCGCTGGGCGCGCTCGCCGTGATCACCTGGGTGATGGTCCCGGCGCACCTGCTGTCGATCCTGTCCTCGTCCCGCCTGCGCTGACGCCGGCTGACCCGGGCTCATCGGCGGCGCCGATGAGCCCATCGGCAGGTCGCCCCACCGGCGCGTGGACCGGCACCCGTGCCCGCTCGTAGCTTCGACGGCATGACCCCAGAGAACAAGGGCACGGCCCAGCTCACGATCGCGATGGTGCTCTCCGGCACCCTCGGCGTCTTCGTCGTCGAGTCGGGCGCCTCGCCCTTCGACGTCGTGTTCTTCCGCGTCCTGTTCGGCGCCCTGGCCCTCGGCGGATACGTCGTCGCCCGCGGCTGGCTGCGCGACCACGGCTTCACCCCGCGCACCCTCGGACTGGCCGTCCTCGGCGGTGTGTTCATCGTCTTCAACTGGGTGCTGCTGTTCCAGTCGTACGAGAACACGTCCATCTCCGTGGCGACGGTCGTCTACCACACGCAACCGTTCTACGTGGTCCTGCTCGGCGCCCTGCTGTTCCGCGAGCGGCTCACGGCCGCCACGGTGGGGTGGATCGCCCTCGCCTTCGCCGGCCTGATCCTCGTCTCCGGTGTCACACCCGGCGACTTCACGGGGGGCGGTTCGTATGTCGTCGGCGTGGGACAGGCCCTGCTCGCCGCCCTCCTCTACGGTCTGTCCACCCTGGTCACCAAGCGCATCACCGGGGTACGCCCGCACCTGATCGCCCTCGTCCAGGTCCTCGTCGGCATCCCGCTGCTGCTCCCCTTCGCCGACTTCGGCGCGATGAGCGGAACGGGATGGGACTGGGGCTGGCTGGCCGGACTCGGGCTGATCCACACCGGGGTGATGTACGTCCTGATGTACGCCGCCTACGCCCGGCTTGCCACCTCGAAGATCGCCGTCCTCGCCTTCGTCTACCCGGCCGTCGCGATGGTCATGGACTGGGCGGTGTACGGCCACCACATCGGCCTCGTCCAGGCGCTGGGCGTACCGCTGATCGTGACGGCGAGCCTGAAGGTCACCCTTGCTCGGCGACCAGTTGCCGCGCCCGCTCCACGAACAGCCGCGCATGCGCCGGAAGCCGCTTCCCGGCCCGCCACGCCAGCTGCGTGCGAAGCGTGAACGACGGCTCCCACGCCAGTCGTACGAGAGAACCCTCCGAAAGTTCGGCGGCGACCGTCACCTCGGGCAGCAGCGCGCTCCCGAGGCCGGCCGCCGCCGCGCGCTTGGTAGCCTCGATCGTGCCGAACTCCATGAAGTCCACCGGGGCGAGGGCGGTCAGCTCCCGCTCGAACAGGTCCCGGTAGGCGCAGCCGGGCTCGGTCGCCAGCAGCGGCTGCCGTACCAGGTCCGCCGTCGTGACCGGCTTCCCGGCCAGTGGGTGTCCGGGCGCGGCCACCAGCACCAGCGGCTCCTCGGCCAGCACCACGCCCTCCAGCCCGGCGTGCTCGGTCTGCTCCTCCATCAGAAAGCCCAGGTCGTACGTGCCCTGCCGCAGCGCCTGCCGGGTCTCGTCGCCGATGGTGGTGCGCAGCGAGAGCCGCACCCGGGGGTAGCGGTGGTGGAACAGTTCGAGGAGCGGCGGCAGCCGGTAGGAGGTCAGCGACTCCATCGTCCCGATGGCGAGGGTTCCGGCCGGTTCGTCCGCGCCGGCCACCGCCGTCCGCGCCTCCTCGGCCAGCTCGATCATCCGCCGGGCGTAGGGCAGCAGCCGCTCGCCCGCCTCCGTGAGCCGGATACGGCTGCCGAGCCGGTCGAACAACTCCGTGCCCAGGTCCGACTCCAGGGCGCGGATCTGGCCGGTCACGCTGGACTGGGCGTACTTCAGCTCGGCCGCGGCCCGGGTGAAGCTCAGGGCGGTGGCGACCTTCTCGAAGGTGACGAGCAGCCTCAGCTCCATCACTCGGCCTCGGGCTCGTCCTTCCTGAGGGACTTCAGGAACTCGGGGTTGTCGTCGGGGGCGACCCAGGGGGCGGGGGCCGGGGTCCGCACCTTGCCGGCGATCAGCCAGGCGACCGGGCCGACCAGCACCTCGCCGAAGAGCAGGATGATGATGACCCACGCCACCTTCGGCAGGCCGCGCACCTCTTCCTCGGGTGTGTTGAGGCAGTCCACGAACGCGTAGATCCACAGCGCCAGGACCAGCAGGAAGGGGAGATACCTGAGCATTGGCGTGAGATCCCTCGACAGAGTGAGACGGCCCCGGTGACGGGCCCAGGTTAGCCCGTGGCCGATACTGGGTCACATGGCTTACGACGATCTTCGGTCCCTGCTCAGGGCGCTGGAACGCGAGGGCGACCTCAAGCGCGTCAAGGTCGAGGTCGACCCGTATCTGGAGGTCGGGGAGATCGTCGACCGGGTGCAGAAGTCCGGCGGCCCGGCGCTGCTCTTCGAGAACGTGAAGGGCTCCGCGATGCCCCTCGCGATGAACGTCTTCGGGACCGACCGGCGCCTGCTGAAGGCGCTCGGCCTGAAGTCGTACGGCGAGATCAGCGAGAAGATCGGCGGGCTGCTGCGGCCCGAGCTGCCGCACGGCTTCGTGGGGGTGCGCGAGGCGTTCGGGAAGCTCGGCTCGATGACGCACGTGCCGCCGAAGAAGGTCAAGGACGCTCCGGTGCAGGAGGTCGTCCTCCAGGGCGACGACGTCGACCTCGGCATGCTCCCCGCGCTGTTCACCTGGCCGCAGGACGGCGGCTCCTTCTTCAACCTGGGGCTCACGCACACCAAGGACCCGCAGAGCGGGGTCCGCAACCTCGGGCTCTACCGCCTGCAGCGCCACGACCGGCGCACCATCGGCATGCACTGGCAGATCCACAAGGACAGCCGCAACCACTACCAGGTCGCGGCCAGGCGCGGGGAGCGCCTGCCGGTGGCGATCGCCTTCGGCTGCCCCCCGGCCGTGACGTACGCCTCGACCGCCCCGCTGCCCGGTGACATCGACGAGTACCTGTTCGCCGGCTTCATCGCGGGCAGGCGCATCGAGATGGTCGACTGCAAGACGGTCCCGCTCCAGGTCCCGGCGAACGCCGAGGTCGTCCTGGAGGGCTGGCTGGAGCCGGGCGAGATGCTCCCGGAGGGCCCCTTCGGCGACCACACCGGCTTCTACACACCGCAGGAGCCCTTCCCCGCGCTGAAGATCGACTGCGTGACGATGCGGAAGCGGCCGCTGCTCCAGTCGATCGTGGTCGGCCGCCCCCCGACGGAGGACGGCCCCCTCGGCCGCGCCACGGAGCGCTTCTTCCTCCCCCTCCTGAAGATCATCGTCCCGGACATCGTGGACTACCACCTGCCCGAGGCCGGGGGCTTCCACAACTGCGCGATCGTCTCGATCGACAAGAAGTACCCGAAGCACGCGCAGAAGGTGATGCACGCGATCTGGGGGGCCCACATGATGTCCCTGACCAAGCTGATCGTCGTCGTGGACGCCGACTGCGACGTGCACGATCTGCACGAGGTCGCCTGGCGGGCCCTCGGCAACACGGACTACGCCCGTGACCTCACGGTCGTCGAGGGGCCCGTCGACCATCTCGACCACGCCTCCTACCAGCAGTTCTGGGGCGGCAAGGCGGGCATCGACGCGACGAGGAAGTGGCCCGAGGAGGGCTACACGAGGGACGGCGGATGGCCGGAGATGGTCCTGTCGGACCCGGATACGGCGGCCCTGGTGGACCGTCGCTGGAAGGAGTACGGCCTGTGAGCAGCGCCTCCGCGGCACTCCCGCAGCCGGGACGCACCAAGGCGTTCCTGCGTCTGGTGATGATCGAGCACTCGGTCTTCGCGCTTCCCTTCGCCTACATCGCCGCGCTGACCGCGATGTTCGAGTGGGACCGGAACATCCACTGGGGCCGGCTGCTGCTGGTCACGATCTGCATGGTGGGCCTGCGTACGTTCGCCATGGCGGTCAACCGGATCATCGACCGGGAGATCGACGCCCGTAACCCGCGCACCGCCCACCGTGAGCTGGTGACCGGCGCGATGTCGGTGATGCACGCCTGGACCGGCGCGCTGATCGCGCTGGTGATCTTCCTGGGCTCGGCGGCCCTGCTCAACCCGCTCTGTCTGGCCCTGGCCCCCATCGCGGTGATCCCGATGGTGGTCTACCCCTACGGCAAGCGGTTCACGAACTTCCCGCAGGCGATCCTGGGCCTGGCCCAGGCGATGGGCCCGGTCGGCGGCTGGCTCGCCATCTCGGGCACCTGGTCCTGGGACGCGGTGGTCCTCGGCCTCGCCGTCGGCGTCTGGATCGGCGGTTTCGACCTGATCTACGCCTGCCAGGACGTCGAGACCGACCGCGAGATCGGCGTCATGTCGGTCCCGGCCCGCTTCGGCATCCCCGCGGCCATCTGGGGCGCACGCGCCTGCCACACCCTCACCACGGCCCTGTTCGTCTGGTACGCCGTACTGACCGGCGCCGGCGCGTTCTTCTGGCTGGGCCTGCTGATCGTCGCGGCCGCGTTCGTCTACGAGCACACGATCGTCCGCCCACATGACCTGTCCCGCCTGAACAGGGCGTTCTTCAGCGTCAACGGTTTCATCGGCATTGCCCTGTTCGTGTGCGCGCTGCTGGATCTCCTGGTTCGGGGTCTGACCGTCTGAGTACGGTGCGGCCTACCATCGAGGGCAGGACCCCCAGGGAGGCCAGCGTGACCGTCTCGGGCATGGATCGCCTGCACTCGCAGCTCAGCAAGCTGGAGGACATGTTCCCCGGCTATGTGACGGAGATTGTCGAGGGCAGCATCGTGATGAACCCGGTCAGGCCGTTCCACGGGAGGACGATCCAGCGTTTCTGGGCGATCGTCGAGGAACAGCTCCCGGCCGGATGGGTCGTGGTGAGCGATGTGGCGTTTCCGTTCGACGACGCCCACGAATTCTGCCCGGACATCGCGGTCATCCCGGCCGAGGCGGAGGCCGAGAACCGCAGCGCCTACTCGCCGGATCTCATCGAGTTCGTCGCGGAAGTGGTGTCCCCGGAAAGCATCCGACGGGACTACGAGGTGAAACCACGGTGGTACGCCGCCCGGGGCATTGCCAACTACCTCGTCCTCGACCCGCTCAAGGGCCACGTCGTGACCATGTGGAATCCCGGACCCGACGGCTATTTGGGCCGCGACACCATCCCTTACGGTCCCGAATTGACCGTGGTCTCACCCCTCGGCAAGCTGACCGTGCCCACCTCACGTCTCCCCGTCGATCCCAAGGCCACCCACCCGGCCTGAGGACCGGGCGGCACACCGGTACGCTCAAGGTGTGAACGCAGGAGAAACGCAGCGCGTGCCTTGGATCGTGGGGGTGTCCGGAGCATCCGGGACTCCGTACGCGGCCGCTGTGCTGCGTGCGCTGCTCGTGGCCGGTGAGAGTGTCGACCTGGTGGTCAGCCGGGCCTCGCGGCTCACCCTGCTCGATGAGACGGGGATCTCCTTCCGGGACGCCCACTGGCAGGACGACCTGCGGGAATGGCTGGCCCGTGGGGCGGACGGAAAGCCCGGGACCTTCGATGCGGACGTCGAGGGGGTGCGGTACTGGAACGCGGGCGACCTCGCGGCCGGGCCGTCCTCGGGGTCGTACCCCACCAAGGGGATGCTCATCGTGCCCGCCTCCACCGCCTGCGTGGCGGGCGTCGCGCTCGGCCTGTCGAAGGACCTGCTCCAGCGGGCGGCGAGCGTCAGCCTCAAGGAGCGCCGCAAGCTGGTCGTGGCCGTACGGGAGACCCCGCTGAACGGCCAGACCCTGCGGCACCTGGTCGCCCTGGACGACGCGGGCGCGACCGTGGTGCCCGCCTCACCGGCCTTCTACGCGGGGGCGACCCACATCCAGGACCTGGTGGACTTCGTCGCCGGACGGGTCCTCGACGCGGCGGGCGTCGCACACGGCCTCTACCGCCGCTGGGCGGGCGAACTAGGCGGCGGAACCCGCACGGCGTGATCGCCGTCCGAGCAAGTCGCAGCAACTCTCATTACTTCTGGAACTCTTCAGCGGAAGGCTTCGATCGCATGGACGCGGTGGACAGGCAGCTCATCCAGGCCCTGAGAGAGAACGGCCGGGCTTCCTACGCGGAGCTGGGACGCCTCGTCGGCCTGTCGGGGCCCAGCGTCACCGACCGCATCAACCGGTTGGAGGCGGCCGGCGTCATCACCGGCTACCGCGCCACGGTGGACGCCGCCTCCCTCGGCCTCGGCGTCACCGCCCTGATCGGCATCTCGCTCTCCGACGCCGCCGACCACGAGGACGTGGCCCGCCGGCTGAAGGACCTGCCGGAGATCGAGGACTGCTGGTTCATCGCCGGCGACGACTCCTTCATGCTCAAGGTGCGCTCGACGGACGTGGACGGGCTGGAGAAGACCATCCGGCGGCTGAGCGGGACCAAGGGCGTCTCCCGGACCCGTACCACCATCGTGTTGTCCACGAAGTGGGAGAACCGGGTCGGGGAACTGCCCGAAGAGGTGTAGGGATACCGTTGGTCGGGCTGTCGTAGAAAGGTGTTGGCATGGATGTCGGGCTCAAGCGCGAGCTGGAGGAGAAGGTCCGCTCCGGTGAGCGGCTGACCCGCGAGGACGGCATCGCGCTGTACGAGTCGGACGACCTGGCCTGGCTGGGCGGCCTGGCGCACGAGGTGCGGACGCGCAAGAACGGCGACGTCGTGCACTTCAACGTCAACCGCCACCTCAACATGACCAACGTGTGCACGGCCTCCTGCGCCTACTGCTCGTTCCAGCGCAAGCCGGGCGAGAAGGACGCGTACACGATGCGCATCGAGGAGGCCGTCAAGCTCGCCAAGGCGATGGAGTCGGAGAACCTCACCGAGCTGCACATCGTCAACGGCCTGCACCCGAACCTGCCGTGGCGCTACTACCCGCGTTCGCTGCGCGAGCTGAAGGCCGCGCTGCCGGACGTGTCGCTGAAGGCGTTCACGGCGACGGAGATCCACCACTTCGAGACCATCTCGGGGCTCAGCGCCTCCGAGATCCTCGACGAACTCATCGACGCGGGCCTGGAGTCCCTCACCGGCGGTGGCGCGGAGATCTTCGACTGGGAGGTCCGGCAGCACATCGTGGACCACCGGACCCACTGGGAGGACTGGTCCCGGATCCACCGCCTGGCGCACGAGAAGGGCCTCAAGACCCCGTGCACCATGCTGTACGGCCACATCGAGGAGCCCCGCCACCGCGTCGACCACGTGCTGCGGCTGCGTGAGCTGCAGGACGAGACCGGCGGCTTCCAGGTCTTCATCCCACTGCGCTACCAGCACGACTTCGTGGACATGAAGGACGGGAAGATCCGCAACCGGCTCCAGGCCAGGACCCAGATGGCCACCGGTGCGGAGGCGCTGAAGACCTTCGCCGTCTCCCGGCTCCTCTTCGACAACGTCCCGCACGTGAAGGTCTTCTGGGTGATGCACGGTGTGCAGACCGCCCAGCTCGCCCTCCAGCACGGCGCGGACGACATGGACGGCTCGGTGGTCGAGTACAAGATCACCCACGACGCCGACAACTACGGCACCCCGAACAAGCTGACCCGCGAGGACCTGCTGGACCTCATCCGCGACGCGGGCTTCCGCCCGGTCGAGCGCAACACCCGCTACGAGATCATCCGCGAGTACGACGGTCCGGACCCGGCGCGGCGCGAGTCCCCGCAGCCGATGCGCGTGTGACGTGACGCCGGCGGCCGGACGGGTACCCGTCCGGCATGACCGTGACGAAGGCCCCTGAGGACGCCTATACCGCGGAGCCCTTCGTCCCTGCCCGGGGCGGTCTCGCCGCTCTGCGCAGGGCGGCCGCCGGCTGCCGCGGCTGTCCCCTGCACCGGGAGGCCACGCGGACCGTGTTCGGCGAGGGCGCGGCGGACGCGCGGGTGATGCTGGTCGGGGAGCAACCCGGGGATCAGGAGGACCGGCAGGGCAGGCCCTTTGTCGGGCCCGCCGGGAAGCTGCTCCACCGGGCGCTGGAGGAGGCCGGTCTCGACCCGGGTGAGGCGTATGTCACCAACGCCGTGAAGCACTTCAAGTTCACCCGGGACGAACCCCGCAAGCGCCGTATCCACAAGGCACCGACCCTGCGGGAGATGACCGCCTGCGGACCCTGGCTCGCCGCCGAGCTGGCCGCGGTCGAGCCCGAGCTGATCGTGGTGCTGGGCGCCACCGCGGGCAAGGCGCTGCTCGGCTCCTCGTTCCGGGTCACCGAGGCGCGCGGGACAGTGCTGGAGCGGGAGATCCACGGGCGGCCGCAGCGGCTGGTGCCGACCGTGCATCCTTCGGCGGTGCTCCGGGCCGAGGACCGGGAGGGGGCGTACCGGGGGCTGGTGGCCGATCTGGAAGTGGCTGTGCGCGCCCTGGGGTAATGGATAGCATGCGCGCATGCCCCTTACGTTTACTCTCGACCCCTCCGTCACTCCTGCCCTCCGCGACGGGGTTCTCGATCTGTGGGCCGAGGTGTCCAACGCGGGCGGAGCCGTGGGCTTCGTGGCGCCGGTGGGGCGGGAGGAGATACGGCCCGAGCTCGTGAAGCACCTCGTGGCGATGACCGAGGGGCGGGTCCGGCTGCTCGTCGGGCACGACGAGGCGGGCGAGGTGGCCGCGACCGTGTTCATCTCCTTCAACACACACCGGCTGATGAAGCACTGGGTGTGGCTCTACACCGTGATGGTCCACCCGCGGCACCAGGGCAAGGGGTACGGCCGGGACCTGCTGGCGGCCGCCGCCGACGCGGCCCGCGGCTTCGAGGGCATCGACGCCATACGGCTCGGCTGCCGGGGCGGTCACGGCCTGGAGCGGTTCTACGGCTCCTGCGGCTACAAGGAGGTCGGCCGGGTGCCGGACGCGATCCGCGTCGCCCCCGGGGACGACCGGGACGAGATCACCATGCTGCTGCCGCTCGTGTGAGGGGTCCGCGCGACCCCCGTGCAAGATCGGGTCCCGGACGTGCTTCACTGGACGGTGCCCGTTTGTGGCGTAAGGACCGTTCGAAACGGAAGTGTGGATTGAGATGCTCCGCTACACGCTGATGCGGCTCGGGATCTTCGCGGGCTGCTTCTTGGTCGTCTGGGGCGCTGTCTACTCCGGCGTCTTCCCGCGCGGCTTCGGCGACTCGAACTTCCTGTGGGTCCTCCTGCTCGCCCTGGTGCTCTCGGCGCCGATCAGCTGGGTGGTGCTGCGCAAGGAGCGGGACCGGGCGTCCGTCAAGATCGTCCAGAAGGTCGACCGGATGAAGTCGAACCTGGAGGCCAACCGCAACCAGGAGGACGCGGCGGACGACACCGCGCGGGCCCACGGCCAGACTTCCTAGCGCCTTCCCCGCGTTGAGTGCCCGGGGGCCCAATTAGGCTTGCCCCCATGGGTGCCGTGAAGACCAAGCGGATGCCGCGGGCGGTGCGGGAGCAGCAGATGCTCGACGCCGCCGTACGGACCTTCGGCCAGCGGGGGTACATGGCCGCATCGATGGACGAGATCGCCGAACTGGCGGGCGTGTCCAAGCCGTTGGTGTATCTGTACCTGAATTCCAAGGAAGACCTGTTCACGGCGTGCATACGCCGTGAGGGCAAGGCGCTGACGCAGGCGGTGCGGGACGGCGTCCAGTCGGGACTGCCCGCCGACCGCCAGCTCTGGGACGGGCTCCAGGCGTTCTTCGCGCACACCGCCGAACACCCCGACGGCTGGTCGATCCTGCACCTCCAGGCCCGCACCCACGGCGAGCCCTTCGCCGCCGAGGTCGCCGCGATGCGCGAGGAACTCGTCGCGTTCGTGACCCATCTCATCGTCGTTGCCGCACGTGCCGCGCACCGGGACCCGGACCTTCCCGAGCGCGAGGTCGCCGGCCTGGCCGAGGCCCTGGTCGGCGCCGCCGAGTCCCTCGCCGCCTGGGCCAACGTCACCCCAGGCGTCACCGCCCGCCAGGCCGCGGCGACCCTCATGAACTTCGCCTGGGCGGGGCTCGGCAACCTGATGGAGGGCCGGCCCTGGTCCCCGCCCTTCACCGCCGACTAGGGCCTGTCCGGCGGATCAAGTCGCAGGAAAGCAGCGGCGCCGAATCAGCCCAGGTGAGCGGGGCCTGGTGCGTCCAGCTGCAAGGCGGAGGAGGGCGTGCCAGGCCCCGCGTCTGCGGCATGATCCGCCGGACAGGCCCTAGCGGTGCCCTACGCCGCTCCCCACCGCCGCAGCGCCGGCGCCACCCGCTGACGCCCCACCCGGTACAGCCTCTTCGCGCCGCTGCGCGCCACCCGTGTTCGGGAGCGATCTGCCGGGCCACGGAGGCGCCCCACTTCCAGCGGGTGTCCGGGTCCGCGAGCACGACGGTGCGTCGGGGTCTGGGAGGCATGAGGGGGCCGGGCTGTGTGCGGCCGGCACCGGCGACCGGTCACCTGCTGTTCGCCCCCGTTCACGTGTTCACGCGGTGAGCGGGCGCACCTCGCCGGTCACATGGAGGTGGCGCCCGTCGCCGTCCCGCAGCTCGAAGCCGCCCGCGTCGTCCGCCGCGTACCGCACGGTGCCCGGCAGCAGCACCGGGGCGCGGAACTCCGCCCGCACCCGCACCGCCCCGGGCGTGCCGTGCGCGGCGAGGCAGCGGGCCACCGTCCACATGCCGTGCGCGATGGCCCGGGGGAAGCCGAAGAGGCGGGCGGTGAGCGGGTGGAGATGGATGGGGTTGCGGTCGCCGGACGCGGCCCCGTACCGCCGTCCGACGTCCTGCGCGATCCGCCACTCGGCGACGGCGGGCAGCGGCCCCCGCTCGCGGCCGGTCTGCCGGGGCGCGCCGGAACCGGTCCGGTGCCGGGCGAGATAGGTGCTCCGCGACTCCCATACGACCTCCCCGTCGCCGCGCACCTCGGTGACGACGGCCGCCTCCGTCCCGCGCCGGTGCGGCGCCAACCCGTCGACGTGCACGCAGAGTTCGTACTCCCCGGTGGCCGGAAGCCCTGAGCGCCGGGTGATCTCTATGGACGTGTGGACCAGGCCGAGCAGCGGCAGCGGGAAGTCGCGGCCGCTCATCAGCCGCATGGCCAGCGGAAAGCCGAGGACGTGCGGATAGGTCACCGGGAGCGAGTCGTCACCGGTGGCGAAGCCGCACACCCGCTCGTAGGCGGCCAGCCGGGCCAGGTCGACGCGTACGCCGGGCAGCACCAGCCGGGTGCGCGGGAAGCCGGCGTCGGGCCGGGGCCGCTTGAACGGCGAGCGCAGGGCGCCCCGGGCGAGCAGGGGCGCGAGGGCGGGGGAGCCGGTGAGGACGACGGCGGCGGACATCAGGCCCCCAGCAGGCGCTGGCCGCAGACCCGCACGCCCCGCCCGTTCACCGCGCCGGAGGCGGGGCGGGCGAGCCGGGCGGTGGTCGCGACGACGTCGAAGGGCAGGCCGCCCTGGGCGAAGGAGTTCATCCGGCGCCCCGCCTCCCGGACGAGGAGCGGTGTCGCGGCGGTCATCCGTGTCTCGATGAAGCCGGGCCCGACCGCGTCGACGGTCACCCCGTGCCGGGCCGCCGCCCGCGGCGCGAGGGACCGCACCAGCCCGACGACCCCGGCCTTGCTCGCGCCGTAGTTCGTCTGCCCCGCGTTGCCGGCGAACCCGGCGAGCCCGGCGATGGAGGCGGTGGCCACGATCCGTCCGCCGGGCCGCAGGGTGCCGCTCGCGAGCGGCGCGTCGGTCGTACGGAGCACGCTCCCGAGATTGACCTCCAGGACCGAACTCCAACGCTCGGCGACCCCGCGCGCGTCGGCTTCGGCGGCGGGCACGTCGAGTACGACGACCTGGGCGCCGTCCGGCAAAGGGCCGGTCGGGGAAGGGGTTTGGGCCGACCTGCGGCTGAGTCGTGCGGGTTGTGGGAGTCCCAGCCGGCGGGCCGGGACGCGGCCGGGTGCGGTGCCGGTGAGGCTGAGGTAGCGGTCGGCCATGTCTCCAACTCCCGCAAGACTGGGGCGAATTTGCTTACTCTGGAGTAAGGTTACCGGAGGTAAGCCTACGTCACGGCGATTCCGTCAGAACCTGAACCTCCCTCACGCAACCCACGAGATTGCACAGCCCCGTTCCCGGACCATTCCCGAAAGCGCACAAGCCCGCCACAGCGGCCCCGTACGATCGCCTGCCTGACCAGCGGTAACCCCTGTTTGGACGAACCGCCGCTGAACGCCTCGGTGCGCGAGGCACGTACGACATGCAGCAAGCAGTCCACCGCTGCACGCCAGAGGAGCCGCCCCGTGTCCACTCCGTACCCGAACGCCCCCCTCTCCTCCGGCGCGACGGTCTCGGCGACCGACTACGACGGTGCGCCGATCCTCGTGGAGCCCGAGACACGCCGCCTCGACGGAGCCGTACGCGAGGCCTCCGTACCGCCGTTCGCCCCGCCGGTGACGCACGGGTCGCTGGCGGACCTGCCGTTCGACAACGCGCAGGCGGAACCCGGAGCCGTGGTCCTCAGCCGCAAGACGGCGAGCGGCGACTGGGAGGACGTCACGGCGGCCCGGTTCGCCCAGGAGGTCCTGGCGGTGGCGAAGGGCCTGATCGCGGAGGGGCTGGTACCGGGCGACCGGATCGCCATCATGGCCAACACGACGTACGAGTGGACCCTGCTGGACTTCGCCGCATGGGCCGCCGGCCTCGTCACCGTCCCCGTCTATCCCACCTCCTCGGTCTTCCAGACCCGCTGGATCCTCCAGGACTCGGGCGCGGTGGCCCTGGTCACGGAGACCTCGGCGCAGGCCGCCGCCATGGGCCCCGAACTCGAACGCCTCCCCGACCTGCGGCACATGTGGGTGATCGACAAGGGCCATGTGAGCCGTCTGGCGGAGCTCGGCGCACCGGTGCCGGACGGCGAAGTCGGCGTACGCCGCGGCATGTTGGTCCCCGACACGCTCGCCACCATCATCTACACCTCCGGCACCACCGGCCGCCCCAAGGGCTGCGCCCTCTCGCACGGCAACTTCTTCGCCGAGGTGGACAACGCGATCGAGCTCCTCTACCCCATCTTCAAGGCGAAGTCCGGCGAGGAGGTGTCGGTCCTCCTCTTCCTGCCGATGTCCCATGTCTTCGGCCGCATGGTCGCCATCGCCTGCATCCGGGCCGGGGTACGGCTCGGCCACGCCCCCAGCCTGAAGGCCGAGGACCTGCTCCCGGACCTCGCGGCCTTCAGGCCGACCTGCCTGCTGACCATCCCCTACATGCTGGAGAAGGTCTTCAACACCGCCCGCGCCAAGGCGGAGGCGGGCGGCCGCGTGTCCACCTTCGACCGGGCGGTGTCGGTGGCGCAGCGCTACGGCGAGGCGCTGGAGGCCCGGCAGACCGGCACGGGCCACGGCCCGAGCCGCTCCCTGAAGACCGCCCGCTCCTTCTACGACCCCCTGGTCTACCGCCGGATCCGCGCCGCGATGGGCGGCCGGGTCAAGTACGCCATCTGCGGCGGCTCCCCGCTGGGCCGCCGGCTGGCCGCCTTCTACGCCGGTGCGGGCATCGAGATCTTCGAGGGCTACGGGCTGACGGAGACGACGGGCGCCTCGACCGTGACCCCGCCCCTGAAGCCTCGGCTGGGAACGGTGGGCTGGCCGCTGCCCGGCACCAGGGTCCGTATCGCGGCGGACGGCGAGATCCTCATCGCCGGCGACCATGTGCTGCGCGGCTACTGGGACCCGCAGGCGGGCGGGGTCGTCCCCGCGACCCGCGACGGCTGGCTGGCGACCGGCGACATCGGCGAGCTGGACGACGAGGGCTATCTGACCATCACCGGCCGCAAGAAGGAGCTGCTGATCACGGCGGGCGGCAAGTCGGTGGCGCCCGCCCCGCTGGAGAACTGGCTCCGCTCCCACCCCCTGATCTCCCAGTGCATGCTCGTCGGCGACGCCCGCCCCTACGTCACCGCCCTGTTCACCCTCGACCCCGACGGCATCACCCACTGGCGCCAGATGAACGGCAGGCATCCCGTCCCGCCGGAACTCCTCGTGGACGACCCCGAGTTGAGGGCGCTGCTGCAACGAGCGGTGGACGAGGCGAACCGGCTGGTCTCCCGCCCCGAGTCGATCAGGAAGTTCACGGTGCTCCCGGTCGACTTCACGCTGGAGGCGGGCCATCTGACCCCGTCGATGAAGCTGCGCCGGGAGGCGGTCATGCGCGACTTCTCGGCACAGGTCGAGGAGCTGTACGACAGGGCGTAGGGTCCCTGGCCCGTCCGGCGGTGTGCGGTGGGCTCATCCGACCGCTCCAGCCCGCTTAGCCCACCTGGGCCCATGTGCCGGTGCAGATCACGGGTCCGGGAGTTCTCCCGTGCTTCCATCGCGCCAGGAGGCATATGAGATGACTGACGACCGACAGCAGCATGCCGACCCCAGACCGAGAGCGTCCCGGCGTCGCGTGCTGGCCACCGCCGCCCTCGCGCCCGTACTGACCGGGGCGATCGGGGCGATCGGGGCGGTTCCCCCCGCCCGCGCCGCGACCGCCGGGCCGGGGACCGAGCCGGTCCACACCCCGGTCCCGCCGGTGATGACCGAACTCGCCGACTGGGCGGACGTGGGCGCGGCCCTCGGCGCACCGGGCGGCATGAAGCGGTTCATGTACCACACGCCCCTGCTGCGCCGGGACCTCCATGTGGTCTCCCGGGGCATCAGGGTCGCCCCCGCGCTCGCCCTGGGCACCCACGTGTCCTTCGTCCGGTACGCCGACGGCAGCTCGCTCCTCATGGGCGACGCGGTGGTCACCGAGCGTGAACTCCAGCCGTTCAGCGACGCCCTGCACGAGCACGGGATCGGGCAGACCGCGATCCACAAGCACCTGCTGGCCCAGCGGCCCGACATCTGGTGGTGCCACCTCCACGCCCACGGCACCGACCCGGTGGCCGTCGCCCGCGGACTGCGCGCCGCCCTGGACCGCACCGCCACCCCGTTCCCGAAGCCGCATGCCGCCTTCACCGTGCCCCCCGTCGTGCCCCTCGCCCCACCCTTCGACCTGGACACCGCGGCCATCGACGCCGCGCTCGGGGTGAAGGGCACCGCCGACAGCGGCGTCTACCAGAGCACGTTCGTCCGCAGGGAGACCATCACCGACGGCCATCTCCTCCTGCCGCCGGGCCTCGGCTCGACCACCTCGTTCAACTTCCAGCCGCTCGGCCGCGGCCGGGCCGCGATCAGCGGCGACTTCGCCGTGATCGCCGACGAGGTCCAGGACGTCCTCGCCGGGCTCCGGCGCGGCGGCGCCGACCTCGTCGAGCTCCACCACCACAACCTCACCGACCAGCCCCGGCTGTTCTTCGTCCACTACTGGGCCGTCGGCGACGCCGTGACCCTGGCGCGGCGCCTGCGCCCCGTCGTGGACGCCACCAATGTCACGCCGATGAAGGGGACAGGTGCCTGATGAGCACGAGCGACGAGCCGATCACCTGCCCGTTCGACTACAGCGACGCCCTCGACTTCGATCCCGAGCTCGCGGCCATCATGGAACGCGACTCCCTCACCCGCATCCGGCTCCCGTACGGCGACGCCGGCGCCTGGCTGGTCACCGGCTTCCGCTCGGTCCAGCAGGTCTGCTCCGACCAGCGCTTCAGCCGGGCGCAGATCATGGGCCACGACTATCCCCGGATGACACCGGAGCCCATCGTCTCCCCCGAGTCCATCAACGTCATGGACCCGCCGCACAGCAGCCGCGTACGGCGCCTGGCCTCCCAGGCGTTCACCCAGCAGCAGGTCGACGGGATGCGGGAGCGGATCGTCCTGCTCGCGGACTCCCTGCTCGACGAGATGGCACAGCAGGGACCGCCGGCGGACCTGGTGCAGCATCTGTCGAACCCGTTCCCCCAGCACACGATCCTCCATCTGCTCGGGATCCCCCGCGACGAGTGGTCCCGGATGCGCGAGCAGGTCCACCGGCTCCTGGTCACCGGCGCGGACAACAGGGCGGCGGCGGCCAAGGTCAAGACCGATCTGACGGACTACTTCGGTGCCATGGTCGAGCAGCGCCGCCGCACCCCCGGCAACGACATCATCAGCTCGATGGCCGCCGCACGGGAGGGCGAGGACCAGCTCAACGACAGGGAGCTGGCCGTCATGACCCTGACCCTGGTGCTCAGCGGGCAGGACACGGCCACCTGCCAGATCAGCAACATCGCGTATCTGCTGCTGACCCGGCCCGAGCTGGCGGACTATCTGCGGCGGCGCCCGGACAACCTGACGAACGCGATCCACGAGATGCTCCGGTACATCCCGTTCCGCAAGGGGGTCGGCATCCCCCGGGTGGCGATGGAGGACGTCGAGATGGACGGCGTGAAGATCCGGGCGGGCGAGTTCGTCCATGTGTCGTACCTGGCCGCCAACCGGGACCCGGTGCGCTATCCCGAACCCCATGTCA
This sequence comes from Streptomyces sp. NPDC050625, assembly GCF_040654755.1. Taxonomy (NCBI): domain Bacteria; kingdom Bacillati; phylum Actinomycetota; class Actinomycetes; order Kitasatosporales; family Streptomycetaceae; genus Streptomyces; species Streptomyces sp. NPDC050625. The sequence goes on from NZ_JBFAIQ010000019.1 coordinate 93,796, forward strand.
TCGACCCCGACCTGCCCGGGCGCAACTCCCCCCACATGACCTTCGGCTGGGGCGGCCACCGGTGCATCGCGGTCCCCCTGGCCATGGCGGAGCTGGAGGTGGCGATCGAACGGCTGCTGGCACGGTTCCCCGAACTGCGGCTGGCGGTGGCGCCGGAGGAGGTGCGCTGGGACACGGAGACGATCCGGCGGTTCCCGATCGAGTTGCCGGTGGCCTGGTGAGCTGAGGGCGGCGGGCTGAGGCGGAGGGGGTTCGGGGCGCGCATCGCCCGGACCCCCTCAGACCGTCCGGACCCCTCAGGCCGTCCGAACCTCCTCAGGCCGCCTGGGACCCCTCAGGCAGCTTGGGCACGAGCGCTCTCGACGACCGTGTCCGCGAAGGCGCGGGCCGGTGGGCCGAGGGCGTCCCAGCGGCGCACCGCCCAGCCGACCGGCAGCGGGCGCAGAGCGGGCAGCGGAATCAGCCGGAGCCGGCCGGCGCCGGGGACGGCGAGCCCCGGCAGGGCGGGGACGACCGCGCGTCCCACACCGAGTTCCGCCAGCAGGAGTGCCGTGTCCCAGTCGGCGACGCTGGTGTCGTAGGCGAAGCGCACCCCCGACTCCGCGCACGCGGCCTCCAGATGGGCGGCGGAAGCGGAGTTCGGCGGAAGCCGGATCGGGCGTACGTCCGTCAGCTCACCGGCGGCCAGGGAGGAGCGTTCCGCCAGCGGATCGTCCGCCCGTACCGCCAGCACCCACGGCAGTTCCACCACCGCCCGCTGCTCGATCCCCCGCACCGGCGCACCGAGCGTTATCCAGGCCAGGTCCAGCGTGCCGTCCGCCAGCGCGTCGAAGCTGCCGCGCCCCGAACTGACCGTCCGGAACTCCAGGTTCACCTTCGGATGGCGGCGGCGGAAGGTGACCACCGCCTCCGACATGAAGTGCCGTACGGTCGTCGCCCCGGTCGCCACACGCACATAACCGCTGTGCCCCTCGACCAGGTCCCGCAACTGCCGTACGGCGAGATCGAGTCCGAAGATCCCCTCGGCGGCCGCGGCTTCGAGTATCCGTCCCGCCTGCGTCGGCACGACCCCGCGCGGCTGCCGCTCCAGCAGGGCCACTCCGGTCTCCCGCTCCAGGCGTTTGACGTGCTGGCTCACGGCCGACTGCGTACACCCGAGATCCCGGGCCACCGCGCTCAGGCTCCCGGCCCGGCACACGGCCACGAACACACGCAGGTCGTCGAGGGTCACGACATCCAAGCTAGCACTTGGAGTTGGTGACAAATCCCAAGGATTGACTGGAATGCGGGGCAAGGACGAAGCTCTTCTGCGGGCCCAGGCGGCAACCCGCTCCTCCCCCGGGAAGAGGAGCGGGTGCCGACCGCACTCGCCGAAGGGACACGGCACATGGACGACCGGACGGTGACGCAAGCACGGGAATGCCTACGGCAGTTGGGCGCCGACACCCTCGCCCACCCGGGCGGCACCCTCCTCGCCCACCTCGACCGGGTACGGGAGCGACTGGCCGTCTGGGGCGCCCGCCCCGCCCTCCGGCTGGCCGGCCTGTGCCATGCGGCCTACGGCACCGACGGCTTTCCCTCCGCACTGCTCCCGCTCGACCGCCGCCCCGAGCTCAGGACGGTGATCGGCACCGAGGCCGAGGCGATCGTGTACTTCTACGCGAGCTGCGACCGCAGGGCCACCTATCCGACCCTCACGGACCACAACTCCCCCTTCCGTGACCGCTTCACGCACGGCACCCTGCGCCCCGCCCCCGGACTGTTGCGGGACTTCGCAGAACTCACCGCCGCCAACGAACTCGACCTCGCCCGCCACGACCCCGCCTTCCGCGCGAAGCACGGCCTGGATCTGCTCGCCCTCTTCACCCGCTGGCGCGCCCTGCTGAGCGAGCCGGCCCGGCAGGACTGCCTCGAAGTGCTGGCCGACGCTTAGCCCTTGACTTCACAAGACCCCCGCGCGACATTCCGGTCCCCCAAGCCCGCCTCGGAGGGACCTGCCATGGCCGCCACACGCACCGGCTCACCCACCCGGAGACAAGTGCTCGGCACCGCCGCGGGCGCCGGACTCGCCCTCGCGGTGACCGGGCCCCAGCAGGGTGCCAGTGCGGCCGACCTGCCCCTCCTGGGCACGTACGACGTCGTCGTCATCGGGGCCGGGGCGGCCGGGATGACGGCCGCGCTCACCGCCGCGAAACAGGGGCTGAGCTGCGTCGTCGTGGAGAAGGCGGCCACCTTCGGAGGCTCCGCCGCCCGCTCCGGCGCCGGGATCTGGATCCCCAACAACCCCGTCCTCCTGGCGGCCGGAGTACCGGACACCCCGGCCAAGGCGGCCGCCTATCTCGCCGCCGTGGTGGGGTCGGACGTGCCCGCCTCGCGGCAGCAGGCGTTTCTCGCCCACGGGCCCGCCATGATCTCGTTCGTCATGGCCAACAGCCCGCTGCGGTTCCGGTGGATGGAGGGCTACAGCGACTACTACCCCGAGCTGCCGGGCGGCCTGCCGGGCGGGCGCTCCATCGAGCCCGACCAGCTCGACGGGAACGTCCTGGGCGCCGAACTCGCCCGTCTCAACCCGCCGTATCTGCAGGTGCCCGCCGGCATGGTGGTCTTCAGCGCCGACTACAAGTGGCTCGCCCTGGCCGCGGTGAGCGTGAAGGGGGCCGCCGTCGCCGCCGAGTGCCTGGCGCGCGGCACCAAGGCGGCCCTGCTCGGGCAGAAGCCGCTCACCATGGGGCAGTCGCTCGCCGCCGGACTGCGCAAGGGACTGCTGGACGCCCAGGTGCCGCTCTGGCTCGACACCCCGCTCACCGACCTGTACACGGAGAGCGGGGCGGTGACGGGGGCCGTCGTCACCCGGGACGGGTCCCCGGGGCTCGTCCGGGCGCGGCGCGGGGTCGTGGTCGGCTCCGGCGGGTTCGAGCACAACGCGGCCATGCGGGCGCAGTACCAGCGGCAGCCCATCGGCACGGAGTGGACCGTCGGGGCCAGGGAGAACACGGGGGACGGGATCCGGGCGGGGGAGCGGGCCGGCGCCGCGCTCGGTCTGATGGACGACGCCTGGTGGGGACCGGCGATCCCGCTCCCTGGCCAGCCGTACTTCTGCCTGGCCGAACGCACCCTGCCCGGCGGCCTGGTGGTCAATGCGGCGGGCCGCCGCTTCGTGAACGAGGCCGCCCCGTACAGCGACGTCGTCCACACCATGTACGACCGCGACCCCACCGACCCCGACATCCCGGCCTGGCTGATCGTCGATCAGAACTACCGCAACCGGTATCTGTTCCGGGACGTCGCCCCGGCCTTCGTCCTGCCCGACGACTGGTACGGCTCGGGCGCCGTCCACAAGGCCTGGAGCTGGGACGCCCTCGCCTCGGCCATCGGCATCCCGGCCGGCGCCCTGAGGGCGACCGTCGACCGGTTCAACTCCCAGGCGCTGAACGGCAAGGACACCGACTTCCAGCGGGGCGACAGCGCCTACGACCACTACTACACGGACCCGGTCGTCCTGCCCAACTCCTGCCTGGCGCCCCTGTGGCTGCCGCCGTACTACGCCTTCCGGATCGTGCCGGGCGACCTCGGCACCAAGGGCGGGCTGGTGACGGACGCACGGGCGCGGGTGCTGCGGGCCGACGGCTCGGTGATCCCGGGGCTGTACGCCGCCGGGAACGCCAGTTCCGCCGTGATGGGGCACAGCTACGCGGGCGCCGGGTCGACGATCGGCCCGGCCATGACGTTCGGGTACGTCGCGGCGCTGGACCTCGCCGGGCGGCTCTAGGCGCTAGAGGGGCTTGCGCGCGATCAGGAACGCCTGCGGGGTCGACTCGCCGAGGTCCTCGTCCGCTTCGCGCACCGTGCGGGACAGCAGCGCGAAGCCGGCCCCGGCGAGCAGTTCCGCCATCCGCTCCGGGCGGCGCCGCTGGAATTCCAGCGCGACCGGGTGGCCCCACGGGTTGTCGTGGCGGCGTGGCGCGTCGCCGGCCTGGAAGCCAAGCAAGAGGTGGCCGCCCGGGGCGAGCACCCGGTGGAACTCGGTGAACAGGGCGGGCAGCAGCTCCACGGGGGTGTGGATGGAGGAGTACCAGCTCATGACCCCCGCCAGACCGCCGTCCGGCAGGTCCAGGTCCAGCATCGAGCCCTGGACGAAACGCAAGGCCGGGTTCTCGCGGCGCGCGATCGCGAGCATCGACTCCGACAGGTCGAGTCCGAAGACCGGCACGCCGAGGGCGGCGAGGCGGGCGGTGGTCCGTCCGGGACCGCAGCCGAGGTCGGCCACCGTGCCGCCGGTGCCGACCAGTTCGGCGTACGCGCCGAGCACGGCCCGGTCCAGCGGCCTGGCGGCGAGGTCGTCCCGGAAGCGGTCGGCGTAGTCGTCGGCGATCGCGTCGTAGAAGGTGCGGGTGGCGGTGAGGAAGTCGGCGTCGGTCATGGACGGGGACCGTAGCGGACGGCACTGACAGCCCGTCGTCCTCAGGCCACCGCCCATCCGGCGAAGCCGCCGCCCTCGGTCAGCGCACCCGTGGCCAGCAGGGCGACGAGCAGGACGACGGCCCCCGCCGAGGCCAGCTCCCGCACCCGCCCGTGCAGCACCGGGCCCACCAGGCGGAAGGCGACTGACAGCCCGTCGTCCTCAGGTCACCCCGGCCGCGCGCAGCAGTGCCGTCGTGCCTGCCGCGCCGAGCACCACCACCGCGAACGGTGCCCGCCTCCATGCCAGTACCCCGCCCATCAGGACGCCGGCCGGTCGTGCCCATCCCGCGAAGCCGCCGTCCTCGTTCAGCGCGCCGGTCGCCAGCAGGGCGACGAGCAGGACGACGGCCCCCGCCGAGGCCAGCTCCCGCACCCGCGCCGGGATCTCCACCCGCCCGTGCAGCACCGGGCCCACCAGCCGGAGGGCGTAGGTGCCCACCGCCAGCGCCAGGACCGCGGCCACCGTCGCGTTCATACGGCGGTCCGCTGACCGCGGCCGTGCAGGAGCAGCCCTGCGAGTGCGAGCAGCACCGGTACCCCGGCGGGCACGGCGGGCGTCACCGCCAGGGCCACCGCCGCGCCGAGCAGCGCACAGCGTCGTACGGCCGCGTCCGCGCGCAGGGCGGGCAGCACCAGGGCCACGAGTACGGCGGGGAAGGCGGCGTCCAGGCCGTACCGGGCGGTGTCGCCCAGGGCGCTCCCGGCGAGCGCCCCGATCAGCACCCCGGTGTTCCACGCGGCGAACAGGCCGAGTCCGGAGATCCAGAACGCCCTGCGGCGCCGTACCGGATCCGGCTGGGCGAGGGCGAAGGCGACCGTCTCGTCGGTGACCAGGTGCGCGCCCAGCAGCCGGGTGGCCCGGCCCCGGCCGATGATCCCGGCGACCGCGAGGCTGAAGGCGGCCGTGCGGGTGTTGAGCAGCAGACCGGTGGCCGCCGCGGCCAGCGGGCCGCCCCCGGCGAGCAGCACGCCGACCGTACTGAACTGGGCCGAGCCCGCGTACACCACCAGCGACATCACCACCGGCACCCACACCGGGAGCCCGCCCGCGACGGAGACGGCACCGAACGACACGCCGACGATGCCGCCGGCCAGCCAGACGAGTGAACTGTCCCGGACCAGCGAGCCGGACTCGGGTGTGCGGAGAAGCGAGCGTGTTCGGAGAAGCGAACGCATGTTTTCTACAATGAACAACGCACGCCCTGTCCGTCAAGGCGAACGATCGTACCGATGGAGCGAACGACATGTCCCAGCCTCCCGCCCGGCTCCCGATGGAGTGGATCGCCGCGTCCCTCAAGCGCGAGCGCACCCGCACCGGGCTGTCCCTGTCCGAGCTGGCCAAGCGCGCCGGGATCGCGAAGTCCACGCTGTCCCAGCTGGAGGCGGCGAGCGGGAATCCGAGCATGGAGACCATCTGGGCACTGGCGGTGGCCCTCGGGGTGCCCTTCAGCGCACTCGTCGAGCCGCCCGCGCCCGCCGTCCAGGTGATCCGGGCCGGCGCCGGACCCACGGTGCATTCCGAGCAGTCCAGCTATCTGGCCACGCTGCTGTCCGCGAGCCCGCCGGGCGCGCGCAGGGATATCTATTACGTCTGGCTGGAACCCGGGACCGTACGGGATTCCGAGCCGCACATTCCCGGGACCACGGAGCACATCGTGGTCGGTGCGGGAACGGTGAAGGCCGGACCGCGCGGCGAGGCGGTCGAACTGGGACCGGGGGACTACATGTCGTACCGCGGGGACGTGCCGCACGCTTACGAGGCACTCACGGCCGGAACGAAGTTCGTACTGATCATGCAGCACATGTGAACCGGAAATGAACTCAAAAGGCAGGAGCCCCGTCGCCTTGCGGCGCGGGGCTCCTTGGGTACTGCTCTCAGGTTCTGCGGTCAGGCAGAGATCAGACGGGGGTGACGTTCTCCGCCTGCGGACCCTTCGGGCCCTGCGTCACGTCAAAGCTCACCTGCTGGTTCTCCTCGAGGGAGCGGAAGCCGGTGGCGTTGATCGCGGAGTAGTGAACGAAGACGTCGGGGCCGCCGCCCTCCTGGGCGATGAAGCCAAAGCCCTTTTCGGCGTTGAACCACTTAACGGTTCCGGTAGCCATAAGCCCTCCTTGGGCTCACAAAGGGTTTGCCCTGCTCCAGAACCTGCAAGTGTGAAACAACGCCGCACAACTGCATATGTCTGAAAACGACGAGAGCCCGCGGTCACATGCTCCGCAGGCTCTGTACTGCAAGGGAAACCAAACTGCAACTTGCGGCGAGCCTAGCATGCAGGCAGCCGAAAGCAATAGAGGTCAAGATCACGTCACCCGGATGTTTGAAGATCCGGTGAGCCGGGTTGACCGTGGGGTCGGAGACAGCACCGTACCTCATGGGGTCTAGTCTCGCGATGTGGACAATTCTCGCACCCGGCCGCGCGTCGGTCACATCCAGTTCCTGAACTGCCTGCCCCTGTACTGGGGGCTCGCGAGAACCGGCACCCTCCTCGACTTCGAGCTGACCAAGGACACGCCGGAAAAGCTCAGCGAGCAGCTGGTGCGGGGGGACCTCGACATCGGGCCGATCACCCTCGTCGAGTTCCTGCGCAACGCCGACGACCTGGTCGCCTTCCCCGACATCGCGGTCGGCTGCGACGGCCCGGTGATGTCCTGCGTGATCGTCTCGCAGGTCCCCCTGGAGCGGCTGGACGGCGCCCGGGTCGCCCTCGGCTCCACCTCCCGCACCTCCGTCCGCCTCGCCCAGCTGCTGCTCGCCGAGCGCTACGGCGTACGGCCCGACTACTACACCTGCCCGCCCGACCTCAGCCTGATGATGCAGGAGGCGGACGCGGCGGTGCTCATCGGCGACGCGGCGCTGCGGGCCAACCTCCTCGACGGGCCGCGCTACGGCCTCGCCGTGCACGACCTGGGCGCGCTGTGGAAGGAGTGGACGGGCCTGCCGTTCGTCTTCGCGGTGTGGGCCGCCCGCCGTGACTACCTGGAGCGCGAGCCGCTGATCACCCGTCAGGTGCACGAGGCGTTCCTGTCCTCCCGCAACCTCTCCCTGGAGGAGGTCGGCAAGGTCGCCGAGCAGGCGGCCCGCTGGGAGGCCTTCGACGAGCGGGTCCTGGAGCAGTACTTCACCACCCTCGACTTCCGCTTCGGCGGGCCCCAGCTGGCGGCGGTCGCGGAGTTCGCCCGCCGGGTGGGCCCGACCACGGGCTTCCCGGCGGATGTGAAGGTGGATCTGCTCCAGCCCTAATCACTACGCTGCAGGGCAGCCAGGCGCAGATCCTGTCGTACGACGACAGCACCCAGGGGGAGGGGGACGCCATGCAGCCGCTCGGAGTCGACGAACCGACCGTCGTCGGACCCTACCGGCTCCTCGGCCGGCTCGGTGCCGGCGGAATGGGGCGCGTGTACCTGGGGCGGAGCACGGGCGGCCGCACGGTCGCCGTGAAGATCGTGCATCCGCACTTCGCGCTCGACGAGGAGTTCCGCGCCCGCTTCCGGCGCGAGGTCGAGGCCGCGCGCCGGGTCGGCGGCGCCTGGACCGCGCCGGTCCTGGACGCGGACCCGGAGGCCGCCGTGCCCTGGGTCGCCACCGGCTACGCGGCCGGCCCGTCCCTCGCGGCCGCCGTGACCGACGGCGGACCGCTGCCCGCGCACTCCGTACGGGTGCTGGGCGCGGGCCTCGCCGAGGCACTGGCGGCGGTGCACGAACTGGGCCTGGTGCACCGGGACGTGAAGCCGTCCAACGTCCTGCTGACCCTGGACGGACCGCTGCTCATCGACTTCGGCATCGCCCGGGCCACGGACGGCACGGCGTCGCTGACCTCGTCCGGCGTGTCGATCGGCTCGCCCGGCTACATGTCGCCCGAACAGATCCTGGGCAAGGGGGTCACCGGCGCGGCGGACGTCTTCTCCCTCGGCGCGGTCCTGGCCTACGCGGCGACCGGGAATCCGCCCTTCCCCGGGGACTCCTCGGCCGCCCTGCTCTACAAGGTCGTCCACGAGCCGCCCGAACTCGGCTCGCTCGGCGGTGAGCTGCGGGAGGTGGCCGAGGCCTGCCTGACGAAGGACCCGGGCGCGCGGCCGACCCCCGGGGAGATCGGCCGACGCCTCGCTCCCGACGGGGCCGCGCGGCTCGTCGCGGGCGGGTGGCTGCCGGGGGCGCTGGTCGAGCAGGTCAGCCGGAGCGCCGTACGGCTGCTCAATCTGGAGACCGCGGAGGCGGTGCCGTCCGGGCCGGTGGGCTTCAGCAGTCCGTCGGTGGGCGGGAACGCGGGCGCAGTGCCCCCGGCCGCGGCGGGGGAGTTCGGACCGGCGCCGGACATGTCGGCGCCGGCGTCCCCGGCCGTCGCGCCGGGGCCGCCGACTTTCGTGCCGGGGGAGCAGAACGCCGTACCGGGTGCCCCGACCGTCGTACCGGAGCCGCGGGACGCGGTGCCTGCCGAGCAGCCGCCGGGCAAGGTCTCCGTCTCCGTGGCGGCCGCCTCCACTCAGGGCGAGGGAGGCCGTGGGCGCCGGGTGAGCTGCACGGTGGCGCTCGCGGTCGCCGGGGCACTGGCCGCGGTGACCGTGGGGCTGGGCTTCGTGATCCGCCCGATGCTCGGCGGCGACAAGGATTCCGACGCCGGCAGCGACCAGCAGTACTCCCAGGCACCGAGCACCGCATCCAGCACCGCACCCAGCGCCTCCTCCAGCGACGCCGCGAGCACGCCGACCGCCGTCCCCGCCCGCTACCTCGGCACCTGGGAGGGCCAGGGCACCGCCCTCGACGGCAATCTCCCCATCGGCACCTTCCGGCTCACGGTCCACCGGGCGGGCGTCGGCGAGGAGTTGGGCCGTATGACACAGACCGACCAGCTCGGCGGGGTCTGCACCGACGTGCTCACCCTGAAGAAGGTGACGAAGACGCAGCTCGTCGCGACATCGGTGGGGGCCAAGGGCAACCACGACGGCTGCAACCCGGCTCCCCACTCGGTCGAGTTGACGCCGGTCGGCGACGATCTCAAGTACACGTCGGACAGTTCGGCGGAGGGGAATCCGGTGGCCCGGATGTCGAAGGTCGAGTAGCCGAAGGTCAAGCAGCGGGCGCCGTCCGGTCCCTTTGCCGTCGCGCGTACGCGACGAGCACGGGGACGAGCAGCGCGGCCGCGGCGACCGTGACGCCGAGGCCCACCGCCCAGACGTACGGGTACTGCTCGCGCATGCCCTGAACCAGCCAGTGCCTCCTGGGCTCGGGCCGGCGGAAGGATCGCGGCTGCCGCCGCCCACGGCAGCAGGGCCCCCGTCGTGGCGGCGAAGCCGTATCCGCCGCCGGGCCAGGCGGGGGCGACCTCGCTTTAGAGCCCGGGGCCCAGGACAGCGCGACCACAGCCGGACTGAGGATCGCGACGACGGCGAGGCCCACGAGCAGTCCGCGCACCACCTTGTCGCGATCGAACCGGCGCCGCCGAGGCCCGCCGACGGGTGCCGTGACCCTGCGGCCGGGGGTGTGCCCGTAGCGAAGGGAAGCCCCCGCCGCCCTCCGCCGCGCCGGCCTCGCCGCGCCCCCGGCTCACCCGGGAACCACCACCGTCCGCAGCTCGCCGTCGCCCAGGTGCAGCATGCCCTTGCCCGGTACCACCTGGCCGCCGACCATGCTCCGGGACAGCCGTACGCCGATCAGGTCCCCGCTCGACGACTCCTGCGGGGAGAGCAGGATGCCGCGGCGGGCCTTCTTGGCGTCGACCTGCCAGCCGGAGAAGCCGCTGCACACGTCCTCCTCGTCACCGGCGATGACGAGGGCGAGGCCGCGTTCGGCGCCGCGCGAGACGATCCGCTTCATATGGGACTCGGCGTCCAGGTCCTCAAGGATCTCGCCGTCGTCGACGAGGACGGCGATCGGCTCCTCCAGCGACGCCGAGTCGATGACCTCCTCGAAGTCGTCCTCGTCGATGTCGTCGCCGGTGAACACCTTCAGCACGCCTTCCGTGCCGTCGAGCCCGCGCAACGGCGACTGACGCGGGGCCGCGACGACCAGCCGTATGCCCTGCGAGAGATAGGACTGGGCGAAGTTCATCAGAACCGTCGAGCGGCCGGACTTCGCCGGGCCCGCGACGACGAACGTCGGCACGCCGTCGGCCAGGTCCGGCCCGAAGCCGACGATCTCGTCGCCGCCGATGCCGGCCAGCGCCCACAGCCGGGAGCGGGAGGCCTCCGGGTCGCGCATCTCCCAGGCGTCGGCGAACGAGATCCGGCTGGGCAGGCTGTCCACCCGGAAGGGACGCCGGGAGCGCGGCACGGAGACGTCCCGGGCCGTGGCGGCCTCACCGATCGCGCCGATCGCCGCGGCCTGGCCCTGACCCGTGGTGTCCTCGGCGAGCAGCGCGAACTGGGTTTCCGTACCGGACTCGTTGCGGAAGGCACGCCCCGGCGGGATCTCCTCCGGCACCTTGCGGGCCGGGATGCCGAGCGTGGAGAAGTCACTGCGGCCGGCGAGGCGCAGGCCGTACTTGTCCTCGGTGAGCGTGGCGACACGGCCGACGAGCAGCGTGCGGTCGCCGGTCAGCACCAGATGGATGCCGACGCTCGCGCCCTCCCGCATCATCGTCGTCAACTCGTCGGTCAGCGAGCCGTGGTCGATCTCGCCGAGAGTGGGCACCCAGCCCTCCCAGCGGTCGAGGAGCACGACGATGTGCGGCAGCCGCTCGTCCTCGGCGGCCGCGGCCCGCTGCTCGCCGATGTCGGCGTAGCCCTTCTCCGCCAACAGGTCCTGACGGCGGCCGAGTTCGCCCTTGAGCCGGTTGACCAGGCGGATCACCCGCTCGGTCTGGTTACGGCCCACGACCGCGCCGCAGTGCGGCAGCCGGGTCAGCGCGTTCAGGGCGCCGTTGCCGCAGTCGATGCCGTAGAGGTGGACGTCGGCGCAGGAGTGGGTGCGGGCGAGGGAGCCGGCGATGGTCCGCAGCACCTGGGAGCGGCCGCTGCGCGGCGCACCGCCGATCATCAGATGCCCGAAGGTCGCGAAGTCGACCACGACCGGGCGGCGCGCCTGGTCGGCCGGCAGGTCCTCCACACCGTACGGCGCGGGCGGCAGCCTGCCCGGGGCGAGGGACGCGACCGGGACCTCGACCTCGTCGAGCAGCAGCGTCTCGGCGAGGGCGGGCAGCCACGGGCTGTGCTGGGCCGGGATGCCGAGGCTCCCGTTGGCGTCGCGGACGGCATCGACGAGCAACTTCAGATCGGTGATCTCCTCGTCCTCCCGCGCCTGAGCCTTCGGCTTGACCAGCGCGGCCCGGCCCAGGTCCGCCCAGGCCAGCTCGCCCACCCACGGTGCGAGGGCGGTGGGGTCGGCGGCACCGGGCCTGCGGCCACCGACCCGCCCCGACTGGAAGGGCACCAGGGACGCATGACCGAGGCGCACATACGCCCGACCGGGCGTGTTCTTGGAGATGTGCCCGGCCTCCGGCGAGTCGATGACGTCGCTCGACTCACCGCCGTCGGTCACACGCAGGGCGATACGGAGGTTGGTGTTGGCGCGGATCTCGGGGGAGACGACACCACTGGGCCGCTGGGTGGCGAGCAGCAGATGGATGCCCAGCGAACGACCCCGCTGGGCGATGTTGACCAGACCGGTCACGAAGTCGGGCAGATCGCGCACCATGGACGCGAACTCGTCGATGACGATGAGCAGTCGGGGCACGGGCGCATGCGAGGGATCCCTGCGCACGAGATCCTGATAGTCCTCGATGTCCTTGGCGTCGGCGGCGGCCAGGATGTGCTCGCGCCGCTTCAGCTCGGCACCCAGCGACTCCAGGGCGCGTTCGACGAGGTGCGCGTCGAGGTCCGTGACCATGCCGACGGTGTGCGGCAGCTTCACACAGTCCTTGAACGCCGAGCCGCCCTTGTAGTCGACGAGCACGAAGGTCATGTTCTCCGGCGTGTTGGCCACGGCCAGCGACGCCACGATGGTCTGCAGCAGCTCCGACTTACCGGAACCCGTCGTACCGGCGATCAGACCGTGCGGCCCGTCCTTGCGCATGTCGATGCCGAACGGACCGTCGTACGACTCACCGATCACCGCGAGCGTGGACTGCCCGCCCGTCCGCCACCGCGCGACGATCGCATCGCTGGTCGGCGGCTCCAACTGGAGCACGTCCAGCAGCCGGCTGGCACCCGGCAGGGCCGAGTCCTCGGTCTCCCCGCTGATGTCACGCAGGGCGGACAGCGACCGGGCGAGCCGCAGCGCCCATGCCGCGGAGACGAAGTCGGGCCGCACGTCCTTGATGCGCTCCGCACCGGCTTCCTCGACGCGCAGCCGCAACTCCCGTGTCTGCTCGCTCCGTTCGCCCTCCGGAGCACTGGTGTCGTGCCAGGCCTGGTGGAAAGACGGAAAACCCCCGGCGACCTGCTGCTGTGCCGCGGGCCGGGAGGCGTCGCTCTGAGCGCTGTCGTACTCCTGGGACTTGGGCTCGGCGACGACGAACGCCTGGCACTCACCCGGCAGGAACCGCTCCTCGGCGTCGAGGCAGATGGCGTACATCGCGACGGCCGGCCCCTCGCGCAGCAGCCGTACGGCACCCGGCAGCGAGCGCAGCCGCCGCGACCCGTCCCATACGACGACGATGTCCGGATCGCTGAAGCCGGCACCCTGACCCCGGTTCTGCTCGGCGGCCTTCTTCCGCGCGTCGAGGATCTGCGTGAGCTCGCCGATACGGGCGCCGACGGTCTCGGCGTCGGTACCGATGAGGACGTTGACGTCCTGACCGCCGGCCGGGCGGGCGTGCGGCAGCCAGCGCACCCAGTCCCAGCTGCTCTGTGCGCTGTTCTCGCTCAGCACATAGAACTGGACGTCCATGGGACTGTGCAGCGCGGCGGTCTGGGCGACGGCCCACCGCCCGAGGGCCCGGGCGGAGTCTCCGGGCCCCGCCATGCCGATGACACCGAGGGAGCGCAGGGAGAGGGAGACGGGCGCGTCCTCGATGTTCCAGGTCACCTGACGCCGGTGGTCGTCCTGCTCCGGGTCGTCGAGCACGACCTCGGAGGGCAGCCGCCCGGTCCCGACCCGCAGCACCAGGTGATCGCGATCGGTACGCCGCCGCTCCCAGAGCCGAGTACGAGGCCCGGTACCGAGCGAAAGAACGGCAGCCGGATCGGGAACGGCATTGCGCCGGTCCAACCGCTCGGTGGTCAGGGCGTCCTGAGCGTCCTTCTCGATCCGCTCCTTCTGCTCCTTGTACTCCTTGAGCTGCTTGGCATGGGACTTGCGCCCGTGTTTCTTGTCCATGAAGTAGTTGGCGAACAGCATGATGGGACTGAGCCCCGCCATGATCAGGTAGTACCACCGGTGAAAGATGAGCACGGACACCACGGACCCCACCAGGGGCGTGAGCGCCATCAGCCAGGGCAGCGGCCGTGCCTCGTACTCCCGTGGCGGGCTGGGCAGCCGGAACTTGGTCTGCCGGTCCGGCGGGCGAAGCCGGGGCGGCCGGTTGTAGTCGAGCCCGACCCCGTCGTCGGACCACTTGAGGGCGGCGTCGGGCGGGCTGTAACGGGCCAGCTCCAGCAGGGTGTTGCCGAGGGCGATCTGTCCGCCGAGGGGCCAGCTGACCTTGCCGCTTTCGCCAACCGTCTCCCCGTCGAGGGTGACCCCCACCCCCTTATCGTCCTGATGCACGACGACCTGACAGGTGCCATCGGCTGCAACTGACAACGTGAGGGCGCGGGAGGCGAGTTCGGGGTCCTCGATCCGGACGTACGACGCGGGCCCGCTGCCGATGTCGTACCGGCCGACCCCGAGCCGGTGCACGAACCCCGCCACGGGCCCGCCGACGACGCGCAGTTCGACCAGACCGGCGGGCTCACCGGGCAGGCACCCGGCGGGATCCTGAAGGCTGACCACAGCCCCTTCCCGCAACGGCGACCCGACCACGGTCGCGCCCGGATCGACGGCGTACCCGTCGACATACACGAGCGGCGCCCCGCCCGCAGGTGCCGGCCCGTGCTGCCCGATGGGAATGACCTGCGCCCCGCTCTGCCCCACCTGCTGGGCCAGTTCCTGGGCGATGTCCCCGACGGTGGACTCGGGATCGGCATCGAGTACGACGTCGGCGGAGCCCCCGCCGAACGGGTCGACGACGGTCAGAGTCAGGCGCACGCTGATCCTCCCAGGCCCGTGTGACCGCTTTCGTCACGCAGGTCACAGAGAGTAGTTGACGATGTTCGTTCCCTTCGACCACGAGGCAACGGGAGGCAGCCGGGCTTCCCGATGGCAACGGTGAGTGCAACGGCCATAAGCTGCGCGCACACGGAGCCACGAGGGATGGCTCTGCCGTGGTTCGAAGAGGGAGCGGCTTCATGGCCAAGGACCTTGATGTCACATACCAGGACATGCGCGATGCGGCCAAGCATGTCGTGAAGGAGAAGGAAAAGCTCCACGAGAAGCTCGACGGCCTACGCAAGTACATCGCCAACCTGGTCGAGTCCGGCTACGTCACCAAGAGCTCGTCGAAGGCGTTCGACGAGAACTTCGACGAGTTCGTGCGGGGAACCAAGGAGACGATCGCCGGCCTTGACGGCATGGGGGACTACCTCATCAACGCGGCCGACAAGTTCGAGCAGATCGATGAGGAGCTGGCCAAGGCGGCCAGGAGCAAGTGATGGACGGCTGACAGCCGTCGGTGCAGGCGCGGGGAGAAGCTACCGCTCGCCGCGCCTGCACCGTGTCGCCCTGTCGCAGGGCACACCGATGCGGCGGGAGTTTGCAATGGCGTTCACCCTCACGGGTGACGATGAGCGTGATGACCCACTCGACGCGCTCAGAACCGTCAGGCGTCGCCGACCTCACGCAAGTCCACGTATCCCGCTTTGAAATCCGGCGAGTTCATCTCGACGTCCATGTGCCCGGCGTCGATGGTCACGACCTTCCACAGCCGGCCCGCGATCTCGACGGTGCTGCCGCCGCGTACGTCGTCATAGAAGGCAAGCTGACCCTGCCCCGGGGCCGTCACGCTGATCGAGACCCGGGGAGGACCACTTTGGATGTCGGACAGGACGGCTCCCATGGCAGGCCCGTTGTCGGGCACGTGCCAGCGCAGCCGCCAGTGACCGTCCTGCGTCGTCGGCCACTTGGCCATGTGCGCCCCCTCGTTCGTGCCGCTGTGGTCCGGCGTGGTGAGGACCACCCGGTAGGTGCAGATCTGGGCGACCGTGAAGGAATGCCCCTCCAGGGTGACCTTTCGCCCCGCCGCCACGGTCTGCTTGGTCGTGCCCAGGGACAGCACCGCGGTGCGGTGCTTCCCGTCGGCGCCTGCCTCCGCGTAGGTCACCTTGCCGCCGCCCGGCAGGGCGGCGGCGCCGCCCCGTAGGACGTGCACGCCCTTGGCGTCCTTGCCGCCGTCGCACTCCGGGCCCTTGTCGGCGGCCGGTACGGGCTGTGGTGACGAGGAGGAAGCCGAGAAGGTAGAGGGGGGATGCGTGGTGTCCGCTGTCTTGGCACCGCCGTCCGTACCGCAGGCGGCGAGCATCAGCGTGAGGCAGACAGCACCGCCGATTTTCGCGATTCTCATTTCTTCACCTGCAGTTCCTGTGGGGTGTTGAAGTACTTTTCGTACTGTTCGGCCGTCGCCTCGACGTCCGGAGCGCCGCCACCCCACGGGTTGCCGAGGATGATCTTGCCGTCAGGGGTGAATCCCTTGACGTAGAAGACGTGCCGGCTGACGAAGCTGCTCTTCCATTCGTTCGGTACGTCCTTGGGGTCGACGGACCCGGTCGCCACGATCACCGGGTGATGCGACTCGAAGGACTTCTTGATGGAGTCCAGGTTGTTGTCGAGCGACTTGGAGTCGTGGCCGGTCACATAGGGCGGGGCCATGTTGGTGAAATCCCACTCGACGGCACCGTAGTCGCCGGACTCGGCGCGGTCGTAGAGCTTGTCCCCCATATGGTTGTCAGGGGATCCGCCCTTGTCGCCGCCGTACATCAGGGCGAACGCCTTCTCGTAGTACGCGGGCCAGGTCTCCCCGTTCCCATGGGCCGACACCAGGTTTCCGTTCTGGTCCATCGGAAGGTCGGGGGTGACGGTGACCCAGTGCTGATTGCCGTCCTTGTCCCAGATACGGACGTCCACCGTGCCGTTCGGGTTCTGCTTGATCCCTTCGGCGATGAACTTCGGGTCCGCCTGCGCTGTCGCGGTGAGGGACGCGATGTACCAGCAGTCCCCGAACTGACCCTGCGAGATGCTCGACGCGTCGACCTTTCCCGGGGTGACGAACAACGGGTCGGCCGGCATGCCGTAGTGCATGCCCTGCACACCCTGGTTCAGCTGGGAGTTGTATCCCTGGAGCCACGCGTCCGTTGTGTCGAATCCCGGCTGTATTCCCGGGAACGCCGCCTCCAGCTTGGCCCAGTGTGACGGCCCTGTCTTCTTCAGCAGTTCGCTCAGGTGGTCGCGGAACTGGCCGACGGGAATGCCGTCGTGCGACTCCCACCACCACATGCCGCTGTCGTCCGTCTTCTTCGCCAGGTCGCCGTAGCGGCGGAGGTCCTCGGCCGGAACCTTGGCCAGGAAGGCGTCGAATTCGGCGGGGGTCAGGGCGTTGAGCTTGTCCTTGACCGCGTCGAGATCGTCGCGGTTGCCGTCGTCGCCGAAGTCCTTGCCGTCCAGTGCGGCGAGTGCCGACAGTGCGTCGGTGATCTTCTTCTCGTCGGGGGCGTTCTCGTCGGCGAAGGCGAGCGCCGCGTCGATGGCGTACCCCTTGGCGAGCAGGTCGTTGCACTTCTCCAGTTGGTTGCAGCGGCGCGTGATCGAGTCGGACATGTCGTGCAGTTCACCGCGAAGCGACCCCGGCAGGGTGCCGGCCCCGAAAGGCCAGAAGGAGAAGGGGTTGGCGAGCAGGGGTTCGAGGGCCGGGCTCGTGGTGGCGGGCTTGCCGCCGAGCAGGCTTTGGGCCTGGGTCAGCACCGCGGAAATGTCGCTGTGCAGCTTGCCCGCGTTGTCGCCCAGTGACGTCAGGTTGCTCCCAAGGCTGCGGATCTTCGGGATGTCGAAGCCGGCGAATGGCATCAGCTCACCCGCCCGGCTTGTCGCTCTTGGCCTTGGCGGCCTCTTCGTCGAGGTTGCGCGCCTCGGTCTCCCAACGCCGCGCGTCCGCCATCAGATCACCGGCCATCGAGTGCAGTGAGCCCTTGCGGGCGCGGAGCGTCGCGGTGGATGCCTCTGCGAACGGACCCTTCCATATCCCCTGTGTCGCCTGGGTCGCCGCGTTGTCGAGATACGGCCCCAGCGACCCGGCAAGGGACCTCGCCTTGCGGGCACACTCGCGCAGGTCATCGGCACGTTTTCGCAACTGCGCGGGCGTCTCGCCCCGTTCGTCCGGTCTTCCCATGTCAACCCCGTAGTCGATCGGCCGCCAGGCACTGAGTGCAGATGCTAACAAATGAACGCACCGATCAAGTCGCCATGAAGATGCGGCAGTTACCACACCTCCGTGAAGGAGCGACCCCGACCGCCAGGGACCGTCGGCCCTACGCCCCTGCGCCCCTCCGCTTGCGATCCATCTCCGCTTGGTCCTTCTGGGCCTTGGTGACCAGACGCTGCTCCTCCGGGGGATAGGAGTCGAACAGCTTGCCGAGGGCTCCCATGCGGCCCTGGAAGTCATTGCCCCATTTGTCGGCGGCGGTGCCGACCCAGGTCTCGCAGCCGATGAGGTTGTTGACGGCCGTGATGGCTGAGCGGATGTTTGAGACGGACGCCTCGATCTTGTTCATGTCCTGGCGGCAGAGAGAGCCGAGCTTGTCTTCGTCAGGTATGCCCATGGGTGGTCCCCGTTACTTGGTGCCGATTTCAAGGAAATACTTATCTTTTCCGCCGAGAACGAGCTTTCCGTCTCGGTATGTCATGGGCCAGGGCAGGTCACAAGGCACCTTCTCGGCGTCCACCGGGTGCTTCAAGTTACAGACGTCCGGATAGGCCGAAGTCTGCCGCGAGTACAAGGAACGGGCCACCATGTCCGCTCGCCCGGCGTGGAGGTGGAGGACGTACTCCGCCTTGTGGTCGTAGGCGTTGATGTAGATGCCGTCGGCGTCATCCCCGGTCAGAGCGTTGACCGTCAGGTCGCCGGGTTGCGCCTTGACGCCGGCGATGGACCGGGGCAGGGCAACGGGGGCGGCGGATCCATCGGGGCTGATGGCCATGACGTCCGCGAGGTGCGCGAACTTCGATGTGCGGGCCGGCGGACCGCTGGTGACGTAGACCGTACCCTTGCGATCGACAGCGGCGGCCGGGTAGGAGACCAGTTCTCGAGTCTTCCGATCGGCCGCGGGGACCTCGTACACACGAGTGAGACGCCCGTTCGCAAGCGACCAGACCACATCGCCGTCGAGCACGATCAGAGATCCGTCGGGACGGACCCCGACGGGCGTGACGGCCTGGTCGCCGAACCTGAAGTCGGCAGCGGTGGCCGACTTCGGGACCTGAGCCGTGGCGGAGCGTGTCTTGCCAGAGACGCCTGCCAGGACGCTGACCTGCTGGTCCCGGCCGAATTTCTGGACGGTGTGATCCTTGCCGAAGACCAGTGAGCCGTCCGGCAACGCGACCAGACCGGAGGTGCCGTTGGTCAGGTTGGGCCGCAACGACTGCACCGTGCGGTCGCTCTTGATGCGCTG
This sequence comes from Streptomyces sp. NPDC050625, assembly GCF_040654755.1. Lineage (NCBI taxonomy): Bacteria > Bacillati > Actinomycetota > Actinomycetes > Kitasatosporales > Streptomycetaceae > Streptomyces > Streptomyces sp. NPDC050625. The sequence continues at coordinate 112,888 of NZ_JBFAIQ010000019.1, forward strand.
GATACCGTCGAGCATCGCGTAGACAGTGCCGTCTGCAGCAGTGGTCAGACCCTTGACATCACCGCCCAGCAGGAGGTTGAGCGCATCGGAGTGCCTGCCGTCCAACAGAACCGCCACCTGCCCCTTTCCGGGTGCCTGCCAACCGCCGCCACCGCCGTCGCAGGCGGCACTGGCGAAGAGCATGCCAACGGCTGTCAAAGGGAGAAGAACACGACGGGCGCGGGCGAAACCGTACGCAGCCGTCACCGAGACCTTGGACGCCAGCATTTGCGACACCTCCCTGTTCCTATTCGGAGCCACGCTTGAAGCCATCCCACATATCGGCAAGGGTCTTTTCGGGCATATCCTGTCCCGCACCTTTCACCTGGTGCGCCCACCACCAGTTGAAGTCTGCGAGATCGTCGGTGTTTTTGCGGAACCTGATGTGGCCATCAGCCCACTCGGGGTGACCCGTCGGCGGCTTGATCTTGCCCGCACGGATGAGGCCCTGGGCAAGGGGTACGCTCATGGCGGCCGCGTCGTCGAACGCGAAGCCCTTGGAATCGGCCTCGACATTGGCGGCATTGTTCGTCGAGAACTTGGTGTCGGCTTTCGGGATGCCGGCCCAGATCGCCGCCTGGATCCAGGGCCTGATGTCCGTGTTCGGCCCGACCTTCATTTCTGGGGCCGGGAGCGCGGCAATGCCGCTGGAGATGATGTTGAACCAGAGGAGTTCCTTCGTGTGCTCCGCGTCCGTCAGGGCGGCGGCGTCCAGCCTGACCTGCTTGCCGGCCGCGAATACCTCGCCGCGCAACTCACCCAGGTCTCTCAGGTTTCTGGCGGCATCGGGGTCGTCCAGACCCTGCTGCGCCCGCAGGCGGATCTGGGCGTTGATCGCCTGAATGACGTTTCCGGCTTCGTCGCTGTTCTGCATGACTCCGCTGAGGAAGTCCTGGGCATACTGACGACCCACCACGATCTGACCGTCCTTCGCGTAGGCACCCTGCTTACTGGTGACGCCCGTCGAGTCCGCGAAGTCAGTCACGTATGTCTGAAAGACAGTCGACAGTGCCTGCGTGATGCCCTTGTTGACCGGGTACTGCGACTTGCCGTAGCCGTCCTTGTTCTTTTCCTTGGCGTACTCGGCAGCACCCGCGTTGATCAGGTTGGCGGCCGCCTCCGCCGACTCCTTGGCGTGGTTTTTCCGGTCCAGGGTCGCCAAACGGATCACAGCAGCGGGGAACTTGGCGTCGTCGAAGGAGGATGGGCCGGGGGTGGCCCACTTGTCGCTGACGAGGGCCGCGGCGTGGTTGGCGCCGTCGTTCCCGGTCAGCACCAGGCGGGACGCGTCCGCGTTCTGGCTGAGACGTTGCATGAGGGCGAGGGACGGGTCGTTGGCGTCGATAGCGGCAATCTTCGCGTCGACGCCCTTGTTGCCCTTGAGGTAGTCGACGCTGAGGCCGAGCGACTTGTACCAGTAGGTGTCGTCCTTGCCCTCAACATAGCCGCCGACGGTGTACAGGCCGTCGCCCTTGACGTAGTCGGGCCGCATCGGACTCTTCTGCCGCCAGTCGAGCATCGCGCCGCCGACCGCCGACAGGACATGAGGGTCCCACTTGTCCCCGTCCGGGCCGTACTTGAAGAGCATGCCGACGGACCACATGTCGCCGCCGTCCGGCTTGGTCAGCTTGTCCAGGTAGTTCGGCGGGAGGGTGATCTTGCCGTCCTTGGCGAGGCTGGTCGCGGCCTGCACGCCCTGGCCGAATTCCGCGACGATCGCCTCGGACTCCTTCGACAGCACCACGCCGTCGTGCGTGCCGTCCTGCCCGTGCAGGACGCGCGCGACGCGTGCGGCCTGGCCCATGCCGTCGCCCGCCATGAACGCCTGGAGGTACGCCGGGTCGTCCTGGTGATCGGCCAGCGACTGGGCGATCTCGGCGATCGTCTGCCGAGACGACGGATCCTTCGGGTTGTCCAGCGCCTGCTTGAGGTTCGCCGCCTCCTGCTGCGCCTCGTACGCGGTGTTGATCTTCGAGACGTCCCAGGGAATGTTGATGAAATCCTTGTGGGGGTCGTTCGGGTCGACGAACCGCGGGTTGTGCAGCAGGTTCAGCGCCTCGTCGGCGCGCTTGGCCATGTCCCGCGCGTCGTCCTGGACCTGTGTCACCTGTCGCAACAGCAATGACTGGTTGAGCGTCCCGCCCCACTCGTCGAACAGCTTCTGGATGTTCGGTGTCTCACGCGCCAGCGTGTCCGCCAGGTCCTTGAGCTTGTTGGCCAGCAGACGCACCCGGTGCGGGTCGACCCCCGCGAACTCTGACATCCCGTTACTCCCCGTTCAAGACTGCCTAGTGGTTCAGCGAGGGGACTTCGTGGCACACCCGCCACACGACGGGCGAGTTGAACTCCGGGACCTCAACCGCATGCAGGAGCACGCCCTTCCTCCAGGTCGGCCCCTCACCAAGAACCAGCCCGGGGCGATCCGTCCCACGGTCGGACGGATCGCCCCGGGCCTGGGTGACAAGCTCCGTGAGGCTTGATCGGCTCAGTGGCCGGCGGTGGCCCTGCGGATGTTGTCGTGGTGGGTCTGCGAGGCCTGGTGGGCCTCGTGCAGCAGGTCCACGATCTTCTGGAGGTGCGGCTTCATTGCCGTCCACTCGTGGCGGAACTTGTCGGCCAGCGGGCCCGTCCAGTAACCGTGGCTCTCGTCAGCGGCCGAGTTCAGACCGCTGAACACCGACTCCAGGTTGATCTTCTGGCTCTTGAAGTGGTTGACCAGCTTGTTCAGCGCATCGAGATCGGCACCACTGATTGCCATGGAGACCGCTCCTCCCCGTATCAACAGCAAAGTTACGGACACGCCGTCCGCAAGTGGCACCGTACTCTACGCCACTCTCAGAACAACCGTGTCCTGGGTTTCTTTGCAACTACACGCCATCTACGGCCCGTTGGTTCCCAGTGGCATCATGACGTTTGCTGTGGCCTACATGGGCGTGACGGAATGGTGAGGGAGAACGAATGGGCGCTCCGGCAGACCAACCGAAGGTCGACAATCCATGGCGAGCGGCCCTGGTGTCACTGAGGAACGACCTCAGATCCGAATCCGAACGCCTCAAGGGCCTGTTGGAGAGGGCAGACGCCGACATGCAGGGCAAGAAGGTGTGGACCGGTGAGAGGGGCGGAGTCGCCGCGAACTTCCGGGACGACCTCCACGGAAAAAAGCAGCGGATCCGGACATTGGTGGGCAAGCTGATTCTGGCTGTCGAGGCCGAAATCGCCAAGTGTCCAGAGAAGGTCTCGCAGGCCGACGCCAAGATGCTGCGCATGGACCTGCAGGGCTACTGAGTTCACGTCCGTCGCCGGCAGCAAGGTTTCGAAAAAAGAAGTAAACGGGGAAGTAAAGAATGGGCGAGTTTTCGGCAATAGATCCGACGGCCATGCAGGGCCTGATCAAGTCCTACACAACGGACAAGGGTGACCTGCGCAACAGTGCGATGAACCTCAAGTCCCGCTTCGGCCGCTTCGGCATCGATACCAGCGACCTGACACAGATCCTGGGCATCTGCACCTGGCTCGACGACCAGCTGTCCACCCTTACCCGCCACCAGGCCCTCGGAGCGGCACTGGAGCGGGAGCGCCCTGGTCTGAACATGGTCCATGTGCCCGAACCGGTCGTCAGCGCCGCCCGGGCACGCAAGGAGGGCAAGGAGCTGGCCGACGAGTTCTCCGAGAACACCAGCGGCGACGCGAAGGCCGGGGAGAAATATCACGACCTCGCCCTGAAACTCGCCGCCCACAAGGACGATCCGGACTTCTGCTCGTCGTTCTACGCCAACCTGCACCCGCCCATCCAGGCAGAGACGCTCCCCAGCCTGCTCGCCGGCACGGGAAGCTCGACAGCCGGCGAGGACCTCAAGGCGTACAGTCACGCCCTCGGCGTGGCCTGCAGCACGGACTATCCGGCTCCGGGCTTCGAGAAGATCAAGAAGATGTACCTCCAGCCGGTGCCCAAGGGCGTTCCCCTGGGTTGGGATCGCGGCGCCATGCTGCGTTACGGTGACTTTCCCTCCGACTTTCTCGCCAAGTCCGTTCGAGCCAACGTCCTCGACCAGGTCGCGAAGGACAAGGACCAGGATTTTCGCGGCGGCGGCGAGAACGCACGCATCCTGGGCCTGCCGGACGACACGGTCGCCCTCAACCTGGAGGCGCTCGGCGACAACCAGCGTGCCGTCTTCGACGCCGTTGCGCAGATGGGCGATGAGAAGAACCCCAACCTTCCCGAGCACCTGAAGCTGCTCCTGGAGTACAGCAAGCAGAACAGCGACGCACAGACCGCTCTCGGCCACGCCATCGACGTCGGTTCCGGCGTGCACGGGCATGAGGACGCGAATGGGAACTGGCATGTTGACGCGGGCAAGCACGATGCATGGGAGAGCACATTCGCTTTCGATGCGATACTCGCCGCAGGCCACGCCGAGACTCACGAGTTTAACGGCCTGTTCAAGAAGGACATGGGAAGGCTCGCTGCTTCCTATGCGCCCGAGATTCTGATCGGCGGCCACAATGTCGATGAAAACAGCGGCGACTCCTCCTTTGGTGCACCGATCGAATACGACAACATACCCGGCGTCGACCCAGCTTTCTATCTCAGTCCGCAGGACACGTACCGGTTCATGAAGACGTTCTCCGATGACGACGGAACGACAGCGCCCTTCGATGAGGCGATGGGCAAACTCCAGCACGATGTGCTCACCAGAGCGGCGAAATTCGACCATGACGCGATCACGGCCGGGAAGCAGGATCCACGTGCCTATGATCTTGCAGCAAAAGCCTTCGGCAACACTCAGCGCCTTGAGTATGACGCCGAGATGAAAATTCGCGGCGAAATGGACGAGTCGGAGAAGGCGTTCAAGGAGCATCTCAAGCAGGCTGCGATCCTCGGATCGGAAGTCGTAGGCGAGCCCGAGCTTCCCGCTGTCTGGACACTGGCCTGGCGTGGCGGCATGTTCGCCGTCAAGGAGTACGGCGGTGGCGCATACGTCGAATCCGGCCCTGAGCGGACCGAGAAAGTCAACGAGAAAAATTTCGAATTGGTCGCTCAGGCCCGGTACACAATGGCCACGACACTCATGGACGGCGGATGGAAGACCACGCCACTACCCGACGACCTCAAGGGCGAGGACGGAAAACTCAAGTCTTTCGAGGAGCTCTCGAAGGATCATCAACTCGAAGCCTTCAACGATTGGGCAAATGAACAGCGAGAAGGCGAGGTCTCCTTCCACACGAAACAGGTCCTTTCAGCTGGTGAGCTGAGCAATCAGGATGCGGACGTGTACGTCAAGGAAGTGGATGGGGAGTAGATGTCAAGGTAGGTCGGGTGACCAGGCAAGTAGGTATCCGGTCACCCGACGACCTTGCTGTGCCTCACAGGCAATCCGTCGTTCCCGTCAACACATAGTTGAGGGTTGGCGTGCCGTCTGCCGTCAGTGTAACGGTGATGCGAGTGTGCGCCTTCTTGTTGAACACCGCTTCGACGTACTTATTGTCGCTTTTCCGAACCTTGCCTGCCTCGGTGTCCAGTCCATATCCGCGCGAACTAAGGGACCCACTGACGTGGCCCGCATCAAGTATCAGAGCTGTATGGGCATTCGGCGATGCCGGGACTTTCATATGTGCGGAGAACGTCCGTTTGTGCTTACCATTTCCACATGCCCTGTCCGTTGAGCCATCATCCGTGACGGTGTACCGGTCCGGCGCCTTCAAAGATGTTTGCATCGTACTGAGGAGCCAAATCGAATCCTTCGACATGCGGGCACCCGCCTCCTTGCTGGTGGGTCCGCCGGACGATGAATCGCACGCAGCAAGGGCTACCGATGCCCCGATGGCGACCAGACTCAGCATCATTCGCTTGGAACGTCGCTCGCTCGTCAACCACATTGATATGTCACCTCTCGGTTCACTGAGAATGTACGCCTCGCCTTCCGATTGCCACGCAGTTCGGTCTTGACCCGGGTGGACAAGAGGCCCACCAGCGACTTCGACTCCTCGGACAGCTGTCTACCGGCGTCAGGCGCCGTGGGTCCCGAAGATGATGAAACACATGATGACGCGGTCGATCCCAGGCCTACGAAGAGGGAGCTTGCAGCAACGCGACGCAGGGGCCGACTGGTTGACTTCCCCCTCATTTGTTTTCCTCTCAGTGTCAACCGGTAAGTGGTGCGGAAAACTGCCCTATTGGCATCGTCGAGAGTGCCCTACAAGGTGCTGGGAGCACAACCCTGTGCAAGGTATGTTGGCCAAATGAAGGATAGTTCGTGACAATCCGTAAGCGTGAGCCACGAAACTAACATCTCTGCCACCAGATTGAGTGGCCGTCAGGTGTACCCCGTCGCCTTCGGCAATCGCACATTCCGGCCTGGACCAGTCGACAGGTGCGCCGACAGTCCGTGTTGCTCTGCCCCAGTCCGTCGCAGGGGTTGAGGGAAACCCGCCAACCTGAGGATCACCCCCCTCACGGCGGACGAGCGGACCTGGTGGCACGCACCGTGTACGACGCGCACGGAAGTTTTTTTCTGACTCGAACTGCGCTTTGAGGCACTCGATCGATGCCAAGGAGCTGTCGTCGCTCGGCTCTCTCTGCCGCCAGGACATGAACAAGATCGAGGCGTCCGTCTCGAACATCCGCTCCGCCATCAAGGCCGTCAACAACCTCATCGGCTGCGAGACCTGGGCCGGTTCCGCCGCCGACAAGTGGGGCAATGACTTTCAGGGCCGGATGGGGGCCCTTGGCAAGCTGTTCGACTCCTGCCCTCCGGAGGAGCAGCCTCTGGTCACCAAGGCCCAGAAGGACCCTGCTGCGATGGACCGCAAGCGGACGGGTGGAGGCGCGTAGGCGTACCCACAAGGGGCGCCTAGCCCCGGCACGGGCCGTCGGTGACGGAGCCGGTGCCGGCCGCCGTGTCCGGGATGGTGGCGCAGACCTGCTTGCCGCTGTCCGAGTCGGTGACGGTCACGTGCCCGCTCGTGTCGAAGGAGTCCGCCGCCTGCGTCTCGTACACGCCGTCGGAGGTCGTCACCGACGAGTCCAGCGTGACGTCGCGCGGCGAGGTGCTGCACGGCGACGGAACGTATGTGGCGGCGCCACCGGAACCGGGTTGGCTCGGATAGACGAAGGTCGGTTGCGGGGCGGTGGGGTCGCAGTTGCGGGCCGAGTCCAGTGCCTCGTCGATGATCTGGTGACCGGCCGCGTGCAGTCCGTCGCTGGTCTTCCGGTCCTCGAACGCTTCGCCCAGCAGCACGAGTCCGCCCACGGCGCACATGATCATGCCCAGCCCGAACAGCCAGTTGGTCAGGCGCTTGGCATCGGGGTCCCGGCGTGACAGCGCTGCCGCCACGCCGGCCGTCAGGACGAACACCGCGCCGGCCCCGAGCAGGGCCCAGGCCGGCCCGGTCGAGATGGGCCCTACGTGCACGTTGGGTGGCAACGGCTGAGCGATCAGCACGCACACCGCCCCCGTTCGATGAGCAGTCCGTCACCCTGGCAGGTTGAGCCGCTTCCGGCCCCTGCTGCGCTCTCAGTCATTGATCACGGCCTGCACCTGCGTGACCGCGCCCCCCTGGATCAGCACCCCCCGGCCGGCGGGGCCCGCCGAGGACGTGCGGGGCAGGCGGACGCCGAAGAGCTGCTCACCGGCGTCCGCGGTGGGCGCCAGGAGCAGGCCGTGGCGGTTGCGGCGGGCCTCCACGACGAAGCCGCGGTACTGGGAGCCGAGCGACTCGGCCGAACCCGCCGCGACGACGGCGTGGTCGCCGTCGAGCCCGCTGCGGACGACCTCTTCCAGCGCGGAGTCCAGCGGGGTGTCGTAGAGGAGTTCCGCATCGTCCGCGAGGACCGCGTACCGGCCGCCCTGCGTCTGAGCCAGGAGGTCGGTGAGGTCCTGCTGGGTGGCGTCGCCGGGGAGGACGCCGAGGACGCCGGGTTCTCCTTCCAGTTCCTTCAGCGGGGAGCGCTTCGGGGTGATCAGCACCACGGGCAGACCTGCCCGCGTCATCGAGCGTGCCATCGCGATCAGGGTGCTCGACCGGCCCGACTTCGGCGGTCCCGCGACGACGAAGCCCGGTCCGGCCTCGGACAAGTCGGCGCCGAGCGGGGCGAGTTCGTCGCCACCGACGCCGACGAGGGCCCACAGGTCCGACGCGGGCGCGAACTCCGGGTCCAGGGCGAGGGCTTCGCGGACCGTGCAACGTACGGGCAGGGCGTCCACCCGCATCGGGCGGAGCGGGCGTGGGGGACGGGCGTGGAGCCGAGTGGCCTCCGTCGCGATCCGCTGCAGCGCCTCCACCTGCGCCTTGCCCGCCGGGTCGGCGGCGAGCAGGGCGAGTTGGCACTCCTGCACACCGTCGTCGGTCAGGCGCAGGGCGCGTCCCGGCGGCATGTCCTTGGGCACGGAACGCGGGTTGATGCCGACCATGCCGTAGTCGTTGGGGTCGGTGAGCCGCAGGATCAGCCGTTCGCCGAAGGAGGTGGTCATGGCGCCGGACATGCCGGTGCGGTCCGTGGTCATCACCACGCGCAGGCCGACGGCCGGGCCCTCGCGGAACAGCCGGGTGACGGCTTCGATCAGCTTGCCGTAGTCGTAGCCCTCGAAGGTGGAGACGTAGCTCTCCCAGCCGTCGAGGAGGAGCACCATGTACGGCAGCCGGTCCTCACCCTGGGCCGATGCCCGCTGCTCCGCCACGCTGGAGACGCCGAGATGGGCCAGGAGCTGCTGGCGCCGGGTGATCTCGGCCTGGAGGCGGCCCAGCAGGCGGACGAGGCGCTCGGTCTCGTCGCGGGTGATGATGCCGCCGCAGTGCGGCAGCCGGGTCAGCGGCAGCAGGATGTTGGCACCGCAGTCGATGCCGTAGAGATGGACGTCGGCGGGGCTCGTGGTCGTGGCCAGGGAGGCCGCGATCGTGCGTAGTGCGGTGGAACGTCCGGACCGGGGGCCGCCGATGATCAGCAGGTGCTCGCCGTCCACCAGATCCAGGTTGAGCGGGGAGCGCGCCTGCCGGGCCGGGACGTCGATGACGCCGAAGACCGCCGGGGCCACGTCGCCGTGTGCGGGGCTGGTCTCCTGGTGCAGGTCGGCGATCGTGACGTGTTCGGGCAGCGGGGGCAGCCACGGGCTGTGCGGCGCGCCGAAGCCCATGCGCTGCGATCCCTCGGCGATCGCGTCGACCAGCACCGCGAGGTCCGTGACCATGGTGCCGTCGTCCCCGTCGTCGGCCCGCCGGGGCAGCGGGCGGCCGATGGAGCCCCAGGGCAGCGGGAGGAGACCGACGCTCGGCGCCGACGACGCACCGGGGCGTCGGCCACCGATGCGCGCCGACTGGACGGCCACCAGCGCGTTCGCACCGGACCGTACGTACATCCGGCCCGGAGTGGACTTCGAGATGCTCCCCGCGTCCGGGGCGTCGATGACGTCCGCGGATTCGTCCCGGTTCGTCACGCGCAGCGCGATGCGCAGGTTGGTGTTGGCACGGATGTCCTGGCTGACGACGCCCGCGGGACGCTGCGTGGCGAGGATGAGGTGGACGCCCAGGGAGCGGCCACGGCGGGCGATGTCGACGAGACCGGCGACGAAGTCCGGCAGTTCGGCCACCAGCGAGGCGAACTCGTCGATGATGATGACCAGGCGCGGCATCGGCTCCAGCTCCGGCCGCAGCCGCCGGGTGTCGGCGTAGTCCTCGATGTCCTTCGCGCCCGCGTCCAGGAGGATCTCCTCACGCCGCCGCAGTTCGGCGGCGAGCGAGGCCAGGGCGCGCTCCGTCAGATGCGCGTCGAGGTCGCTGACCATGCCGACGGTGTGCGGCAGCCGGGAGCAGTCCTGGAACGCGGCGCCGCCCTTGTAGTCGATCAGGACGAAGTTCAGGGCGTCGGGCCGGTTGTGGACGGCCAGCGAGGTGATGAGCGTCTGCAGCAGCTCGGACTTGCCGGCTCCGGTGGTGCCGGCGACGAGCCCGTGCGGTCCGTCCAGCCGGAGGTCGAGGAAGAAGGTCCCCTCGGCGCCGACACCGACCGGGAAGCGGGTCGTGGCGCCCCCGGACCGCCAGATCCGCTCGATGTCGGCGCCCGTCGGATCGGGCATCTGCAGCAGGCTCAGCAGACGGGCCGCCGACGGCAGCGCGCTGTCCGCGTCGTCGCGGCTGACATCGCGCACCGGCGCCAGCGAGCGTGCCAGCAACTCGCACCAGGCGTGGGGCACCTGGTCGGCCAGCACCTCGCCCAGGGCGTCCAGTCCCGCTCCACGCAGCACCACGTGGTCCACCGAGCCCATCGGCCAGCAGATCGCCGCCCGGCACTCCTCGGGCAGCAGCCGCTCGTCCTCGTCCACGCACAGCGCGAACATCCCGTTCAGCGGGCCCTCCTGGAGGAGCTGCGGGACTCCGGGCACGCGGCGCAGCAGCCGCGCACCGTCCAGGACGATCAGTACGTAGGGGTCGGGCCGCAGCCGGCCCGCCGCGCCCGCCGCGGCTGCCTCCTTGCGGCGGTTCAGCTCGTTGAGCAGCTCGGTGACGCGCTTGCCGATGGTCTCGGCGTCCGAGCCGACGAGGGCGACGCAGTCCTGGCCGATCTGCGGTGCGGCGTGCGGCAGCCAGTGCACCCAGCCCCACGCGGCGTCGGCATCCGGGGCCGAGGAGAGCACGACCAGGGACAGATCGCGTGGGCTGTGCAGGACGGCAGCCTGGGCGGCGAACCAGCGGGCGCCCGCCAAGGCCTGGGGGCGGGCCCCGGCCAGGCCGACCACACCCAGCTCCGTGAACGGCAGTGGTACCGGCACATCCTGGACGAGCGGTGGCGTGGGCGGCCCGTCGTCCGTTCCCCGGCCGGGGCCGGCGACGAGTTCGATGTTCGCCGGAAGATCCGTCACGCCGACGCGCAGGACGAGGGCGTCCGGGTCGGTGAGCCGGCGCTCCCACAGGCGGCGCCGCGGTCCCGTCGCGAACAGCAGGAGGGAGGCGGCGTCCGGGTAGGCCGTGCGCCGCGCCCGCTGGTCTGCGGCGGAAAGGCGCGCCAACTCCTCGTCATACTTGGCCTTCTGCGCCTTGTACTCCTTCACCGATGTGCGGTTCTTCTTCTTGCCCTCACGGTTCTGACTGACCCATTCGCCCGCCATCATCACCGGACTCATCAGGCAGAACAGCAGCGTGTACACCTGCTTGGTCATGAGGTACATGACCACGCCGAAGATCAACGGTGTGACGGAGGCGATCAGTTGGAAGCGGTGGCGCTCGGCCTTGCGGGGCGGATCGGGAACCACCAGCCGCGCCCGCGGTGGCAACGAGGACAGCCGGGGCGGACGGTTGTAGGCGAGCCCGCCCTCTCCCATCGGGGCCAGGTGCGCGTCGGGTTCCACCGGGTCGTCGAGGACCAGCAGGGAACCGCCGCAGCGCACGAGCGCGCCCAGCGGCCACTCGCGTTCCCCGAGGACGGGTTCACCGTCGAGGAGTACCTCGGTGCCGGCCTGCCCCGGAGTCAGGGTGACGCGGCCGTCGACGGCGAGGCTCACGCGCAGCGCCTCTTGGGAAAGACGAGGGTCGGGCAGGGCGATGGTGCAGGTCTGCGCCGAGCCGATGGTCGTCACACCCGCGGCCAGCCGGGCCACCCGGCCGGCGCCCGGTCCTCCGGTGACGCGCAGTTCGTAGCGCCCCGACGGCTCGCCCGCCCGCAGGAACGGGCCCACGCTGTCGTCGACGGATATGCGCATGCCGTCACGGAGTACATCGCTCGCGCGGGCGTCGGGGGCACAGTGCAGCCCGTCGGCCCACAGGACGGGTGCGGTGGGCGCCGCCGTGCCGTCGAACCGCGGGTCGTACGAAACCTGCGCCAACCCGGCAACTACGGCGGAGGCGGGAGCGGCCGTCGGCGCCAACGCCTTGGCCACCTCGGCAACACTCGCGTCCTCACTGAAGTCAAGATTGACGTCCTGTGGATCCGTGCCTTGCCGGACCACCGTGACGGACACCCGCATCGACCGTGTTCCTTCCTGGGGACCCGTGGCACTGCCACGTTGACATGCCCGCACAGGCTATCCGTCTCAGCCGGGGGGCGCTTCGCGGCCCGGCGGCCTTCGAGGGCCGGCACTCCAACCTGATCGGCCGCAGGGTTGCAACGAGGTGTTCGACCTCTCGCCGCTTCATGCTGTGACAGGCCCGTTCATGTGCCCAGAGCCGTGGGCCGTTCCTCGTCGCCGATGACGAACTCCCACGCATCCGCACAGGGCACGACGGGGACGGAAGGCTCATCGACGTTCCTGCGCTTTGCTATGCGCTCGTCCGCTTCATACGTACGACGTCGTCCGACAGGTCCGACACTGTGAACAGGACTCCTGCGAACTCGACCGTGTCACCGACCCTGACGTCTTTGTAGACGGCTGCGGGGATCGCCGCACAATTCGCGCCGAACCCGGCGGTCTGTGTATCGGTGTCGATGTAGGAGATGGTGATCGACAAGCCGGTGGAAAAGCTCTTCACGCCACCGGAGCACCGACAGCGTGGCCCCTTGTGCCGGGAACCCGTTTGACGCCGCGGCCAGGACGGACGGGTTGGTTGTGAAACAGAGGCCGTTGTCCGCCTCTCCGCCCTTCTCCCACGCGCCGGTGTTGGTGACCTCCGGCTGCATGCCGGGAAGGCCGTCTGGAACTTGCCGAAGTTCTTCGGGTTGATCTCGGACAGCGCCCGGCTGAGCGTCTCCCGGCGCTTGTCTTCGGGCAGACCGTTCTCGTCGAAGGGGTTCCAGATCGAGTCGTCGGTGTTGCCGAGCAGTTGGTTGTATAAGGCGAGGTCCTTGGGGGAGGCCTTCGACCGGCGCGTCCATCTCGGCGGCCGTCAGCCCGTCGAACTCACCGGAGACCTTCTCCAGGTCGTCGCGGTCTCCGTCGGTCCCGAAGTCCTTGCCCTGCAACTCCTGACAGATGGCGAAGGGCGTCGTCGACCTTCTTCGCGTCGGGCGGGTTCTCGTTGAGGAAGAGATCGCTGTCGTTGACCGGGTACCCGCGGTCGGACAGCTCCTGCGCTCCCTCCAACTGCTTGATACGACGTTTTATGGACGCCTGCATGTCGCAGAGTTCCCCGCCCAGGGAACCAGGCAGACGCCGCCCGCCGAAGACCGCCGGCATCGGGACGACGTCACCGACGAGGTCCTGGAGGCCGGGATCGCGGGAGGCGTTCTGCCCGGGCGGCAGGTTCTGCTGGGCGCTGGTCAGGACGGAGGCGAGTTGGGGCGTGCAGCCGCCCGGACTGTCCCGCAAGGGTGTCCAGATCATTGGCGAGCCCGGTCAGCTTACCGGCGTCGAACCCCCGGAACGCCATCAGTTACCGCCGCCCGTACCGGTCTTCGCCCTGTTCTTGCCCTTCTCCTTGGCCTGCCGGTCCAACTCGTCGGCCTGCGCCTCCCCTTGCGTGGCATCGGCGAGCAGTGCGCCGACCATGTTGTTCAGGCTGCTCTGCCGCGTCCGCAGCGTCGCTGTGCACTCGTCGGCGAACGGGCCCTGCCAGATCGCGTTCGAGTCGTCACCGGTACGAAGGCGGCGGCGCGAGGACCCGCCTTCTTCACCACGTCATCGAGATGCGGACCGAGCCGCCGCGCTATGGCCCGAGCCTCCCGCGCGCACCCGCGCAGCCCTCTCGGCCCGCCTCTTCAGTTCGGCGGCATCACCGCCGTCCGTGGCCGCCATGTGCGGTCCTTCCCCCGTTGACAGCTGCTGCGTCGCGAGTTGGCTGCGACGCTGGTGGTGAAGCATACGAGGGGTGTGGAGGCCTCGCGATTCCCGACGGGAATCTCCTTGACTGTCACGGCGTCGTCACATGGATCGGGGGCCGGGACGGATTCCGGGGCACGCCCCGCTCTCAGGCCGGCAGTTTGGACGGGAGGTCGCATTTCGCGTCCTTGTGGGCTTGACGGGCGAAAGACGTGGCCAGGTCGATGAGCGTCTGGCGTGCTTCCTTGTCCGAGGCTTCAAGTGGTTTCAGGGCGTCGGCGAAGACGGTCATGTTGTACTGGGCTTTACTTGTCTTCTCGTGGGCGTAACAGGGCACCCAGATCGCGGCCACTTCGGAATTGGAGACGCCCTTGACGCCAGCGTCGAAATAGGTGAACTTACCTCCGTCATTCGGTGGGATATGCGTCTTTGCCCACTGTTGCCAAGGTATAGCGGGACCTGCCTTGGCATCGAGGGAGAAGAGGGCGTGGTCGTTATCTCCGATGGCGCTGCAGGAGCTCCTGTAACGCCAGTCCGGGTCCGGATTCCAGTTCTCGGTGAAGTCGTAATGGGCTGACCGAGCAAGTTTGGAGTTGAAGAGCTGAGCAGTGGCCTTCCGGTCAGGCACGTTTTGGCAGATGTCCTTGGCGCCGATGTGTCCGCGCTTCTCGAAGGCTCCGAGGAGATAGGCAGTGAGCAGGGAAATAGCGGCAATCGCAGCAACACCTCCGTAGATGAAGGATTTTCGAGAACGCCTGCGCTGGGTCGGTTCCGTCAAGGCCGATCACCTCATCTCTGTCGAACTGTCTGGAGAGCTACTGGGCAGCACTGCTGTTTTTGATGAGGCTGTTGGCGCTGTTGAAGCCCTTCCCTGCCTCGTCCCCGGCCCTGGATGCGGCAGCTTGGTCGCCGGTGGCGGATTTGACGGACTCCTGGGTCGTCAGGATCGCCGAGTGCTGGATCTGATCCAGGCGCTTTACATTCTTGTAGACCTGCTCTTTCTCCTCGGAACCGTCGCCGTCGAAGCCGTCGAGGATTCCGTTGAAGATCTCGCCGGCAGCCGTGCCGGCAAGGCCGCCCGCGTAGACACCTGCCGGACCGGTGAACGGCTCCATTGCAATGGATGTGGCGCTGCCGACCAAGGAACCGCCCCACAGGCTCGCGTGTTCCTTCCAGGCGCCGTCACGCGCGTTCGCATCCGCGTCGTTCTTGTCGGCCTGGAAGCGCTGTCCATCGCCGATAACACCCTGGAACAGGCCAGTTTCATAAGCGATTTTATCGATTGTGGCGTCAGTCGGCTGAGGATACGCATCCGGATGCTTCGCCTGTGCCTCCATCAACGCGGCAGCATATACGTGCTGGGAGACGTTCAGCCGGTCGTACCCTTCCTTGTTGCGGGACACCGCATGCAGGAACCGTGCAGCATCGTAGGTATCGATTTTGGCTGTGGCCGCAGGGGTTGGGTAAAGCTTTTCCCCATACATGATGTCCCCATCCAGACTGCGTTGCAGATCCGGCATGTACTCAGCCGAGATGTTCGCAAAGCTGTCGGAGAGGAAAGCGTGGTCGAGGAGGCGGTCCTGGTCCTTGGAAACCGACGTCACCAGGGCGCTGAACAACTCGGCCTGCTGCTTCGAGTGTTTGATGTCCTCTGCTGTGGCCTGTTCGCCCGGGCGGTGGCCGGTGGTGGCTGCCTCCAGAGCGAGGCCCATCGAATTGAGCCCCGTCACGCTCTCCTTGCCCGGCTTGCTGTCGTCCGGCCACGTGCGGTCTTCGAAGAGGTACTTGAAGTTCGTCTCCGCCTTGCCGCCGTCGCCCTTCTGCTGCGCCGTGAAGAACCCGGTCGCGGCGGCAGGGCTGTTGGCGAGTGCCTTCATGTAGCCGGTGAGAGGGTCGTTGCCCTCGTCGTTGCCGAGGTGGTTGACCGTGCCCGTGGTGCCCCAGCCGGAAGCGTAGGGCTGGTCGGCGCCCTCCAGGACCCGTTTGTCCTCTTTGACGAGGGCTTTTCCGTAGTCCACGAGGAACTTGTCGTCGTAGTCGCCGTACCGCATGAGGTTGCTCGTGACGATGAAGCCCTCGGGGCCGCCGGAGTCGCCGTGCGGGGCCGGACCTGGGTCTCGGATCGGTTTGTCACCGATCGCGATCATGTCCTTCTTCCACTTCTGCATCGCCGGCGAATCGGAGTTGGTGGCAGATGCCACGGTGAGACTCAGGTTCTTCTGCATCTCGTCGAGGTCGCCGGCACGTGCGAAGTCGGAGGTTTCGCCGTATCCGGCAGGCCTGTCGAGGTTGCTCATCTTCTCCCAGAGCTGCAGCGTCTTCCGCGCTCCGAGTGCCCCTACGACCTTCTCCGCGAAGGGGTATTCGTCGTAGTTCTGGGCCAAAAGCTCGTTCAGTTCGTCGAATTCTTCGGGGCTCAGGTCCTCTGGGTCCTTCTTCCCGAGCTCCGTGGCACGCTTGGCGGCCTTGGCCGCAGCGGCGTTGGCGGCTCGGCTCACCTGCGCTTCGTTGATCTGGACCATGCCTTTGAAGCCGGCGTACGGGACGTTGTCCATGTTCAGGGCCAGGTGATAACGGCGCTTCAGCATGGGCAACTCGTCCTGCGCCCAAGACGCCACGCGTAGCACATCGGAGAGTTCCTGCCCGCCCAAGCCGTAGTAGGCGAGCTGTGCCTTGTAGTAGGAAGCCCGGTCCTGAAGCGTCTCCTGGTCCCGCCGTACGGAGTCGATGGTGCCCTTGAGCTTGTCGGGGTCAACCCCCGAGAAGACTCCCTTGCTGCTTCCCCCGTCGTCCGGGCGCATGCCCTCCCCGTTCCCCTCCTGTCGGATCCACTGCTCTTGAACCGGTCAGTACAGACGTCTGTTGCGGTTCATTGAATTGGCTTCCTCCGGTGTCACTTTCTCCGGCATGCTGCCGATTTCACGCTGGATGTCCTCAAGGACCCTGGTGATGCGATTGCGTACCGTCTTGCGGTGACCGGCCGCGTCTTCGTGCCATTTGTCGGCGTTCTTGCCGACCCAGGACTTCGAGGAGTCCCGGCCTCCTTTGCCGATGTCCGTAGCCGCCCTCTTGAAGGCGTCGACGAAGTCGCCCTGCTCCTTCTCGAGCTGCAGTTTCAGTTTCTGCAGCCGCTCCCGTTCCGGATTGTCCACCTTTGGTTTGTCGCCGTCGGTTCCCATGCTCCTACCAATCGGTCTGTCAGCGGTTGACGGCTTGGATTTCCTGGACCGTGATGTCCTGGGTGGTGCCGAAGGTGCCGTTGGGGAGGTCGCCGCCCGCGCCGCCGGTGCCGGTCCAGCTGATTTCCCAGGTGATGGTGGCCCGGAGCTTGAAGGTGCCATTGCCCGAGGAGCGGAGGTACTTGAGGCCGCAGGGCGGAGTCTCGTCGGCCTTGCCCTTGGCGTAGGGCGCGCCGATGGAGCCGTCGGCGTTGATGGCGCACTCGCCGGAGGCCGGGTAGGTCTCGGCGTCCTCGGTGCCCGGCTCCAGCTTCAGGGACACCGGTTTGGCGGTGGTCGTGGCCTGGATGTTGAAGCCGGGGACGTTGATGGCCGCCGTGGCCTGGACCTCGTCGAAGACGGCCTTGTCGAGCCAGGCCCAAGTCGGCAGGTTCACCTTGGTGGTGGCCTCGGGCGCGAGGGTCACCTTGGTGTCGGGCAGTTGCATGCGCTGGTACGCGAGGGCGGCGAGGATCTCTGGGGTGACGGCCTCTTCGTACTGGGGCGGTGGGGTTTTGCCGTTGTCGACCCAGAAGGGGAGGTCGTTGCATGAGCCCCGCTTGAGTACGTCAGGTTCGTCGGGATTCTCGACACCGGCCCAGAACATCCCCTTGCCGTCCTTCTCGACGTTGTAGTCCTTGTAGCCGGGGGTGTCGGTCCAGCCGTACTCGTCCTCGTAGTGGCGCTGCATCTCGCCGATCGCCGCGCCTGCGGTGCCGCCCATGCCGGGTGTGTTCTTGGCGGTCTCGATCTGCTCGGACATCTTCTTCTTGAAGTCCTTGGCGCCGAGGTAGGGGGCGTACCAGCAGGGCGGTGGCGTCCAGTTGACGTCGGAGGACGTGACGTTGCCGGTGCTGCCGTCCTTGGTGACGGCGCCGGAGTACTGGATGCGTGCGGCGGCATAGATGCCGGTGCCGTCGGTGCCGCCCTTCTTGTCAGTGCTGGCTCCATGGCCGTTGCTCGGCGGTTCTGCCGAGTAGGCGGGTTCCGTGAGGGCGGTGACGCCGAGGGTCACTGCCAGGACAGCTATGGCGGCGCTGAGTGCCGCACGCCGTGACCTGTTCATCGGCACTTCTCCGCCTTCGTCTCGACGAACACCTTGGATGCCTGCCACAGGCCTTCGCTCGTGGGGAGCTTGACCATGATGATCTTGAAGTAGTCGTAGTCCGCGATGCTGGGCTCGCTCTTCAGGACCTTCCCGGTCTTGACCTCTTTGCCGTAGAACTTGCTGGAGTCCACGCAGAAGTCGACCTCCACCGAGTTGCCGTTCGAGGCGGAGCGGGTGGTGGCCTGGTAATGACGTCGGGTGCCAGTGGCGGTCCAGCCGCCGTCGACCCTGTCGTTGATCTGCGTCTGCGCGTAGCTCAGCCCTTCGCCCGTGGAGTAGGCGGTTACGGCCGCGACCTTGGACGTGCGCTTGTCGACGCCGTGGTAGATGGCGCGGACGTAGTTCGCCGCGTCCTCCATCGCCGCCGCCTCGTTCTTGTCCTTCGGCTTGTCCCAGTCGAAGACCAGGTTCATGTCCTTGGGCAGCGACACGTCCACGCCGTCCGGCTTGTCCTGTGCTGGTGCTCCCGAAGCGGATGCCGAAGCCGTCGGCGTCTTCGTTCCCTGGTCGGCGCCGGCGATCTTGTCGTTGTCGCTGGACTTGTCGTTCCCGTTGCTGCAGGCCGCCAGCAGCAGAGATGCGGCAGCAGCGAGCGCGGCGATGGCGGGCAGAGGGCGGCGCTTCACAGTTGACTCCCCGTGAGACAGAAGTTCCGTCAAGAGGTCTGACGGTATCGAGCAGGTTCTTGGTTTCGCCACAGCGAACTTCTTTGAGAACGTGGGCAATTCCGGGCGTACAGGGCCCTTGTGGGACTGCCCTGTGTCCCGATCGTGCTCAAACGGGCGACAGTTCTGCGGTCCCTGGACGCGGGTGAGTTTGCCAGCAGCGCCCAGATCGGCCGGGGCCGCTGTCGCGGCAAGCTGCGGCAGCACAACGGGTTCGCGTGAGTGAAGGGCGACCACCCGCCACAAGCCGGGTTGGCGGCAGCGATGTATTCACGGCGCCGCCACCCACTCTGCCGAGCGAAGGTAAAGTTCAAGTAATGGCACACGTGGGTGAGGGGGCGAAGTGAGCCAGAACACGACCGCTCAGGCCGCCGCGGAGAACGGCGGTGGGGCACGGTGGCGACAGCTCCGGGTTGGATGGTTGTGCTCCTCCGCAGAGTTCCGCGCCGTCGGCGGAAGGTCGCCCGGCAACTCGTCGTGCCTCTGGCCGCTGGGGTGGCGCTGGGCGTGTTCGGCGAGAGCGCCGGCGATCGGGTGGCGCTTGCTGAGCGCGGCGAGTGGACGGACGCCGTGGTCGTTCACAAGAAGGAAGCCAGGAACGGCAGATGCGACCTTCGCGCATCCGACGGGCGGGGCATATCGCCGTCCCTCTCGGAAGGTGATGGCTGTCGAGACTACGTCGCTGAAGGTGACACGCTTCGTGTCCGGTACGACCCCGAAGGCACCGCAAGTCCAACCGTGGAGGAGAGCACGCTCTCGGACGGTGGCCTGCTCCTTTCGCTCTTCGTGAGCGCCGTGGTCATGGGCACTTGGGGTGCACTGCGGCAGAGTCGATGGGACAGGGAGTACGCCGGTTGAGTGGGCCGGGTTCCGCCCCTGCCGCGGCCTGTCCCCCATAGGGATGATCCGGCACCGTCCGCAGAGCCGGCTCCGCGAGTCGTTCCGGCTCCGTAAGTAATTCGTGGAGTTCTCATGGTCACCGCGTGAGAACGGCCACGGCGCTCCCATGAGGGGGAGCCGCCTCCTTCTCCCCCTGGATTCGCTGGCGCACACCGCGGAGCCGGTTCGGCCCCCGTTGCTCAAACCGGTTGCCGCTGAGCTTCGTTGCAGGGGGTAACGGTGCATCAGCTGAGTCTCAGCAGTCCCTATGCGCCTTGAGGGGCGTATGCACGGCTGATACGGTGCGATCGCTTGACACTCACCCCAGTGCTGGGTAACCGGCCAGGTCGGGCGGTGCGTCCAGTGTGTCCCGTGTTCTCTTGTGCGGGCGTTCGGGGGTGAAGTGTCCGCTTTTACAGGAAACTTGGCAGACATTTTCTTGGGTGTACGGGGAGCGGTTGCGTGAAGATCCAAGAGCGTACGGGGGCGGGCGCCGGTCGTTCCGCCGCTCCGGCTCAGCCGTCGGTCGGTGACCGGCTTCCCACTCCGCCTCGCGAGCGTAAACCGGCACTTGCCGCCCTGGCCGTCCTGTTGATCCTGCTCGGTGCGCTCGGTGCGACCACGCTCGTGCTGCGCGCCGGTGACCGGATCGAGGTCGTCAAGGTGACGAAGCAGATCGAGGCCGGGGAGCCCGTCAGCGACAGCAACGTGACCTCCGTGATGGTGGCCGCCGACGACAGCATCCACTACGTCAAGTGGTCCCAGCTGGGCGCCCTCAAGCAGCTCAAGGCCAAGTCCACGATCTACCCGGGCACCGTCGTCATCGGTGACATGTTCGCCGAGGGCAGCTCCCTGCCCGCCGGCAAGGCCGCCGTGGGTGTCGCCCTCAAGGAGGGCCAGTACCCGGCCGACATCAAGTCCGGTGACGTCGTGGCCGTCTACAACGTCGACACCAGCAGCTCCGGTTCCGGCAAGACCGGCTCCGGCGCGGGCTCCACCACCTCCGGCGGCGGCGCCATCGTCGATACCGCCAAGGTCGAGAAGGTCGCCGACAACAGCGACGCGACCGTGAGCACCGGCAACCTCTCGGTCACCCTGCTCGTCGACCAGGCCGACGCCGCCGCCGTGGCGCGTGCCGCGTCCGCCAGTGCGGTCGCCATCGTGCACGTTTCCGGCACCGGCAACTAGAAGGCGGCTCCCACCCCATGGCGCTCATCGCAATCGCCGCCGACAAGGGTTCCCCCGGCGTCACCACCACGGCCGTCGCCCTCGCGGCGGTCTGGCCGCGGCGCTCGCTGCTCGCCGAGACCGATCCGGCGGGCGGCGACCTGGTCTACCGCAGTGCCGCCGCGCACGGCGGCCAGCTCAACCCGAACATCGGCATGCTGTCCATAGCGGCGACCGCCCGCCGCGGACTCGTGCCGGACCAACTCTGGGACCACGTCCAGCCGTTGAGCGGTGGACTCGAAGTCCTCGTCGGACTCGGCATCGCCGAGCAGGCCACCGGGCTCGCCGGGCTCTGGCCCACCCTCGGACACGCCTTCGCCTCCCTCGCCGACTCCCCGAACGCGCCCGCCGACGTCATCGCCGACTGCGGGCGGATCAGCGGGGACACCCCGGCCGTCGAACTGTTCCCGCACGCCGCACTCGTGCTGCTCGTCTCGCGCACCGAGCCCGAGGCCCTCGCCCGGGTCCGGGACCGTGCCGCCGCCCTCGCCACCAAGCTGCACGGCGGTCCCCGCGGTGCGGCGGCGCTTGCCACCCCGCTCATCGGCGTCGTCCTGATCGCCGACCCGAGCAGCTCAGCCAAGCTCGTCAACCAGGTCAACGACATGCTGGTGCACGCCCAGACGGGAGCCCGTGTCGTCGGCACCATCGCCGACGACCCCACCGGCGCCGACCAGCTGGCCGGCCGCAAGCGCGGCCGTCTCGACAAGTCCCTGCTCATCCGCTCGGCCCGCAAGGTCACCGCGGACCTCCACCAGCAGTACGGCGCCGCCTGGGCCGTACCCGCCCAGCAGGGCCACGCGGGAGCCGGCCGATGACCGCTGTCGACCACCAGCTGGTCAAGCGGTTCCGGCAGGAGGCCGGCGACCGCATCGCCGAGCAGCGCCGCCTCGACCAGGTGGGCGGCGTCGCGCCGATGTCCACCGAGGACGAGCGGCAGTACGCCCGTGCGGTCATCGCCCAGATCCTGGAGGAGTACGCCCGCACCGAGATCAACGCGGGCCGTACCCCTCTCGACGCGGAGACCGAGGAGCAGTACGCGGCCGCCGTGCACGCCGCGCTCTTCGGAGTGGGCAGGCTCCAGCCCCTGCTGGACAACCCCGACGTCGAGAACATCGACATCAACGGCTGCGACCAGGTCTTCGTCGGGTACTCCGACGGACGGGAGGTGAAGGGGGACCCGGTCGCCGAGACCGACGAGGAGCTGATCGAGCTCATCCAGGTCCTCGGCGCCTACTCGGGCCTGTCGTCGCGGCCCTTCGACTCCGCCAACCCCCAGCTCGACCTGCGGCTGCCCGACGGCTCCCGGCTCTCGGCCGTCATGGACGTGGCCCGGCGGCCCGCGCTGTCCATCCGTCGCGCGCGCATGGGCAAGGTCTTCATCTCCGACCTCGTCGGCAACGGGACGCTGACGCCCGAGGTCGCGCACTTCATGGCCTGCGCGGTCCGCGCCCGCAAGAACATCATGATCGCGGGCGCCACCAACGCCGGCAAGACGACGCTGCTGCGCGCCCTCGCCAACGAGATCCCGCCGCACGAGCGCCTGATCACCGTCGAGCGGGCGCTGGAGCTCGGCCTCGACACCTTCCACGACCTGCACCCGAACGTCGTCGCCTTCGAGGAACGGCTGCCCAACTCCGAGGGCCAGGGCGCCATCGCCATGGCCGAACTGGTCCGCCGTTCCCTGCGTATGAACCCGTCCCGCGTCATCGTCGGTGAGGTCCTGGGCGACGAGATCGTGACCATGCTCAACGCGATGTCGCAGGGCAACGACGGCTCGCTGTCCACGATCCACGCCAACAGCTCCAGCGAGGTCTTCAACCGTATTTCCACGTACGCGTTGCAGGCCTCCGAGCGGCTGCCCATCGAGGCCAGCCAGATGCTGATCGCGGGCGCGGTCAACTTCGTCGTCTTCATCCAGCGGCGCAACAACTACCAGACCGGTGGCCGCCTCCAGCGCATGGTGACCTCCGTCCGCGAGGTCAACGGCGTCGACGGACGTGTGCTGTCCAGCGAGGTGTTCGCGGAGGCCCCCGACGGACGGGTCGTACCGCACGCGCCCATAGCCTGCCTGGAGGACCTGATGGCCTACGGCTACCAGCCGCACGGGGCGTGGGGGTGACCGGCATGACGTACTCAGCGCCCGCCTACGAGGCTCTCGGCTCGCTCGGCTCCCTGGGCGGCCTCTTCTCCACCGAGGTCCTGTACTCGATCGGCAGCGGAGTCGCCGTCGGCGGCGGGCTCGCCCTGCTGATGATCGCCGTACGCGGACTGCCCGCCAAGCCCGAGCACGAGAAGCAGAAGGCCAACGAACGGGCCGCCGAGCTGATCCGGTTCGCCGGCCGGCGCGGCTCGCTCGCCGCCATCATCGGGCTCGCCGTGCTGCTGCTCACCCGCTGGGCGGTGGCCGGCATCGCGGCCGGTGTCCTCGTCTTCTTCTGGGACCGCCTGTTCGGCGGCGCGGCCGAGGAACGGGCCGCCATGCGCCGCGTGGAGGCCCTCGCCTCCTGGACGGAGTCCCTGCGCGACACCATCGCGGGCGCCGTCGGCCTGGAGCAGGCCATCCCGGCCTCCGCCCGCGCCGCCGCCCCCATCCTCCGCCCGCACCTCGACGCCCTCGTCGACCGGCTACGCGCCCGCACCCCGCTGCCCGAAGCGCTCCAGCACCTCGCCGACGAGATCAATGACGCGTCGGCGGACATCATCGTGGCGGCCCTGATCCTCAACGCCCGCCTGCGCGGCCCGGGTCTGCGCCAGGTCCTCGGCGCGCTGGCCAAGTCGGCGCGCGAGGAGGTCGACATGCGTCAGCGCGTGATGGCCCAGCGCGCCTCCACCCGGCGCTCGGTGCAGATCGTCGTCGCCGTGTCGGTCGCGTTCGTCCTCGGCCTCGCCGTCTTCAACCGCGACTTCGTGAAGCCGTACGGCACGGCGGTCGGCCAGCTCGTACTCGCCGTCGTCTGCGCCCTGTTCGCGCTCGGCTTCTGGTGGCTGCGCAAGCTGTCGACCATCGAGACCCCGGAGCGGTTCCTGGTGCGGGACGAGTCGGCGGTGCAGTTCGTACGGCCGCGCACGCCCGTTCAGCAGCAGCCCGTGCAACCGACTCAGCCGGCGCAACCGTCCCAGTCGTCGCAGCCGTCCCACCCGGAGGAAGGGATACGCCGATGAACCTCACGATGCCGATCGTCGTCGGCGTGGTCCTCGGACTGGGCGTCTACGCCCTCATCCGCGCCCTCATGCCGGCCAAGCGCAGCGCGGTCGCCCAGGTCGCCCGGATCGACGCGATGCGGGCCCGCGGAGCCGCGTACGAGTCCGCACGGCAGACGAGGGACAAGGGACGCCTCGGCTTGCTCAGGGCCGAAATCGGCGACCGTGTCGCCGACTTCTACCTCCAGCAGGGCTGGGAGCAGCGCTCGCTGCGCGCGGACCTGGCGGTCCTGGACCGCAGCTGGGAGAAGTTCCTGGCGACGAAGGTGCTGCTGGCCACGGCGGGGCTGTTCTTCGGGCCGTTCCTGTTCGCCGTGGTCTGGACGCTGGGCTTCGGCTCCAGCCCGGTCATCCCGGTCTGGCTGGCCCTGTTGTGCGGGGGGCTCTTCTTCTTCCTGCCCGACCTGGAGGTACGGCGCGACGCGGCCGAGAAGCGGCGCGACCTGCGGCGGGTGATCGGGGCGTACCTGGACCTGGTGTCGATGAGCCTGGCGGGCGGCCGCGGTCTGCCCGAGGCCCTGATGGCCGCCGCCGAGGTCTCCGACGGCTGGGCGACCCAGCGCATCCGCAACGCCCTCGCCGACGCCCGGATCACCGGCATCAGCCAGTGGCAGGCGCTCGGCGCGCTGGGCGAGGAGCTGGGCGTCGAGGAGCTGAAGGACCTGTCGGCCTCCCTGGCCCTCGTCGCGGACGACGGCGCCAAGGTCCGCGAGTCGCTCGCCTCCCGTGCCGAGACCATGCGCCACCGCGAGCTGTCCGAGATCGAGGGCAGCGCGGGCGAGAAGTCGCAGTCGATGCTGGTGGCCCAGCTGCTGCTGTGCGCCGGCTTCCTGGTGTTCCTGATCTTCCCGGCGGCGATGCGGGTGTTCCAGGTCTGAGCCCCATCCACAACCGCGAATCGTTTCGAGAGGACAACTCATCATGAACGGACGGAACTTCGGTACGGGGATCCCGGCCGTGGACTTCCTGGTCACCTTCCTGCAGGGCCGGATGCAGCGCGCCCGCTCCGGCGAACTGGACCGCGGCGCCTCCGCGGTGGAGTGGGTCATCATCTCCGCGGTCGTCGTGGCGATCGTCGGCGTGGTGGCCGCGATCATCAACGCCGCGCTGAGCGACGGTGCCAACAAGGTCGGCGACTGCATCAAGGGCGCGAGCGCGAGCAAGACCTGCTGATCGCGGGTCCGACACGACGGGGATGACGGGGTTGTTTGTGGGCGTGGGCAGATGGGCGCGCAGCCGTGCGCGGGCCGCGCGCGGCGAGGCCGGTGAGTCCGGCATGACCGCGATCGAGTTCGTGCTGCTCACTCCCGTCCTTTTCTTCATGATCTTCGCGACGGTCCAGTTCGCCCTGTACTTCTTCGCCGACCATGTGGCCCAGGCGGCGGCCCAGGCGGGCGCCCGCAAGGCCCGTGCCACGGCCCACGACCAGCCGGGCGCGTGGCGGGGCGAGGCGCGGGGCGTGGTCGACGACTACATCCGCCAGCTGGGCCCGCAATTGGTGCTGTCGCCGGACGTGACGATGCTCCAGCCGGAGCAGAACACGGTGGGCGTGGAGATCTCGGCGCGGGTGCCGACGGTGTTCCCGGGGCTCGATCTCACGGTGCACGCGCAGTCGTCGGGGCCGGTGGAGCGGTTCGTGAAGGACCAGGGGGCGAACTAGATGGACTGCTTCGCCTTCGTGCGCGGTCGTACGACGTCCGTGTGCGGGCGTATCAAGGAGGACGGTCGGGACCGGGACCGGGGCCTGTCGACCGTCGAGGTCGTGATCCTCGCCCCGGTGATGATCATGTTCATCCTGGTCCTGGTGGCCTTCGGCCAACTGGTCGACGGCCGGGGCGCGCTGGACGGCGCCGCACGCGACGCGGCCCGCGCGGGCTCGATCCAGAAGGACCACGGCACGGCGATGGCGGAGGCCCGCAAGGCGGCCGAGGCGGACCTCGCGGACGTCTGCTCCGGACCGGTGTCCGTCGTGCAGAAGAGCGCGGGATTCGACCCGGACGTGGACCCGTTCTTCACGGTCGAGGTGAGCTGCGAGGTGCGCGGTCTTGCGATGCTGGGCCTGGACGTGCCCACGCACCTGTCCGCCAGTTTCTCCTCGTCTCTGGACCCGTACCGGAGGTCGGCGTGACGGATCTCGAACGGACCAGGTGGCCCCGGCGGACCCGGCGGGCCTGGCGGACCTGGTGGTCCACCCGTCGCGCCGAGCTCGACGACCGGGGCTCCGGCGCCGGCGCGGTGATCATCTTCGCGCTGGTCTTCCTCTCCCTGTCCGCCTTCGTCATCGACGGCGGTCTCTCGATCTCCAAGCGCGAACGGGCCGCCGACATCGCGGAACAGGCCGCCCGTTACGCCGCCCAGGACATCGACAAGGAGGCCCTGTACGACAACCAGGGCGGCGCCGCGCCGATCAACTTCCAGAACTGCGATGCCCGGGTGAAGGCCTTCGCCCGCGAGATGGACATGTCCGGCGCCGACATCGCCGCGACCCACTGTGTGGCGGCCGACGCCCAGGAGGTGCAGGTCGAGGTGCAGCTGACGTACGAGCCGGTGTTCACCGGCATGTTCTACGGCGGGAACGTGGTCGTGCACGGCCGCTCCGTGGCCCGTAACGAGGTCGGCTGAGCCGGCGTGTTCGGGCGCCGGAAGAGCGAGCCGGAGGTCCCGCCCGTCCCCTGGGAGCGGGTGGGCCGGTTCACGGTGGGCGAGGTGCTGCGGCCCGGCACGCTGACCCGTAAGCCGCTGACCGGGCCACGGGCGATACGGGTGCCGTCGACGCACGACGGTGTCCGGTACCACGCCCCGTCGGTGCTCGTCTCCGGCACCGGGAGCGAGACTCCCTCGTACGAGCTGTACGACGCCACACGGCCGACGGAACCGGTCTGCACGCTCACGCCGGAGAAGGCGGGGGCCCGCTACCGGGTGACCGACGCCGGGGGCGCGGAACTGGGCCTGGTCCACCGGACTTTGCCCGCAAGGCGCACCGTCGAGCACGGCTGGTGGCTCCAGCAGCCCGGTCACCCGGACGTCGTGGCCCGCTACCACTGGGCGAGGGGCAGCGCGAAGGAGATCGCGACGCGAGGCAAGGAGAACGTGGTCCGGGGCGCGGGCGCGGTGGTGGGCAGCGTGGTCGACTCGGTCTTCAGCCTGGGGGTGGACGGCGACGCCCGCACGGGCTCGCACCGGCCCCGTCCGGTGACCTGGCGCGCGGAGGGCGACGAAGAGCCCGTGGTCCTGACGTTCGAGCACCTTGAGGACGGCAAGGTGTACCACCCGCAGGCCAGTTGGCTCGACCTGCGGCTGGCGTTCGCCCTGGCCGTCCTGCGGGAGGCATGAACCCTGACCCGTCCATCGATTCTTGGCTTGAGTCACGTGATGATTCCCGAGCCCGCTCTCAGGCCGGCGGCCGGGCGAGGGCCCGGCCTCGAACTGTGCCACACCTCCCGTCTCCACCTGGACGGCACCGATCTCGTCCTGCACACACGGCGACGCTCGCTGCGGCTCCCGGTCGGCGCCGGCGGCATCACCCGTGCCGTCTTCGTCGACGTGCCCGGAGCGGACCGGGAGCGCATGGGCCCGCCGGTCACCGGCTCCTGGGGTGAGGTCCAACTCCAGGACGAGAGCGGTGCGTTGAGGGGCTGGTTCGACATCGAGGACTGGCTCCCCGAGTCGCCCGCGCTGCCGAAGCGGTCCGTGCAGGGGGACCAACTGCTCAGCCGCACCGGAGTGTCGGCGCTCTGCAAGGCGGCGGGCATCCCGCTGCACGTGGTGAGGAGCGCGAACAACCCGAAGGTGGCGAAGAAGAACCGCCGGCGGGGAAGCGTACGGCTGGGCCGGGGCGGCGACTTTCCCGCCTGGTACTGGGCAACGCGGCTGGCGGCCGGGGGTGTGTGGTTCACCGCGTTCACGGTCATCGTCTTCTCCGGCTCGCTGTCTCCCTGGCTCGTGGTGCCCTCCGCCGTCGCCGCCTTCGTGGCCCCGGTCGCACGGCTGGTCCTCCGGCTCCGGACCCGTATGCGCCTTCGGCGGTACGACCCCGTCGTACGGGAGCGCGTGCGGCCGGCCCCCGCGGACGGGCTGGGGGCGACGGTACGGTTCCGGCGGGACACCGAACTGCGGGTGCAGGACCGTGATCTCGTCCTGCGGTACGTCGGCGGTCAGGAGTACTGGCTGCCGCTGACCGGCCCGCACGCCCTGACGACCCTCGTCCTCGTACGGGACCGGACCGGTGCACCGGTCGGTGCCGAACTGCGCGGGCCGGGGGAGGAGTTGCGGGCCGTACTGCCGTGGGACGAATGGTTCGGCGGTACGGTCGGCACGTCGCGTACGTCCGGTTGGGCGCGGCTGCGCAAGGCGGCCGGGGCCGCCGGTCTGCGGGCGACCGAGCGGGAGCTGAGCGGCAAGGCCGCCTGGCCCAAGCACCCGGCGCTCGGTGCCGACCCGCTGCCCGCGTCCCCCCGGGCCGCACGCCGTGTGTCCCGCTTCCCCGGCACCGTCGCCGGTGTCTCGTCCACCGCGGTCATGGCCCTGGCCTCGTACTTCTCGATCGCATGGGGCATGCGGATGCAGGACACACACCCCGCCGCGGCCCCGGCCGTGATCGCCCTGGGCGCGCTCGGCGCCGTACTCCAGGCGATCCCCTACCTGGCCCACCAACTGCACAGCCGCCTCCGGCTGGACCGACCGGCGGATCCGGCCCCGGACCGCCCCAGTGTGACGGTGACTTGAGTGGTCGTGGGGATTGTTTCGACGCTGTCAGTCCCACTCAATAAGATCTCTGTAGGCTCGACCCACCCCCCGAACCAACTCCTCCCACACACGACCCAGGACACCCGCCATGGCGCGACGCAGCACATCAGGCTCGACGGGAAGCCCCGCGGGGCCGCGGAACCGGACACCGCAACCGGTGCGCGTGCGCCGGCGTTCGTTCGGGGACTTCGTCAAGGCGTTCTTCGCGTTCGTCGCCCTGCTCGTGCTGGTCATCGGCGTGCCCGGTGCCCTCGCCGTGACGGTCGGCTGGCCGCTGCCTCATGGCGCGCCCAGCCTCGACTGGTTGCAGCAGGAGATCACCGTCACGACCTTCCTGCACGTCCTCACCGTGATCGTGTGGCTCGCCTGGGCCCAGTTCACGGCCTGCGTGCTGGTGGAGGTCAAGGCCGCGCTGTCCGGCGTGGGGATCCCGGGGCGGGTCCCCGGCGCGGGCCCCAGCCAGCTGCTCGCCCGGCAGCTCGTCGCCGCGCTGCTGCTCGTCGGTGCCACCGCCGCCAGCCTCACGCCGGGGCTGTCGCAGCTCGGGCACAGCCTGGAGGGGAACCAGAAGGGCACGGTCGCCGCGGCCCAGCAGACCCCGGGCCTCTTCGCGCAGCAGCAGGAGCAGGCCGCCGGTACCGCGGCCGCGCTCGCCGAGCAGGCCACCCACGCCGCCGCCCAGGCCGACGCCGGGGGCGGCACGGCCGGGCACGGTGACACGAAGTACTACCGGATCCAGCCGCCCGAGGGCCGTCACCACGACTCCCTCTGGGAGATAGCCCAGCGGCACCTAGGCGACGGCCGCCGGTACAAGGAGATCTACGAGCTCAACAAGGACCGGATCCAGCCCGACGGTTCGCGGCTGTCCGAGGCCAGCCTCATCCGTCCCGGCTGGATCATGGAGATGCCGGGCGACGCGCACGGCGGCGAACTCGTCGAGAACCCCGACGCCCACGTCTCCCACGAGGTGCGGCAGCAGATCCACGACTACGCCAAGACCGGGGATCACGCCAAGGGGCAGGGCCAGGGGCACGGGCAGCACGCGAGCGGCGGCGGTTCCGGTGCCTCCGGCGACTCCCACGTGTCCATTCCCCAGCAGCGTCCCGCCCCGGCCGGGGAGCGGGAGCAGCAGCACGTCACCCCCGCCGCCGACAGCGGCTCCGGAAGCCACTTCGCAAGCCACTCCTTCGGTCTGCCCGAAGCTCTCGTCGGCGCTCCCCTCCTCGCCGCCGGCCTGCTCGGCGCCCTCGGCCGGCGGCGCCGGCAGGCGATGTGGCAGTCGGCGCTGGGGGCCGTCGGCGGGCGGCGCGGCATGGAGCCGCCGACGCCGACCGGGGACGCCCAGGACGTCCACGACGCGCTGCTCGTCGGGGCCGACCCCGAGGGCGTACGGCTCCTGGACCGTTCGCTGCGCGGCCTTGCCGCCGCCCTCGCCGCCGAGTCGCGTGCGCTGCCCGTCGTCTACGCCGCTTGGCTCAGCAACGGCGATCTGCACCTCCAGCTCGCCCAGCCGGCCGGAAAGCCGCCGGCGCCCTGGCAGCTCGGGCAGGACCAGACGTTCTGGA
Organism: Streptomyces sp. NPDC050625; assembly: GCF_040654755.1. NCBI lineage: Bacteria > Bacillati > Actinomycetota > Actinomycetes > Kitasatosporales > Streptomycetaceae > Streptomyces > Streptomyces sp. NPDC050625. The sequence goes on from NZ_JBFAIQ010000019.1 coordinate 143,221, forward strand.
TGCTGGCGCGCGCGGATGCCGAGGGGTACGAGGACGTCGACACCGCGGCGCCGTACCCGGGTCTCGTCAGCCTCGGCACCATGGACGACTCGCGGCTGCTGCTCAACCTGGAGGCCGTGCCAGGCATCGTCTCGCTGAGCGGCCGCGAGGCCGACCGGGCCGCCGTGTTCGCCTCCGTCGCCGCCGAACTCGCCACCAACGGCTGGTCGGACCGGATGACCATCACCCTCGTCGGCTTCGGCGAGGACCTCACCGCGCTCGCCCCCAACCGGCTGCGCCACCTCGACGGCATCGAGGCGCTGATCGAGACGATGGAGGCCGAGACCCGGCAGCGGCGCGGCGCCCTCGGTGCTGCCGGCCACGACTCCGTGCTCACCGGCCGCTCCGGGCCCGCCCAGCACACCCGCTGGGCCCCGCACCTCGTCCTGCTCGCCGCCCAGCCCTCCGCCGAGGACGCCGTCAAGCTCGCCGAACTCGCCGCCGACGCCAGTCGGCTCGGCATCGGCTACCTCGTCGGCGCCGAGACCGGCGATCTGCCCGGCGCCGCCTGGGAGATGGAGGTCACGCCCGAGGGCAAGCTGCTCGCCCCGCTGCTCGGCCTGGAGCTCGACGCACAGCTCCTGCCGGCCGTTCAGCAGCGCGCGGTCGTCGAGCTGTTCGTCGAGGCCGACCCCGAGCGCGACCCGGACGGCCCGCCCACCACCCCGCCGTTCCTCGTCGACATCAGCGAGCAGGGGCGGCCCGCGGTGTACGCGCGCCTCGTCGGGCCGTACGAGATCATCGGCCTCGACACCCCGGACGGGGAGCGCAGCGCCCTGCTGCACGAGGCGCTCGCCCTGCTGCTTCTGCACCGCGAGGGCGTGCACCCGCGCGTGCTCGCCTCCGCGCTGTGGCCGCGCGGGGTCACCGAGGACGTACGGGACGCGCTCATCGAGCGGCTGCGCACCTGGCTCGGCACCGACCCGGACGGCACGCCCCGGCTCGGCGCCGACGCGACCGGGCGGCTCACGCTCGCCAAGTCGGTCGTCTCCGACCTGGACGTGCTGCGCTCCCTGTACCACGAGGCCACCCAGGGCAAGGGAGTCGACAGCCGCGCCGTACGCGGTCGGCTGCTCACCGACGCGCTGGTCCTGGTCCGCGGACCGCTGCTCGCCGACCGGCCCGAGGGCCGCTACCGCTGGCTCACCCACGAGATCGTCGACGCCCAACTCCCGCTGTTGGTCGCCGACACCGGCCTCGCCCTGTCCGCGTTCCACCTGGAGAAGGACCGTGCGGAGAAGGCGATCGAGGCGCTGAACGCGGCGCTGAACTCGGCCCCGGCCGACGAGCGCCTGTGGAACGAACTGCTGCGCGCCACCCACGCCACCGGCGACAGCGCCCGCCTGCGGACCCTCGCCGTCGACCTCCTCGGCCGCGGCGGCGCCCGCGGTCTGCCGCCGCGCACGGAGGCGCTCCTCGACGAGCTGCTGCCGACCTGGCGCGACGGCGCCGCCGCGGCGGGATGAGCGACCTCGCGCTGCTCGCCGCCGCCGCGCTGTGGGGTGCGGTGGCGGGGGCGTTGCTGCCGCGGGCGGCCTACCGCTTCTCCGCCCCGCAGGGGGAGGAGTGGCGGACGCTGTGTCCGGGCGGGCATCCGGTGCGCGGGTGGCTCGGCCGCGGCCGGTGCCCGGAATGCGCCGAGTCCTCGTACGGCCCCGGCGCCCCGGTTCTCGCCACGGCCACCGCCCTCGTCTGCGCCGCGCTGGCCGCCGCCACCGGCACCCGGCCCGAACTCGGCGTCTGGCTGCTGCTCGCGCCCGTCGGGGTGCTGCTCGCGGTCGTGGACTTCCGGGTGCAGCGGCTGCCGGACGCGCTGACGCTGCCGCTCGCGGGCGCCGCGCTCGCACTCCTCGGCCTGGTGACAGTGCTGCCCGAGCACGCCGGTGACTGGTTCACCGCGCTGTACGGCGCCCTGGCGCTCGGCGGCGGCTACTTCGTGCTGTTCCTCATCAACCCGGGCGGCATGGGCTTCGGCGATGTGAAGCTGGCGCTGGGGGCGGGCGCCGTACTGGGGTGGTACGGCTGGCCGACCGTCATGCTCGGCACCTTCGCCGGCTTCCTGTTCGGCGCGTTGTACGGCGGTGCCCTCGTCGTCGCGCGGCGGGCGGGGCGCAAGACGGCCATACCGTTCGGGCCGTTCCTGATCGCGGGCGCGTACGCGGGACTCCTGACCGGGGCGTACGCGGCCTGACGTCGGCCGGGCCGGAGCCCTGGCGTAGGCTGGCCGGGTCCGTCCGCAACCCTTGACGAAAGGGACGTCCCGGTGACCGAGAAGGCCGACCTCACGTCTTTTGATGTCACAGCCGTGCTAGACCGTGCTGCGGCCGGTGGACGGATCACCCCCGAGGAGGCGCTCGTCCTCTACCGCGACGCCCCGCTGCACGCGCTGGGTGCCGCCGCCGACGCCGTGCGCCGCCGCAACTACGCGGGCACCGAGCACATCGCGACGTACATCATCGAGCGCAACATCAACTACACGAACGTGTGTGTCACGGCATGCAAGTTCTGTGCCTTCTACGCCGCCCCCAAGGACACCGCCAAGGGCTGGACCCGCGACCTCGACGACATCCTGCGCCGCTGCGCGGAGACCGTGGAGCTGGGCGGCACGCAGATCATGTTCCAGGGCGGGCACCACCCGGACTACGGCGTCGAGTACTACGAGAAGCACTTCGCCGCCATCAAGAAGGAGTTCCCGCAGCTCGTCATCCACAGCCTGGGGGCGAGCGAGGTCGAGCACATGGCCCGGATCTCGAAGGTGTCGGTCGAGGAGGCCATCACCCGGATCCACCGGGCCGGTCTGGACTCCTTCGCGGGCGCCGGCGCCGAGTTGCTGCCCGAGCGGCCGCGCAAGGCCATCGCCCCGCTCAAGGAGAGCGGCGAGCGCTGGCTGGAGATCATGGAGATCGCGCACGGGCTGGGTGTGGAGTCCACGTCGACGATGCTCATGGGCACCGGCGAGACCAACGCCGAGCGCATCGAGCACCTGCGGATGATCCGGGACGTACAGGACCGCACGGGCGGCTTCCGCGCCTTCATCCCGTACACCTACCAGCCCGAGAACAACCATCTGAAGGGTCGTACGCAGGCCACGCTCTTCGAGTACCTGCGGATGATCGCGATCGCCCGCCTCTTCCTGGACAACGTCCGGCACATCCAGGGCTCCTGGCTGACGACGGGCAAGGAGGTCGGCCAGCTGTCACTGCACTACGGCGCCGACGACCTCGGCTCGATCATGCTGGAGGAGAACGTGGTCTCCTCGGCCGGCGCCAAGCACCGCTCCAACCGCCTGGAGATCATCGACCTGATCCGCAAGGCGGGGCGTGTCCCGGCGCAGCGCTCGACGACGTACGAGCACCTCGTCGTGCACGACGACCCGGCGAACGACCCGGTCGACGAGCGCGTGATGTCGCACATCTCGTCGACGGCGATCGAGGGCGGGACGGCCCACCCCGAGCTGAAGCTGCTCGCGTCCAACTGAGCCGACCAGGGCCGAGCCAACTATGGCCGACCAGAGCCGACCGGAGTCAACCAGGGGTTCCGTGCTGACACTTCACGTCGCCGAGCATTCGCCCGAGACGGCGGTTCTGGTCGACGGCGCCTCCGTCGCCGCCGTCGGACGGTACGAGGAACTGGCCGTCGCCCACCCGCGGGCGCGGGTGCGGCGCTGGCCCGGCATCCTGACGCCGGGACTGCTGAACCCGTACGGCCCGGAGCTCCTCGAGGCCACGTACCATCCCGACCCGCGCGAGGCCGACGCCCTCGGGACCGAGCCCATCGGCGGCGAGCGGGCGCGGGAGATCTTCCGTACCGACCCCGCCCGCCTCGGCGCGAGCGCGCGGCGCGGGATCCAGCGGATGCTGGCGCACGGCACGGTGGCGCTGGCCGGGGAGCTGCGGTCGCGGGCCGTGGTCGACGCGGTGCGCAGGGCCGGGCTCGCGATCGGACAGCGGCCGGACCGGCTCCCGGGCCCGGCGGCGCTGTCCCCCACCCCGCTGATCTTGCTGCCGGCGCTGGTGCCGGGCGGTCCCGCACGGTTCGCCGTGTTCGATGTCGCGGACCGCGCCGAACTGGTCCGGCGCGGCGCCGGAACCTGCGTGGCGACCGTGATCGGCGGGCGGCTGGTGTACCGCGGCCGGTGACGATGCCGAGGCCGCTGCCATGAGGTCGCACCCCCTGCTGCCACAATGGTCGGGTGACCCGCGCATCCCTGGACAAGCAGCCGCACGAAGTCGCCTCGATGTTCGACAACGTGGCGGAACGGTACGACCTCACGAACGACGTGCTGTCCCTCGGCCAGGACCGGCGATGGCGCAAGGAGGTCGCGAGCGCGGTCGACGCGCGCCCCGCACAGAAGGTGCTGGACCTGGCGGCGGGTACGGCCACCTCGTCGCTGCCCTTCGCCCAGACCGGGGCCTATGTCGTCCCCTGCGACTTCTCCCTCGGCATGCTCCAGGTCGGCAAGCGGCGCAACCCCTGGCTGCCCTTCACGGCCGGGGACGCGACCCGGCTGCCGTTCAAGGACGACACCTTCGACGCGGTGACGATCTCCTTCGGGCTGCGCAACGTGCAGGACACGGATGCCGCGCTGCGTGAGATGTACCGGGTGACCCGGCCCGGCGGGCGGGTCGTGATCTGCGAGTTCTCGCACCCGACGTGGGCGCCCTTCCGGACCGTCTACACCGAGTACCTGATGCGGGCCCTGCCGCCGGTCGCGCGGGCCGTCTCCTCCAACCCGGACGCCTACGTCTACCTCGCCGAGTCCATCCGCGCCTGGCCCGACCAGCCCGCGCTGGCCGAGCGGCTGCGCAAGGCGGGCTGGTCGAAGGTGGCGTACCGGAACCTCACCGGCGGTGTGGTGGCCCTGCACCGGGGCTTCAAGGAGAGCTGATCACCTCGAAGGCGTCCCCGGGCTCGTCGAGCTGGCGTTGCATCCCGCCGGAAGGCGGTCTCGGAATGCGCGGCTCGCGCACGCCTCCGCCGCCGTCGCCCTCACCGAAGTCGAACCACACGTAGACCATCGAGTCCCTCGGCACCTCGGCACCCGGCTGCGGGTACTGGCGGACGACGTAGTCGACGACGGTGTGGTGGAAGTCCGGCCGGTCCGGCGCGTTGAGCGACAGGCCCCACACGCGGGCCGTCTCGCGCGCGTCCACGGCCATGAGGCCGACGAGCCGTGGAACACGCACTTCGGGTGTTTTGGGTGTTATGCGCACAGATGTCACCCCCAGCGACAGGGGAAGGGTAACTCCGGCGCGTCCCCGATCGGAAGCGTTTGGTGTCTTTCTGTGACAGTCAACTACCCTGAGTCACAAGTCCAGTCGGTAGCAGTGCCCCTCGCGCCGCCGTGCGCCGGGCGTCACGAAGGTCTCCGCGTGGCGCATGCCCAGCCGCCGGGTGACCGCGATCGAGCGCTCGTTGCGGGCGTCGACCATCGCCACGACGCCCGGCACCCCGGCCGCCCGCAGTCGCTCCAGGGTCTCCTGCGCGGCCGCGGTGACATAACCCCTGCCCCAGTGCGCCCGCCCGAGCCGCCAGCCGATCTCGGTCTCGCCCGTCGGCCCCCACTCCCGCTCCCAGGGCTGGGCGCCCGTGAAGCCGATGACCTCGCCCGACTCGTCGAGCATGGTCCACAGGCAGAAGCCGCGCTCGGCGTCGTGCCGCCGCTGGCGGGCGGTGAGCTCCTCGTAGACGGACAGCTCCGCGGCCCTGCCGCCGTGGAACTCCATGACGTCCGGATCGGCGAAGATCCGGTGCCAGGCGAACGCGTCCTCGTGGGTGGGCACGCGCAGCCGTACTGCGGGGAGAGCTCGGTTCACGGGGCATCCCTTCGGCCTGTGATCAATCGTGCTGAATAGACTGCCCATGTCCGGTGCCGGTCGGCACGCAGATTTCGAACCTTGGGGAGATCCCGCCGTGACCGAGCCCCTCTCCGGCAACTCCGCCGATGTGATCGTCGTGGGCGCGGGGCCAGCCGGCTCCACGACCGCGTACCACCTCGCCCGGGCCGGCCTCGACGTACTCCTGCTGGAGAAGACCGAGTTCCCGCGCGAGAAGGTGTGCGGCGACGGACTCACCCCGCGGGCCGTCAAACAGCTGGTGTCGATGGGCATCGACCTCTCCGAGGAGGTCGGCTGGCTGCGCAACAAGGGCCTGAGGATCATCGGCGGCGGCTCCCGGCTCCAGCTCGACTGGCCGGATCTCGCCTCCTATCCGAACTACGGACTCGTCCGCAAGCGCGACGACTTCGACGAGCAGCTGGCCCGCAACGCCCAGAAGGCGGGGGCGCGTCTGCACGAGCGCTGCAACGTCTCCGGCCCGATCGTCGACGAGCGCACCGGCCGTATCACCGGTGTGACGGCCAAGCTCGGCGAGGAGAAGCGGGAAGTCACCTTCCACGCGCCCCTGGTGGTGGCCGCCGACGGCAACTCCACCCGGCTCTCCCTGGCGATGGGCCTGCACCGCCGCGAGGACCGTCCGATGGGCGTCGCGGTGCGTACGTACTTCACCTCCCCGCGCCACGACGACGACTACCTGGAGTCCTGGCTGGAACTGTGGGACCGCCGTGGCCCGCAGGACCGCCTGCTGCCGGGCTACGGCTGGATCTTCGGCATGGGCGACGGCACGTCGAACGTCGGCCTCGGCGTCCTCAACACCTCCGACTCCTTCAAGGAGCTGGACTGGCGCGAGGTCCTGAAGGCCTGGTGCGCGTCCATGCCGGAGGACTGGGGCTACACCCCGGAGAACATGACCGGCCCGATCCGCGGCGCCGCCCTGCCGATGGCCTTCAACCGCCAGCCGCACTACACCAAGGGCCTGCTGCTCGTCGGCGACGCCGGCGGTCTGGTGAACCCCTTCAACGGCGAGGGCATCGCCTACGCCATGGAGTCCGGCCAGCTCGCCGCCGACATCATCGTCCAGGCGCACGCGCGGGCGACGCCGGGCCAGCGCGAACTGGCCCTGCAGCGCTACCCGCGCGTCCTCAAGGACACCTACGGCGGCTACTACACGCTGGGCCGCGCCTTCGTGAAGCTCATCGGCAACCCGAAGGTCATGCAGATCGCGACCCAGCGCGGCCTGACCCACCCGCTCCTGATGAAGTTCACCCTGAAGCTCCTGGCCAACCTCACCGACCCGACGGGCGGCGACGCGATGGACCGGATCATCAACGGGCTGAGCAAGGTGGCCCCGAAGGCCTGACCTACCTGTCGCTCAGGGCCTCGATGTTGGCGGCCCGGCGGGCGAAGACCTCTTCCCGCCGGTCCGCCACCTGCCGCAGCGCCTCCTTGCGCTCCCGCCCGGAGAGCCGGTCCAGATACACCTGACCGTCGAGGTGGTCGGCCTCGTGCGCGAGACAGCGCGCGAAGTACCCCGTCCCCTCGATGACGAGCGGCCGGCCGTCCCGGTCCTGCCCGCGTACGACGGCCCGGTCCGGGCGGGGTACGTCCATCACCGCGCCGGGCACCGACAGACACCCCTCGCCCTCGTCGAGCAGCCGCCGTCCGGCCCGGTCCGGCGGGTCGAGGACGGGGTTGACGATGTGCCCGACATGCCGGACTCCGTTGTCGTCGGGGCAGTCGTACACGAACAGCCGCAGATCCACCCCGACCTGGTTCGCCGCGAGCCCCGCTCCCTCGGCGATGTACATCGTCAGGAACATGTCGTCGATGAGCGCGGCGAGGTCGGGCCCGAACTCGGTGACGTCCCGGCAGGGCTTGTGCAGGACCTCCTCACCGACCTCGGTGATCCGGCGCACCGATCCGCGCCGGGCCTCGGGCGCGAGCGGGGGGTACGACTCGACGGGCCTGCCCTGTACGAAAACACTCGGCATGAGTGTGTCTCCTTGTGATTGTGAGGATGCTGTGGGTGGCGGAGGAACGGGGTTCCGGCTTCCCGGGCCCCTGCCTACCCTCCGGTTCTCATGACACCAGAACACGCGCAGCAGCCCCAGGAGAACGCCGGACACTCCCGCAGACGCTTCCTGGCCGCCGCCGGGGCGACGGTCGCCGGGGGAGCGGTCGCTGCCACCGTCTTGGGGCCCGCTGCCGGTGCCGCCGCCGCGCCGTCCGGGAAACGGGTCGCCGTCCTCGGGGGCGGTGTCTCCGGCCTCAGTGCCGCCCACGAACTCGCCGAACGCGGCTACGCCGTCACCGTCTACGAGTACTACGACGCCCTCGGCGGCAAGGCCCGCTCCATGGACGTCCCCGGCACGGCCTCGGGCGGCCGCAGACCGCTGCCCGCGGAGCACGGCTTCCGTTTCTTCCCCGGCTTCTACCGGAACCTGCCGGACACCATGCGCCGCATCCCCTTCCCCGGCAACGCGAACGGCGTCCACGACAACCTCCGCAGCGGCACCGAGGCGCTGTTCGCCCGCGCGTCCGGCCGCCCGGATCTGCACTTTCCGCTGCGCCGGGTCACCACCCCGCCCGCACCCGGCGACATCACCCCGGCATGGCTGCGCGACCAGATCCTGTCCGTGCTCGACCTCGGCACCCGGCTGCCCGCCCACGAGGCCGCCTACTTCGCCGACCGGCTGCTGGTCCACCTCACCAGCTGCGAGGCCCGCCGCGAGGACCAGTGGGAGAAGACGCCGTGGTGGGACTTCATCCGGGCCGGGGAGATGAGCGCCGAGTACCAGGTGCTCCTCGGCATCGGCCAGACCCGCAACCTGGTCGCCACCCGCGCCGAGATCGCCTCCACCCGCACGGTCGGCCGCGTCATCATCGAGGCCCTGCTGCTGTGGGGCCTGCTCGGCCGGGGCATGGACGGCGACGCCGACGTCGACCGCGTCCTCAACGCCCCGACGAGCGAGGCCTGGATCGACCCCTGGGAGGCGTATCTGCGCTCGCGCGGTGTCGAATTCGTGCTCGGCACGGAGGTCCGGGAAGTGGTCTTCGAGGGCGGCCGGGTGACCGGCGTCCGTGTCGCGCCCCGCGGCGGCGGCGCGGAGCGCACCGTCACCGCCGACCACTACGTCTCGGCGATGCCCGTCGAACACGCCCGCGCGACCTGGGGCCCGGCCCTGCGCGCGGCCGACCCGCAGCTCGGGCGGTGCGACGCGCTGAAGACGGACTGGATGACCGGCGTGATGTTCTATCTGCGCACGCCCACACCCGTCGTGCACGGGCACATCAACTGCCTCGACTCACCCTGGGCGGTCACCGGCATCGGCCAGTCCCAGTTCTGGGACGGACGGGACTTTTCGCGCGACTACGGCGACGGGCAGGCCCATGAGTGCCTGTCCACGATCATCTCCGAGTGGGACAAACCCGGCATCCTGTACGGCAAGACGGCCCGCGAGTGCACCAAGGAAGAGGTCGTCGCCGAACTCTGGGCCCAGCTGAAGGACGGGCTGAACGACTCAGGCAAGACGACCCTCACCGACGGGGACCGGCTCGGCTGGTTCATGGACCCGGCCGTGACGGGCCTGGGCGGCCCCGAGCCGCGCAACCGCGAGCAGCTCCTCATCCACCCCACGGGCACCCTCTACAACCGCCCCTCGGCCCGCACGAAGGTGCCGAACTTCTTCCTCGCGGGCGACTACGTCCGTACGGACGTCGACCTGGCCACGATGGAGGGTGCCAACGAGTCCGCGCGACGGGCCGTCAACGCACTGCTCGACACGGACAATTCGGGCGCGGAGCGGTGCCGCGTGTGGGACCTGTTCCGTCCGCCGGAGCTGGAGCCCCTGAAACGGGTCGACGAGCTGCGCCTCCGGCTGGGCCTGCCCAACACCTTCGACCTGGGGTGAACGCGAAGGGCCGCTGCCCCCGAGCGGCTGCGGCCCTTCACGTGAATACGGCGTGCTGCCGCGGTGTGCTCCTAGAGCACCCGCACCGCGCCGGTCGGCGGGTCGTACGACAGCGGCTTCTCCACGATGCCGGTGGACGGGTTCTGCGCGCCGACGAACATGCCGTCGCCGACGTACACCGCCACGTGGTACGCGCTGCCCGCGCTGCCCCAGTAGAGGATGTCGCCCGGCTGCAGGTTGCTCAGCGAGACCTGGGTGCCGGCGGTCGACTGGGACTGCGAGACACGCGGCAGGCTGATGCCGACCTGCTTGAAGGCGGCCTGCACGAGGCCGGAGCAGTCGTAGGCGCTGGGGCCGGTGGCGCCCAGGACGTAGGACTTGCCGATCTGCGCCTTCACGAAGGAGACGACGGCCGCGGCCGAGCCGGTGGCCGTGGACGTGCTGGAGTTCGTGCCGGTGGCGCTGAGGGTGGTCCGCTCTGCGGTGCGGCTGGCGCGCGCGGCGGCGGCCTTGCGGGCGGCCTCGGCGGCCTTCTTCTTGGCCTCCGCCTTCTGCTTCGCCTCGGCGAGATCCGCCTTGGCCTGCTTTGCGGCATTTGCGGCGGCCGCGTCACGCTCGGCCTGCAGCTGGTAGTTCGCGGCGGCCTGCTGCGTTGCGTCCGCGGACTGGGCGACCTGGGTGGCCATGTCGGCCGTCAGGGCGGGCAGTTCGAGCGTCTGCGTCACAGGCTCGTCGGCGTAGGCCGACGCGGACGCGCCGGCAGCGGCCAGGCTGAGGACGCCACCGGCAACTCCGGCCCGCATCGCGATCGTCGACGCGCTGCGGCTGCGGGGCTTCCGGTGGCTGCGTATGTGAGCGGTGTGGGACATGAGAACAACGGGTACCAGGGGCTCCTTCATATCTTCAAGAAACGTGTGCTGCGCCACAGTTGTTCAATCGAGACCGTGAACCCCGGGCGCGTCGTTCTTTATTGACGCCGTAACGGACATTGCGGACTACCGTGATCAAGCCCGTGATCATGTCGTTTCGTTATTACGTCCGAATTGCCCTGCACTTACCACCGCATGGGGTCGGTGGCCAAGCCCGGTTCTCAGACCGCTCTCATGAATGTGGCGGAGGTCACGGAACGGTTACCGGAGGGGTGGCGTCCCGCGCGTGGACCGGTCGCGTCGAGCTCGTGAATCCGTGCACGCGTCCACATCGCACCCCGAGCGTCCCCCTGATGTGTGAACGGACCCCACTAGCAGGACGCCACGTCCAACACGAATTTGCATGCAAGAGAAGCCTCTTGATATGGAGACGTCCCCTCCGGCCTGCGACGACGAGCGAAAATGTCACTTTTGGTGAACACCTGAACGCTTCTCGTGCGAAGATCACCGCTCATCCGACTTCATGATCGTTCGTCAGGTGGCAGAGATCACAAAGCTTGGGTAATACCCCGTGTCGCAGATCACAGAGTCGCGGGCATAAGATGCGAGGCAGTTGGGCTTGTGACCTGCTTCACATGTTCTCGATCTTCGCCCGGGACGAGCGGGGTCAGGGGGACGGGTGGGGCGGAAGTGGGCCCACGGCAACCCGCCAGCAGTCAGTGCCGACTGAGAGGAGCGAGGAGCGGTGAACGCGTATGCGCCCATCCTCGTACTGGGAGCCCTCGGGGCAGGCTTTGCGATCTTCTCCGTGGTCATGGCCACGCTGATCGGTCCGAAGCGGTACAACCGCGCCAAGCTAGAGGCGTACGAGTGCGGTATCGAGCCGACCCCCACGCCGGCCGGAGGCGGGCGTTTCCCGATCAAGTACTACCTGACGGCGATGCTCTTCATCGTCTTCGACATCGAGATCGTCTTCCTTTACCCCTGGGCCGTCACCTTCGACGCCCTGGGTGTTTTCGGGCTCGTGGAGATGTTGCTCTTCGTGCTCACCGTCTTCGTCGCCTACGCGTACGTATGGCGGCGCGGCGGCCTGGAATGGGACTGAGGGGCCTAACGACATGGGACTCGAAGAAAAGCTGCCGAGCGGTTTCCTGCTGACCACCGTCGAGCAGGCCGCGGGCTGGGTGCGCAAGGCGTCCGTCTTCCCCGCCACGTTCGGCCTGGCCTGCTGCGCCATCGAGATGATGACGACCGGCGCCGGCCGCTACGACCTGGCGCGCTTCGGCATGGAGGTCTTCCGCGGCTCACCGCGGCAGGCGGACCTGATGATCGTCGCGGGCCGGGTGAGCCAGAAGATGGCGCCGGTGCTGAGGCAGGTCTACGACCAGATGCCCAACCCGAAGTGGGTGATCTCCATGGGTGTCTGCGCCTCCTCGGGCGGCATGTTCAACAACTACGCGATCGTCCAGGGCGTCGACCACATCGTCCCGGTCGACATCTATCTGCCCGGCTGCCCGCCCCGGCCCGAGATGCTGATGGACGCGATCCTCAAGCTCCACCAGAAGATCCAGTCCTCCAAGCTCGGTGTGAACGCCCAGGAAGCGGCCCGCGAGGCGGAGGAGGCCGCGCTCAAGGCGCTGCCCACGATCGAGATGAAGGGGCTGCTGCGGTGAGCGACGCGAACGGCACCAGCGGTGCTTCCAACGGCGTGAACCCCGACAAGGACCTCGCCGCCGACAACCTCCCCGGCCAGCGCGGCCAGGGTGGCGAGGAGATCCGCGTCCAGCGCGGCATGTTCGGCGCCAACAACGGCGGCGACACCTCCGGATACGGCGGTCTCGTCCGCTCGGTCCGGCTCCCGGGACCGGCGAACCGCCCCTACGGCGGCTGGTTCGACGAGGTCGCCGACGAGCTGGAGGGCGCCCTGGAGGAACAGGGACTCCTCCCCGAGAACGCCATCGAGAAGACGGTCGTCGACCGCGGCGAGCTCACCTTCCACATCGAGCGCGAGCACCTCGTCCGGGTCGCCCAGACCCTGCGCGACGACCCGGCCCTGCGCTTCGAGCTCTGCACCGGCGTCAGCGGTGTCCACTACCCGCACGACAAGGGCCGCGAGCTGCACGCCGTCTACCACCTGCGCTCGATCACCCACAACCGGCTCGTCCGCCTGGAGGTCAGCGCCCCGGACGGCGACCCGCACATCCCGTCCCTGGTCTCCGTGTACCCGACCAACGACTGGCACGAGCGCGAGACCTACGACTTCTTCGGGATCGTCTTCGACGGTCACCCGGCCCTGACGCGGATCATGATGCCGGACGACTGGCAGGGCCATCCGCAGCGCAAGGACTACCCCCTCGGCGGCATCCCCGTCGAGTACAAGGGCGCCCAGATCCCGGCTCCGGACCAGCGGAGGTCGTACTCGTGAGCACGCAGTCAGCATCCGCAGCCTCGGCCGCCTCGGCGCGCGAGACCACCGAGGGCACCGTATATACGGTCACCGGTGGCGACTGGGACGAGATCGTCCAGTCCGCGGCCCGCGCCGACGACGAGCGCATCGTCGTCAACATGGGTCCCCAGCACCCGTCCACCCACGGAGTGCTCCGGCTCATCCTGGAGATCGAGGGCGAGACGGTCACCGAGGCCCGCTGCGGCATCGGCTACCTCCACACGGGCATCGAGAAGAACCTCGAATTCCGCACGTGGACGCAGGGCACCACGTTCGTGACGCGCATGGACTACCTGACGTCCTTCTTCAACGAGACCGCCTACTGTCTCGCCGTCGAGAAGCTCCTCGGCATCGAGGACGACATCACCGAGCGCGCCAAGATCATCCGGGTGCTCCTGATGGAGCTGAACCGGTTGTCCTCCCACCTGGTGTGCATCGCCACCGGCGGCATGGAGCTCGGCGCCACCACGATCATGATCTACGGATTCCGTGATCGTGAAATGATTCTCGACATCTACGAGCTGGTCACGGGCCTGCGCATGAACCACGCGTACATCCGGCCCGGCGGACTCGCCCAGGACCTGCCGCCCGGCGCGGTGGACCACATCCGCGAGTTCGTGAAGAAGATGAAGAAGAACCTCCCGGAGTACGACAAGCTCGCCACCGGGAACCCCATCTTCAAGGCCCGCATGCAGGACATCGGCTACCTCGACCTGGCCGGCTGCATGGCCCTCGGCGCCACCGGCCCGATCCTGCGCGCCACCGGCCTGCCGCACGACCTGCGCAAGACCCAGCCCTACTGCGGCTACGAGACCTACGACTTCGAGGTCCCGACCGCCGACTCCTGCGACTCCTACGGACGCTTCCTGATCCGCCTGGAGGAGATGCGCCAATCGCTCCACATCGTCGAGCAGTGCCTGGACCGGCTGCAGCCCGGACCGGTCATGGTCGCCGACAAGAAGATCGCCTGGCCCGCCCAGCTCGCCCTGGGACCGGACGGACTGGGCAACTCCCTCGACCACATCAAGAAGATCATGGGCACCTCCATGGAGGCCCTGATCCACCACTTCAAGCTGGTCACCGAGGGCTTCCGCGTACCGCCGGGACAGGCGTACGCGGCAGTCGAGTCACCCAAGGGCGAGCTCGGGGTGCACGTCGTGTCCGACGGCGGCACCCGCCCCTACCGGGTCCACTTCCGGGACCCGTCCTTCACCAACCTGCAGGCCATGGCGGCCATGTGCGAAGGCGGCCAGGTCGCCGACGTCATCGTCGCCGTCGCATCCATCGACCCCGTGATGGGAGGCGTCGACCGGTGAGCACGAGTTCTTCGGAGCGGGGCGTCAGCCTGGGCATGCCCGAGCTGCCCGCACCCGACTACCCGGACGACGTCCGAGCCCGGCTGGAGGCGGACGCGCGCGAGGTCATCGCGCGATACCCCGACTCCCGGTCCGCGCTCCTGCCGTTGCTGCACCTCGTGCAGTCGGAGGAGGGCCATGTCACGCGCACCGGGATGCAGTTCTGCGCGGACATGCTGGACCTGACCACGGCGGAGGTCACCGCGGTCGCCACCTTCTACACGATGTACCGGCGCAGGCCGGGCGGCGACTACCAGGTCGGCGTCTGCACCAACACGCTCTGCGCGGTGATGGGCGGCGACGCGATCTTCGAGTCCCTCCAGGACCACCTGGGCCTCGGCAACGGTGAGACCACCGACGACGGCAAGGTCACCCTGGAGCACATCGAGTGCAACGCGGCCTGCGACTTCGCGCCGGTCGTGATGGTCAACTGGGAGTTCTTCGACAACCAGACCCCCGCGAGCGCACGGCAACTGGTCGACGACCTCCGCGAGGGACGCCCCGTCGAGCCCACGCGCGGGGCGCGCCTGTGCACCTTCAAGGAGACCTCCCGCATACTGGCCGGCTTCCCCGACGAGCGGCCCGGGGCCGTCGAGGAGAGCGGCAGCGCCGGCCCCGCTTCGCTGGTGGGCCTTCGCCTGGCAAAGGGAGAGACCGCACCCGCGCGGGTGGTGCATCCGCGCGACGGCGGACCGCACGACGAGCCGCAGGACACATCGGCCGCCGACCCGGAGCACCCGGCAGGGCCTACCGCCGAGGAGGGGGAGTGATGACCGTGGCAGCCGATCTCAAGGACACCAGCCCCGAGAAGCTGCTCGCACCCGTGCTGTCGGCCTTCTGGGACGAGGACAGGTCCTGGACGCTGGACGTCTACCGGAGGCACGAAGGGTACGAGGGGCTGCGCAAGGCGCTCGCCATGTCGCCGGACGACCTGATCGCGTACGTCAAGGACTCCGGTCTGCGCGGGCGCGGCGGCGCGGGATTCCCGACCGGAATGAAATGGCAGTTCATTCCGCAGGGTGATGGAAAACCGCACTATCTAGTTGTCAACGCCGACGAATCGGAGCCCGGGACCTGCAAGGACATC
This sequence comes from Streptomyces sp. NPDC050625, assembly GCF_040654755.1. NCBI lineage: Bacteria > Bacillati > Actinomycetota > Actinomycetes > Kitasatosporales > Streptomycetaceae > Streptomyces > Streptomyces sp. NPDC050625. The sequence goes on from NZ_JBFAIQ010000019.1 coordinate 158,765, forward strand.
CCGCTCCTCTTCGCGAACCCGCACAGCCTCATCGAGGGCATTGTGATCGCGTGCTATGCCATCAGGTCGTCGCATGCCTTCATCTATCTGCGGGGTGAAGTCGTCCCCATTCTGCGGCGGTTGCACGAGGCCGTGCGCGAGGCCTACGAGGCGGGCTACCTCGGCGAGAACATCCTGGGCAGCGGGCTGAATCTCCAGCTCACCGTGCACGCCGGCGCCGGCGCGTACATCTGCGGTGAGGAGACCGCACTGCTCGACTCGCTCGAAGGCCGCCGTGGTCAACCGCGGCTCCGTCCCCCCTTCCCTGCCGTCGAGGGCCTCTATGCGTGCCCGACTGTTGTGAACAACGTCGAGTCCATCGCGTCGGTTCCCGCCATCCTGAAAAACGGCAAGGAATGGTTCAGGTCGATGGGCAGCGAGAAGTCACCCGGCTTCACGCTCTACTCGCTCAGCGGCCACGTCGCCAGCCCCGGCCAGTACGAGGCGCCGCTCGGCATCACGCTCCGCCAGCTCCTGGAGATGAGCGGCGGGATGCGCCCCGGGCACCGCCTCAAGTTCTGGACGCCGGGCGGCTCCTCGACGCCGATGTTCACCGAGGAGCACCTCGACGTCCCGCTCGATTACGAAGGAGTGGGCGCCGCGGGTTCCATGCTCGGCACCAAGGCCCTGCAGTGCTTCGACGAGACCACCTGCGTCGTGCGCGCCGTGACCCGCTGGACCGAGTTCTACGCCCACGAGTCCTGCGGCAAGTGCACACCCTGCCGTGAAGGCACGTACTGGCTCGTCCAGTTGATGCGTGACATCGAGGCCGGCAAGGGCGCCATGGCCGACCTCGACAAGCTCTACGACATCGCCGACAACATCAACGGCAAGGCCTTCTGCGCCCTCGGCGACGGTGCCGCCTCGCCGATCTTCTCCTCGCTCAAGTACTTCCGCGAGGAGTACGAGCAGCACATCACGGGCCGGGGCTGCCCCTTCGACCCGGCAAAGTCGACGGCCTGGGCCGACCGCCCGGAGGTGAACGCATGACCGTGACCACCAGCACTCCCTCGGGAGGGGGAGAGGCGGCGGTCCCGCCGCAGGACCTCGTCACGCTGACGATCGACGGCATGGAGATCAGCGTGCCCAAGGGCACCCTGGTCATCCGGGCCGCCGAGCAGCTCGGCGTCGAGGTCCCCCGGTTCTGCGACCACCCCCTCCTCGACCCGGTCGGCGCCTGCCGCCAGTGCATCGTCGAGGTCGAGGGCCAGCGCAAGCCCATGGCGTCGTGCACGATCACATGTACGGACGGGATGGTGGTGAGGACTCAGCTCACCTCGCCGGTCGCCGAGAAGGCGCAGCGCGGTGTGATGGAGTTCCTCCTCATCAACCACCCGCTGGACTGCCCGGTCTGCGACAAGGGCGGCGAGTGCCCGCTGCAGAACCAGGCGATGTCGCACGGCAACGCCGAGTCCCGCTTCGACGGCCGCAAGCGGACGTTCGAGAAGCCCGTCCCGATCTCCACCCAGGTGCTGCTCGACCGCGAGCGGTGCGTGCTGTGCGCCCGCTGCACCCGGTTCTCCAACCAGATCGCGGGCGACCCGATGATCGAGCTGCTGGAGCGGGGCGCGCTGCAGCAGGTCGGCACCGGCGAGGGCGACCCCTTCGAGTCGTACTTCTCCGGGAACACCATCCAGATCTGCCCGGTCGGCGCGCTGACGTCGGCGGCGTATCGCTTCCGCTCCCGCCCCTTCGACCTCGTCTCCTCGCCCTCCGTGTGCGAGCACTGCTCCGGCGGCTGCGCCACCCGCACCGACCACCGGCGCGGCAAGGTCATGCGGCGGCTCGCCGCCAACGACCCCGAGGTCAACGAGGAGTGGATGTGCGACAAGGGGCGCTTCGCGTTCCGGTACGCGCAGCTGAAGGACCGGCTCGACACACCCCTGGTGCGCAACGCCGAGGGTGAGCTCGAACCGGCGTCCTGGCCGGAGGCGCTGCAGATCGCCGCACAGGGGCTGCTGGCCTCGCGCGGCAGGACCGGTGTCCTGACCGGCGGGCGACTGACCGTCGAGGACGCCTACGCCTACAGCAAGTTCGCGCGCGTCGCCCTCGACACGAACGACATCGACTTCCGCGCGCGCGTGCACAGCGGCGAGGAGGCCGACTTCCTGGCCGCACGGGTCGCCGGACACGGCCGCGACCTCGACGGTACGGGCGTCACCTACACCTCCCTGGAGAAGGCACCCGCCGTCCTGCTGGTCGGGTTCGAGTCGGAGGAGGAGGCGCCCGGCGTCTTCCTGCGGCTGCGCAAGGCGTGGCGGAAGCACAAGCAGAAGGTGTTCTCGCTGGCCACGCACGCCACCCGGGGCCTGGAGAAGGCTGGCGGCACGCTGCTGCCGGCCGCTCCCGGCACCGAGACCGAGTGGCTGGACGCGCTCGCGAGCGGGGTCGGCCTGGAGGAGCCGGGGACGAAGGCGGCCGAGGCGCTGCGCGCCGAGGGCTCGGTGATCGTCGTCGGTGAGCGGCTGGCCGCGGTCGCCGGTGGCCTCACCGCCGCCGTACGGGCCGCCACCGCGACCGGCGCCCAGCTGGTGTGGATCCCGCGCCGGGCCGGGGAGCGCGGCGCGATCGAGGCGGGCGCGCTGCCGTCGCTGCTGCCGGGCGGACGTCCGGCCACCGACCCCCGCGCGCGTGAGGAGGTCGCCGCGGCCTGGGGAGTCGCCGAACTCCCGCTCCGCTACGGCCGGGACACCGACCGGATCATCGACGCCGCCGCGAGTGGAGAGCTCCAGGCGCTGCTGGTCGCCGGCGTGGAGGTCGCCGACCTGCCCGATCCGGCACGCGCGCGTGAGGCCCTGTCCGAGGTCGGCTTCGTGGTGTCGCTGGAGCTGCGGCCCGGCGAGGTCACCGAGCTCGCCGACGTCGTGTTCCCGGTCGCCGCGGTCGCCGAGAAGGCGGGCACCTTCCTCAACTGGGAGGGCCGGGCCCGCCTCTTCGAGGCCGCGCTCAAGCCCGACCAGATGACCCGCCGGCTGTCGCCGGCCGACGCGCGCGTCCTGCAGATGCTGGCCGACGCCATGGACGTCCACCTGGGGCTGCCGGACCTGCGCACCGCGCGCGCGGAGCTGGACCGGCTCGGCCCCTGGGACGGACCGCGGGCCTCGGACCCGCTGGAGACGGGAGTCGCGCTGCCGCGTCCGGCCGCCGGAGAGGCCGTGCTCGCCGGGCACCGGCTGCTGCTCGACCAGGGCGCCCTCCAGGAGGGCGACGAGGCGCTCGCCGGAACCCGGCACGCGGCACGCGCGCGCCTGTCGGCGGCGACGGCCGCCGAGGCGGGAGTCGCGGACGGCGACGTCCTGGTCGTGACCGGACCTTCGGGTGCGGTCGAACTCCCGCTGGAGATCACTCAGATGCCGGACCGCGTGGTCTGGCTCCCGCTGAACTCCGCGGGTGGAGGCGTCGCCTCCGACACCGGGGCGCTGCCCGGCGCCCTCGTCCGCATCGGCCCGGCGGCCACCGCCGGTGAGGCCCCCGAGGAGGTGGAGGCATGAGCCCGTACCTCGCCGCTGAAGACCTCTCGATGTTCGGCCACGACCCCTGGTGGCTGGTCGTCGTCAAGGCCGTCTTCTGCTTCGCCTTCCTGATGGTGACCGTGCTGTTCTCCATCGTCTGGGAGCGCAAGGTCGTCGCCTGGATGCAGCTGCGCATCGGCCCCAACCGGCACGGCCCCTGGGGCATGCTCCAGTCGCTCGCCGACGGCATCAAGCTGATGCTCAAGGAAGACGTCATCGTCAAGCGCGCGGACAAGGTGGTCTACGTCCTCGCGCCGATCGTCGCGGCCATCCCGGCCTTCATGGCGATCGCGGTGATCCCCTTCGGACCGGCCGACAACGAGATCTCGATCTTCGGTACGCGCACCACGATGCAGCTCACCGATCTGCCGATCGCGATGCTCTACATCCTCGCGATCGCCTCGGTCGGCATCTACGGCATCGTGCTGGCGGGTTGGAGTTCCGGATCCACCTATCCGCTGCTCGGCGGCCTGCGCTCCTGCGCGCAGATGATCTCGTACGAGATCGCCATGGGCGCCGCGTTCGCCTCCGTGTTCCTCTACTCGGGGTCGATGTCGACGTCGACGATCGTCGAACAGCAGCAGAACCGCTGGTACATCGTGCTGCTGCCGGTCTCCTTCCTCCTCTACATCGTCACGATGGTCGGCGAGACCAACCGCGCCCCCTTCGACATGCCGGAGTCCGAGGGCGACCTGGTCGGCGGCTTCAACACCGAGTACTCGTCCATCAAGTTCGCGATGTTCATGCTCGCCGAGTACGTGAACATGGTGACGGTGTCGGCCGTGTCGACCACGCTCTTCCTCGGCGGCTGGCGGGCCCCCTGGCCGATCAGCAGCTTCTGGGAGGGCGCGAACCACGGCTGGTGGCCGCTGCTCTGGTTCGTCATCAAGGTTCAGCTGCTGCTCTTCTTCTTCATCTGGCTGCGTGGCACGCTTCCCCGCGTCCGCTACGACCAGCTGATGAAGCTCGGCTGGAAGGTCCTCATCCCGGTCTCCGTGACCTGGCTGATGCTCGTCGCGACCGTGCGGACCCTGCGCAACGAGCACTACGACTTCGCCGACATCGCGCTCTACGTCGGCGGGGGTGTCCTGACCCTGCTGCTTCTGACCTTCGTCGCCGACATTTTCCGCGAGAAGGCGAAGACGGCCGAGGCGCCCGCCGAGGAGCAGGCCGGGTTCGACCCGGCGGCCGGCGGATTCCCCGTACCGCCGCTGCCCGGACAGCAGCTGCCGCCGGTGCCCCGGCGCCGTCCGCGCCGCGAGCGGGAGCTGATTGTCAGTGGTGGGTCGGACACTGTCAGTGACGGATCTTCGGATGGAAAGGAGGCGTCCGATGGCTGAGGAGCCCAAGGAGACCAAGCCCGGTTTCCTGAACCCCGTGGCCGGCTTCGGCGTGACCTTCAAGGCCATGTTCAAGAAGCGGCTGACCGAGCAGTACCCGGAACAGAAGAAGACCACGGCTCCGCGGTTCCACGGACGGCACCAGCTCAACCGCCATCCGGACGGCCTGGAGAAGTGCATCGGCTGTGAGCTGTGCGCCTGGGCCTGCCCCGCCGACGCCATCTATGTGGAGGGCGCCGACAACACGGACGAGGAACGCTACTCGCCCGGCGAGCGGTACGGCCGCGTCTACCAGATCAACTACGCCCGCTGCATCCTGTGCGGCCTGTGCATCGAGGCGTGCCCCACGCGCGCGCTCACGATGACCAATGAGTTCGAGCTGGCGGACTCCAGCCGCGCCAACCTCATCTACACCAAGGAGCAGCTGCTCGCCGGTCTGGAAGAGACCATGGTCGACACGCCCCATGCGATCTTCCCGGGGATGGACGAGCAGGACTACTACCGGGGTCTTGTCACCGAGGCGGCGCCCGGGACGGTGCGTCAGGTCGCCGTCTCCAAGGGCGAGCAGCCGGAAGAACAGGGGGCCGACGCATGAGCGCGCAGCTCGCCGCCTACACCACCTCCACCGGGGAGGCCTTCCAGTTCTGGGTCCTCGGCAGCGTCGCCGTGATCGGCGCCCTGTGCACCGTCTTCATGAAGAAGGCCGTGCACAGCGCGCTCTGCCTCGCCGGGACCATGATCGTCCTGGCGGTGTTCTACCTCGCCAACGGCGCCTACTTCCTGGGCATCGTGCAGATCGTCGTCTACACGGGCGCGATCATGATGCTCTTCCTGTTCGTGGTGATGCTCGTGGGTGTGACCGCTGCGGACTCGCTGAAGGAGACCATCAAGGGTCAGCGCTGGCTGGCCCTTGCGTGTGGGGTCGGCTTCGGTGTCCTGCTCTTCGCGGGCATCGGGAACGCCTCCCTGAAGGAGTTCGACGGCACCGGCAAGGCGAACGCGAACGGCAACGTGGAGGGCCTCGCGGCCCTGATCTTCACCAAGTACGTCTTCGCCTTCGAAATCACCGGCGCCCTGCTCATCACGGCGGCCGTCGGCGCCATGGTGCTCACGCACCGCGAGCGCACCGAGCGGGCCAAGACACAGCGCGAGCTGTCCGAGCAGCGTGTCCGCGAGGGCAAGAACGTGCCGCCGCTGCCCGCCCCCGGTGTGTATGCCCGGCACAACGCCGTGGACATCGCGGGCCTGCTGCCCGACGGCACCCCCTCCGAGCTCACGGTCAGCAAGACGCTGCGCGAGCGCGGCCAGATCCGTGATGTGTCGGTGGAGGCGCTCAACGACCTGCGGGCCCTGGAGCAGCGCGCCGAGGAGCGGCTGGAGCGGACCGAGATCGATCCGGCGAACTTCAAGCGGGCCGAGGAGGCGTCGAAGTGAACCCCGTCAACTACCTCTATCTGTCCGCCCTGTTGTTCACGATCGGCGCCACCGGCGTGCTGATCAGACGCAACGCGATCGTCGTGTTCATGTGCATCGAGCTGATGCTCAACGCCTGCAACCTCGCGTTCGTCGTCTTCTCCCGGATGCACGGCAATCTCGACGGCCAGATCATCGCCTTCTTCACGATGGTCGTCGCCGCCGCGGAGGTCGTGGTCGGGCTCGCGATCATCGTGTCGCTGTTCCGTACCCGCCACTCGGCCTCGGTCGACGACGCCAGCCTGATGAAGCTGTAGGGGGTCGCTGAATCGTGGAGAACCTGATTGCGCTGCTGATCGCGGCGCCCCTGCTCGGAGCGGCCGTCCTGTTGGTCGGTGGCCGGCGCCTGGACGCCGTCGGCCACTGGATCGGCACGCTCCTGTCCTTCACCTCCTTCGCGTTCGGCGTGATCCTCTTCGCCGATCTGCTGGGCAAGGGCGCCGAGAACCGCACGCTCACCCAGCACCTGTGGACGTGGATCTCCGTCGGCAGCTTCCAGGCGGACGTCACCTTCCGCCTCGATCAGCTGTCGATGACATTCGTCCTGCTGATCACCGGTGTGGGCTCGCTGATCCACCTGTACTCGGTCGGGTACATGGAGCACGACGAGCGGCGCCGCCGCTTCTTCGGCTATCTGAACCTGTTCCTCGCGGCGATGCTGCTGCTCGTCCTCGCCGACAACTACCTGCTGCTGTACGTCGGCTGGGAGGGCGTCGGTCTCGCCTCGTACCTGCTGATCGGCTTCTGGCAGCACAAGCCGAGTGCCGCGACGGCCGCGAAGAAGGCCTTCCTGGTCAACCGCGTCGGCGACATGGGCCTGTCGATCGCGATCATGCTGATGTTCACGACGTTCGGGTCCTTCGCCTTCGGACCGGTCTTCAGCCACGTCGGTGACGCCTCCGAGGGCAAGCTCACCGCCATCGGCCTGATGCTGCTGCTCGCCGCCTGCGGCAAGTCCGCCCAGGTGCCGCTGCAGTCCTGGCTCGGGGACGCGATGGAGGGCCCGACCCCGGTCTCGGCCCTCATCCACGCCGCGACGATGGTGACCGCGGGTGTCTACCTGATCGTCCGCTCCGCAGCGATCTTCAACGCCGCCCCCGACGCGCAGCTCGCGGTCACCGTGGTCGGCGCGGTCACGCTGCTGTTCGGTGCGATCGTCGGTTGCGCGAAGGACGACATCAAGAAGGCGCTGGCCGGCTCGACCATGTCGCAGATCGGCTACATGGTGCTGGCCGCGGGCCTCGGCCCCATCGGCTACGTCTTCGCGATCATGCACCTGGTGACGCACGGCTTCTTCAAGGCCGGGCTGTTCCTCGGCGCCGGTTCGGTCATGCACGGCATGAACGACGAGGTCGACATGAGGAAGTACGGCGGCCTGCGCAAGTACATGCCGGTCACCTTCGTCACCTTCGGGCTCGGCTACCTCGCCATCATCGGCTTCCCGTTCCTGTCCGGCTTCTACTCCAAGGACGCCATCATCGAGGCGGCCTTCGCCAAGGGCGGCACCCAGGGCTGGATCCTGGGCAGTGTGGCCCTGCTGGGCGCGGCCATCACCGCGTTCTACATGACGCGCGTGATGCTGATGACGTTCTTCGGCGAGCAGCGCTGGCAGCCCGACGAGAACGGCCACGAGCCGCACCCGCACGAGTCGCCGAAGGTCATGACGATCCCGATGATCGTGCTGGCCGTCGGCTCGGTCTTCGGCGGTTTCTACTTCAACCTCGGCGACCGCTTCCTGAACTGGCTGGAGCCGGTCACCGGACACACCGAGGGGAACTCGCCGGTCAGCGCCATGACGGTCACCGGTGCCACCCTGGTGTGCCTGGTCGTCGGTGCCGGCATCGCCTACGCGCAGTACGGCCGCAAGCCCGTTCCGGCCGTCGCCCCGCGTGGCTCGCTGCTCACCCGGGCCGCCCGGCGCGACCTGCTCCAGGACGACTTCAACCATGTCGTCCTGGTCCGCGGCGGTGAGCACCTCACCCGCTCCCTGGTGTACGTCGACCACACCCTGGTCGACGGGGTCGTCAACGGTACGGCGGCCGGTTTCGGCGGCCTGTCCGGACGGCTGCGCAAGGTCCAGAACGGCTTCGCGCGGTCCTACGCGGTCTCGATGTTCGGCGGTGCGGCACTCCTGGTCGCCGCGACCCTGCTGATGAGGGCGGTCTGATACCGATGTCCTTTCCTCTGCTGACAGCGACGGCGGTGCTCCCGGCCGTGGGGGCGGTCGCCACGGCGGCCGTACCGGCCGCGCAGCGCACCGCTGCCAAGTGGCTGGCGCTGCTGGTCTCGCTCGCCACCCTCGTCCTCGCGATCGTCGTCCTGGTCCGCTTCGACCCGGACGGCGCCCGCTACCAACTCACCGAATCCCATGCCTGGATCAAGGACTTCGGGGTCAGGTACGAGCTGGGGGTGGACGGCATCGGGGTCGCCCTCGTCGCACTGACTGCCCTGCTGATCCCGTTCATCGTCCTCGCGGGCTGGCACGACGCCGACCCGATGGAGACCGGAAGCCGCCGCTGGCGGCCGACGCAGGGCTTCTTCGCGCTGATCCTGGCCGTCGAGGCGATGGTGATCATCTCCTTCGAGGCCACCGACGTCTTCCTCTTCTACATCTTCTTCGAAGCCATGCTCATCCCGATGTACTTCCTCATCGGCGGCTTCGGGGACCGTGCCCATGAGCACGGCGAGGAGGTGGCCTCGACGCAGCGGTCGTACGCGGCCGTGAAGTTCCTGCTGTACAACCTGGTCGGCGGTCTGATCATGCTGGCCGCGGTGATCGGCCTGTACGTGGTCGCCGGGAACTTCAGCCTCCCGGAGATCGCGCAGGCGCGGGCCAACGGCTCGCTGCACATGGCGACGAACACCGAACGCTGGCTGTTCCTGGGCTTCTTCTTCGCCTTCGCGGTGAAGGCGCCCCTGTGGCCGCTGCACACCTGGCTGCCCAACGCGATGCAGGAGGCCACCGCCCCGGTCGCCGTCCTCATCACGGCGGTCGTCGACAAGGTGGGCACCTTCGCGATGCTCCGCTTCTGCCTCCAACTGTTCCCGGGAGCGAGCAAGTGGGCGACGCCCGCGATCCTCGTACTGGCGCTGATCAGCATCATCTACGGGGCACTGCTCGCGGTCGGCCAGCGGGACATCAAGCGGCTGGTGGCGTACGCGTCGATCTCGCACTTCGGCTTCATCATCATGGGCATCTTCGCGATGACCACCCAGGGCCAGTCCGGCGCCACGCTCTACATGGTCAACCACGGGATCTCGACGGCCGCGCTGATGCTGGTCGCCGGATTCCTGATCTCCCGGCGCGGCTCGCGGCTCATCGCCGACTACGGCGGCGTGCAGAAGGTTGCTCCGGTGCTCGCCGGCACGTTCCTGGTCGGCGGCCTGGCGACGCTGTCCCTGCCGGGGCTGGCGCCGTTCGTGAGCGAGTTCCTGGTCCTGGTCGGCACGTTCACCCGCTACCCGGTGATCGGCATCATCGCCACCTTCGGCATCGTCCTCGCGGCGCTCTACACCCTCGTCCTCTACCAGCGGACGATGACAGGCCCGGTGAAGCCGGCGGTCTCCGCGATGCCCGACCTCAGGGCACGTGAACTCCTGGTCGTGGCCCCGCTGGTGGTGCTTCTGATCTTCCTGGGCGTCTACCCGAAGCCCGTCACGGACATCGTCAACCCGGCGGTCAAGCAGACCCTGTCGGACGTACACAAGACCGACCCCAAGCCCGAGGTGGAGGCGGCCAAGTGAGCGCAGCAGCCGTCCACAGCCTGTGGACAACCGCGGCCGAACCGATCTCGAAGATCGAGACGCCGAAGATCGAATATGGGCAATTGTCGCCCACCCTGATCGTCGTCGGCGCGGCCGTCGTCGGGGTGCTCATCGAGGCGTTCGTACCGCGCAAGTCCCGGTACTACGCGCAGGTGTTCGTGTCCGTCGTCGCGCTGTGCGCCGCCTTCGCGGCGGTCGTCGCGCTGGCGAACCACGGATACGGAACGACCAAGGCGCGCGTCGCCGCCATGGGGGCGATCGCGGTCGACGGGCCGTCCCTGTTCCTGCAGGGCACGATCCTGCTGGCCGCTCTGGTGGCACTGTTCACCTTCGCCGAACGGCGCCTGGACCCGGCGGCGCACGGCAACCGGGTCGACTCGTTCGCGGCCCAGGCCGCGTCCGTGCCGGGCAGCGGCAGCGAGCAGGCGGCGGTCAAGGCGGGCTTCACCACCACCGAGGTCTTCCCGCTCCTCCTCTTCGCCGTCGCCGGCATGCTGGTGTTCCCCTCGGCCAACGACCTGCTGACGCTGTTCGTGGCCCTGGAGGTCTTCTCCCTCCCGCTGTACCTGATGTGCGCGCTGGCCCGCCGCAAGCGGCTGATGTCGCAGGAGGCCGCGGTCAAGTACTTCCTGCTCGGCGCGTTCGCCTCGGCGTTCACGCTGTTCGGCATCGCGCTGCTGTACGGCTACGCGGGCTCGGTGTCGTACGCGAGGATCGCGCAGGTCGTGGACGGCACGGTCACCAATGTCGACCCGGCGCTCGCCAGCACCATGGGCAACGACGCGCTGCTGCTGATCGGTACCGGCCTGGTGGTGATGGGCCTGCTGTTCAAGGTGGGCGCGGTGCCGTTCCACATGTGGACGCCCGACGTCTACCAGGGCGCCCCGACCCCGGTGACCGGCTTCATGGCGGCGGCGACGAAGGTGGCGGCGTTCGGCGCGCTGCTGCGGCTGCTGTACGTCGTCCTGCCCGGTCTGCGCTGGGACTGGCGGCCGGTCATGTGGGCCATCGCGGTCCTGACCATGCTGGGCGGCGCGATCGTCGCGATCACCCAGACCGACATCAAGCGGCTGCTGGCCTACTCGTCGATCGCGCACGCGGGATTCATCCTCGCGGGTGTCATCGCGACCTCGCAGAACGGCGTCTCGTCCGTCCTCTTCTACCTGGCCGCGTACTCCTTCGTGACGATCGGCGCGTTCGCGGTGGTCACCCTGGTGCGCGACGCGGGCGGCGAGGCGACGCACCTGTCGAAGTGGGCCGGTCTCGGCCGGCGCTCGCCGCTGGTCGCGGCCGTGTTCGCGGTGTTCCTGCTGGCCTTCGCCGGTATCCCGCTGACCTCGGGCTTCGCCGGTAAGTTCGCGGTGTTCAAGGCGGCGGCGGAGGGCGGTGCCGCGCCGCTCGTCGTGATCGGTGTGATCTCCTCGGCGATCGCGGCGTTCTTCTACATCCGCGTGATCGTGCTGATGTTCTTCAGCGAGCCGAAGCCGGAGGGACCGACGGTCGCCGTGCCGTCCCCGCTGACCATGGCGGCGATCGGCGTGGGAGTGGCGGTGACCCTGGTCCTCGGTGTGGCACCGCAGTACTTCCTGAACCTGGCGAGCCAGGCGAGCGTGTTCGTGCGCTGAGCAGCCCCGGTCGGAACCGCAACGGCCCGGCACCCCCTCACGGGTGCCGGGCCGTTTGCCGTGCTCCGCGATCACCCCGTGCCAGTGGGCGACCACACAACGGATCGGACGGAACCTGTGGATAACTCCGGTGCTGTCGGTGCGGAGCCCTATCGTGGTTGCAGTGGTCGAGGGACGACGTACGGGGGGCACGACGATGGGTGGGACGGGCGGGATCAGCGAGATGCCAGGGGCGACCGACAGCGAGGCGCTGGCGACACTGCACCGGGTCTTCGGGTACGAGGCCTTCCGCGGTGAGCAGGAAGCGGTCATCGAGCATGTGGTGGCCGGTGGCGACGCCGTCGTCCTCATGCCGACCGGCGGCGGAAAGTCGCTGTGCTACCAGATCCCCGCCCTGGTCAGACCGGGTACGGGAGTCGTGGTCTCCCCGCTGATCGCACTGATGCAGGACCAGGTCGACGCGCTACGGGCGCTCGGGGTGAACGCCGGGTTCATCAACTCCACCCAGGACTTCGACGAGCGGCGCGTGGTCGAGGCGGAGTTCCTGGCGGGTGAGCTGGACCTGCTGTACCTGGCGCCCGAGCGGCTGCGCCTGGACTCCACCCTGGACCTGCTGTCCCGGGGCAAGGTCGCCGTGTTCGCGATCGACGAGGCGCACTGCGTCTCCCAGTGGGGCCACGACTTCCGCCCCGACTATCTGGCCCTGTCCGTCCTGGGCGAGCGCTGGCCGGACGTCCCGCGGATCGCGCTCACGGCGACGGCCACCCGGGCGACGCACGAGGAGATCACACAGCGGCTGCACATCCCGACGGCCCGCCACTTCGTGGCGAGCTTCGACCGGCCCAACATCCAGTACCGCATCGTGCCCAAGGCCGACCCCAAGAAGCAGCTGCTTGCCTTCCTGCGGGAGGAGCACGCGGGCGACGCGGGCATCGTGTACTGCCTCTCGCGGAACTCGGTGGAGAAGACCGCCGAGTATCTGAGCCGCAACGGCGTGGAGGCGGTGCCCTACCACGCCGGCCTGGACGCGGGTACACGCGCGGCGCACCAGTCCCGGTTCCTGCGCGAGGACGGCCTGGTCGTGGTGGCGACCATCGCCTTCGGCATGGGCATCGACAAGCCGGACGTACGGTTCGTCGCCCACCTCGACCTGCCCAAGTCGATCGAGGGCTACTACCAGGAGACGGGCCGTGCGGGCCGCGACGGACTGCCCTCCACGGCCTGGATGGCCTACGGCCTGAACGACGTCATACAGCAGCGCAAGCTGATCCAGTCCGGCGAGGGCGACGAGGCCTTCCGTCGCCGGGCGGCCGCCCACCTCGACTCGATGCTCGCGCTGTGCGAGACGGCCCGCTGCCGTCGCGGCCAGCTGCTCGCCTACTTCGGACAGGACCCCGACCCCGCGGGCTGCGGCAACTGCGACACCTGCCTGACCCCTCCGGAGACCTGGGACGGCACGATCGCCGCGCAGAAGGTGCTGTCGACGGTGGTCAGACTCCAGCGGGAGCGGGGACAGAAGTTCGGCGCCGTGCAGATCGTGGACATCCTGCTCGGGAAGCGCACCGGCAAGGTGATCCAGTTCGACCACGACCAGCTGTCCGTGTTCGGCATCGGCGAGGACTTGGCCGAGGGCGAATGGCGGGGCGTCGTGCGGCAGTTGCTGGCGCAGGGGCTGCTCGCGGTCGAAGGGGAGTACGGCACGCTGGTCCTCACCGAGGCGAGCGGAGCGGTGCTGCGGCGGGAGCGGGAGGTGCCGCTGCGCAAGGAGCCCAAGAAGCCGGCGGCCGCGCGCACCACATCGTCTTCGTCCGGCCGGGGCGACCGCAAGTCCAAGGCCGCCGTGGCCGAGCTGCCCGACGAACTGCTCCCCGCCTTCGAGGCCCTGCGCGCCTGGCGCGCCGAACAGGCCCGTGAGCAGGGCGTTCCGGCGTACGTCATCTTCCACGACGCCACGCTCCGGGAGATCGTCAGCAGCCGGCCCGCCTCGGTGGCCGAGCTGGGCACGGTCAGTGGCGTGGGGGAGAAGAAGCTGGCGACGTACGGGGAGGGTGTGCTCGGGGTGCTGGCCTCCCTGGACGGCCCGGCCGAAGCCACGGCCCCTGCCGCATCGCCGGCCGCGGCCGCACCGGTGACCACCGCCGCCCCGGACGACGACTGGCCCGAGATGGACATGGAGCCGGAGCCGGAGGACTGGATATAGCCCGACGCCCCTGCCGTGAAAGACCCGCAGCGGGTGCGGCGGGCGCCGTGGGTGCAGCGGGTGCCGAGGGTCAGGACAGCGCCGTGAGACCCGGAGCGAACGTGATCAGCAGCGGGAGGAGCGGGACCAGCGCGGCCAGCGTCGTCGTGAGCGCCCGCTGACGGCGGAGCAGCCGCGGTGGGGGCTCCAGGAGGCGGTCGACGCGCTCGCCCAGCAGACGGTGGCTGGAGGCGCACGACAGGACGCCGCGGTGCTGGTTCAGCTCGATCAGGGCCAGGGCCGTGGTGAGGTGGCCGCAGCGGCGGGACGCCGTGTCGTCGGCGGCCAGTTCGACCAGGCGGTGGGTCTGGTCGCAGAAGTGGGCGAAGAGCGGGACGCGCGGGAAGCCGGTGGCCAGCGCGGTGGACAGGTGCAGCAGCCAGTCGTGGTGGGCGCGGGCGTGACCGCGCTCATGGGTCAGGACCGCGTCCAGCTGATGGTCGGTGAGCCGGTGCAGGGCCCCGGTGGTGACGACCAGTTGGGGCGGGTGTCCGGGCATCCACCAGGCGTCCGGGTACTCGTCCTCCAGCACCAGCATGGGCCCGCGCGCGGCCGGCAGCCCCGCGGGCAGGTCGGGGGCGCGTTCGCGCAGGTGCGCCCGGGCCAGTCCGCGCCGCCTGCGTGCGTCGGCGAGCTCACGGGCGAGCATCGCCGTCGTCCACGCGGCGCCGCAGGCCAGCAGCACGGTGAGCGCGACGGCCCAGACCGGGGCGACGGAGAGGTCGTACGCGGCGGTGACGGCGGGCGGCGCGGGTGCGAAGACCCGGTCGCGCACGGTGTGGAACACGGTCGCGGTCCCCAGCACCAGCGCGGCCAGGCAGCACAGCAGCACGGTGGCGACCAGGCACTGCCACGCCCACAGCCCCACCACGGGTTCCCGCTCGGGCCACATGGCCCGGGTCAGCGCGCGCGGCGCCGGCACGGCGGCCAACAGGGCGACGACACTCAGCAGGAGCAGGCAGACGGTCATGCCGGGGGCTCCGGTTCCTGGTCGGAGACAGGGGCGGGTGGCGGGTGGCCGGGGTGGTGCGGCGGCTCGTACGGCGCAGGGCGCGGCCGTACGTCGGTGATGCGGCGGGTGGTGCAACAGGCACACGGCGGTGCTACCGCTGTCGTACGCCGGGTTGTGCTGTGCCCCGTCAGTATGACGGTGACGGACCCCCGGAGTCAGGAGTCGAGGGTTATCCGCCACCCCGGATTTCCGCGCCGCCGCACCCGGGCTTGCGCCCGCCGCCGCCCCACCGTCCCCTACTCCCGCAACGCCCCTCGCACAGCGCTCAGAACCGCCTCGTCGTCCGCCCCCATGGCCCGCGCCTCCGCAATGAACCTCCTGGCCAGCGCGGCGAGTTCGGCCGGGTCGGGGTGCTGGAGCGGGGTCGGGAGCGGCGCCACCCGGGTTCCGGCGCCCCGGCGGGTGCGGATCAGCGACGCCGACTCCAGTTCGCGGTAGGCGCGGGCCACCGTTCCCGCCGCCAGGCCCAGGTCGGCCGCCAACTGCCGTACCGTCGGCAGGCGTTCGCCCTCCGGCAGGCGGCCGGTGGTGATCAGAGCCGCGAGCTGGGCGCGGATCTGCTCGTACGGCGGGACCGGGCTGTTGGTGTCGACCCGTACGGCCGCGCCGCTCACCGGCGCACCCGCCGCTCGCTCCGGCGTCGCCAGGTCGCCCGGGGCGCGCAGACCATGGACAGCATCAGCGCCACGGTCACGAAGGTGACCAGGGACAGCGGCCACAGCACCCAGCGGGCCACGAGCCCCACTACCGCACCGCAGCCGGAGTCCATCAGCACTCCGGCCGCCACCGTGGTGGTCCCGAACAGGGAGAACGAGACCACCAGTCCCCAGGCCGCGACGATCGCCAGGCTGCGGTCGCGCCGGGACTGCTCGTCGCCGGGCCGGGTCGCGATCCGCCGCAGGGACCAGCCGCAGGCGCCGGTGGCGACGGCGAGGCAGGCCAGTATCGGCAGGCCGTAGTGGAGTCCGGGCCAGGGGCTGAACGACGCGGTCCCGCCCCGGCAGGTCATCGTCAGCGCGCGGCTCGCCCGCCCCATGTCGTCCGGCGAGGCCACCGCGGCGGCCACGCCCAGCAGCAGCACGAGTACGACCGCCATCGCGATCAGCACCCAGGTCATCCGGGGCGGCACGTAGTCGCGCACCCGACGCGGGGCGAGCCCCGCCGTGCGCACGGCACCGCGGGTCGGCTGCGTCAGCGCGTCGCCGACCAGTACCCCGGCCACCGCGCACAGCCCGAACGCCGGGATGGCGTACAGGATTCCGTCACCGTGGTCGATCGGGATGAGCCAGTACGCCACGAGCGCGCCCGCCAAAAGGCCCGTCCAGCGGGCGTAGCGGTCGACGAACCTGCGTGACGCCGATGCGGTGGCACCGACTTCGGTCATAAGAGTTCCCCCGGAAAAGAAGCACGTCTTGTACTCACCGCTTGTATCAAGCGGTGAGTACAAGATGCGATCCCCGGGGGGCTTGTGTCAACTGCTTGCTACAACGCGCCCGGTGACCTCGCCCAGGCCCACCCGGACTCCGCCCGCGCCCGGTGCCCACGCCGACAGCGTCACCACGTCCCCATCCTCCAGGAACGTCCGCTTTCCGTCCGGCAGTTCGAGCGGGTCCCGCCCGTTCCAGGTCAGTTCCAGCAGCGAGCCGCGCTCGCCCTCCACCGGACCGCTCACGGTCCCCGAGCCGTACAGGTCCCCGGTGCGCAGCGAGGCCCCGTTCACCGTCATGTGCGCCAGCTGCTGCGCGGCGGTCCAGTACATGGTGGAGAACGGCGGCTCGGACACCACGTGACCGTTGATCGCGACGGAGATCCGCAGGTCGTAGCCGCCGGGCTCCACCGCTTCGGTGGAGTCGTCCAGATACGGCAGCAGCGGGTAGGTCCGCTCGGGCGGCGCCACCCGTGCCTCGTCCAGCGCATCCAGCGGGGTGATCCACGCCGACACCGACGTGGCGAAGGACTTGCCGAGGAACGGTCCGAGGGGGACGTACTCCCAGGCCTGGACGTCCCGCGCCGACCAGTCGTTCAGCAGGCACAGTCCGAAGACGTGCTCCCGGAAGTCGCCCAGCGCCACCGGCCCGCCCCGCTGCGACGGCACGCCCACGACGAAGCCGACCTCGGCCTCGATGTCCAGCCGGACGGACGGACCGAAGACGGGCGCCGGGTCGTTCGGACCCTTGCGCTGCCCGGACGGCCGTACGACATCCGTCCCCGACACCACGACCGTGCCGGAACGGCCGTGGTAGCCGATCGGCAGATGCTTCCAGTTGGGGGTCAGCGAGTCCTCGGCGTCGGGGCGGAAGATCTGTCCCACGTTCCGGGCGTGGTTCTCGGAGGCGTAGAAGTCGACGTAGTCGGCGACCTCGAAGGGCAGATGCAGGGTCACCGACGACAGGGGGTGGAACAGCGGTTCGATCGTCTCGCGGTGCGAGGGCACCGTGACCCATGCCGTCAGCGCGCGCCGGACGTCCGACCACGCCGTGCGGCCGGCGGCCAGCAGCGGGTTGAGGGTCGGCTGCGCGAGCAGGGCGGCGTACGGGGAACCGAGGGCGTGCGCCGCCGCGCCGGCGTCGAGTACGTGGTCGCCGAGCCGGACTCCGACGGTCCGCTCCTGGCTGCCGGTGGGTGAGAACACGCCATACGGAAGGTTGTGCGGACCGAAGGGGTCGCCCTCGGGGACGTCGAAGGGGGGCATGGGGTTCTGCCTCGCTCTCATCCGTGCCATGCATGGCCATACGTTCCATGTGGTCGCGCCACACGTTACGGGGGCGTGCCCCTCTTCGGCAGTGTCTAAAGAGTTCGCAATGTCCGAATAGGCCTTGTCGGAGGGGCCAATTCCGGCTTAGCGTCCTTTGGGGGACACGGACGGGGTCGATCCGGTCCGTAGGGGGACGCGTGGGGGGACCCGTGGCCAGGAATGCCGTCAGCGTGCCTTTCGAGGCGGACCGTACTGTGCCGGGCCTGATCGTCAAGTTCGGCGACTACCCGCTGCACCACGGTGGCGTCGGCGCGATCCGTAGTCTGGGCCGTCTGGGTGTCCCCATGTACGCGATCACCGAGGACCGCTACACCCCCGCGGCCTCCTCCCGGTATCTCAAACGCGCGTTCGTCTGGCCGACGAGCGGTGCCGAGGAGCCGGAATACCTCGTGGCGGGGCTGCTCCGCATCGGCGCCCGCATCGGCCGCCGCACTGTGCTCGTCCCCACCGACGAAGAGGCCGCCGTCCTGATCGCCGAGCACCAGGACGCGCTCAAGGACACCTTCCTCTTCCCGCCCGTCGACCCCGGACTGCCGCGCCGCCTGGCCAGCAAGCAGGGACTGCACGAACTGTGCATGGAACACGGCATCCCCAGCCCGACGGCGTCCTTCCCGCAGTCGTACGACGAGATCGTGGACTTCGCCGAGAAGGCCCGCTTCCCGGTGGTGGCCAAGAACCGCGAGGCGTTCGTACGGCGCAAACGGCCCGCCGTGAACGGCACCACGCGGATCGCCACCCGCGAGGGACTGCTCACGCTCGCCCGCGACTGGGGCGAGCACCCCGGAGTGATCCTCCAGGAGTACCTGCCGAGGGAGGAGGCCGAGGACTGGATCGTGCACGCCTGCTTCGACGCCGACTCGGCCCCGCTCGCAATGTTCACCGGCGTCAAGGTCCGCTCGTGGCCGCCGCACGCGGGCATGACGGCGAACGCCTATGTCGTCGACAACCCGGAACTCGCGGACCTCGCCACACGTTTCATCAAGCAGATCGGCTTCAGCGGCATCATCGACCTCGACCTGCGCTTCGACCGCCGCGACGGACAGTACAAACTCCTCGACTTCAACCCGCGCATGGGCGCCCAGTTCCGCCTCTTCGAGAACGAGTCGGGGGTGGACGTCGTACGCGCCATGCATCTGAATCTGACCGGGCGCACCGTTCCGGAGGGGGAACAGCGCGCCGGCCACCGGTACATCGTGGAGAACATCGACCTCCCCGCCCTCCTCGCCTACCGCCGCAGCGGCTATACGACGCCGCACGCGCCGGCGCGGCCGAGCGGGACGGAGCTGGCCTGGCTCGCGGGTGACGATCCGCTGCCCTTCTTCACGATGCTCGCCCGCTTCGTGCGACCGGGCGCGAAGCATCTTTACCAGCTGTGGCGCACCAACCGCCGTGGCAGTACGACCGGTTCGGGCAGCTAGACGTTCCTCGTCCCGACCGTCCGTACCGGACCACGAAGTGACGAAATGACGTCCTGGGGAGGGACTTCGTGATTCAACCGGTAGCAGTCCTCGGTGCCGGACCATTCGGCCTGTCCACCGCCGCCCATCTGCGAGCGCGTGGCATCCCCGTGCGCGTCTTCGGCGATCCCATGGTGAGCTGGCGCGACCACATGCCCGCCGGAATGATCCTCAAGTCGACCCCGGCGGCCTCCAGCATCGACTGCCCCCAGCGGGGCCACACCCTCGCCGACTACTGCGACGCGGCGGGCATCCGCCGGCTGGTGACCGACGAGGACCTCATCCCGGTAGAGACCTTCATCTCCTACGGCGAGTGGTTCCAGCGGAATCTCCTGCCCGAACTGGAGCGGGTACGGGTGGTCTCCGTGGACCAGGGCACGGGCGGCGGCTTCGAGCTCAAGCTGGACTCGGGGGAGTTGTTCACGGCCCGCGCGGTCGTGGTCGCGACCGGGCTGTCCGGCCTGGCCCACCTCCCGGCGGAGCTGGCGAATGCCGCGGCGGACGGACCCACGCCCACGGGCCCGGTGTCCCACAGCTCACAGCACCACGACCTCAGCACCTTCAAGGGCAAGGAGCTGATCGTCATCGGCGCCGGCCAGTCCGCGCTGGAGACGGCCGCCCTGGCGGCGGAGGCGGGCGCACAGGTGCGCGTGGTCGCGCGCGGCCGCGGCAAGGTCGCCTTCGGAGCCCCGCCCTGGAAGCAGCCGAAGCTGCGCCCGGAGTCCCCCTTCGGCCGGGCCTGGTCCCTGTGGGCCCTCAGTTACTACCCCCACCCCTACCGCTACCTCCCGGCCCAGGCCCGCCACTATCTGGTCCGCCGGGTCCTCGGCCCGCTCGGCGCGTGGTGGCTGCGCGACCGCTTCGAGGGCAAGGTGCAGGTCCAGGAGGTCGAGCGGCTGGTCGGCGCGGACGTCTCCGACGGCAGCCCGCTCCTCACGGTCCGCACCCTCGCCGGCGCCACCCAGGGGCTCACCGCCGACCATGTCGTCGCGGCCACCGGCTACCGCGTGAACGTCGCGGCCATGGACTTCCTGGGCCATGAGCTGCGCACCCGGCTCGCGGTCAGCCGCGGCACCCCGAAGCTCGGCACCGGCTTTGTCTCCTCGGTCCCCGGCCTCTACTTCACCGGCCTCCCGGCCGCCGGCTCCTTCGGCCCGGTGATGCGCTTCGTCTGCGGCACCGAGTTCGCCTCCCCGCGGCTGGCCAAGCACCTGGCGACGGTGCACGGCTGAACGCAGGGGCGGAGAGCAGGAGTTGAGGGCAGGAGTCCCGGCAGGGCGGGCGGCCTGGGGTGGCGCTCGTCGTAGTCGATGCGCCGGATGCGGAAGAAGAGGGCGTAGATCTCGGGCCTCAACTCCAGCTCCCTCGGCGCGGTGACAGCAA
The DNA here is from genome assembly GCF_040654755.1 of Streptomyces sp. NPDC050625. NCBI lineage: Bacteria > Bacillati > Actinomycetota > Actinomycetes > Kitasatosporales > Streptomycetaceae > Streptomyces > Streptomyces sp. NPDC050625. The sequence continues at coordinate 179,365 of NZ_JBFAIQ010000019.1, forward strand.
CCTGACGCGTACCACTGACGACGGACGGTGGCAGCGGCGTCTTTGCGCGGACCCCTTGGGGTCGAGAACAACGGCTGGGACGGGGGTGAGTCGCAGCGGCATGTTGTCCGTATTCTCTGATCATGGCCGCTCCCCCCGCTTATTCACTCGTCGCCACCGACCTGGACGGAACGCTGCTCCGCGGCGACGACACCCTCTCCGACCGCTCCCGCGCGGCCCTCGCGCGGACGGTGGAGGCCGGTGCGCAGCATCTCGTGGTGACGGGGCGCCCGGCGCCGAGAGTGCGGCCGCTGCTCGACGAACTCGGCAGCAGGGGACTCGCGGTGTGCGGACAGGGCGCGCAGTTGTACGACGCCGGCGCGGACCGACTGCTGTGGTCGGTCACCCTGGACCGGGAGTTGGCCGAGACCGCGCTCGGCAAGATCGAGGCCGAGGTGGGTCAGGTGTACGCGGCCGTCGACCAGGACGGGGTGGACGGGCTCACGCTCATCGAGCCGGGGTATCTGATGCCGCACCCGACCCTGCCCGCCGTACGGGTCCCGCGGCGCGACGATCTGTGGTGCGAACCCATCAGCAAGGTCCTGTTGCGCCATCACGCCCTGTCCGACGACGAGTTGGCGGCGACCGCCCGGGACGTCGTGGGTTCTCTGGCGACGGTCACCATGTCCGGGCCGGGGACCGTCGAACTCCAGCCGTGCGGTATCACGAAGGCGACCGGTCTGGCGCTGGCCGCCGAACACCTGGGGCTGAGTGCCCGGCAGGCCATCGCCTTCGGGGACATGCCCAACGACATCCCGATGTTCGACTGGGCCGCCCGCGGTGTGGCGATGGCCAACGCCCACCCCGAACTCAAGGCGGTGGCCGACGAGATCACCTTGTCGAACGAGGACGACGGCATCGCCGTCGTCCTCGAAAGACTCTTTGCCTAGCTCTCCCGTCGCGGGGGGAGATCCGTCAGCACGCGCCCCGTGGCGTCCGTCAGTACGCGCCGTTGACGTTGTCCATCGAGCCGTACCGCGCGGCCGCGTAGTTGCAGGCGGCGGTGATGTTCGCGACCGGGTCGTAGATGTCGAACGACGTTCCGACCACGTGGTACGCGTTGAACGTCGGGTCGATGACCTGGAGCAGACCCTTGGACGGGATGCCCTTGGCCGCGTTGGAGTCCCACAGGTTGATGGCCCGCGGGTTGCCCGACGACTCACGCATGATGTTGCGGTAGATGCCGTTGTACGTGCCCGGAATGTGCCTTTCCTTCATGATGGCGAGGGACTCGCGGATCCAGCCGTCGAGGTTGTTCGGGTAGCCGGCCAGGGTCGTTTCGGCCGCGGCGGGCGTGGTGGCGGGGGCGGCCGAGGCCGTGGTCGCGCCGATGAGCGGGAGGGCGAGCACCGCGGCGCCGGTGCCGGCGACGGCGAGCTTGCGAACGAGGCGGGTGGTGCGGCGGGACTGAGCGGCAGCGGCCATGGGGGATTTCCTCTCCGTCGCCTGCGAGGTGAGCTGTCGGGTTCGGGCGGGGAGGTGCCCGGCCGTGCCGCCCTGAGGCTGCGCGACTTCACCCCGAGCCGTTCCGTGCGACATGGGTCGTCCGGTCCGGCGGCCTACCTGGGTCCCCCGCTCCTGCCTACGCGAATGAGTACGTCGATGGGTTACGTCCGGCGGCGGCAGGATTCGGCGTCCGCCTGACTGGCCCGGAAGCTATGCGAGAGCACATGTCGGGAACAAGTACCTGATTCACAGAACGCACCAATTGACCTTGGGTTGAGGCGTATGGGGCACTTGATCCTTTGCGGTTGCACAGCCTCAACTGGCCGATGGGAAAAGGGCAAACGGGTGTTTGGCCGGATGTGGGGCGACATAGGGCGGCGTGACCCAACTCACGGAATAACATTCACGGCAAATCAGACATGCAGGTCACAGGGGGTTCGCGGGCGTCCGTGGGACGCGCCTCTCCCGCGTCCGGTGGACCACCGTCTCGCCGCCCTCCGTGCGGACGACTTCGTCGCGGACGGGGAGGTGTTCCGCGTCACAGGTGATGCCCGAGTGCCCGCTCCGGCACCTCGAAGGTGATCGTCGGGCCGGGCGGCCGGCGCGCGAAGGCGAGTGACGTGGTCCCCCGGGCGTGCGTGCCGGCCGTCGGTCGCCTCCGTCCCCGCCTACCCGTCCGCACCCGCGGACTTCCACCCGGACGGAGGCGTAGCCGTGGCCCGTTTGCCAGGGTTCGTCCGTCAGGGGTCGCCATATGCGCGCGTACAGCCGAGTCCCGGTGGACCGGGTGTATGAGGGTATATAGGGACAAGCAGTGTCACATCATGGTGAGTCGATAAAAATCAATCCTTATCCACTGATCAAGAACATACCGGTCGTGCTCCGATACCGCCTGGGCTGTAACGGTGGGCGCTATCGGTGATCGAAACCTGACCGGATACGCTGACTTGAGTGATGGCAGCGACCTATCGACAAACCGTGTAATCGCCAGCAGACACCAGCAGACAGGAGACCCCACGTGACCGTCGTCGGGCCGTTCGGGCTGAGCGTGCGGGACCAGGCTCTGGAAGCCGATGTCCAGGCCGGATTGGCGGCTGTCGAGGAAGGCTTGCTCGAAGCCACCAAGAGCGAGGTCCCGTTCATCACGGAGGCCGCCCAGCACCTGGTGAGGGCGGGCGGGAAGCGGTTCCGGCCGCTGCTCGTGATGCTCGCGGCCCAGTTCGGCGACCCGTACGCGCCGGGTGTCGTGCCCTCGGCCGTCGTCGTCGAGCTGACTCACCTCGCGACGCTGTACCACGACGACGTGATGGACGAGGCCGCGGTCCGCCGCGGTGTCGAGAGCGCGAACACCCGCTGGGGCAACTCGGTCGCCGTCCTCACGGGTGACTTCCTGTTCGCCCGTGCCTCGCAGATCCTCGCCGACCTCGGTCCCGAGGCGGTGCGGGTCCAGGCCCTCGCGTTCGAGCGGCTGGTCACTGGGCAGATCCTGGAGACCGCGGGGCCCTCGGACGGCCGGGACCCGGTCGAGCACTACCTGGACGTGCTGGGCGGCAAGACGGGCTCGCTTGTGGCGGTGTCCTGCCGGTTCGGGGCGATGATGTCGGGGGCCGACGAGACGGTCGTCGACGTGCTCACCCAGTACGGCGAGCGGCTCGGTGTCGCCTTCCAGCTGGCGGACGACGTGCTCGACATCGCGTCCGACTCGCGCGAGTCCGGCAAGACGCCGGGCACCGATCTGCGTGAGGGCATCCCGACCCTTCCGGTGCTGCGGCTGCGGGAGCGGGCGCAGCGGCTGGGGCTGGCCGAGGACATCGCGCTGTGCGAGCTCCTCGACTCCGACCTGACCGACGACGCGCGCCACGCCGAGGCGCTGGCCGCCCTCCGTGACCATCCGGCGCTGGAGCAGGCCCGGCGCGACACCGTGCGCTATGCGGAGGACGCGCGGGCGGCGCTGGCCCCGCTGCCGGAGTGCGACGCCAAGGCCGCCCTGCTCGAACTGTGCGACGCGGTGGTGCATCGGGCCGGGTAGTTCCCGCCGAACGGTGTGACGGACGTCCCGAACAGTGTGACGCACCTCGCATTTGTGGACTGAGTCTAATCTGAGATCCCTTCCGTACCCATGCCCAGAAGCTGACGCAGGGGGCGTCAGCCGCATACGGGGAGAAAACCGAATCATGGGTATGAACGGAACGTTCATCGCGCGCCGCAAGGGCCTCGTCGCCACCGCCGTCGCGATCGCCGCGTCCGCCGGTGTCGCCGCCGCGGCGATCCCGGCCGCCGCCACCGAGAGTCACACCGGCAAGGAAACGACCATCCTCGTCGCAAGCCTCCGGGGCGCCAACGAGGTGCCGGTCCAGGGCGGCCCCGCCGTGGGGGACAAGGACGGCGCGGCGCTGGAGTTCATCGAGGTCAAGGGGGACAAGGTGTCCGTCGCCGTGGCCTGGCGCGGCACCGGCAGGCCCACCGATCTGCACATCCACGAGGGCGCCAAGGGCACCAACGGCGGCGTCAAGATCAACTTCGGGAAGCTGCTCGGCAAGGCTCCCCAGGGGCGGCACAGCCTCACCGGCACCGTCAAGGTGAACGACCCCGCCCTGCTCAAGCGGCTCACCGAGGACCCCGGTTCCTTCTACGCCAATCTCCACACCGCGACGTTCCCGGGTGGAGCCGTCCGCGGACAGCTCCACAAGGTCACCACCGCCACCGACTTCCGGCACGTTCTCGGCAGCTTCCAGGCCTCCGTCGTCAAGGGGAAGCAGATCTACGAGTGCAAGGCGGCCGAGGGCGGTGGATACGCCTTCGGGCAGCGTGACGTCAGCGCCCGGCTCGGCGGCCACATCCGGCACTCCTTCGTGAAGCCCAACTCCGGCGCACCGCAGTGGACCGCGCCGGACGGGAGCGCCGTCACGGGCGCCCTGATCGCCAAGACGCCCAACGGCGACGGCAACATCCCCGAGTTGGACCTCAGGGCCACGCAGTCGGGCAAGTACCACGGGCTGCTCGCCGGCACCGGTGAGATCCTGCGGCTGAACACCGTCGGCGGGCTCGCCCCGGCCGGCTCCTGCACACCGGGCGAGATCGTCGGCGTGCCCTACCAGGCGGACTACGTGTTCGTGCGCACGCACTGAGCCGACAGCGGCGTCTCCCACGCGACCGACCCCTACGGGTCGGGGGAGGCGCCGCCTCCGTGTGTCATACCCCAGTCGTACACGGAGTTGAGCCCGCGGGCTGACGCTTCCGCACGGCCGATTTGGTCAACTGGAAACCACGGAAATCACCACTCCTCACCGATTCGGGTGAGAATGGCGGCTCAGGGTGGGACAGAGTGCGAGGACAGCCGCCGCCGACGACGGAGGTAAGGCACACATGGCACCGTACGAATCCGACGGCACCACGGGCGCGACGGAGGTCGACGACCTGCGCTCGGGACGTCGCAAGGCCGCCCGGTACGTCGTACCGGTCGCGGTGGTGGGGGTGGCGGCGGCGACCATCGGGCTGGTCCCGGCGCTCGCCGACTCCGGTGACCCCGATCTGCCGAAGATCACCGCGCAGCAGCTCATCGAGAAGATCGCCAAGTCGGACGTGCAGCAGCTGTCCGGCACGGTGAAGGTCAGCACGGACCTCGGGCTCCCCGACCTCGGCGGCCTGGAGAGCGGGCTGCTCTCCGGCGCGGGCCCGTCGGGTGACGGTTCGTCCGCCGACCCGACGTCCAAGCTGACCGAACTCGTCAGCGGCACGCACACCCTGCGCGTCGCCGCGGACGGCCCGGACCGGCAGAAGCTCTCGCTGATCGAGAGCGCCGCCGAGTACAGCCTCATCCACAACGGCAAGGACGTGTGGGGCTACGACAGCAAGTCCAACGAGGTGTACCACGGCAAGGCCGACGAGCAGGGCAAGGACAAGGGGAGCGAACCGCCCGCCACGCCCAAGGACTTCGCCGACGAGGCCCTCAAGTCGGTGGACGACACCACGTCGGTGACCGTCGACGGCACCGTGCAGGTGGCCGGCCGGGACGCCTACAAGCTGCTCGTCAAGCCCAAGCAGTCCGGCACCACCGTCGGCGCGATCAGCATCGCCGTCGACGCGAAGACCGGGCTTCCGCTGAAGTTCACCCTCACCCCGAACAGCGGCGGCGCGGCCGTGGTCGACGCGGGCTTCACCCAGGTCAGCTTCGCCAAGCCGGCCGCCTCGACCTTCGACTTCACCCCGCCCAAGGGTGCGAAGGTCACCGAGGAGGACCAGGCGTCGAAGGCGCCCGGGAAGGGTTCCCTGAAGCCGGGCGACGACTTCACCAAGGGAGCCGAGGGCTTCAAGGGCGCCGAGGGTCTCAAGGGCGCCAAGGGCTTCAAGGGTGACGAGGGCTTCGACGTCCTCGGCAAGGGCTGGAACTCCATCGCCACCTTCGACACCGGCAGCAAGGGCGGCCTGCCGTCCGGCTCCGCCGCCGGCGGCGGCGACCTGGGCGGCTTCCTCGGCTCGCTGGGCGACCAGGTGCACGGCAAGTTCGGCAAGGGCACGGTCTTCTCCACCCGCCTGATCAACGCCCTGATCACGGACGACGGCAAGGTCTACGTCGGTGCCGTGACCAAGGACGCCCTGGTCCAGGCGGCGAACGCGGCGAAGTAGGTACCCTGCGGCACGACGAATCGAGGGAGCCGATGGACGAACCGTCCGCCACGGAGCGGGAGACCGAGGCGGGGGACGCGGAACCGCGCGTCATCGAAACCCGCGGCCTCACCAAGCGCTACCGCGGCGGACAGCTCGCCGTGGACGGTCTCGACCTGACCGTCCCGGCGGGCAGCGTCTTCGGCTTCCTCGGTCCGAACGGCTCCGGCAAGACCACCACCATCCGCATGCTGATGGGGCTCATCGAGCCCACCTCCGGCACGGCGCGGGTACTCGGGCGTCCCATGCCCCGGTCCACACGCGCCGTGCTGCCGCACGTCGGCGCGCTCATCGAGGGGCCCGCCCTGTACGGCTTCCTCTCCGGCCGCGACAACCTCCTGCGGTACGACGCCGCCGACCCGACCGCCGACCCGCGCACCCGGCGCACCCGCGTCGCGGCGGCACTGGACCGGGTGGGCCTGACGGCCGCCGCCGGCAAGAAGGCGAAGGCGTACTCCCTGGGCATGAAGCAGCGCCTGGGACTCGCGGCCGCGCTGCTCCAGCCCCGCAGACTCCTCGTCCTCGACGAGCCGACCAATGGGCTCGACCCTCAGGGCATGCGCGAAATCCGGTCCCTGGTGAGGGAACTGGCCTCCGACGGCACCACCGTCTTCCTCTCCTCCCACCTCCTCGACGAGATCGAGCAGGTGTGCACGCACGCGGCGGTCATGGCGCAGGGCAGGCTCATCACCCAGGGCGCGGTGGCGGACCTGGCGGCCGGCGCGCGAGGCCGGCTGGTGGTCACCACGCCGGACACCGAGGACGCGGCGCGGGTGCTGAAGGAACGGGGGGTCGCCGATGTCGTCATGGCCGAGGACCGGGTGACCGGAGAGCCGCCGACCGGTGAACTCGCCGACCTGACCGCCGCGTTGGTGGCGGCCGGGGTGCGCGTGCGCGGCTTCGCGGTCGAACGGGCCTCGCTGGAGGACGCCTTCGTGGCACTGACCGGAGAGGGCTTCGATGTCGCAGGCTGAACTCGTGCCGGCGCAGGTGGAGAAGACCGCCGTACGCGCCCCGAATCCGCTGTGGACGTTCGGTCTGCTGCGCAGTGAGCTGCTCACCACCCTCCGCCGCTGGCGCACGCTCGCCCTGCTGGGGGTGCTTGCGGGAGTGCCGATCCTGGTCGGGATCGCGGTGAAGATCGAGACGCGGGGCGGTGCGCAGGCCGGCCGCGGCGGCGGCGAAGGGCCCGCCTTCATCGCGCAGATCACCAACAACGGCCTGTTCCTCGTGTTCACCGCGCTGGCGGCGACACTCCCGTTCTTCCTCCCGATGGCGATCGGCGTCGTCGCGGGCGACGCGATCGCGGGCGAGGCCAACGCGGGCACCCTGCGCTACCTCCTGGTCGCCCCCGCGGGCCGCACCCGCCTCCTGCTCACCAAGTACGCGACCACCATGGCCTTCTGCCTGCTGGCCACCCTGGTGGTCGCGGTCTCCGCGCTGGCGGTGGGCGCGCTGCTCTTCCCGCTCGGCGACCTGACGACCATCTCCGGCACCCGGATCGGCTTCGGCGAAGGCCTCGGCCGGGCCCTGCTGATCGCCCTGGTCGTCGCCGCGTCACTGACCGGGATCGCGGCCCTCGGCCTGTTCATCTCGACGCTGACCAACAGCGGGATCGCGGCGATGGCGACCACGGTGGGCCTGCTGATCACCGTCCAGATCCTCGACCAGATACCCCAACTGCACGCGCTCCAGCCGTACTTCTTCTCCCACTACTGGCTGTCCTTCGCCGACCTGATGCGCGACCCCGTCTACTGGGACGACCTGGTCAAGAACCTGGGTCTGCAGGCCCTGTACGCCGCGGTGTTCGGCTCGGCGGCCTGGGCGCGGTTCACGACGAAGGACATCAGCGCCTAGCGGTACCGGCACCGGTGCCGCACAGGGCTCAGGCGGCCGCCGTCTCGTAGGGGAACCGCGCGAGCGGCGCCTCCCGCGCGAAGAACGTCTTCGCGCGCCTCAGCGCCTCCGTGTCCCGCAGTACGTCCCCGGGCGCGCTGCCGTTGCCCAGCAGCACCCCGCCGAAACGCATCCTCAGATACGCGGCCGAGTTGCTGAGCAGACCGACCAGCGGATCGGCCACCTCCGGCTCCGCGTGCGCGAGCGCGGTGACGCCCCAGAGCGTGCGCCCGGCCAGGGTCGCCTTGAAGTCCACGCCGGGGGTGCGCAGCCAGCCCGACCAGTGGTCCAAGTAGCGCTTGGTCTGGGAGGACACCGAGTACCAGTACAGCGGCGAGACGATCACGATGTCCGTCGCCGCGAGCGTGGCGTCCAGGAACAGGCCGGTGGTGCTGCCGGAGGCGGGCCGCACATGGTCGCTGTCGTGCCGCTGGTCCACGAAGTCGGGCAGCGGGTGTTCGGCGAGGCTGATCCACTGCCGCTCCACCTCGGCGGGCAGCTGCTCGGCGGCCTTGCGGGCCAGCAGCTCGGAGTTCCCGTCGGCGCGGGCGCTGCCCAGCACGAAGAGGAAGCGGCGAGTCATGGTTCCCCCAGGAGGATCGGCGTACGGCGTACGGCGTACGAGCAATACAAGCACATGCATCATATGCATACGCAAGCATTTTGTGAAGGGGGCTCCCGCGCGACTACCGTCCGCCGCCCGCTGCCCCGGTCAACCGCACCAGCGCATCGGTCCCCCGCGGCGCCCCGCCGCTCAGATCGCCCAGGCGCCAGTCGTCCACCCAGGGCACGCGGTACACGTCGACGACCGACTCGATCACCTTGACCTGCCGGTCCAGTTGGCGCGGCAGCCGCCCCGGGGCGTCCGCGACGAGCACCACGGCGTCCAGGTCGAGGCCGGCCGGTGCGGCGCCCTGCCGGAACGTCTCGACGGCTTGCGTGGCACGGGCCAGCCCGGTCGCGTGGGTCCGCGCCACGAGCAGTACCGACGGCGGGGCGTCCGGCCCGGGCCAGTCGCGCCTGCAGTCCCGGCCGCCGTACACCGCCGCGAGAGTGCTGGTACCGGCGCCGCCGTGCGTGCCGACCCAGGAGAAGTGCCGGGCGGCGCGGGGCCCGTGCGCGGGAGTCCCCCACATCCGGTCCGGTTCCGGATGCCGCTCCCGCTCCGGTACGGCGACCGGTCCACGGATCCAGATCTCCGGCCCCTGCTGCCCGCCTGGCTGCATTCTTTCGCTCCTCCTGTTCCGATGGCGTGTCAGCGCCTGGTGCGAGTCTGTGACATCGCGGTGACGTGGGAACCGTAGCGACAGGAGACACTCGACAGTACGCAGGTGTACGACCGGATCGTGACGCCGGGGGAGTGAGGGGACCGATGTCTCGACTCAGCCACGAGAAGAAGCGGGAACAGCAGCCGGCCGCCTTCCCGGCGGAACCGGTGGATGTCCGCGTTTCGGGTACGGGCGGCGCGTCGGTCGCCGGCGTACCGGTCGTGGCGGGGCCCGGCGAGGAGATCCAGCAGGCCGTCCTGAACCACCTCCACGGCCTGGTCCTCGCGGCCGGCCGCCCCATACTCGCCTCGGTCCACGACGCCCGCATCGGTTACGTCGTCCCGCTCCAGGTGGAGGCGGACGGTTCCAGCCGTTTCGCGGGGGAACCGCTGCGGATGGCTCCGCTGCCCGAGCGGGTGGCTCCGCCGGCGGAGCGGGTGGCACCGTTGCCCGAGCGGGTCGCTTCGCTGCCTGACCGGGTGGCTCCGTTGCCTGAGCGGGTCGCTTCGCTGCGTAAGCGGGTCGCTTCGGACAAGCCCACCCATGTGCTGCGGTCGGTCGATGAGCCGGTGCGGGATGCCGTGCCGACGTTTCCGCTGCGGGCGGTGCCAGAGGCGGCGGCGAGCGTGGAGCCCGTGGCCCCCGGGATCGTCCAGATGCCGACCGGAGTGTTCGGCCCGCCGCCCGTCATGAGCACCGAGCCGGGACCGGTCGCCGGACCGGAGCCTGTCGCCGTACCGGAACCGATCGCCCTACCCGAGCCGGACGCAAAGCCGAAGGCGGTCGTCGCATCCCCGGCCACCCGGCCCCCCGCCCCCGATTACGTCACCGAACCCGACCCCGACCCCAAGCCCACCCCCGCCCGCGGCTTCGACGCCGTGGCCGAAGAGGTGCTCGGCGATGGTCCCGTGACCACCACCGAGGAGGGTGCCGCGCTCCTCACCGAGCCGATGACGCGGATCAACGAGGCCGTCAAGGCGGGCCGGATCGATTCCGCTGCCGAGCTGGCGCAGCGCACGGTCGCGGAGGCCTCGGCCCTGCTCGGCCCGGACCACCCCGAGGTGCTCCATCTGCGCGAGCTGACCGCCTACATCGCCTATCTGGCCGGCGACCCGCTCCGCGCCTTCCGGCTCTCGCTCGACCTCGCCCGCCGGCGCCGCCAGGCCGGCGACGCCGAGGGGGCGTACGGCAACGTGCAGAGCGCGGCCGCGGCCTGGCGCGCCGTACGCGACCCCGAGCAGGGCCTGAGCCTGGGCCGGGAACTGCTCGCGCTGTGGACGGAGCTGACCGCCGAGGAGGGCCCGGCCGCCGACGACATCGAGCAGCTGGAGTCCGCGCACAACCGCATGGGCCGCCTCACCGAACGCGCCCGCAGGGCCGCACGCCCCGGCAATGCCTAGGCGACGCAGTACTCGTTCCCCTCCGGGTCCGCCATCACCACCCACTCCCCGGAGGGCTCCCGCACCTCCCGCAGCACGCGCGCCCCCAGCCTCTTCAGCCGCTCGACCTCGTCGGCCCGCCGTCCCTCACCCGGGTGCAGGTCGAGATGGAGCCGGTTCTTGACGGTCTTGGCCTCGGGGACGCGCTGGAACAGCAGCCGCCGCCCCAGCCCGATGCCGCGTTCCTTGTCGTACGGGTCGTCGGGGTGCCGTACGGCGATCAGGTCCCGGAAGGCCGCGCGGCCGTGGAACTCGACCGTGGCCTCACCCGGCAGCGCGCCGAGTTCCAGCAGCCGCTCGACGAGCGCGCTGTTGTCCTCGACCTCGTAGTGCAGCGCGGCGGCCCAGAAGTCGGCCTGCGCATGCGGGTCGGCTGCGTCGACGACGAGCTTCCAGTGCAGCGGGGCGGGTGTGGCGTCCGGAGTCTGTGTCATGCCGCTCACTTATAGCCGACGGGGGTGTCCTCCTCACGGGAAGCGGGGATCCGGCTGTCCCGGAGTTCGGCGAGAGCGCGGGCGCTGCGGCGGGCGGTGCGCAGGGCGTCCCAGGTGAGCAGCGACAGCGCGAGCCAGACCAGCGCGAAGCCGGCCCAGCGCTCGGGCGGCATGGCCTCGTGGAAGTAGAGGATGCCGAGCAGGAACTGGAAGACGGGGGCCAGGTACTGGAGCAGCCCCAGCGTGGACAGCGGGACGCGGATCGCGGCCGCCCCGAAGCAGACGAGCGGGAGGGCGGTGACGATTCCCGTGGAGGCGAGCAGGGTGGAGTGCCCGGTGCCGCCGGTGCTGAAGGTCGAGTCGCCGCGCGCGGTGAGCCACAGCAGATAGCCGAGCGCGGGCAGGAACTGGATCGCGGTCTCGGCGGCCAGCGACTCGATGCCGCCGAGGTTGACCTTCTTCTTCACCAGCCCGTACGTGGCGAAGGAGAACGCGAGACACAGGGAGATCCACGGCGGCTGCCCGTACCCGATGGTCAGGACGAGCACGGCGGCGAACCCGACGCCCACCGCCACCCACTGCACGGGCCGCAGCCGCTCCTTCAGGAGCAGCACGCCCATGGCGATGGTGACCAGGGGATTGATGAAGTACCCGAGCGAGGCCTCCACGACGTGACCGGCGTTCACGGCCCAGATGTACACACCCCAGTTGACCGTGATCACCGCTGCCGCCAACCCGACCAGGGCCAGCCGGCGCGGCTGCCGCAGCAGCTCCCCGGCCCAGGCCCAGCGCCGTACGAAGACGAGCGCGACGGCGACGAACGCGAGGGACCACACCATCCGGTGAGCGAGGATCTCCACCGATCCGGCGGGCTTCAGCAGCGGCCAGAAGAGGGGAACGAGCCCCCACATCCCATAGGCCGCGAAGCCGTTCAGCAGACCTGTCCGCCGCTCGCCCTTAGATATGTCGGCCACGGGCCCCTCCTGCTCACACTCCACGCGTCCTGTCCGCCTGGAGGAAAGGTAACGCCGGGCACCCCCTGCTGTCATGCCCGTATCGCTATACGGTCATTACAGCGGGGGTGCGGGCGCGCCCGGGCCCGGTGGGGGAGTCTCAGCCCTTGAGCGCGGCGGTGATGGCCTCGGAGAACGGGCCGGTCGGGCGGCCGATCAGCCGGGCCAGGTCGCCGGAGGAGATGACCAGCTCGCCCCTCGCGATGGACACGTCCACGCCGGCCAGGATCACGGCGAACGGCTCGGGCACACCGGCGCCGGTGAGGATGCCCTGGAGGACCTCGGCGGGCACGGAGTTGTAGCCGATCTCCTTGCCGGTCTGCCGGCTCAGCTCGGCCGCGTACTCGGCCATGCTCCAGGCCTCGTCGCCGCCCAGCTCGTACGTCCGGTTCTCGTGGCCCTCGCCGGTGAGCACGGCGACGGCGGCGGCCGCGTAGTCGGCGCGCGAGGCGGAGGAGACGCGGCCCTCACCGGCCGCCGCGACGACGGCGTTGTGCTCCAGCACCGGGGCGAGGTTCTCGGTGTAGTTCTCGTGGTACCAGCTGTTGCGCAGCAGCGTGTAGGGCAGGCCCGAGGCGAGCAGCAGCTCTTCGGTGGCCCGGTGGTCGTCGGCGAGCGCGGCCGTCAGGCTGCCGGGGGCGCTGGTGTACGCCAGCAGCGCCACGCCTGCCGCCCTGGCGGCGTCGATGACGACCTGGTGCTGCTGGACACGGCCCTTGTCGAACTCGTTGCCGGAGATCAGCAGCACCTTGTCGCCGGACGCGAAGAGTCCGTCGAAGGTCTCGGGCTCGTTGTAGTTCGCGACGGCGATCTTCACGCCGCGCGCAGCGAAGTCGGCCGCCTTGGCCTCATCGCGCACGACGGCCGTGATCTGCTCGGCCGGGACCTTCTCCAGCAGCTGCTCCACGACGTGGCGGCCGAGGTGTCCGGTGGCTCCGGTGACGACGATGCTCATGGTCTGCAATCTCCTTGTGGGGTGCGGCTGTCACTAACCCTAGGAGGTGCACTAACTGCATGAAAGTACCCACTTTGAAGTAAGTTACTGGCATGAGAGTAAGTACTGAGGGGACATCGGCCGCGGGCGGGCCGTCCAAGTACGTGATCGGCGAGGCGATGTGCCCTCACCGCATGGTCCTGGAGCACGTCACCAGCCGCTGGGGCGTCCTGGTCCTGATCGAGCTCCTCGACCGGCCGTACCGCTTCAGCGAGCTGCGCCGGGCGATCGGCCGGGTCAGCGAGAAGATGCTCACCCAGACCCTCCAGACCCTGGAGCGCGACGGGCTGGTCCATCGTGACGCCAAGCCGGTCATCCCGCCCCGCGTCGACTATTCCCTGACCGACCTGGGCCGCGAGGCCGCGGAACAGGTGCGGGCGCTGGCGCTGTGGACCGAGAGCCGGATGGACGACGTGGAAAAGGCCCGCCGGACATACGACGAGGCCCGGGAAACCCAGTCCCGGGCCTCGTGAACGCGCGTCGGCCGGCTCAGCCGATCACCGTCCAGGTGTCCCCGCCTGCCAGCAGCGTGGCCAGGTCTCCCTTGCCGTTCTGCTCGACCGCCGTGTCCAGCTGGTCGGCCATCTCGGTGTCGTAGACCGGCCGCTCCACCGACCGGAAGACCCCGATGGGGGTGTGACGGAGGGTGTCCGGGTCGGCGAGGCGGGAGAGGGCGAACGCTGTCGTGGGGGATGCCGTGTGGGCGTCGTGGACGAGGATCCGGTCCTCGTTGTCGGGGGTGACGGTGACGATCTCCAGGTCGCCTGTGGTGGTGTTGCGTACGACTGCGCGGGTGTTGTCGGGGCCGAAGCGGATGGGCTGTCCGTGTTCGAGGCGGATGACGGCTTCCTGGGCGGTCTGCTGGTCCTTGAGGGCGTCGAAGGCGCCGTCGTTGAAGATGTTGCAGTTCTGGTAGATCTCGATGAGTGCGGTGCCGGGGTGGGTGGCTGCGGCGCGCAGGACCGAGGTGAGGTGTTTGCGGTCGGAGTCGATGGTGCGGGCGACGAAGGACGCCTCGGCGCCGATGGCCAGGGAGACCGGGTTGAAGGGCGCGTCGAGGGAGCCCATCGGGGTGGATTTGGTGATCTTGCCGACTTCGGAGGTGGGGGAGTACTGGCCCTTGGTGAG
>NZ_JBFAIQ010000020.1:0-185970 GCF_040654755.1 Streptomyces sp. NPDC050625
GGGGTGAAGCCCCGCGAGGGGTGCAGGGGACGTAGTCCCCGCCGGGGTCTGGGGCGGAGCCCCAGGGGGTGGGGTACCTTCCAGCGCACCGAGTCGGGTGGGTGGGTGGGCAAGGACGGGGGCCGGGGCGGAGCCCCGGGGCGGTCGCTCTCGGCCCACCGAGTCGGGTGGGTGGGTGGGCAAGGCAGCTCACGACGCGAACAACCGCACAGCCCAAGCGGCATGCGCCTCCGCCCCGATCTCCAACAACGGCGCAGCCCCCGCAGGCAACGCATCGACCCCGCCCTCGACCACTCCCCGCCCCGCCTCAACAGCCGCGTCCACCACCCGATCCACCTCCGGCGCCAGCCGAGCCAACACCCCCGTGGCATCGAACGGATCCAGACTCAGCAACCGCACGGCAGCCGTGGCCGCCCCGCTCACACTCTCGTACGCCGCGCAGTACGCCGCGTCGTCCGCCCCGAGCCCGGCCGCCCGCGCCACGACACCGAGCACCACCGGCTGATGCGCCCCCTTGGGAAACTCCCGCGCGAGCGCATCGAGCTCGCCGGACGGCCACGTCGCCCGCCCCGCCCGCGTCAACTGCCGCCCGAGCCGTCGCGCGGCGACCCGCAGCGCGACCGAGGGCGTCCGCGCATCGGCCGCCGCGTCCAACTCCCCGGGATCCACACCGAGCACGGCCGCCGCGGCCAGCGCACCGGCCACCAGCCCCACCGTGTGCAACCGCCCCCGGCAGAATTCCTCCAGGCTCGCCGCCCCGGTGATCCGCCCGGCCTTGACGGCCGCCTCCGCCCCGCCGGAGTGCGCATGCCCCCCGGCGGGAAACCGGCCGTCGGCCAGTACGAGTAGCGCTGCCCTGGACATCAGAACAGGAAGTAGCGCTGGGCCATGGGCAGTTCCGCGGCCGGAGTCGCCTCGACCAGCTCCCCGTCGATGTGCACGGCGAAGCTGTCGGGATCGACCCGCACCCGGGGCCGCGCGTCGTTCTCCCTCATGTCCGCCTTGGTCACCCCACGCGTGGAGTCGATGGCGACGAACCGCTTCCCCAGCTGCAACCGCTCCGGCAGCCCGTCCTCGACGGCGAGCGGCGCCACGAAGTTGACCGAGTTGGTGGCCGGCGCCCGCCCGATCGCCCCGTACATCGGACGCGGAAGGATCGGCTGCGGTGTCGGGATCGAGGCGTTCGCGTCGCCCATCTGCGCGTACGCGATCTGCCCGCCCTTGATGACGAGATGCGGCTTGACCCCGAAGAACGCGGGCTCCCACAGCACCAGATCGGCAAGTTTGCCGGTCTCCACCGAGCCGACCTCCCGGGCCAGGCCCTGCGCGAGTGCCGGGTTGATCGTGTACTTGGCGACGTACCGCCGTACCCGCCGGTTGTCCGCCCGCCCGTCACCGGGCAGCGCACCCCGCCGCCGCTTCATCACATGGGCCGTCTGCCAGGTCCGGATGATGACCTCGCCGACCCGCCCCATCGCCTGCGAGTCCGACGAGATGATCGAAATCGCGCCGAGGTCGTGGAGGATGTCCTCCGCGCCGATCGTCGACGGCCGGATCCGGGACTCCGCGAACGCCAGGTCCTCCGGCACCGCCGGGTTCAGGTGGTGGCACACCATCAGCATGTCGAGGTGTTCCTCGGCGGTGTTGACGGTGAACGGCCGCGTCGGGTTGGTCGAGCTCGGCAGCACGTGCGGCTCGGACACCACGGTCATGATGTCCGGCGCATGCCCGCCGCCCGCACCCTCGGTGTGGTACGCGTGGATACCGCGCCCGCCGATCGCGGCGAGCGTGTCACCCACGAACCCGGCCTCGTTCAGCGTGTCCGTATGGATCGCGACCTGGATCCCGGTCCGTTCGGCGACGGTGAGGGCGGCGTCGATGACGGCGGGCGTCGACCCCCAGTCCTCGTGCAGCTTGAGACCGAGCGCTCCCCCACGGATCTGCGACAGCATCGCCTCGTGCGAGACGGTGTTGCCCTTGCCGAGCAGACCGATGTTGAGCGGGTAGGCCTCCATCGACTCCAGCATCCGGGCCAGGTGCCAGGGCCCGGGGGTCACCGTCGTCGCCTTCGAACCCTCGGCCGGCCCGGTGCCGCCGCCGACCAGGGTGGTGATTCCCGCGGAGAGCGCCTCGTCGGCGATCTGCGGGCAGATGAAGTGGACGTGCGCGTCGATCGCACCCGCCGTCAGGATGCGGCCGTTGCCGGCGATCACCTCGGTCTCCGGGCCGATGACCAGATCGCGGTGCACCCCGTCCATCGTGTCCGGGTTGCCCGCCTTGCCGATCCCGGTGATACGGCCGTCGCGGATGCCGACGTCGGCCTTGACGATCCCCCAGTGGTCGACGACGACGGCACCGGTGATGACGGTGTCGGGGGTGCCCTCCGCACGGGTGGCACGCGACTGACCCATGGATTCGCGGATGACCTTGCCGCCGCCGAAGACCGCCTCGTCACCGGCGAGTCCGGGCCCGCCGCAGCGGTCCTCCTCGATCTCGATCAGCAGGTCGGTGTCGGCGAGCCGGATCCGGTCACCGGTGGTCGGCCCGAACAGGTCCGCATAGGCGGCGCGGGAGATCTCAGGCATCGAGGGCACCTCCGGTCTCCCCGCGCAGTCCGGGCACGACCCGGGCGCCGGCGAGCGGAACGAGTTCGACGTCGACGGGGATCCCGGGCTCGAAGCGCACGGCGGTGCCGGCGGCGACGTTCAGCCGCTTGCCGCGCGCCGCCCCGCGGTCGAACTCCAGGCCCGGGTTGGCCTCGGCGAAGTGGTAGTGGGAGCCGACCTGGACGGGCCGGTCGGCGGTGTTGAGGACGGTGAGGCGTGTGACCTCGCGGCCCTCGTTGCAGACGATCGGGTCCTCGGCGAAGAGGATCTCTCCGGGAATCGCTCCGGGAATCACGGCGGCCTCCCCCGTCAGACGATCGGGTCGTGGACGGTGACGAGTTTGGTGCCGTCCGGGAAGGTCGCCTCCACCTGGACGTCGTGGATCATCTCGGGCACACCCTCCATGACGTCGTCCCGGGTGAGCAGCTTGCGCCCCGAGGCCATCAGTTCGGCGACGGTGCGGCCGTCACGCGCGCCTTCGAGGATGTGCGACGTGATGAGCGCGATCGTCTCGGGGTGGTTGAGCCTCAGCCCACGGGCCCGGCGCTTCTCGGCGACGTCGGCCGCCACATGGATCAGCAGCCTCTCTTGCTCGTGCGGGGTCAGTTGCACGTCCCACCTCACAGTCCTCGCTCCGGACCGTGCGGGGTCCGGTTGCCGCGGCCACGGGGCAAAGGGCCTGGTGGCGTGGAGGGGCAGGCTAGTTGGACCGGATTTCGGGCACGTTAAACACACTGTGATCGTCACCCGGCCGAACGCGGGTCCCGCATGCTCATCAGCGCCCGCAGTCCTTCCGCCAGGGTCCCGGGCGGCAGGTCGCCGATGACGGCGAGCTGTGCGGCGTATCCCTGCGCGAGCGCGATCATCACCCGGGCCATGGCGTCGGCGTCGGCGTCCGCCGAAATCAGGCCGGCGCACTTGTAGCTCTCCACGACCCTCGCCCAGGCGGCGCGGACCTGGTCGTAGCCGGCCTGGACGATCTGCGCGAGCTCCGCGTTGCGCAGGATCTCGCCCCACACCTGGATCATCAGCCGCGGGAAGACCCACTCCCCGCTCTCCAGCAACCCCGGCCTGACCTCGCGCAGTTGCCGCAGGGCCCGGGGGACCAGCACGTCGGGCAGCGGCGGCGGGGTCTCCACGGCCGCCCCCTCGTAGGTCTCGCGCAGCACGTCGAGAACCTCTCCGACGATCGCGCCGATCAGCTCGTCCTTACTGCTGAAGTAGCGGTAGACGGCACCGGCGGAGAGATCGGTCTCCTTCAGTACGTCCTGCATGGACGTGGCGTGGAAACCGTTGCGGGCGAAGCAGAGGGCGGCGCCGTCGAGGATCTGACGGCGGCGGGCGTCCAGGTGCGCCTGAGATACGCGGGCCATGGTCCACAACTTAAAACGAACGTTCCTTCTTGACAAGCCACACCACCCGGTGGATGGTGAGGGCACCGTAGAACGAACAATCATTCTTTTTGGCGGGGGCGCGACAGGACCACCCCCGACCCGGCATCCGCACCATCCCTCCCCCCGACCCGAGGAGAAGCCATGTCCACCGCCTCCGCGACCCCCACCAGGGCACCCGCCCGGCGCCTGATCGCGGTGATCGTCCTCGTTCCCGCCCTGGCCGCGCTCGCCCTGTGGGCCTTCGCCTGGCCCGCCGCCAGGACCGCCCCGCGCGACCTGCCGCTCGGCGTGGCCGGCCCGGCGGCCGCGACGGCCCAGGTGGAGCAGCAACTGGCGGCGCACGACGGTGCGTTCGAGGTCCATCGCTACGCCGACGAGGCGGCCGCGCGCGGCGCGATCGAGGACCGGACCGTATACGGCGCGGTGGTCGTGACCGACCGGGGCCCCGAGCTCCTCACCGCCTCCGCCGCGAGCCCGGTCGTCGCCCAGTTCCTCCAGCAGGCGGTCGCCGGGCAGGCCTCGGCCACCGGTACGCCGATGAAGACCGTCGACGTCGTCGCCGCCTCCCCGAAGGACCCGCGCGGCGCGGCCCTGACCGCGAGTGTGCTGCCGCTGGCGCTGGCCGGCATAGCGGCGGGCGCGGTGGTGACCCTGCTCGGGCTGCGCGGCGTCCGCGCGGTGACCGCGCTGGTGGGGGCCGCCGCCCTGGTGGGCGTGGCCGCCGCCAGCATCGCGGACAGCTGGCTCGGGGTGATCACGGGCGACTGGTGGGCGGAGGCGGCGACGTTCGGGCTGTCGACGCTGGCCGTGAGCGGTGCCGTCGCCGGACTGGCCGCGCTCGTCGGCACCGCCGGGACCGGGATCGCCGCCGGCGTGGTGATGCTGTTCGGCAACCCGTTCTCCGGCGCCTCCTCGGCCCCGCAGATGCTTCCCGAGCCGGTCGGGACGATCGGTCAGTGGCTGCCGCCGGGCGCCGGGACGACGCTGCTGCGCTCGGTGTCGTACTTCGACGGCGCGGCGGCGACCGTCCCCGCCCTCACCCTGGGCTGGTGGGCGGCGCTGGGCCTGGGCGCGGTGCTGCTGGGCAGCGCGCTCAAGTCACGTGCCCGCAGCGGCGAACCGGTGCCCGAGCGTGAGCTCGCGCCCATCGGCTGACCGGCGCTCGCACAAGCGACCGTGCATCCCCGCCGTAGCGGACGGGGGTGCACGGTCATTTCGGTCGGCTCATCGCGGCCTTCGCCCCCTCCGTCACACCGACGACGGCCCGACACGGACCGACGACGGAGCGACGACGGACCGACGACGGACGAACCGGCCCCGATCACCGCACGGCCAGGGCCCGTCCAGCCGATCCCGGCGAAGACGGACCGGAGGTCCTATGCGCCGCCGGCCCCCCGGTGCTCCGCCGCGATGCCGAATCGCCGGCGGTCGTGGGCCGCGGGCGCGGGCGCGGACTCGTGGACGCCGGCGACCGAGGTGATCACCTGGTCCTCCGCGGACTCCTGGAGCTCCTCCAGCCGTTCGAGGTCGGCGGCGGAGACGAGGGCGACGAGAGGCTTTCCGTGCCGCGTCACGACGACGCGCTCACCGCCGTACACCACCCGGTTGATCAGGTCGGCGAGCTCAGCCCTGGCTTGCGTCACCGGAATCTCGTAGGCCATACCCCCAGCTTAAGGGGACCCCTCCGGCGGTCCGCAGGTTCTGCGTCGCGGTCGGACCCTTGCACCCGCACTCTGTACGTCCTGTACATTTTCTACAGAGAGCTCTGCCGGAGTCGGCTCTGCCGCGAGGAGGGGTACGCCATGTCCCGACCGTCCGCCCGTTATGTCCTGCCCGAGTTCACCGAGCGCACCAGCACGGGTCACCGCACGCTGGATCCGTACTCCAAGCTGCTTGAGGAGCGCATCATCTTCCTGGGCACGCCGATCGACGACACATCGGCGAACGACGTGATGGCGCAGTTCATGCACCTCGAACACCACAACCCGGACCGGGACATCTCGCTGTACGTGAACTCGCCCGGCGGCTCGTTCAGCGCGATGGCGGCGATCTACGACACGATGCGGTACGTCGGCTGCGACGTGGAGACGATCTGTCTGGGGCAGGCCGGCTCGTCCGCCGCGGTGCTGCTCGCCGCCGGCACACCGGGCAAGCGGTTCGCGCTGCCCGGCGCGCGTGTGCTGATCCGGCAGCCCTCGCTGCCCGAGCCCGTGCAGGGCCAACCGAGTGACCTCGTCATCCAGGCCGAGGAGTTGACCCGGACCCGGGACCTGCTCGAAGGAATGCTCGTTCGGCACACGGGACGCGGCCCCGAGCAGGTCCACGAGGACCTGGAGCGGGACCTGATCCTCGACGCGCCGGGCGCACTGGAATACGGGCTGGTGGACGGCATCATCCCCAGCCGCAAGGCCTCCCGCACCGCTCGGGACGCGGGGTGAGCCGGCGGATGCTGCCTCCGGAGTTGCCACCGCTGCCCGCCCTGACGCGGGCCGAGGGTGAGTTGATCGACCGTTACCTCGATGTGGTCGACCTGCTGGGCCGCATCAATCCGGCCCAACACTCGGACACCTACCGCGGACTGCGGGCCGCCCAGGCGCTGGTCCGTGCGGCGGCGGAGTTGCGCGACGCGCTGACCCTCATGCACCAGCGCGGCGAGGCGGAGTTGCACGCGGCCACGCTGGCGCGCGCACTGCGGGTGCTGGACGGCGAGCGCCGGACCGCGAGGGTCACCGTCCCACCCCCCGCCGTCGATTGACGCACTGCCGTCCGCGACGGAGTTGAAACGACCCAAAAGGCGTACCGCTGTTCGGAGTAGTCGCGGGTCCCTTTCCGAGGCCGTGGAGGTTGCGCAACACGCTTGCCCGGAGGGGACGGTGAGGTGCTTCCGCGCTGGTCCGGGGGTACCTGACCCCCTCGACCATGACTCGAACACAGCGATGTCCACCCGAACGGGTGAGTGGTGAGTAACACCACAAATCCCCGATTCCATTGGGATTTTCGGACACCTGTGAGTGAAGATCCCTGTCTGACGACAAGCCCCCGCCACAGCGGCGGGGCGGTCCGGGCGGACGCCGAGTCCTGCCGCCGCCCGGATGACCGGTCGACAGGAGTGGATCGGCAGGAGTGGAGGACCCAAGCAAGACGGGTCGCCGGAACGGATGTTCGTTCGTCTGTTTGTTCGTTCTGAGCAGCCCTTGGGGTGAAGCCGCGGCAACGCGGCCGGGCAACTTCGCCAGCCCGAATCCGACAGGTCATCCTTCACAGGCGGCTGACGAAGGGTTGCGCATGACTGCGCTCAATCGTGTCCCGTCGCTCATGGCCCGGGCCGGTACGGCCTCGGCCCTCACCATCGCCGCCGTGGGCGGCTCGATCGTGGTTCCGGGTGTCGCCGCCGACGCATCGGCCGCGACGATGGCGACGAAGGCACTCCAGGTCGCGGCTTCCAAGAAGGGGGCCCCCTACAAGTGGGGCGCCACCGGGCCGCGGAGGTTCGACTGCTCCGGGCTGACGCTGTACTCGTACAAGAAGGCGGGCAAGACCCTGCCTCGTACGGCCGCCCAGCAGTACAACAAGACCCACCACATCTCGGCCAAGAACCGCAAGGCCGGTGACCTCGTCTTCTTCCACTCGGGCTCCAGCGTGTACCACGTGGGGATCTACGCCGGGAAGGGGAAGATCTGGCACGCCCCGAAGACCGGGGACGTGGTGAAGCTGCAGAAGATCTGGACGAGGAGCGTCTGGTACGGTCGGGTCAGCTGACCCGCCCGAGGGGGTGGCGGGCCTTGTCGCACCGTCACCCCCTCGGGTCCGCTCCGGCCTGACCCGGTGTCACGCCAGGAGCGGTTCGAGGAGCAGGGCGGTACCGAGAACCGTCAGCGCCGCACCGGTCGCCGACCGGAGGGCCATGGCGGCCCGCGGCCGGCGCAGCCATCGGCCGAGCCGGTCCACCAGCAGGGCCACCGTGGGGAACCACACCAGGGTCAGCCCGATCACGATCAGCGCGAGCAGCAGGGTCCTGGGCAGCGCTGCGCTGCCCGCCGGTACGAACTGGGGCAGGAGGCTGAGAAAGGTCAGCGAGGCCTTGGGGTTGAGGGCGTTGGTCATGAACCCCTGACGCAGCGGGTGTGCGGCCGAGGGCGTGCCGCTGTCCGTGTCGCCGCCTTGCGGCTGCCGCAGCGACGACAGCGTCCGTCCGCCCAGATACAGCACATACGCGCCGCCGAGCAGTTGCAGGGCGCGGAACAGCGGGGGCACGGCGACCAGGACCGTGGCGACGCCCGCGGCCACCAGAACCGTGTGGACGAGCAGTCCGCCCGCGATGCCGAGGGCACAGGCGATGCCCGCCCGGCGGGAGACCAGTGCGTTGCGTACGACGACGGTGAAGTCGGCGCCGGGCATGGCGACCATGCCGGCGGCGATCCCGGTGAAGGCGATGAGCTGTCCGTCCATGGCCGCCAGCCTGCCGTGGAGGAGGCGGGGTCCATCACGCGTGCCGCCGAGCGGCTCGGCTACACGCCTCCCGCGCTCTCCCAGCAGTTGGCCAAGCTGGAGCGGGAGGCGGGGTCGGCGCTGCTGGTCAGGCACCACCGCGGGGCGCGGCTGACGGACGCGGGCGAGCTGCTGGTGGCCCGGGCCCGCCGGGTGCTGGACGAGTTGGAGCGGGCCCGGCACGAACTGGCCCTGCTGGCCGGTCTGTCGGGCGGCGCACTCCGGCTCGGTACGTTTCCGACGGCCGGGATCCATCTGCTGCCGCCTGTGCTGAGCGCGTTCCGCCGGGCGCATCCGGATGTGGAGCTGTCGGTGGCGGACTACGATCCGCCGGCCGGCGTGGCCGCGGTGGCGGCCGGGGCGGTGGACCTGGCGCTGACGCACGCGTATCACCCGGCGGAGCCGGTTACGGTGCCGTCCTCGGTGGGTCTGGAGCCGGTGCTGGTGGAGGAGTTGGTCCTGGTGACCGCCCCGGGGCACGCCCTGAGCAGTGGCTCCTCCCGGCTGCCGCTGTCGGGGCTTGCGGGGCAGCCGCTGGTCAGCATGGCTCCGCAACTGCCCGCCCGGCAGGGCGTGGAGGCGCTCCTGGCGCAGGCGGGGGCCACTCCGTCCGTGCTGGTGCCGACCCCCGGCTACGCCGTGGTGTGCGCGCTGGTGAGTGCCGGGCTCGGCGTGGCCGTCGTACCGGAGATGGTGGCGCGGACGGCGGTCACTCCGGTCGGGGTGCGTCCGGTGGGTGCGGGAGAACTGCGTCGTACGATCTCGGTCGCGTACCGGGCCGAGGAGCGGGCTCCGGCCGCCGACGCCTTCCGGGCCCTGCTGCGCGGGGCGTTCGGGCGTGCGCATCGGGTTCCGGGGGCCTGAGTGTCACGGCTCCTGCTGTCCGGCCGCCGTGACCGGCTGGACGGGTACCGTCCAGGGAAGTTCGATGGAGACGGTCTTGCCGCCCTCGCGGGTGGGCCGGACCCGTAGCTTGCCGCCGCATTCGGCGGTGAGCCAGCGGATGATCACCATGCCGCGGCCGTTGTCCTGCTGGACGGCGGCGGGGAGTCTCTTCGGGAAGCGTGGATGGCTGTCGGTGACGCCGATACGCAGGTTTTCGTCACGGTCGAGCACGAGGTCGACCGTGAAGGTGGGTGACTGACCGAAGGTGTGCTGTACAGCGTTGGTGGCGAGTTCGGAGACGATGAGCCGGACCGTGTCGGCCACTTCCGTGTCCGGTGGCAGACCCCATTCCGCCAGAGTGGCCAGCACATAGGAACGGGCCGCGGCGACCGAGGCGGGATCGCTCGGCAGAGTGACGGATGCTTCCAGATGGTCTGCCATGACGACGTCGTCCCTTTCCCACGGGACCGCAGTCCGGCACGGAGCCGGATGGTTCGAGTACGGTCCCGGACTGGTGCTTCGTCGTCAGACTGCCATTGCGGCACGTGTCACGGGGGCGATCCACCAAGATATGCATATATCTGTCGCTCGAAGCGGTGAACTCTGCGACGGCAGACCGTATTTGGGCGGCTCGAAGGGAGTAGGGAGTAGCCCATGCAGAACGGTCCCGCGGTGCGCCGCCGGAAACTGGGCGCCGAGCTGCGCGCACTGCGCACCGGGGCGAGCCTCACGAGCGGTGAGGCGGCTCGGCTGGTGGGCTGGCACCAGTCGAAGGTGAGCCGCATCGAGACGGGCGCCAGTGGGGTGAAACCGGCCGATGTGCGGTTACTCCTCGACGCGTACGGCGTGGTGGACGGTCAGCTGCGCGAGCTGCTGATGGTGCTGGCCGGCTCGGACGACGTCGGCGGCCGGCACCACTGGTGGCACGCGTACCGCGGGGTGCTGCCGCCCGCCTACCGGGACTTCATCAGCCTGGAGTCGCAGGCGCGCGGGATGCGCACGCTGGAGACGTCGGTGGTCCCGGGGCTGCTGCAGACGCCGGAGTACGCCCGCGCGGTGACCCAGGCGGCCGTGAGCGGCTTCGACGACGCCGAGGAGCGGCTGGACGCGCTGGTCAAGGTGCGGCTGGCCCGGCAGGACGTGCTGCGGTCACAGCCGCCGCTGGAGCTGCGTGCCGTCCTGGACGAGGCGGTGCTGCGGCGGGAGGTGGGCGGCCCGGACGTCATGGCACGGCAGCTGGAACGGCTGGTGGAGGCCGCGCGCCTGCCCCAGGTGAGGCTTCAGGTGCTGCCGTTCGCGGCCGGTGCTCACATCGGCATCACAGGCCCTTTCGTTATCTTCTCATTTCCGAGCACATCTGATCTGGATGTGGTTGTTCTCGACCACTTGACGAGTAGCCTCTATCTCGAACGGAAAGAAGACCTCCAGGCCTACTCCGAGGCCTTCAACACCCTTCGGATCCACGCCCTTTCGCCCGAGGAATCGTTGGATTACATCGCCGGGATAGCTGACGGCGCGTAAGGAGGAGGCACCATGTCTGCACTGCCTCGGAACGTACCTTCCAGTACCGATCTGCACGACGTGCGATGGCTGCGCAGCAGCTACAGCACGGGAGCGAACAACTGCGTGGAGACGGCACGGCCGCGCTCCGGTCCGCTGACCGGACTGCTCGCCGTGCGCGACTCCAAGGCACCGGCCGGACCCGCGCTGCTCCTCTCCCCCGAGAGCTGGGCGGGGTTCCTGGCCGCGTTCCGCTGATCCCCGTACGACCCGATCCGGCCGATCGCTATTGATCGGTTCAGCCCAGGCGACGCACGGCCGTGTCACGCCGACTCATGGTCGCGCCTCGCCGATCACACGTACAGCGCGTTCGATCTCGGCCTCGGAGAGGTCCGCGCGGGCGGTCAGCCTGAGCCGTGAGATGCCGTCGGGCACGGAAGGAGGACGGAAACAGCCCACGGCCAGGCCTGCCGTACGGCAGTCGGCCGCCCAGCGCACCGCCGCCTCGGGCGACGGCGCCCGCACGGAGACGACCGCGGCGTCCGGGCGCACCGCCTCCAGACCCATGGCGGTCAGGCGTGCGTGCAGTTCGGCGGCCACCTCGCGGGCCCGCTCGGCCCGCGCCGGCTCGCGGCGCAGCAGCCGCAGCGCGGCCAGGGCCGCGCCGGCCGCGGCGGGGGCCAGGCCCGTGTCGAAGATGAACGTCCGTGCCGCGTTGACCAGGTGGTCGATCACCCGGGCGGGGCCGAGCACGGCACCGCCCTGGCTGCCCAGCGACTTGGACAGGGTGACGGTCACGACCACGTCCTCGGCGCCCGCGAGTCCGGCCGCGTGCGCGGTGCCCCGCCCGCCGTCGCCCAGGACGCCCAGCCCATGCGCGTCGTCGACGACCAGCCCGGCGCCGTGTTCCCGGCTCGCCCGCGCGAGCGCGGCCAGCGGCGCGGCGTCGCCGTCGACCGAGAACACCGTGTCGGAGACGACGATCGCCGGTCCCTCGTGCAGGCCGAGCGCCTTGCGCACCGCGTCCGGGTCGGCGTGCCCCACGACCTGCGTGGCGCCGCGGGCGAGCCGGCAGCCGTCGATCAGGGAGGCGTGGTTGCCCGCGTCGGAGACGATCAGGGAGCCGTGTGGGCCCAGTGCCGTGACGGCGGCGAGGTTGGCGGCGTAACCGGAGGAGAAGACCAGGGCCGCCTCGAAGCCGCAGAACCCGGCCAGCTCGCGCTCCAGCTCGGTGTGCAGTTCGGTCGTGCCGGTGACCAGCCGGGACCCGGTGGCACCGCCGCCCCAGGTGCGCGCGGCGGCCGCGGCCGCCTCGGTGACCTCGGGGTGGTGGGCCAGCCCCAGGTAGTCGTTGCTGGCCAGATCCAACAGGGGCGAGTCGGCGTGGCGGGGGCGCAGCGTCCGTACGAGTCCGGCGCGGCGGCGCTGCTCCGCCTGGTCGTCGATCCAGCCGAACGCCATGGGTCCTCCGGGGCTTTTGTAGGTAGCGGACAGACACTAGCCGGACGCCCAGCCGCCCAGGGTGTGGCAATACCCACACGGTGATCGGTCTCCGTTGTACAAACTCTCCTTGGCCCGGGGCGGTCCCGTAGGACAGGATCGGACCTTATGGACCTGCTGAACACGCTGGTGGACAAGGGGCTTCGGCGCGAGCTGCCGACCCGCGACGAAGCACTCGCCGTGCTCGCCACCTCCGACGACGACCTGCTCGATGTGGTGGCCGCGGCCGGCAAGGTGCGCCGGCACTGGTTCGGCCGGCGCGTAAAACTTAACTATCTGGTCAACCTCAAGTCCGGCTTGTGCCCGGAGGACTGCTCCTACTGCTCGCAGCGGCTCGGCTCCACCGCGGGCATCCTGAAGTACACCTGGCTCAAGCCCGACGAGGCCTCCCAGGCCGCCGCGGCGGGCCTGGCCGGGGGTGCCAAGCGGGTGTGTCTGGTGGCCAGCGGACGCGGCCCGACGGACCGGGACGTGGACCGGGTGTCGGACACCATCAAGGCGATCAAGGAGCAGAACGAGGGCGTCGAGGTGTGCGCCTGTCTCGGTCTGCTCTCCGACGGCCAGGCCGAGCGGCTGCGCGACGCGGGCGCGGACGCGTACAACCACAACCTCAACACGTCCGAGGGAACATACGCGGACATCACGACCACGCACACGTACGCCGACCGGGTGGACACGGTGCAGAAGGCGCACTCGGCCGGTCTGTCCGCGTGCTCCGGTCTGATCGCGGGCATGGGCGAGAGCGACGAGGACCTGGTGGACGTGGTCTTCTCGCTGCGCGAGCTCGACCCGGACTCGGTGCCGGTGAACTTCCTGATCCCGTTCGAGGGGACCCCGCTCGGCAAGGAGTGGAACCTCACCCCGCAGCGGTGTCTGCGCATCCTGGCGATGGTCCGGTTCGTCTGCCCGGACGTCGAGGTGCGGATCGCGGGCGGCCGCGAGGTGCATCTGCGCACCATGCAGCCCCTCGCGCTGAACCTGGCCAACTCGATCTTCCTCGGTGACTACCTCACCAGCGAGGGCCAGGCGGGCAAGGCGGACCTGGAGATGATCGCGGACGCCGGGTTCGAGGTGGAGGGCGCCGACCAGGTGACGCTTCCGGAGCACCGCGCGAGTGCCGCGGGCGGCTGCGGGTCGCACGCCGAGGCGGGTTGCGGGTCGCACGAGGGCGGCGGCTGCGGGTCGCACGAGGCCGCCGGCTGCGGCTCCCACGAGGGCGGCGGGGTCTGCGGTTCCGTCGCCGCCGCGCCGGCGGAGGCCACCGCGCGGGCGAACGAGCCGCGCACCGATCTGGTCGCCGTGCGCCGCCGGGGCGCCGGAACGGATCTTGCGCCCAATGCCTGACCTGAGCGTGCCCGAGCTGCTGGAGCTCGACCGGCGGCACGTGTGGCACCCGTACGGCCCGATGCCCGGGCGCGTCGAACCGCTCGTCGTGGAGTCGGCGAGCGGGGTGCGGCTGAGGCTCGCGGACGGCTCGGGCGAACTCGTCGACGGCATGTCGTCCTGGTGGTCGGCGATCCACGGCTACGCCCACCCGGTGCTCGACGAGGCGGCGCGGGGGCAGCTCGGGCGGATGAGCCATGTGATGTTCGGCGGGCTCACGCACGAGCCCGCCGTCCGGCTCGCGAAGCTCCTTGTCGACATGTCGCCGGATGGACTTGAGCATGTCTTCCTGGCCGACTCCGGCTCGGTGTCGGTCGAGGTCGCGGTCAAGATGTGCCTGCAGTACTGGCGTTCGCTGGGCCGTCCGGAGAAGCGGCGCCTGCTGACCTGGCGGGGCGGCTACCACGGGGACACCTGGCAGCCGATGGCCGTGTGCGATCCCGACGGCGGCATGCACCAGCTGTGGTCCGGCATCCTGCCGCGCCAGGTGTTCACGGACGCGCCGCCCGCCGAGTACGAGGAGGCGTACGCCGAGCAGTTGCGCGCGGCGATCGAGCGGCACGCCGGGGAACTGGCCGCCGTGATCGTCGAGCCGGTGGTGCAGGGCGCGGGCGGGATGCGCTTCCACTCCCCCGCCTATCTGCGGGTGCTGCGCGAGGCGTGCGACGCGCACGACGTGCTGCTGGTGTTCGACGAGATCGCGACGGGGTTCGGGCGCACGGGCGCGCTGTTCGCGGCGGACCACGCGGCCGTGACGCCGGACGTGATGTGCGTGGGCAAGGCGCTGACCGGCGGCTATCTGACCATGGCGGCCACCCTGTGCACTTCGCGGGTGGCCGACGGCATCTCGCAGGGCGAGGTGCCGGTGCTGGCCCACGGTCCGACGTTCATGGGCAATCCGCTGGCGGCGGCCGTGGCCTGTGCCTCGATCGGGCTGCTGCTCGGCCAGGACTGGCAGGCCGAGGTCGAGCGGATCGAGACCGGCCTGCGGGACGGGCTCGCCGCGGCCGCCGACCTGCCCGGGGTGAAGGACGTCCGGGTGCTGGGCGCGATCGGGGTCGTACAGCTCGACCACGAGGTGGACATGGCGGCGGCCACCCGGGCCGCCGTGCGGGAGGGCGTGTGGCTGCGGCCGTTCCGCGATCTGATCTACACGATGCCGCCCTATGTGACGGGTGACGCGGACCTCGCTCGGATCACGCGCGCGGTGTGCGCGGCGGCGCGGGAGGGGTGAGATGCCGGTACTGGTGATCACGGGCACGGGCACGGAGGTCGGCAAGACGGTCACGACCGCCGCGGTGGCCGCGGCAGCGCTCGCGGCCGGCCGGTCGGTTGCCGTGCTGAAGGCCGCGCAGACCGGGGTACGGCCGGACGAGCGCGGGGACGCCGACGAGGTCGCGCGTCTCGCGGGCGCGGTGACGGCGACCGAACTGGCCCGCTACCCGGACCCGTTGGCGCCCGGCACGGCAGCGCGGCGGGCGGGTCTCGCACCCGTGCACCCGCACGAGGTGGCCGAGGCGGCCGCCAAGCTGGCCACCGACCACGACCTCGTACTGGTCGAGGGGGCGGGCGGGCTGCTCGTACGGTTCGACGCGGCGGGCGGGACGCTGGCGGACGCGGCGCGGCTGCTGAGCGCGCCCGTGCTGGTCGTCGTCGGCGCCGGGCTCGGCACCCTGAACAGCACCGAGCTGACGGCGCGTGAGCTGCGGTTCCGGGAGATCGGGCTGCTCGGCGTGGTGATCGGCAGCTGGCCCGACGAACCCGACCTCGCCTCGCGCTGCAACCTCGCGGACCTGCCGGAGGTGGCGGCCGCCCCGCTGCTGGGCGCGCTGCCCGCCGGGGCCGGGGCACTGTCACCCGCCGACTTCCGCAGCGCGGCTCCGGGCTGGCTGTCTCCTCGCCTGGACGGCAGCTGGGACGCGGAGGCGTTCCGGGTACGAGAGGCACCGTAAGCAGGCTGGGCGCGGGGTCGTCGCTCCGCGCCCGCGCTCCGGAGCGCGTGAGCCGCTGAGCGCGAGGCGGTCGCTCCTGCCCGGGCCACTTCGCGCCCGGGCTCCGGAGCTCTTCAGTCGTCGCCCCGCGCAAGCAGCCGCACCAGCTCGATCCGTGACCGGATACCCAACCGGGCGAAGACGCCGCGCAGATGGTGGTCGATCGTGCGGGGACTGAGCGCGAGGCGGTCGGCGATCTCGCGGTTGGTGGCACCCTCCGCGGCCATCCGGGCGACCATCAACTGCTGGGCGGTGAGCACGGCGGCCGGATCCGTGGCGGCGGGCGCCGGCACCGGGGTGCCCAGGGCGCGGAGTTCGGCGCGGGCCTGCGTGGCGCAGTGCGGGGCGCCGAAGGACTCGAAGGCTTCCAGGGCGCTGTGCAGCCGGTCGCGTGCCTCGGTGCGGTGGCGCAGTCGGCGCAGGGTGCCCGCGAACAGCAGTTCCGTGCGGGCCCGTTCGAAGTCGCGGGTGCCGCGGGCATGCAGATCAAGGGCCGTGCGGTAGTGCTCCACGGCCTCGGCGCCGGGCGCGAGCAGGGCCTGGCAGCGGGCGCCGAGCGCCAGCTCGTCGGGACTGCGGACGGCGCTCGCCCAGCGCTGGTAGTCGGCGTGGGCGGCGCGCGCGACCCGGGTGTCCCCGGTGCGTGCGGCGGCCTCGACGTAGTGCGGGGTGGCCAGGTGCCGGATGGCACGGTGACCGTGGCCGGGACCGAATCCGGCGAGGGCGCGCAGCCGGGCCGCGGCGGCGGGGTACCGGCCGCTGCCGAGGTCCAGGAAGGCGAGCGCCCACTGGGCCAGCGCGGCGGGCAGGCCCAGACCGCGGGAGAGGGCGTGCGCGCGGGCGTCCGCGGCGCGCTCCCGGCAGGCGTCCTCGTCCCCGGTGACCGCCGCGAACATGGCGAGGGCGGCCCGCAGATGGCAGGCCCCGTTGTCCTGCCCGGTGGCGTACGCCTGGGCCAGCGCGTCCTGTGCGGCGGCCTCGGCGGCGCGGGTCCGTCCGGTCCAGAAGTCGGCGTAGGCACGGAACTCCATGGCCTGTACCGCGGTGACGGGGGTGCCCCGCGCCCGGGCGGAGGCGGCGGCCCGGAGGGTGGCGGTGGCGGCGCGGGTGTGGTCGCCGAGCATCAGGGCGGCGATTCCGGAGTGGATCAGCAGGGTGGGGTCGCCGCCGGGCCCGCACCGGCCCGCTGCCGCTTTCAGTACGGCACGGGCGTCCTCGTAGCGGCCCTCGACGGCTGCGCAGAGCCCGGCGAGGGCGCCGGGCGGTGCGACTCCCAGCCAGTGGGCGGCGACGAACGCCTCACGGCATCTCCTCAGGTCCCCGGTGTAGACGGCGGCCTCGGTGGCCAGTGCCAGCAGTTCGGTGACGTCCTCGGCCCGCGGCCGGCGGACCGCGGCCGCGAGCAGGGCGTCGAAGGCCTCCGGGGCGTTTCCCGCCCGGAGGGCGAGGATGCCGCTCAGCGCGGGGTCGTCCGTGCGGGCGGCGAGCCGGCGCGCCCGGTCGGCGTCTCCCGACGACCAGGCGTCGGCCGCGGCCCTGGCCACCAGCCGGTCCTGCTCGGCCGGTGCGGGGCAGAGGACGGCCGCGCGTTCGGTGAGCGCACCGGCCAGGGCGAGCCGTCCGGCGGCCCGGGAGTGTTCCGCGGCCGTGCGCAGTTCCGCAGCGAGCCGTCCGCTGGGCCCGAGCGACCCCGCTCCGCGGTGCCAGGACCGGTGGGACGTCTCCCCCGCGCCGCTCAGCACCCGGGCCAGCAGCCGGTGGGCGTCACGCCGGTCCGCCGGGGACGCGGTCTCGTAGGCCGCGATCCGCGTCCAGGCGTCCCGGAAGGCCACCCCGCCGACCGTGGCGTGCGCGACGCCGGCGGACTCGGCGGCCTCCAGCGGGCGGAGGTCGAGACGGCCGGCCGCGACCGCGCGCGGGAACGCGTGCGTGGCGAGGGGGTACTGGTCCGCGGCGGCGAGGAGCAACAGCAGCCGGGTCGCGTCCGGCAGCGCGCGGATCTCGCCCCGGTGGGCGCGCAGCAACTCGGGGGCGACGTCGGCGGGTTCGGTGGGCAGCGGGTCGAGGCCCGCGGTCTGCCGTTCGGTCAGCCGGGCGGCGAGTTCGGCGGCGGCGTGCGGATCGCCGTGCGCGACCCGCAGGACCCGGGCGCGGACGCCTTCGGGGAGCGCGGGATCCAGGCGTCGCCCCGCGTCGGTGAGCTGCGGTGGCGAAGTGCGGTCAAGAGGTGGGGGATTCACCGGCGTCACCACGCAATTGACGTTACTGGCGAGTTAGTTGACTCGTAAAGACTGGCGACTTCACCGATGCGGCGCGCGTAGACCCGTCCCGACACTCCTGAACAACCCCACCCGTTTCAGGAGGCATCCATGCAACGCCACAAGCGTCGCATCGCCACGGTATTGTCGGCGATGACCGCATCGCTCCTTGTGTCGCTCCCCCTCACCGCGGCCCCGGCGCACGCGGCGAGCCACGATCCGATCGTGTTCGTGCACGGGATCAGCAGTTCGTCGAGCAGTTGGAACGACTGGGTCGCGGACTTCGAGGCCGACGGCTACGCGTCCTCGGAGCTGTTCGCGTGGTCCTACGACTGGTCCCAGTCGAACGCCACCACGGCCTCGCAGCTGGCCACCGAGGTCAAGAACGTGCTCACGAGGACCGGCGCCTCGAAGGTCGACCTGGTCGTCCACTCCATGGGCGCGCTCAGCGGCCGGTACTACCTCAAGAACCTCGGCGGGACGTGGTACGTCGACGACTTCGTGTCGGTCGCCGGGGTGAACCACGGCACCGACATCGCCTCCCTGTGCGGGTGGCTGTACACGTCCTGCAAGGAGATGCAGACCGGCAGTTCGTTCCTGACCGCGCTGAACTCCGGTGACGAGACCCCGGGCAGTCCGTCGTACGCGGCCTACTGGTCGCACTGCGACGAGGCGATCAACCCGGACTCCTCGGCGCAGCTGAGCGGGGCGGTCAACGTCGACGTCGGCTGCGTCTCGCACACCGACACCAACAACGACCACGGCATATACGAACAGGTGCGCGACTTCATCGCGTGAGCCCGTGGCGGGGGGTGTGACGGGCCCGCACGGGGGACAATCCCCCTACGACCTGGCCGTCCTGTCTGGGAGGTTGCCATGGGGATTCGGCCCGCGGACTCCGGCAAGTTGGCGCGGGATCCCGTCCACCACCCGCTGTTCGCCCGCTGCTACGCCCGCGTCAGTACACGCGCCGAGACCAGACTCGGCATGGCCCGGGTGCGCGAGGGGCTGCTGGCCGGACTGTCCGGGCGCGTGATCGAGATCGGCGCGGGCAACGGACTGAACTTCGCGCACTACCCGGGCACGGTCTCCGAGGTGGTCGCGATCGAACCGGAGCGCCTGCTGCGGCAGTTGGCCGTGCAGGCAGCCCGGCGCTGCGAGGTGCCGGTGGACGTGGTGCCGGGTGCGGCGGAGGCGCTCCCGGTGAAGAGCGAGGCCTACGACGCGGCCGTGCTGTCCCTGGTGCTGTGCAGCGTCCGTGACGTACCGCGCGCTCTTGGGGAGCTGCGGCGCGTGCTGCGGCCCGGCGGCGAGGTGCGGTTCTTCGAGCACGGCCGGGGCGGCGGCCGGGCGATGACCTTCACCCAGCGCGCCCTGGACCGCACGCTGTGGCCCGCGCTGAGCGGTGGCTGCCACCTGTCCCGGGAACCGGTCGCCGCGCTGCGCGAGGCCGGGTTCGAACTCGGCCCGTACCAGCAGGTGCTGATGCCGGAGAAGGGGCCGAGGCTGCCCGCCTCGTACTGCGTACTGGGCTCGGCACGACGCCCCGGCCACGCCGACGAAGCCGCCGATCGCGCGCCGGGCGCGGCGGAGAGCTGATCCAGCGGGGTGAAGGCTGCCCCTTACACGGGTATCAGGGACCCTTCCTGGGGCGGAGACCGCCTCGGCCACAGGGGGGATACCGGCTGTGCCCACCGTCACATTAGGCTCGGCCGCGGCAAGGGAGTGCTGAAGTCCAGGCGAGCGAGGAGGCGGCCTTGTCCACACCTGCTGCGGAGCACCCGCCGGGGCGGTCGGCCGACGGGACCGCCGCCCGCGCGCGCGGTCTGACGAAGGCGTACGGCTCGGGCGAGACCACGGTGCGCGCCCTCGACTCGGTGGACGTGGACATAGCCCGTGGCCGCTTCACCGCGGTCATGGGGCCCTCGGGCTCCGGCAAGTCCACCCTCATGCACTGTCTGGCGGGGCTCGACAGCGTCTCCGCCGGTCAGGTGTGGCTCGGCGACACCGAGATCACGGGTCTGAAGGAGCGGGAGCTGACCCGGCTGCGCCGGGACCGGATCGGCTTCATGTTCCAGTCGTTCAACCTCATCCCGACGCTGAACGCGGCCGAGAACATCACCCTGCCCATGGACATCGCGGGCAAGAAGCCCGACGAGAAGTGGCTGGACCAGGTCATCGACACCCTCGGGCTGCGGGACCGGCTCAAGCACCGGCCCACGCAGCTGTCCGGCGGTCAGCAGCAGCGCGTCGCCTGTGCGCGGGCGCTGGCCTCCCGGCCCGAGCTGATCTTCGCCGACGAGCCGACCGGCAACCTCGACTCGCGCGCCGGTCTCGAAGTGCTGGGGATCCTGCGGGACGCCGTGGACGACCTCGGGCAGACGGTCGTCATGGTGACCCACGACCCGGGCGCGGCCGCCCACTCCGACCTGGTTCTCTTCCTCGCCGACGGGCGGATCGTGGACCGGATGGAGCAGCCTACGGCGGAGGCGGTCCTGGAGCGGATGAAGCGGTTCGACGTGGCGCGCGGCTCGTTCGACGGCGACGGCGCCGCCGAGGAGGACTGACCCGGTGCTGAAGGCAACTCTCAGAAGCTTCCTCGCCCACAAGGGACGGCTGCTGCTGTCCGCGCTGGCCGTCGTCCTGTCCGTGGCGTTCGTCGCGGGCAGCCTGATCTTCTCCGACACGGTCAGCCGCACCTTCGACCGGCTCTTCGCCTCCACCGCCGCCGATGTGACGGTGGGGCCGAAGGAGGACCTCAAGTCGTCCGTGCCGACCGGCGCCGTGCAGACCGTCCCGGCGGCCCTCGCGGACCAGGTCGCGAAGGTGGACGGGGTCGCGGCGACCCATGCGGACGTGTCCGTGCAGAACATCGTGGTGGTCGACAGCAGGAACAAGTCCGTCGGCCCGACCACGGGCGCCCCGACCATCGCCACCGACTGGTACCTCACCGACCGCAGTCCGGTGAAGCTGACCTCCGGCCACGCCCCGCGCGGCGCGGGCGAGGCGCTCCTCGACGCGGACACCGCCGACAAGAAGCACGTACGGATCGGCGACACGCTCACCGTGCAGGCGCAGCCGGGCACCTTCGAGGTGCGGGTCGTCGGCATCGCCACCTTCACCACCACCAACCCGGGCGCGGCGCTCGTCTTCCTCGACCCCGCCGTCGCCGCCCGCGAACTGCTCGGCTCCGCCGACCGGGCCACCGCCATCTCGGTGGACGCGGCCAAGGGCGTCAGCGACGACGTGCTCAAGCAGCGCGTCGGCCAGGCGATCGGCACCGGCGGCTACGACCTGAAGACGGCCGGCGAGCAGGCCAAGTCGGACGCCGCCGACCTCGGCGGATTCCTCGACGTGATCAAGTACGTGATGCTCGGCTTCGCCGGGATCGCGGTCCTGGTCGGCATCTTCCTGATCGTCAACACCTTCTCCATGCTGATCGCCCAGCGCACCCGCGAACTCGGTCTGCTGCGGGCGCTGGGCGCCGACCGGCGCCAGGTGCGTCGGTCCGTGCTGACCGAGGCGGTGCTGCTCGGCGTGGTCGGGTCCTCGCTGGGTCTGGCGGCCGGGATCGGCCTCGCGTTCGGGCTGATCAAGCTGATGAGCGCGTTCGGCATGAACCTCAAGGCCACCGAGATGGTCGTCGGATGGCCGACCCCCGTCGCGGCGTACGTCGTCGGTGTCGGCGTCACCTTCGTCGCGGCGTATCTGCCCGCCCGGCGCGCGGCGACCGTGTCGCCGATGGCGGCGCTCTCGGACGCCGAGATCGCCGGTGTGGGGCGGCCGTTGCGGACGCGGGCGATCGTCGGATCCGTCGTCGGGGCGGCCGGCGCGGCCGCGCTCGCCGGCTGCGCGACGGCGACCAGGACGAGTTCGGCGGCCTCGTTCCTCGGC
This sequence comes from Streptomyces sp. NPDC050625, assembly GCF_040654755.1. Taxonomy (NCBI): domain Bacteria; kingdom Bacillati; phylum Actinomycetota; class Actinomycetes; order Kitasatosporales; family Streptomycetaceae; genus Streptomyces; species Streptomyces sp. NPDC050625. Next base: position 21,900 of record NZ_JBFAIQ010000020.1, read on the forward strand.
CTCGGTGTCGTCCTGACGCTCATCGCGACCGTGATCGCCGGACCGCTGCTCGTGCGGCCGGTGATCCGCGTCCTCGGCGGGGCCTTCCCGGCGCTGTTCGGTTCCATCGGCCGGATGAGCCAGCGCAACGCGCTGCGCAACCCGCGCCGCACCGGTGCCACCGCGGCCGCGCTGATGGTCGGACTGGCCCTGGTCGGCGGGATGTCGGTGGCGAGCGCCTCCATGTCCAAGTCCTTCGACCAGCAGATCGACAAGACGCTCGGCGCCGACTTCGTCGTGCAGAACAGCAACTTCCTGCCGTTCACGAAGGAGATCACCGACAAGGTGCGCGGCACGGAGGGGGTGGGCCTGGTCGTACGGCAGCGGTTCGCGCCCGTGGCGGTGCGGCTGCCGGACGGCAAGCGGATCGAGACGACCGCCGCCGGTTACGACTCCCGGGTCGACGACGTCGCCCACGTCACCTACGCGAGCGGCAACACCGCGGCCGCGCTGGCGGACGGCAGCCTCGGCATGGACTCCGACTTCGCCAAGGACCACAAGGTGCGCCTCGGCAGTGTGATCCCGGTCGAGTTCCCGGGCGGCCGGACGACCGGGATGAAGGTCGGCGCGCTCACCGAGCAGGCCGGCTCCGGCGGGTTCGGCATGCAGGGCGGGCTGTTCTTCGGCATCGGCACGGCCGAGAAGTACGTGCCCGGCGGGCAGGACGCGTCCCTGTACGTCAACAAGTCCTCCGGCACCTCCGCCGACCAGCTGCGCTCGCGCCTGGAGAAGACGCTCGCCGCGTACCCGCAGGTGCAGGTGCGCGACCAGGCCGACTACAAGAAGCTGGTCCACGACCAGATCGCGGTGCTGCTCTACCTGGTGTACGCGCTGCTCGGCCTCGCGATCGTCATCGCGGTACTGGGTGTCGTCAACACCCTCGCCCTGTCGGTGGTGGAACGCACGCGGGAGATCGGCCTGCTGCGCGCTATCGGGCTCGCCCGGCGGCAGCTGCGCCGGATGATCCGGCTGGAGTCGGTGGTGATCGCGGTGTTCGGCGCGGTCCTGGGGCTGGCGCTGGGACTGGTGTGGGGCGTGTGCACCCAGCAGGTGCTGGCGCTGCAGGGCATGACGGCGCTCGCGATCCCCTGGGGCACGATCGTCGCGGTCGTCATCGGCTCCGCGGTCGTGGGCATCGTGGCGGCACTGCTGCCGGCGTTGCGCGCCTCCCGCATGAATGTGCTGGCGGCCATCGCACACGAGTGATGGAGGCGCGGGCGGCCGCCGCGCAGCCGTGATGAAGGTGCCGGCGGCCGCCGCGCACGCGTGAGGAACGTGCCGGCGGCCCTCGCCCTCGGGTGATGGAATCGCGGTGGAATCTCAAGTCACGTGCCGTCGGGGAGGGTTCATGCCGCGTCCGTTCCGTTTCGGGGTCAACCTGCTCGCTCCCGCGCCGACCGCACAGTGGCGTGCCAAGTGCCGGCGTGCCGAGGAGCTCGGGTACGACGTGATCCTCGTCCCCGACCACCTCGGCATGCCCGCGCCGTTCCCGGCGCTGGTGGCGGCCGCCGAGGCGACCGAGCGGCCGCGTCTGGGCACGTTCGTGCTCAACGCGGGCTTCTGGAACCCGGCGCTGCTGGCCCGTGAGGTGGCGACGACCGACGCGCTGACCGGCGGCCGCCTGGAACTCGGCCTCGGCACCGGCTACGTACAGGCTGAGCACGACACGGCCGGCCTGCCCTACGGCTCACCGCGCGAGCGGGTGGACCATCTGCGGCGCACGGTCGAGGAACTGGACCGGCTGCTCGGCTCCGCGGACCACCAGCCCCGCCCGGCTCAGTCACGGGTCCCGCTGCTGATCGGCGGCAACGGCGACCGGGTCCTGCGCCTGACCGCCGAGCACGCCGACATCGCCGGCTTCACCGGGGTCGGGCTGGTGCCGGGGAGCACGACGGGACGGCTGCGGCCCATGACAGCCGGGGAGCTGGACGAACGCGTGGGCCGCTACCAGGAACTGGCGGCCGGACGAGCGGAGCCCGCCGAGCTGAACCTGCTCCTCCAGACGGTGGCCCTCACGGATGACCCCGGAACCGCGCTCAAGCCGCTGCTGGAGCGCCAGCCGCAGCTCACCACCGAACAGGCGCTGGAGCTGCCCGTCGTGCTGGCCGGTCCGCCGGAGCGGCTCGTCGAGCAGGTGCGGGCGCGGCGCGAGCGGTACGGGTTCTCGTATCTGACCGTGCTGGAGCCGTACATGGAGGAGTTCGCGCCGGTGATCGCGGAGTTGCGCGGCGAGTAGCCGTCCGCATGCCGGAATTCCGCGTCGGGTTCCATGGCCCATGGTGTGATCGTCCGCATGACGGAACTGCGCATACGGGCCGCCGGACCCGACGACCTCGACACCGTGCTGGCCTTCTGGAAGTCGGCTGCGGAGGGCACGAGCATCAGCGACGACCGGGACGGTGTGGAGCGGCTGGTCGCCCGCGACCCCGAGGCGCTCATCCTGGCGGAGCTGAGCGGGGAGCTGGTCGGCACGGTGATCGCGGGCTTCGACGGCTGGCGCTGTCATCTGTACCGGCTCGCGGTGCATCCCGGGCGGCGTCGGCAGGGCATCGGCTCGGCGCTGCTGGCCGCCGCCGAGGAGCGGTTCGTACGGCTGGGCGGCCGACGCGGGGACGCCATGGTGCTGGTCCGCAACGAGACCGCTCAGCACGCCTGGCGGGCGGCCGGGTACACGCCTCAGGAGCACTGGCGGCGCTGGGTGAAGCCGCTGACCGACTGAGCCACTTTGCCCGTCCTTTACTATTGAGGGAACGACTCCGGTCACTCGGCCTCCGACGAAAGGTGTGAGCGTCCGCCCATGGGCGAGCCTCCCGGTCAACGACATCGCGCGTTCCCCCCTGCCCTGTCCGACGATGGGACGGAGGTGACCCGATGACCGAAGTGCTCCTCCTGTTCGTGGCGGTGCTGCTCTCGATCGCCTGTGGTGCCTTCGTCGCCGCCGAGTTCTCGCTGACCACGGTCGAGCGCGGCGAGCTGGAGCGGGCCGTCGAACGCGGCGAGCGCGGCGCGGCGGGCGCCCTCAAGGCCGTACGGACCCTGACGTTCCAGCTCTCCGGCGCGCAGCTCGGGATCACCGTCACCAACCTGGTGGTCGGCATGCTCTCCGAGCCGTCGATCGCCAAACTGATCGCGGGGCCGCTGGAGGCGCTCGGGCTCTCCTCGGGCACGGCGGGCTCGGTCGCGCTGGTGCTGGGCACGGCTCTGTCGACCGTGTTCCTGATGGTCGTCGGCGAGCTGGTGCCCAAGAACTGGGCGATCTCCTCGCCGCTGGCCGTGGCGAAGCGGGTGGGCAATCCGCAGCGCCTGTTCAGCGCCGCCTTCCGCCCCTTCATCACCCACCTCAACAACACGGCCAACCATGTGGTGCGCCGTTTCGGCGTCGAGCCCGCCGAGGAGCTGGCCTCCGCGCGCGGGCCCCAGGAGCTGGTGGCGCTGGCCCGGCACTCCGCCAAGCAGGGCGCCCTGGAGGCCGACACCGCCGAACTGTTCGTACGGACCCTGAACCTCGCCGACCTCAGCTCGGAGAACGTGATGACGCCACGCGTCCAGGTCGTCGCCCTGGACGTCCAGGCCACCTGTGAGGACGTGGCGAACGCGACCCGGGCGACCGGGCTGTCCCGGTTCCCGGTGTACCGCGGCAGCCTCGACTCGGTCGTCGGCATCGCGCACATCAAGGACGTCCTGGCCCTGCCCGCCGACGAGCGGCCGCACCGGCCCGTCTCCCAGGTGATGCGCGAGCCCCTGCTGGTCCCCGAGTCGCTCACCGTCGACCGGCTCCTCTACCGGCTCTCCGGCAAGCGCACGATGGCCGTCGTCATCGACGAGTACGGCGGTACGGCGGGCGTCGCGACCCTGGAGGACATCGTCGAGGAGGTCGTCGGCGAGGTGCGGGACGAGCACGACCCGCACGAGACCCCCGATCTCGCCCCCGCCGGGGCCGACGAGGAGGGCCGGGCGCTGTACTCGGCGGACGGCGCCGCCCGCACGGACCAGCTCGCGCGCGTGGGCCTCCGGGCGCCCGAGGGGCCGTACGAGACACTGGCCGGCCTCATCGCGACCGCACTGGGCCGCATACCGCGGACCGGCGACCGCGTCGAGGTGGCCGGCTGGCGGCTGGACGTGGTGGACGCGTCGGGGCGCCGGGCGGCCCGGGTGCTGCTGCACGCGCCGCTCGACGACGAGCACAGTACGCGGGAGGAGGGCGCGAAGTGACCGCCGTACAGTTGCTGATCGGTCTGACGACACTGGTCGCCAACGCCTTCTTCGTCGGGGCCGAGTTCGCGCTGATCTCGGTGCGCCGCAGCCAGATCGAGCCGCACGCCGAGCAGGGCGACCGGCGCGCGAAGGCAGTGCTGTGGGGCCTGGAGCACGTGTCGGCGCTGCTGGCGGCCGCCCAGCTCGGCATCACGCTGTGCACGCTGGTGCTGGGTGTGGTCGCGGAGCCGGCGATCGCGCATCTGCTGGAGCCCGTGTTCCATGCGCTGGGCGTGCCCGAGGGCGCGGGTCACGTCGTGTCCTTCGTGATCGCGCTGACGCTGGCGACGTATCTGCACATGCTGCTCGGCGAGATGGTGCCGAAGAACATCGCGCTCGCCGAACCGGTGCGCAGCGCGCTGCTGCTCGGCCCGCCCCTGGTCGCCCTGTCCCGTGCGCTGCGTCCGGTGATCTTCACGGTCAACGCCTTCGCCAACGGACTGCTCAAGCTGCTCAGGGTGGAGACCAGGGACGAGGTGGCGGCGACCTTCTCGGACGCGGAACTGGCCCAGATCGTCAAGGCCGCCGGTGAGGCGGGCCTGATCGACGACCGGGCGCGGGAGCGGCTGCACGACGCCCTGGAGCTGGGCAGCCGGCCGGTGCGGGACGTGGTGGTCCCACTGGAACGCGTCGTCTACGCGCGCGTGGGTGTCACTCCTGAGCAGCTGGAGCGGCTGTCGGCGGAGTCGGGCTTCTCCCGCTTCCCCGTGGTGGACGAGGGCCGTCGGATCGTGGGCTATCTGCACGTCAAGGACGCCCTGGACGCCTCGCCGCGGGACGAGGGGTTCCGGCTGCGGGACATGCGGCCGATCGCGCGCGTGCGGGAGAACACCCCGCTGGACGACGTGCTCACCGCGATGCGCGGCAGCCGTACGCATGTGGCGGGCGTGCTCGGCGCGGACGGACGGCTCGCGGGGCTGGTGACGATGGAGGACGTGCTGCGGGAGCTCTTCGGGCAGCACGCCTGACCGCCGCCGGGTCGGCGGCCGGGGGCCGACCGACCGCTGGGTATGGAGCCGGGATACCATCGCTGTCGCCATGCAGACGAATCCCACGCACCCCACCCACACCAGCCTGGTCGCGGTCGGCGACTCCTTCACCGAGGGCATGTCGGACCTGCTGCCGGACGGCTCCTACCGGGGCTGGGCCGACCTCCTCGCGGCGCGGATGGCCGCCCGCAGCCCCGGCTTCCGGTACGCCAACCTGGCGGTGCGGGGCAAGCTGATCGGGCAGATCGTCGACGAGCAGATCGACGTCGCGGCGGCCATGAACCCCGATGTGATCACCCTGGTCGGCGGGCTCAACGACACACTGCGGCCCAAGTGCGACATGGGACGGGTGAAGGGTCTGCTGACGGAGGCCGTGGAGCGTCTGGCGCCCGCCTGCGGGCAACTGGTGCTGATGCGCAGCCCCGGCCGAGAGGGCCCGGTCCTGGAGCGGTTCCGGCCGCGCATGGAGGAGCTGTTCGCCTGCGTCGACGAGCTGGCGGTGCGGCACGGCGCCGCGGTGGTGGACCTCTACGGGGCGCCTTCGCTGGCCGACCCGCGGATGTGGGACGTGGACCGGCTGCATCTGACGGCTGAGGGGCACCGGCGGGTCGCCGAGGCGGTCTGGCAGACGCTCGGCTACACGCCCGAGGACACCGAGTGGCGCACCCCGGTGGCGGCCACGCCGCCACCGGGCTGGGTCACCCGGCGGGCCGCGGACGCGCGGTTCGCCAAGCAGCACCTGCTGCCGTGGATAGGCCGCCGGCTGACCGGCCGCTCGTCCGGGGACGGCCGCCCGGCGAAGCGGCCGGAGCTGCTGCCGTACGAGGGTCCGGCGGCGTAGCGGCCGTGACCACGCGGGTGATCAACGTCCGGGGCCGGATCCACGAGTTCGGCCCCCGGCTGGAGCACGCCCCCGAGGACGTCGTCTATGTCGGCCGGCGCTGGACGCTGGGCGGCTGGGACCTGCCCCGGCACCCGCTGTACAACCCCTTCGCCTACGACACCCCGAAGAAGAAGCGTCAGGGCACCCGGGCCGAGGTCATCGCGATGTACCAGGCGTATCTGCTGGAGCGGCCCGACCTGCTCGACCTGGTGCCGGAGCTGCGCGGGAAGAGGCTGGCCTGCTGGTGCGCACCCGAGCCGTGCCATGCGGACGTGCTGGCGGAACTGGCCGAGACGGACGACGTGTCCTAGGCCTCTCGGACGATGTTCCCCGGGCCTCGGAGACGACGTGTCCTGGGCCTCGGGGACGACGTGTCCTGGGCCTCGTCGGCCCCTTGTAGGTTCCGCCGAACGGGCCCGTGGCGCTGGCCTGCATGAATCGCCAGTAGAATCCGTACACGTGACTTCAGCGCCCGCCAAGCCCCGCATCCCGAACGTCCTCGCCGGACGCTACGCCTCCGCCGAGCTCGCCACGCTCTGGTCCCCCGAGCAGAAGGTGAAGCTGGAGCGGCAGCTCTGGCTCGCCGTGCTGCGCGCCCAGAAGGACCTCGACATCGAGGTGCCGGACGAGGCGATCGCCGACTACGAGCGCGTCCTCGACACCGTCGACCTGGCCTCGATCGCCGAGCGCGAGAAGGTCACGCGGCACGACGTGAAGGCCCGTATCGAGGAGTTCAACGACCTCGCCGGGCACGAGCACGTGCACAAGGGCATGACGTCCCGCGACCTGACGGAGAACGTCGAGCAGCTGCAGATCCGGCTCTCGCTGGAGCTGATGCGCGACCGTACGGTGGCCGTCCTGGCGCGGCTGGGCAGGCTGGCCGGCGAGTACGCCGAGCTGGTCATGGCCGGCCGGTCCCACAACGTCGCCGCCCAGGCCACCACCCTCGGCAAGCGCTTCGCGACCGCGGCCGACGAGCTGCTCGTCGCCCACGGCCGCATCGAGGAGCTGCTGTCCCGCTACCCGCTGCGCGGCATCAAGGGCCCGGTCGGTACGGCGCAGGACATGCTGGACCTGCTGGGCGGCGACGCGTCGAAGCTCGCCGAGCTGGAGGACCGGATCGCGGCGCACCTCGGCTTCTCGCGGGCCTTCACCTCGGTCGGCCAGGTCTACCCGCGCTCGCTGGACTACGAGGTGGTGACCGCGCTGGTGCAGCTGGCGGCGGCGCCGTCCTCGCTGGCCAAGACGATCCGGCTGATGGCCGGACACGAGCTGGTGACCGAGGGCTTCAAGCCCGGTCAGGTCGGCTCGTCCGCGATGCCGCACAAGATGAACACCCGCTCCTGCGAGCGCGTCAACGGCCTCATGGTCATCCTGCGCGGCTACGCCTCGATGACGGGCGAGCTGGCGGGCGACCAGTGGAACGAGGGCGACGTGTCCTGCTCGGTGGTGCGCCGGGTCGCCCTGCCGGACGCCTTCTTCGCGCTCGACGGTCTGCTGGAGACCTTCCTGACCGTGCTCGACGAGTTCGGTGCCTTCCCGGCGGTCGTCGCCCGTGAGCTCGACCGCTATCTGCCGTTCCTCGCCACCACCAAGGTGCTGATGGGCGCGGTACGCGCGGGCGTCGGCCGTGAGGTCGCGCACGAGGCGATCAAGGAGAACGCGGTCGCCACCGCGCTCGCGATGCGCGAGCAGGGCGCCGAGCGCAACGACCTGCTCGACAAGCTGGCCGCCGACGAGCGCCTCCCGCTCGACCGCGCACAGCTCGCCGAGCTGATGGCCGACAAGCTGTCCTTCACCGGCGCCGCCGCCGACCAGGTGGGTGTCGTCGTCGGGCGCATCCAGGAGATCGTCAAGCAGCACCCGGAGGCCGCCGGATACACGCCGGGGGCGATCCTCTGACCCGCTTCACCCAGGCGGAACTGGAGGCCGCCCGCGACCGTCTCGTCCCCGACGTGGTCGCGGCCGGTCTCCAGGTGCTGTTCTGCGGGATCAATCCCGGGCTGATGACGGCGGCGACGGGCCACCACTTCGCCCGTCCCGGGAACCGGTTCTGGCCGGTGCTGCATCGGTCCGGGTTCACGCCGAGGCTGATGAAGCCCGCGGAGCAGCAGGAGTTGCCGGCGTACGGACTCGGCATCACCAACGTCGTGGCGCGGGCGACCGCGCGGGCCGACGAGCTGACACCGCGGGAGTACGTGGAGGGCGGGCGGCTGTTGTCGGCGAAGGTGACGCGGCTGCGGCCGACGTGGCTGGCCGTGGTCGGGGTGACCGCCTACCGGGCCGCCTTCGGGGACCGCGGGGCCCAGGTGGGGCCGCAGGAGCGGACGATCGGGGACACGCGTGTGTGGGTGCTGCCCAATCCCAGCGGGTTGAACGCCCATTGGACGGCGGCGACGATGGCGGAGGAGTTCGGGCGGTTGCGGGAGGCCGCGCGGAGCTGATGGGTCAGGGTGGGTCGGTCTCGGTGACCACCGCCAGCAGTTGGAAGGGCAGTTCGGTGTCCCACTGGGACACGCCCAGCGCGAGCCAGCGGCCCGAGTCCGTCCGCCACAGATGCACATCGGGGACGTGGGAGGCGAGCGTGCCCCACGGCTCCGCCGCCTCCTCCCCCTCCAGGCCGCGCCGGAACACGCTGTCCAGGCTGAACACGTCCGCCGGTCCCCACCGCTCGGCGAGCCGCTCCGCCAACGCGTCCCGGTCGGCTTCGTACTGCGCCTCCGTCTCCTCCCGCTCGGTGCCGTCGTCCTCGTGGAAATCGCCGCTGGTCTCTAACTCGGCTATCAGATACCCCGGCCCGCCCGTGCCCACGTCGGTCCTGCCGTCCGCCGCGGGGAACTCCCGGGCGCACAGCCGCTCGATCACAGCAAGGCAGTTCGCGATGTCCATGTGATCCAGTAAAGCGGGCCCCACTGACAATTGGCGGGCTGTCAGGCATCCCTGCGCTGGATGCTCCAAGCGCCCGCGCACAGGGCCGCCGCAGCCCACAGCGCGGTCACCGCGAGCCCGGTCCAGGGGCCGAGGGAGCCGTCCCACGTGCTGTGCAGGGCCACTTGGCCGGCCCGGTCGGGCAGGTAGTCGGCGACACCCGCGGACAGGTCGCCGATGACGAAGGACACGATCAGCAGGAACGGGATCAGGATGGAGAGGGTCGCGACGCCGCTGCGCAGCACGGCCGCGAGTCCGGCGGCGAACAGTGCCATCAGCGTGAGGTGCAGGCCACAGCCGAGCGCGCCGCGCACTCCTTCGGCCCAGGTCGGCCCGGAGGCGCCGAGGACGGCCTTGCCCACCAGCAGGGTCACCACCCCGGTGACCAGCCCGACGGCGAGGACGGGCAGGGCGATCGCCGTGGCCTTCGCGGCGAACCAGCGCCGCCGGTCGGGCACGGCCGCCAGGGTCAGCCGCAGGGCGCCGCCCCGGAACTCCGAGGACAGGGCCGTCGTACCGAAGGCGATCGCGGCGATCTGCCCGAAACTGATGCCGAAGAACACCGAGAACAGCGGGTCCGTGTCGTCGGTGCCCGCGTCCGCGGAGGCGGAGGCCAGCGCGGAGAAGGCGGCGGTGGTGACGAGGATCGCCACCAGACTGCCGACGAGCGAGCGCAGCGTCCGGATCTTGATCCACTCCGCGTGCAGGACGGGTGCGAAGGGCATGGTCAGGCCTCCTGGGGCTGGGTGGTGAACTCGGCCTCGGCCGTGGTCAGATCGAAGTAGGCCTGCTCCAAGGTGGCCTCCTGGGCGGCCAGTTCCAGTACGGGCACGCCCGCCTCGGACATGAGGCGGCCGAGGTCGTCCACGCGCGCGTGCCGTACGGTCCACGTCCCGTCCTCGCCGCGGGAGGCGTCGTGACCGTGCCGGGCAAGCAGGTCGCCGAGCGCGGCGTCGTCGGTGGTACGGATCCTGACCCGGGGCCGTACGCGTGCGTGGATGAAGTCCTGGACGGGGGTGTCGGCGAGGAGGCGGCCGCGGCCGAGGATCACGAGGTGGTCGGCGAAGGCGGCGGTCTCGTGCATCAGATGGCTGGAGACCAGGACGGTCCGGCCGTCCGCCGCCAGTGAGCGCAGCAGGGTACGGATCCAGACGATGCCCTCGGGGTCGAGGCCGTTGGCGGGCTCGTCCAGCAGGATCACCTCCGGGTCGCCGAGCAGGGCGGCGGCGATGCCGAGCCGCTGGCGCATACCGAGGGAGTACGTCTTCACCCGGCGCCGGGCCACGGCGGCGAGTCCGGTCTGTTCCAGCACGGCGTCGATCCTGCGGTCCGGGATGCGGTTGCCGGCCGCGAGGGCCCGCAGATGGTCGCGTGCGGTGCGCGAGCCGTGCGCGGCCCGCGCGTCGAGCAGGGCGCCCACCTTGCGCAGGGGCTCGTGGAGTTCAGCGTAGGCGCGGCCGCCGATCGTGGCGGTGCCTGAGGTCGGCCGGTCCAGGCCGAGGACGAGCCGCATGGTGGTCGACTTTCCGGCGCCGTTGGGGCCGAGGAAGCCCGTGACGCGGCCGGGGCGGACGCGGAAGGTGAGGTGGTCCACGGCCCGTCGGCTGCCGTACTCCTTGGTGAGGTCTCGTACGTCGATGCTGGTCATGGCAACACCCTGACGTCTCACGGGCGTTGGTTCCTCCCCCGTCGGTGGAGATCCTCTCCCCCGCCCGGGGGAGGCCTGTTGTCGGTGCCACCTGCCACGATGGTCCGATGGCCCGCCTTCTGCGCCCGCTGACGCGGGGGACGACGTACACGCGGCTGCTGCATCTGTGGCTGCCGATGCTGATCTTCAGCGTGTGGATGTTCATCGACTCGTCGAAGCCGTGGGTGCCCGCGCTCGTGCTCGTTCCGTTCGGGCTCCTCCCGGTCGTGCGGATGGGCGAGGGCGTGCAGGCGCGGCTGCTGCTCACGCCCGGCGTGGCGGAGCCGGGGATCTCCGTGACGCCGTCGGCGACCTGGTCGGACCGGCTGCGCACGGTGCTGTGGATGGAGGTGCGGCTGGTCCTGGGCGTGGCCACCTCGATGGCCTCGGTGTGGCTGCCGTTGCTCGCGTACGAACTCGGCAGCATGGCGTGGGGACGGGTTCCCGCCGACATTCCGGTGCTGAACCGGGCGGAGCCGCACTGGGCCTACGCCTTGCTGATCCCGCTCCCCCTGGTCGCGCTCTATGGCGCCCTCCTCGGTCTCGGCGAGCTCGTGACCGCCGTCGCGCGGCGGCTGCTCGGTACGTCCGCCGCCGAGCGGCTCGCCGCCCTGGAGGAGCGGACCGAGCAGCTCCTGGAGCGCACCCGTATCGCCCGTGAGCTGCACGACTCCATCGGGCACGCGCTGACGGTGGCGGTGGTACAGGCGGGCGCTGCGCGGACGGCGGGCGACCCGGAGTTCACCGACCGCGCCCTGAGCGCCATCGAGGAGACGGGGCGGGCCGCGCTGGAGGACCTGGAGCGGGTGCTGAGCGTCCTGCGCGAGTCGCAGCGGCCGGTGAGCGGCCGGCCCACCCTGGCCGACGCCGACCGGCTCCTGGATTCCGCGCGCGCCTCCGGCGCCAAGGTCGACGCCGAGGTGACCGGTCCCGTGGAGACGGTGCCGGGACCGGTCTCCCGCGAGGGCTACCGCATCCTCCAGGAGGCGCTGACCAATGTGCTGCGCCATGCGGGGGCCGTGCCGGTGCGGGTGCGTGTCACGGTGGCCGGGGGCACCCTCGCGCTGGAGGTGCGCAATCCGCTCAAGGCCCCGGTACCCGGTCCCGGCCGGGGCAGCGGGCTGCGGGGCATACGCGAGCGCGCGGCCCTGCTCGGCGGCCGCGCACACACCGGACCGCACGAGGGCGACTGGCAGGTGCACGCCCAACTGCCGTTGCGGTGATCTGGGGGGTGTCGTTTGGATCAGGTCGGCCGTGACGAACGGTGCGGGTCGGCCGACCCGAGCGGGGTCTGGTGCGTGCAGCTGCAAGGCGGAGGAGGGAGTCGACGCGGAGCGATGGGGGTCCCCCCTGCTCGAACGAAGCCGAGAGCTTGGGGGAGAGTGACGACAACGCGGCTGGGGGTCCCCCCTGCTCGAAGAGCTTGGGGGAGTGCGTGCCAGACCCCGCGACGCCGGCATGATCCAAACGACATCCCCTAGGCTTGGCGGATGCCGGTCACCGTTCTCCTCGTCGATGACGAACCCCTGGTCCGCGCCGGTCTGCGAGCCGTGCTGGAGGCGCAGTCCGACATCGAGGTGGTCGGCGAGGCGGCCGACGGGGCGGCGGTGATCCCGTTGGTGCGGCAGCTGCGGCCCGATGTGGTCGCCATGGACGTACGGATGCCGCTGCTGGACGGGATCGAGGCCACGCGCGCGGTGCTGCGCACCGTCGCCGATCCGCCGAAGATCCTGGTGGTGACCACGTTCGAGAACGACGAGTACGTGTACGAGGCGCTGCGCGCGGGCGCGGACGGGTTCCTGCTGAAGCGGGCCCGGCCCGCCGAGATCGTGCACGCCGTGCGGCTGGTCGCGGCGGGCGAGTCGCTGCTGTTCCCCGCGTCGGTGCGCCAACTCGCCGCGCAGTACGGCGACGGCAGTGGAAACCGGGCGGCGCGCGCCGTGCTGGAGCGGGCCCGGCTGACCGAGCGGGAGGCCGAGGTGCTGCGGCTGATGACCCGGGGGCTGTCGAACGCGGAGATCGCGGACCGGCTGGTCGTCGGCACCGAGACGGTCAAGTCGCATGTCAGCGCCGTACTGGCGAAGCTCGGCGCCCGGGACCGCACCCAGGCGGTGATCACGGCGTACGAGTCGGGGTTCGTGGCACCCGGCTGATCAAGTGCGCCCACGCGTCCCGGGCGGCCCGGCACTCGCCCGGCTCCGCCGTGCCGAGTACGATCCGCCCAACACGCGCACGAGCTGGGAGGACGGACGTTGGGGCGGCTGACCGGCGGCGATCCCTCGCTGCTCCGAAGGATCAATTCCGCGGTGGTGCTGCACGCGCTGCGTGCCACGGACTGTGCGACGCTCACCGAGATCACCCGGGTCACCGGACTGTCCCGGCCGACCGTCGAGGGCGTCGTCGAGGGGCTCATCGAGGGCGGTCTCGTCGTCGAGAAGGCCGCCGAGGAGGGCGTCACCCGGCGTCAGGGGCGGCCCGCACGGCGCTTCCGGTTCCGGGCCGAGGCCGGACATCTGCTGGGCCTGGAGATCGGGGCGCACCGCGTCGCCGCGCTCCTGGCCGACCTCGACGGCCGGGTGCTGGGCGCGCAGGCCAAGGAGGTCGACGAGACGGCCGACGCGGACGAGCGCCTGGAGCGGTTGCGGACGGCCGTCGCCGAGCTGCTGCGCCGGGCCGGGGTCCCACGGGGCTCACTGCGTGCGGTGGGCGTCGGCGCACCGGGGATCGTCGAGGCCGACGGCACCGTGCGGCTCGGCACCGCGCTTCCCCAGTGGACGGGTCTGCGGCTCGGCGAGCGGCTCAGCCGCTCCTTCAAGTGCCCGGTCCTGGTCGAGAACGACGCCAATGCCGCGGCCGTCGCCGAGCACTGGAAGGGCGCCGCGACCGAGTCGGACGACGTCGTGTTCGTCCTGGCGGGACTGAGCCCGGGCGCCGGTTCGCTGATCGGCGGGCGGCTGCACCGCGGGTACGGAGGGGCGGCCGGAGAGATCGGCGCGCTGCATCTGCTGGGCCGGGAGGCGACCCCGGAGACGCTCCTGTCCACCACGGACGAGCCGCTGCACCCGCTGGACGAGCAGGCGGTGGCGGAGGTGTTCGCGCTCGCGCGCGAGGGCGACAAACGGGCCCGCGCGGCCGTCGACCGTTTCATCCAGCGGCTGGTCCACGACGTGGCGGCACTGGTCCTGGCCCTGGACCCGGAGCTGGTGGTCGTCGGCGGCTGGGCGGCCGGTCTGGACGGCGTGCTGGAGCCGCTGCGCCATGAACTGGCCCGCTACTGTCTGCGGCCCCCCAAGGTGACGCTCTCCCTCCTGGGCGAGGCGGCCGTGGCCACGGGCGCCCTGCGGCTCGCCCTGGACCATGTGGAGGAGCAGTTGTTCGCGGTGGAGGGCACGGTGACCGCGCGCCGCTGAATCCGGGCGCGGCGGGCACGGCGTACGGCCGCTGCGGAGAGTCGGTGCCGCTGCCGGTGAAGCGCGCCGCACGCGAGACCGGCCGGCACCGACCCGAGCGGCGACGAGGCGTCCCCCGTCGGCTTCAGGAGCAACGCGCCAGGCCTGGCGGCTGCCGAGCGGTGCCGGGCCGAGGGCCGACCGACACTGCCGTCGGCTCTGCGTCCGACGCGCCTGGCCGCGACAGCGCCACCGCCGCACTCACCCCCGGGACCGCCGGGACCATCCGCACGGCTGCCGGAACAGCGTGCCGACACGCGGCAGCGGCCAAGCGACGCCTCCCCCGGGCCGATCGTGGACATCGCGCCGACGGCTGGGAAAAGCGCCGCGCCCCGGTGAGGTTCCGGGGCGCGGTCGGTGCGTGTCGGGGCGGCGGTGGCGCTGGGTTACGAGGCCTGCCGCTCGGGGCCGTGGTGGATCTCCACGCCTCCGGAGTCGCCGAAGGTCAGCCGGCAGGTGTCCGCGCGGTAGGTGGCGACGGAGAGTGCGGCGGTGCGTCCCTCGGCGAAGAAGCGGGTGGTGACGACGAGGACGGGCGCGCCGGGAAGGCGGTCGAGTTCCTTGGCGTCGTCGGCGCGGGCCGAGCCGAGTTCCACGGAGCGCTCCTGGCCCTCCAGCTCCAGGCGCTGCAGTTCGCGCAGGACGGCACGCGCGCGTGCCGTGCCGTTCGGTGTGTCGATCGCCGACAGGTCGGGCACCGAGGAGGCCGGGATGTAGAGCAGTTCGGCGGCGACCGGCTGGCCGTGGGAGACACGGGAGCGGCGCACGGTGTGCACGGGCTCCTCGGGGTCGGTCCCCAGGGCGGCGGCGACGGTGGCGGGCGGTGCCGTCCGCGTGCTGTCGGCGGGCTGCCAGGCGTCACCGGCGGCGCCCGGCCAGACGTGCTGCTCGGCGCCGACGGACACGCCGACGCGCGGCGGGGCGACGGTCGTCCCGACTCCGCGGCGGCGCTGCAGCCGGCCTTCCAGCTCAAGCTGTTCGAGGGCCTGGCGGAGCGTGGCGCGGGCGACTCCGAAGCGGGCGGCGAGGTCGCGTTCGTTGGGCAGGATCTCGCCGACCGAGAACTCGGAGTCGAGTGCCTCACTGAGCACGGTCTTCAGGTGCCAGTACTTCGGTTCCGGCACCGATTCCAGCTGCGTGGTCCCCACCCTGTCCTCCGCAATCGCCGTGGTCCGGCGGCGTTTTTGGCGCCCTTGTTTATTAAAGGTTGTTGTACTTATCTGCGACCATAGGACGGCCCCCACCCTTGGTCAAGACCAATCCTCGATCCCTTACGCAACGCACAGGACCGGCGCCGCGGAGCGTTCATGAGGCGTTCTCACAAGGCCGTGTTCGTGACATCGCGGCAAAGCTCCCGTCGCGTGACGGGGCCTCGGGCGGTACGGCTCAGCCTGCGGCCAGGGACCGCAGCTTGTCGGGGTTGCGGATGACGTACACCGCGTGGACGACGCCGTCGGCGGCATCGATCTGCAGCACGCTGTCGGGCTTGTCCCCGGACAGGGCCAGCACCGCGACGCCGCCGTTGACCTCCAGGAGGCAGAAGGACAGCCCGGTTCCGTCCTTGCGCGCGGCGCCGATGACGAACCGGCCCACCTTGTCGGCGGTCTCCAGGATCCGCAGCGGTGCCTTCGCCTTGCCGCCGCTGTCGCCGACCAGGCGGACGTCGGGGGCCAGCAGTGCCATCAGGCCCGCGAGGTCGCCCTCGGCCGCCGCGGCGAGGAACCGCTCCGTCAGGTCCCGGCGCTGGGCCGGGTCGACCTCGTAGCGCGGCCGCCGCTCGTCGACGTGCCGGCGGGCCCGTCCGGCGAGTTGACGCACCGCCGCCTCGCCGCGGTCGAGCATGGCGGCGATGTCCGCGTACGGATAGGCGAACGCCTCCCGCAACACGAACACGGCGCGCTCCAGCGGGGACAGCGACTCCAGCACGACGAGCACGGCGAGGGAGACCGAATCGGCCAGCACGGCGCGCTCCGCCGTGTCCGGGACGGTGTCGCCGAAGTCGGTGACGTACGGCTCCGGGAGCCACGGGCCGACGTAAGCCTCGCCCCGCGCCCGGATCTGGCGGAGCCGGTCGATGGCCAGCCGGGTGGTCACGCGCACCAGATAGCCGCGCGGTTCGCGCACGTCGCCGCGGTCCGCGCCGGACCAGCGCAGCCAGGCGTCCTGGACCACGTCCTCCGCGTCGGCCACCCGCCCGAGCATGCGGTAGGCGACGCCCATGAGAACGGGACGGTGCTCCTCGAAGACGTCGGTCACGGTGTCGGCGCTCACGCCTCCATCCCAGCCGACACAACGCGCGGTGTCCAGGCGGAATCGACCCGTCCAGGGCGCGCCCGGACCACAATGATCGGCGGACCGTCGGCGGTCGGCGGACCGGACGCGGGAGGTGGCCGATGCGGTACGCGGTGCTGGGCACGGGCGAGGTGGGCCGCACACTGGGGGGCAAGCTGGTGCGGTTGGGGCACGAGGTGACCCTGGGCTCGCGCACGAAGGACAATCCGGCCGCTCTGGAATGGGCGCGGGAGGCGGGCGCCGGGGCGAGTGCCGGGACGTTCGCGGAGGCGGCCGCGGCCGCCGAGGTGATCGTGAACGCCGTGGGCGGTCGGGTGGCGCAGTCGGCTCTGGAGGCGGCCGGCACGGCGCATCTCGACGGCAAGGTCGTCATCGACGTCTCCAACCCGCTGGCGTTCGAGGAGGGGCAGCTGCGGCTGGACCCGGTCGAGTCGGACAGTGTGGGCGAACGGCTCCAGCGGGCCTTCCCGCACGCGCGCGTGGTGAAGACGCTGAACACCGTCAACTGCCAGGTGATGGTGGATCCGGCGCGGGTGCCGGGCGAGCACCAGATGTTCCTGTGCGGGGAGGATGCCGACGCCAAGGAGCAGGTGACGGCGATGCTCGGCGAGTTCGGCTGGCCGGCCGAAAGGGTCCTGGACCTGGGCGGTATCCGGGCGGCGCGTTCCCTGGAGATGTATCTGCCGCTGTGGATGAATCTGATGCAGAGCCTCGGCCACGCCGACTTCAACGTGCAGGTCCGCACGGCGCGTTGAAGCCCCTGCCGCGGCACGACACGCCGCAACTGGGGGCTACCCGCCGGTAGCAATTGCTGACAAGCTGTCTACGGCGTCCATCGGCCCGTCCAGACGAGGAGCACCCCATGTCCGCGACCGTCTCCTTCACGGTCCCCTCCGCGCACGGCCAGCGGCCGGTGACCGTCTCCTACGCGCGCGTGGGGGACGGCGAACCACTGGTGCTGCTGCACGGCATCGGCCACCACCGGCAGGCCTGGGACCCCGTGGTGGACATCCTCGCGACCGAGCGCGATGTGATCGCCGTGGATCTGCCCGGCTTCGGCGCGTCCCCGGCGCTGCCGGACGGCCTCGCCTACGACCTGCCCACCACCAACTCCGTGCTCGCCGCCCTGTTCGAGGCACTGGACCTGGACCATCCGCACGTGGCGGGCAACTCGCTGGGCGGCCTGCTGGCCCTGGAGCTGGGCCGCGAGAAGCTCGTACGGTCCGTCACCACCCTCTCCCCGGCCGGGTTCTGGTCGGAGGCCGAGCGGCTGTACGCCTTCGGCGTCCTCATCGCGATGCGGCGGATCTCCCAGCAGCTCCCGGTGCCGCTGGTCGAGCGGCTGGCCCGCACCGCGGCCGGCCGGACGGCCCTGACGAGCACCATCTACGCCCGTCCGGCCCGCCGTTCACCCGAGGCCGTGGTCGCCGAGACGCTCGCGCTGGCCCAGGCCACCGGATTCGACGCGACGCTGCGGGCCGGTGCCGCCGTCCAGTTCACCGACGACCTCCCGGGGATCCCAGTCACCGTGGGCTGGGGCACCAGGGACTGGCTGCTGGTGCGCCGCCAGGGCGTCCGTGCCAAGCAGGTCATCCCCCGGGCCCGGCTGGTGCGGCTGCCCGGCTGCGGGCACTGCCCGATGAACGACGACCCTGCGCTCGTCGCCCGCGTGATCCTCGACGGCAGCCACTGACCGGCTCCGGACCCCGGTCAAGGCCCCCGAGCCCAGGGCGACTCCGGCGCCCACCAGGGCGCTGCCCGCGGCCTGGGCGAGACCGTAGGAGCCGGTTCCGGCGAACGGGGCGGTGCAGGCGGCCGCCACCGGGATGAGCCCGGAGAACAGCGTGGCGCGCTCCGCGCCGGTCCGCTGCATGCCCATGTACCAGCACACGAAGCCGACGACCGTGACGACCGCCGCCTGCCAGAGCAGCGCGGCGGCCTCGGTGGCGTCGGGGCGCCGCAGCCACCCGTCCCCGTCGAGGACGACGCCGGCGAGGGCCGACTCGACGGCGGCAATGGCACTCACCGTGGCGGACAGCAGCCGCGGCCCCAGCGGTCGCAGCACGGGGACCGCGAGGACCGCGAACCCGACCTCACCGGCCAGGGCGCAGACGGAGAAGGCGATCCCGGCCGCGTCGGTACGGCCCCACCCCTGCACCGTGAACGCGCCGACGGCGACCAGCAGCGCGCCGTACAGCACGAGTCGCAGCGGACGGCGGCCGTCGAGGAGCGGGAAGACGACCGCCACCGCCACGGGAGCGCAGCCCACGAAGACGCCCGGTACGGCCGGCTCGGCGGTGCGCTCGGCGGCGATGACGGACAGGTTGAAGCCGACCATGCCTACAGCCGCGAGCAGCGCCAGCCGGGCCCACCGGCGGGGCGTGAGCCCGCGCAGGCGCTGCGTCGACCCGCGGCCGGCGAGCGGGAGGAGCAGCACAGCGGCCAGTCCGTAGCGCAGGAACTGGCCGCCCGCGTACGGGTAGTCGCCGAGCACGCTGTTGGCGGTGAAGGAGCCTCCGACGAGCACGCAGGCGAATGCGGCGAGCAGGGCGCCGCGACGGGTGGCGTTCATGACGGCGACGCTAGGGACCGCGGCGGCCCGGTTTAAGGTCCACTTCCATGACGTCTTCGGAGACCAGTCGGGGCGGGCTGACGGGCACCGCCGCATGGGAACTGCTGCTGCCGGCCGCGTCGGCGCCGGCACGCGCGCGTGGTCGCGCGCTCCAGGCGGCACTGCGTGAGGCGATCCGCTCGGGACGGCTCGCGCCGGGCACCCGGCTGCCGTCGAGCCGGGACCTCGCGGCCGACCTCGGGGTGTCGCGCGGGCTGGTCACCGAGGCGTACGAGCAGCTGACCGCCGAGGGCTATCTGCGCAGCGACAGGGGAGCGGGCACATGGGTGGGCGGCGGCGTACGCACAGCCCCGCCCCGCGCGCGTGACCTGGCGCCACGCTCCCCCGGCGCGCGCGCCGACTTCGTCCCCGGGACACCGGACCTGTCGCTGTTCCCGCGCGCCGCCTGGGCCGCGGCGCAGCGGGCGGTGCTCGCGGACCTGCCGCACCACGACCTCGGCTACCCCGACCCGCGCGGACTGCCCCGGCTGCGCACCGCCCTCGCCGAACTGCTGGGCCGTCGCCGGGGCGTGGCCGCCGACCCGGAGCGGATCGTGGTCGTCTCGGGCGTCGCACAGGCCACGACCCTGCTGGGATTCGTGCTCCACGCGCGCGGGATGCGCACGGTCGGCGTCGAGGACCCGGGGAGCCCGCAGCACGAGGCCCTGTACGCCGCGGCCGGCATGGGCACCGTACCGCTGCCCCTGGACGACGAGGGACTGGCCCTGGACCCGCTGCGCGCCTCGGGAGTCCGCGCCGTGGTGACGACGCCGGCCCACCAGTTCCCCACCGGGATGGCGTACTCGGCGCGGCGGCGCACCGAGTTGCTCGACTGGGCCCGGTCGGTGGACGGGCTCATCCTGGAGGACGACTACGACGGCGACTTCCGGTACGACCGTGCCCCCGTGGGCGCGCTCCAGGGGCTGGACCCGGAGCGGGTCGCCTACACGGGGTCGGTCAGCAAGTCCCTCGCCCCGGGCCTGAGGCTGGGCTGGCTGCTCGTGCCCGAGTGGCTGGCCGACGAGGTGGTCGAACGCAAGCGGACCATGGATCTCGGGCACCCCTCACTGGACCAGGCGCTGTTCGCGCGCTTCCTGGAGCATGGCGACTACGACCGGCAGCTGCGCCGCTGTCAGCGCGCCTACCGCGAGCGGCGCGACGTCCTGGTCGCGGCGCTGGAGGAGCACTTCCCGCAGGCCAGGGTCTCGGGGATCGCCGCGGGTCTGCACGCCATCGCCGAACTGCCACGACGGTACGGGCCCGAGGAGCGCTTCCTGGAGCGGATGGCCGCCGCCGGTGTCGCGGTGCGTCCGCTCAGCGCGTGCGCACACGCGCGTGCCGATGACTCCGGTGTCCGGCTGGTCCTGGGGTACGCGCACCTGTCGCCGGCGCGGATCAGGGCGGGCGTGCAGCTGATGGCCGAGGCGCTGGCCGGGTGAGGGCCGGGGCGCCGGCCGGTTGAGGGCCGGGGCCACCGCGGTGACGGCCGGGGCCTCCGAAACCCTCTAAATCGAACAACAGTTCCCTTCTTGATGGGGTCAGTTGTTCATTTGCGGTTTCCGTGTGCGCTGCGGCGCACCAGTAGTTGTGGCAGTGCACATTGGCCGGAACCCGTTCAGGAGGCCCCTTTCATGTCACAACGTCCGTTCCCCGGCCGCCGCAGCGTCCTGCGCGGCTCCCTGGCCGCGTCGGCGGCCCTGACCCTGCCCACGGCCCTGGGCACGGCACCGGCATTCGCCCTGTCCGGGCGCCCCGAGGCGGGCTGGGGCGTACAGACCGGCGACGTGACCTCCGACTCCGGTCTTGTGTGGGTGCGTTCGGACCGGCCGGCCCGGATGATCGTGGAGACGTCGGCCACCGACTCGTTCCGCAACCCGCACAGATGGCACGGTCCGCTGCTGGGTCCGGACACCGACTTCACCGGCACCACGCGGCTGCGCGGCCTCCCGTCCGGCGAGCAGATCCACTACCGCGTGCTGCTCGCCGACCCGGACGACCCGCGGCGCACCGGCGAGCCGGTGACGGGCACCTTCCGCACCGTGTCCGCGCACCGGCGCGACGGCGTGCGGTTCCTGTGGTCCGGCGACCTGGCCGGCCAGGGCTGGGGCATCAACCCCGACCTCGGCGGCTACCGGATCTACAACGCGATGGCGAGACTCGACCCCGACTTCTTCATCTGCAGCGGCGACAACGTCTACGCCGACGGGCCGATCTCGGCCACCCAGGCCCTGCCGGACGGCAGCGCCTGGCGGAACATCACCACCGAGGAGAAGTCCAAGGTCGCCGAGACCCTCGCCGAGTACCGCGGCAATTTCCGCTACAACCTGCTCGACGCGAACCTCAGGCGATTCAACGCGCAGGTCCCCTCGATCATCCAGTGGGACGACCACGAGGTGCGCAACAACTGGTACCCGGGCGAGGTGATCGCCGCCTCGGACACCCGCTACACCGAGAAGAGCATCGACGTCCTGGCCGCGCGCGCCCGGCGGGCGTTCAGCGAGTACTTCCCCGTCTCGACGCTGCGGCCGGGCGCGAAGGACGGCCGGGTGTACCGCGTCCTGCGGCAGGGGCCGCTGCTCGACGTGTTCGTCCTCGACATGCGGACGTACCGCAACGCCAACTCCCCCGACAACCAGACCGTGGACCCGCATGGCATCCTCGGCCGGGAGCAGCTGGAGTGGCTCAAGCGGGAACTGTCCCGGTCGCGGGCGGTGTGGAAGGTGATCGCCGCCGACATGCCGCTCGGGCTGGTCGTACCCGACTCCACGGAGGGCCTGCCGAACATCGAGGCGGTGGCCCAGGGCGACCCCGGCGTGCCGCTGGGCCGTGAGCTGCAGATCGCCGAGCTCCTGCGGTTCATCAAGCACCGGCGGATCACGGGCACGCTGTGGCTGACGGCGGACGTGCACTACACCTCGGCCCAGCACTACCAGCCGTCGCGGGCCGCCTTCACCGACTTCGAACCGTTCTGGGAGTTCGTCTCGGGTCCGCTGAACGCAGGGGCCTTCCCGGCCAACGCCCTCGACAACACCTTCGGTCCGGAGCGGGTGTTCGTGAAGGCGCCGACCGCCTCGAACGTCTCGCCCGCCGGTGGCTACCAGTTCTTCGGCGAGGTCGACATCGACGGCCACAGCGGGGAACTGACGGTGCGGCTGCGCGAGCAGGACGGCACCGTGCTGTTCACCCAGACGCTCCAGCCGGGCCTGGTCGGCCAGTAACTCCCGTACCCTTCCGGTGTGCCGCGCACCGGCGTCATCCCCCGGCGCGCGGCACCGCACCACCCCTCCCAACTCATCGCCGGGAGGGGTGTTTTCGCAGGTCAGGACAGATTGTCAGTGGTCGCCTCTACGGTTTTTCCATGACGCGATCTGTACAGGCCGTGGCCTATCGCCAACCCTCCGTGCTGGAATCCGCAGCAGACGGACGACGCCTCGGACTCGAGACCTCCCGGGGCGCGACACCCACGGGTGTCGAGGACCATCCGCGTTTCTTCGCGGGCTTTCTGACCTCGCCTCAGGTCGCCGCTGCCGGACTGCTCGCGGTGGCCGACGTGGCGGCCGCGCGCTACTACCAGCCGCAGCTGCGCGCCTCGCTCGACCCGGTGGTGACCGGCAACGGCGACCGGCTGCGCTTCGAGTCCTTCTCCGGCTGCGGCGGGGTGTACGCGCGCCTGGACGTCCTCGGCCCCGGCCTCGACGGCGGCGAGGTGGGCCACGGCACGACGAACGTCGACGTCAACAACCCGCTGCGCGAGGCCCTGTCCCGGATCGGCACGGCCGACCCGCTCCATCTGCGCGTGGGCCCCGAGGAGCTGGCAGTCACCACGCTGGACGGGCCGGTGGTGGAGAAGAAGGTGCCGCTCCCGGACCGCTGGCTGCGCGGATTCGCCGAGGCCCAGGTGATAACGGCCGGGTTCGACCTGCGGGCCGAGCTGCCGGCCGACGAGGCGGTGCGGTTCCTGCGCGGGCTGCCCAGGGCGGGCGGAACGGGGCGTGCCGCGGGCGGTCCGCGCTGGGTGGTGCCGGTGGGCCGCGGGCTGCGGCCGACGACCCGGCCGGTGCCGGGCGCGGTGTGTCTGCCCGGCCCCGAGCGGCTGGCCGCGCTCCAGCGGGTGCTGCGGCACGCCACGGCCCTGCGGGTGTACGGCCCGGCGGTCGCCGGTGCCGGGGCCGGCGCCACCGCGGCCGCCTGGGAGGTGGTCCTGCCGGGCATGCGGCTCACGCTCACGCTGTCGCCCGACGCCTCGCGCGGGTTCTCCGGCGAGGGCGGTGTCCTGGACGCGCTCGCCACCGATGAGGCCGCCGAGGACGCGGAGCTGGTCGCGGTGCTGCTGGCCTGGGAGCCCCGGGTCGACGTCGCCGACCTCGCCGACTCCTGCGGGCTCACCCCGGAGCGGGTGCGCGCGGCCCTGGTCCGGCTCGGCACCTCAGGACGCGTCGGCTACGACACGGCGGAGGCGGCCTACTTCCACCGGGAGCTGCCGTACGACGCCGGGCGCGTCGAGCGCCACAATCCGCGGCTGCGTTCGGCGCGGGCACTGGTGGACGCGGGCGCGGTCGCCCTGGACGGGCCGCTGGGGACCGTGACCGCCGAGGACGGCCATGTGCACCGCGTGCGCGACGAGGCCGGGGTGCTCAGCTGCAGCTGTCTGTGGTGGGCGAAGTACCGCGGCGGGCGCGGTCCGTGCAAGCACGCGCTGGCGGTGCGGATGGTGCGGCGGGGTGCCGTGGTGGGGCAGGAGTTCGCGGGAGTCGACGGGGGTGCGCGATGAGTGCGGTGATGACGGCGGTGCGGGCGGGGCGGACGGCCGAGACGCTGCGTCTGCTCAAGGGGATGACGGACGGCGAACGGCGAGCGCTGCTGCCCGAGTTGAAGGCGCTCCGCAAGGAGCTGCGGACCGATCCCTGGGGCAACGCGGCCAGTAACGCCTACCCGGCGCTGCACGCGGCCGGGGCGGTCTGCCACACGGGCGCGGCGGCCGCCGCGAGCTGGCTCTCGGGCTCGGACATGCGCTGGTGGCAGGCGCCGCCCAAGCTGCTTCTGCAGGCGCTGGAGGGCCGTGACGGCGCATGGCTGGCCGATGTGGCGCACCGGCTCGCACAGCGGCCGTTGTCCGCGGACGTGCCGTACGAGCTGATGTCCGGGCTGGTGCACCGGGCGGGCTGTGACGTCCCGGTGACGGACGCCTATGTGGTCGGCTGGATCCGGCACATCGGCGGCTCCTGGGGGCAGGGCCCGATCCTCGACCGGCTGCGCGGGGAGCCGGATCTGGCCCGGCTCGTGGATGGCCTCTTCGACCTCACGGATCTCAGCGAGGTCCGCTGGCTGTTCGGCGACGGACCGAACTCCTGGCAGAGCGCCCTGGCCGAGCTCACCCGGAAGGGATCACTGGAACGCAAGGCCATGGTCGACGCCTGTGTCGCCCGCCTGCTGCGCGGCGGTGGCCCCACCGACCACCGGGTCTTCCTCCCCCTGCTCGAACTGCTCGACCTCACCCGGGAGGAGGAGCGGGAGCGGACCGCCGACTGGATCGCCCTGGCCCGCGACGCCGCCTCCCCCGTCGCCGCCCACGCCCAGTCGGTCCTGGCCTCCCTCGCGCTGGACGGCGAGCTGACCGCACGCCTGCTGGCCGAGGCCTCCGAAGGGCTGCTGTTCCGCGCCGAGAAGAAGCTGGTGCGGGCCCAGCTCGTGCTGCTCGGCAAGGTGCTGTCCCGCGATCCGTCCGCGGCGGCCGAGCTGCTTCCCGTGGCGGCCCAGGCGTTCGGGCACGAGGACACCCAGGTGCAGGAGCGGGCGCTCAAACTGGTCGAGCGGCATGCGAAGAAGGTCGACTCCGACGCCCTGCGAGACGAACTGGCGCTCGCGGTGGAACAGTTGACGCCCTCCCTGCGGATCCGCGCGGTGGAGAGCCTGGGCCTCACGGGCGTGGACCCGGAACCGGCGGTGTACGAGGAGGTGCTGCCGCCCGCTCCGGAGCCGGTGCGCCTCGGCGCGGCGCCCGGGACGGCGGTCGAACTGGCCGAAGAGGTGAGCGCCCTGCTGGCCGCCGGCGGTGATGTGACCGCGTTCGAGCGGACCCTGGACGGCCTGGTGCGCCAGGCCCACCAGAACCTCGACGCGCTGCTGGAGGCACTCGAACCGGTGATCGTCCGACGCCACTGGCACACCGCGGAACCGGGCCAGTGGCACCACGCGGACTCGTACTTCAACCAGCACAACGACCTGCACAGCGCCCAGGACGCTCTCGACCTCCTCCTCGCGACGCTGCGCGGTGGGGTGAAGACCAGCACGCTCCACCATGCGCTCCGGAACGGCTCGACCGGCCCCGGATGCATACACGGTGGCCTTTCCCAGGTGTTCGACGCCCGGCTGCGGGAGGTGGCGTACCGGCTCCGCACCGACCCGCTGCCGTTGCTGCTGTCGACGCCCACCTGGAGCACGGGACTCCTGGAGCCGGACGAGCTGGTGGACCGCCTCGGCACCTACCGGCGCCTGGGCGCCCGTGTCTCGGCGGCCGACTTCGCACAGGCCCTCCTGCGGGTGCGGCGCACGGACCGGACGGCGGCCGCCGCGGCGGCACAGCGGGCGGCGGAGCTCGGCACGGCGGAGGGAGACCGGCTCGCCCGTTGGCTGTCCGCAAAGGGCCCCATCCTGCCCCGGGCCGCTCGGGAGACCTCGGGGACGCGGATCGTGGTCGAGCTCGGCGAACTGCGGGAACTGCAGGGGGACTTCCCCGTGGAATTCCAGCGGCTCGGGCGTCCGCTCGCCGCCTACGGAGCCCACTGGCACTGCTCCCACTGGAACGACGAGCTGCGGCAGCACTGGCTGGCCGCGCTCCCGGAGCAGCGCGAACTGGTGGCGGCACGGATGGTGCACGACCTCTCCAGGGCGGCCGTGAACGACACCCGGGGCCCCGTCGGCGTCCTCCCGCTGCTGGCCGAGTCCGGTGGTGAGGCGGGCGAGAGCGTGCACCTGTGCGTGGCGTACGGGCTGGGCGCCCGGCAGGCGGAGGACCGGCTCGCCGCGGTGGACGCGCTGCTGGTGCTCGCCGCGCGCGGACAGCTCGACGCACAGCGGCTGGGGACGGATCTCGGCCTGCTCGTGCGGAACGGCACGGTGAAGCCGCTCCGGCTCGGCGAGTCGGCCCGGACGGCGGCGGCCACGGGCGCGAACGCGACGATATGGGAGATGCTCCGTCACACCCTGCGCGTGCTGCTCGCGGACCTGGGATCCGCGTCGCCCCGCGGGCTCGGGGACCTGCTGGCCGTGGCCTCCGAGTGCGCCGAGCGGTCCGGGGCGCGCGGCGAGCTGCCGCACCTCGCCGCGACCGCCGCCCGGCGTGGTTCGTCCCGGCTGGTGACCCAGGCCCGGAGACTCCAGGACGCCCTGGCCGCGCCCGCCCGGCAACAGATCGCTCCCACCCGGTAATAGAAAGAACAACAAAAGGGGCAGAAGCATGCTTTACCCATCGGTCACAAGTCGTTCGTGATCACGCAACACCGTTCCTTCACAGTGGCTGCATGAATCGAGGAATGTCTGATGTGACACGGACGAAGCACGGGCGTCCCGTGCACCACTGGCGACGGGACGTCGTCGAACTCGCCGCCCTGTTCACGGCCGTCGCGGTGGCGGACGTGGTGGCGAACCTGATCGGGCACGGCCCCGACGGCCCGGCGCTGCTGCTGATCTCGGCGGTGGCGCTGGCCGCGACGGCGGGGTTCCACATCTGGTGGTCACGGCGCCACGGTCACGCACCGCCGACGAGCGATACCGGTGCCCGGCCGATCACCCAGGCCGGGCCGTCCGACGAGCGCGGGGCGACGCCCCGGGCGGTGGCCGGGCCGAGCACGCTGTGGCGGATGCGGACGACGGTGAAGGACGAGCCGGGCTCGCTGGCCGCGCTGTGCACGGCTCTCGCCGAGCTGCGGGTCGACATCCTGAGCCTGCAGACGCATCCGCTGGCCGAGGGCACGGTGGACGAGTTCCTGCTGCGCGCCCCGGGTGAGCTCCCGGCTGCCGAGATCAGCCGTGCGGTCTCGCGGGCGGGGGGCACGACCACCTGGATCGAGCGGGCCGACGCGCACGATCTGGTGGACGCGCCGACCCGGGTCCTGGGCCTCGCGGCGCGCACCGCGCTGGACGCGGCGGAACTTCCGCTGGCGCTGCGGCAGTTGCTGGGACGGTGCACCATCCGTTCGCTGCCCGTCACGCCGGTCGGCGGCCGCCGCGCACCGGAGGAGGTGCCGGCCGAGGGAGTACTTGAGGACACCGTGATGCGGTTGCGGGCGCCGGAGGGCGGAGTGATCACGGTGGAGCGGCCGTATCTGCCGTTCACGCCGACCGAGTTCGCCCGGGCGCGGGCGCTGGTGGAGCTGGACGCCCGGCTCGGCCCGCGCATCCCGCGCAGCCAGGACGTGCTGACGCTGCCCGAGGGCAACGCGATCACGGTGCGCCGGGCCGACACGCGTGACGTCGAGGCGGCGAAGGCGATGCACGAGCGGTGCTCGGCGCGGACGCTCGGCATGCGCTACCACGGGCCGATCGGTGACGCGGACCGCTATCTGAACCACCTGCTGAGCCCGCGTTTCGGGCGCACGCTGGCCGTGCAGACGGCGTCGGGTCGCATCGTCGGCCTCGGTCATCTGCTGTGGGACGGCGACGAGACGGAGGTCGCGCTGCTCGTCGAGGACGAGTGGCAGCAGCGCGGCATCGGCGGCGAACTGCTGGGCCGTCTGGTGGCGATGGCGGTCGAGGCCGGCTGCGCGAGCGTGTATGCCGTGACGCAGGCGTCCAACACCGGCATGGTCACCGCGATGCGCGGTCTGGGGCTGCCCCTCGACTACCAGATCGAGGAGGGCACGCTGGTCATCACGGCCCGCCTGGACACCGCCCCGGTCACCTCGCTGCTGTCGTACGACGGCAGGCAGGGGCAGTTCGGCGGGACGGCCCGCCGGGACTGAGAGACCTGAGAGAGAGGGGACCGAGCGTCCGCTCGGCGAACGGCGAGCGGCCCGGCGGAACCCCGCCGGGCCGTTCACCTGTCGACCTGCCCCGTGCCAGGCCTCAGCTCACCGCCGTCTGAAGTTCCGCCGTCGACGACGCCTCGCCGTGCTCGCCCAGCGCGGAGTCCAGATCCGCCCAGAGATCCTCGACGTCCTCCAGTCCCACGGACATCCGCAGCAGCCGGTCGCTCACTCCGGCGCCGCGCCGGTCCTCCGCGTCCACGATGCGGTGGCTGATGGACGCCGGGTGCTGGATGAGGGTGTCGACGCTGCCGAGGCTCACGGCCGGGGTGATCAGGCCGACCCGGGCGATGACCTCGTGCGGGTCACCCTGGACCTCGAAGGCGATCATCGCGCCGCCGATCCGCGGATAGTGGACGCGCGTGACGCGCGGGTCGGCGGCGAGGCGCCGGGCCAGTTCGGCGGCGCTCGCGGAGGCGGCCCGCACCCGCACCGGCAGCGTGGACAGTCCCCGCAGCAGCAGATAGCCGGCCAGCGGATGCAGCACGCCGCCCGTGGCGAACCGTATCTGCCGCAGCTGTCGCGCGAACTCCTCGTCACAGGCCACCACGCCCGCGAGCACGTCGCCGTGCCCGCCGAGGTACTTGGTGGCGCTGTGCAGCACGAGCCGGGCGCCCTGCTCGGCCGGGCGCTGGAGCACGGGTGTGGCGAAGGTGTTGTCGGCGAGCAGCGGCACGGAGCCGCAGGAGTGGGCGACCGCCCGCAGGTCCACCTCGGCCAGCGTCGGATTCGCCGGGGTCTCGACCATGACGAGGCCGGTGTCCGGGCGCAGCGCGTCCGCGATCCCGGCGGGATCGGTCCAGGTCACCTCCGTGCCCAGCAGTCCGGCGGTCAGCAGGTGGTCGCTGCAGCCGTACAGGGGACGTACGGCGACGACATGGCGCAGGCCCGTCGAGGAGCGGGCGAGGAGGACCGCGCTCAGCGCCGCCATCCCGCTGGCGAACGCGACCGCGGACTCGGTGCCCTCCAGCCGGGCCAGCGCGGTCTCGAAGCGGGCCACGGTCGGATTGCCCAGCCGCCCGTAGACCGGCATGCCGTCCAGGGCGGCGCCGGTGGCGGCGAAGGCGTCGATGCGGGCGGCCTCGCCCCGGCTGTCGTACGAGGGGTAGGTGGTGGACAGGTCGATGGGCGGGGCGTGCAGGCCCTGCCGGGCGAGGTCGTCGCGGCCGGCGTGCACGGCCTCGGTGGCCAGTGCTCTCGATGCGGTGCGTACGGCGTCGTAGGCACCCGTGCTCGCTGAGTCCATGGGCAGAGGGTGAACACTGAGCGGCTCACAAGAATCGAACACCGTGCTACGTTCGGCCAATGGCCGAATCTGTCGTACTGGATCCGGTGGACCTCCATCTGCTGCGCCTGCTGCAGAACGACGCCCGGATCACCTATCGCGACCTCGCCACCCAGGTGGGTGTGGCGCCGTCGACGTGTCTGGACCGGGTCGCCCGGCTGCGCCGCTCGGGCGTGATCCTTGGGCATCAGCTGCGGCTCGATCCGGCCAAACTGGGGCGCGGCCTGGAAGCGCTGCTCTCGGTGCAGGTGCGGCCGCACCGCCGGGAGCTGGTGGGACCCTTCGTGGAGCGGATCCGGGCGCTGCCGGAGTCACGGACGGTGTTCCACCTCACCGGGCCCGACGACTACCTCGTGCACGTGGCGGTGGCGGACATGGCGGACCTGCAGCGGCTGGTCCTCGACGAGTTCACGGCGCACCGCGAAGTGGCACGTGTGGAGACCCGGTTGATCTTCCAGCAGTGGGAGTGCGGCCCCCTGCTGCCCCCGGCCACGCCCACAGCTGAATCAGGAATACATGGGTGACGCAGACATCGTCGCCGTATGAGGATGGGCGGCATGTCTGAGACCAAGAGCCCGCTGCCCCGTGAAGTCGCCGACGCCTACGTCGACGAGCTCGTCGCCCTCGACCCGATCACCGGCACGTACCTCGGCGTGAAGGAGAGTGCGGGCAAACTGCCCGACTTCTCTCCCGCGGGCCAGCAGGCCCTGGCGGAACTGGCGCGGACCACCCTCGCGAAGCTGGACGAGGCCGAGCGGCAGCCCGGGGCGGACAGTGACGTGGAGCGCCGCTGCGGGCGTCTGCTGCGCGAGCGGCTCACCGCCGAGCTCGCGGTGCACGAGGCCGAGGAGAGCCTGCGCGCGATCGGCAACCTGCACACGCCCGGACACGCGGTGCGCGACGTGTTCACCGTGATGCCGGCGCAGACGGACGAGGACTGGTCGCTGATCACCGAGCGGCTGCGCGCGGTCCCGGCCGCGCTGGCCGGCTACCGCGAGTCCCTGGCGCTCGGTCTGGAGCGGAAGCTGTACGCGGCTCCGCGTCCGACCACCACCCACGTCGACCAGCTCACGGAGTGGTCGGACACCGACGGCCAGGGACGCGGCTGGTTCGAGGACTTCGTCTCGGCCGGGCCGCAGGCGCTGCGCGCGGAGCTGGACGAGGCCGCCCACGGGGCGACCGCGGCCGTCGTGGAGCTGCGCGACTGGCTGCGGGACGTCTACGTGCCGGCCGTCGAGGGCTCCGCGAACACGGTGGGCCGTGAGCGGTACGCGCGCTGGTCGCGCTACTTCAAC
Source organism: Streptomyces sp. NPDC050625 (assembly GCF_040654755.1). Taxonomy (NCBI): domain Bacteria; kingdom Bacillati; phylum Actinomycetota; class Actinomycetes; order Kitasatosporales; family Streptomycetaceae; genus Streptomyces; species Streptomyces sp. NPDC050625. The sequence continues at coordinate 52,635 of NZ_JBFAIQ010000020.1, forward strand.
GGCACGGACCTGGACCTGGACGAGGCGTACGCGTACGGCTGGTCGGAGTTCCACCGCATCCTCGGCGAGATGAAGCAGGAGGCCGAGAAGATCCTGCCGGGTGCCGAAACGCCGTGGGTGGCGCTCGCGCACCTCGACGAGCACGGTGCGCACATCGAGGGGGTCGAAGAGGTCCGCGAGTGGCTGCAGGGCCTGATGGACCGCGCGATCGCCGACCTGGACGGCACGCACTTCGAACTCGCCGAGCGGGTACGGAAGGTGGAGGCTCGCATCGCACCGCCCGGCGGCGCGGCGGCCCCGTACTACACGGCCCCCTCGGAGGACTTCTCGCGCCCCGGCCGCACCTGGCTGCCGACGATGGGCCAGACCCGGTTCCCGGCGTACGACCTGGTGTCGACCTGGTACCACGAGGGCGTGCCCGGTCATCACCTCCAGCTGGCGCAGTGGGCGCACGTGGCCAAGGACCTCTCCCGCTACCAGGCCACGATCGGCGGGGTGAGCGCCAACGCGGAGGGCTGGGCGCTGTACGCGGAGCGTCTGATGGACGAGCTGGGCTATCTCACGGACCCGGAGCACCGCCTCGGCTACCTCGACGCGCAGATGATGCGCGCGGCCCGCGTGATCGTCGACATCGGCATGCACCTGGAGCTGGAGATCCCCGCGGACTCGCCGTTCCACCCGGGTGAGCGCTGGACGCCGGAGCTGGCCCAGGAGTTCTTCGGCGCGCACAGCAGCCGCCCGGCGGACTTCGTGGAGAGCGAGCTGACCCGCTATCTGACCATCCCGGGCCAGGCGATCGGCTACAAGCTCGGCGAGCGGGCCTGGCTGCTGGGCCGGGAGAACGCACGCGAGCGGCACGGCGACGCCTTCGACCTGAAGGCCTGGCACATGGCGGCCCTCTCCCAGGGTTCGCTGGGCCTGGACGACCTGGTGGACGAGCTGTCCCGGCTCTGAGCGAGCGCGTGACCGGCGGCACCCGCGTGGGCGCCGCCGGTCACCGGCTGCCGCTTCAGTGCGGAAGCCGTCGCAGCTGTACGAGCCCGACCCAGGTCTCCGGTCCCGGCTGGGCGTAGGCGGCACGCACCGCGTACCGGCCCGGTTCCAGCGGCACCCTCAGATGCTCCTGTTGGGCGGTGTCCGTGCCGGACCAGGCCGAGTCGAACAGGACGACGGGGCCGGGTATGTCCCAGCCGACCTCGTCCTCCCACACCGCCGCGTCGAGGGCGTCGGGTACGCCGGCCAGCAGTTCGTCCTCGGAGTTCGCGGCGCTCCACCGTACGAAGGTGCCGTGGTCGGGCAGGAAGGAGGTGGAGGCCGGTTCGTCGCCGAGGACCAGGGCCGCGCTGTCGCCGACGGGGAGCAGACCGACGTACCCGTCGACCTCGCACGCCCGGTCGTAGTCGGTGTCCATCTCCTCGCCGTCGGCCCCGGACCAGAACGGCAGCACCGCCTCCGGGACGGCTATGAGCGGTCCGCCTCCCGACTCCACCCACTCCAGAACGCCTGGTTCCGCGTATCGAGCCATGCGCAGAACCTACACGGGTGGGCGTCAGCAGCCGCACTCGCCCGCCACGGGTGCCGTCAGCGGGTCGGCGTCCCGGCGCTGCGGCCCCTGCCAGGTCTCGTAGCCGAAGCCTTCCCGCGCCCAGTACTCGAATCCGCCGAGCATCTCCTTGACCTGGTAGCCGAGTTCGGCCAGGGCGAGGGCGGCCCGGGTGGCGCCGTTGCAGCCGGGGCCCCAGCAGTACGTCACCACCGGCACGGACTTGTCGAGGAGCTGCTCGGCCTGCTCGGGAATGAGCGCGGTCGGCAGGTGGACGGCGCCGGGGATGTGGCCCTGGTCCCAGGACTCGGTGGAGCGGGAGTCGAGGACGACGAAGCCGGGATCGCCGTCCCCCGCGAGCGCGGCGGCCACGTCGGAGACGTCGGCGTGGAAGGCGAGGCTCGCACGGAAGTGGGCGGCGGCCTCGGCGGGGGCGGCGGGGGCGACCCGCAGGACGGGGTTCACGATGTCGGTGATCATGGCAAGGAATCTATGACCGCCGACCCGCTCCCAGAAGTGGCGATACCCGGCATTCCCCTTGATCGGCCGGGGATTCCCCTGCTATTTCTCGGTGATGACCGCTTATTCCCCGGACGCCACCGACTGGCGCATCCTCGACATCCTGCAACGCGAGGGCCGCGCCGGCTTCGCGGAACTCGCCCGTGCCGTCTCGATGTCCTCCAGTGCCGTCACCGAGCGGGTCCGCCGGCTGGAGGAGGCCGGAGTCATCCAGGGGTACGCGGCGGTCGTCGACCCCGAACGTCTGGGCCTGCCGATCCTCGCGTTCGTGCGGCTGAGGTACCCGAACGGCAACTACAAGCCCTTTCACGACCTGGTGGCCGCGACGCCCGAGATCCTGGAGGCGCACCATGTGACGGGCGACGACTGCTTCGTCATCAAGGTCGCCGCGCGGTCCATGTCCCATCTGGAGGCGATCTCGGGGAAGATCGGCGCGCTCGGCTCGGTGACCACGAGCGTCGTGTACTCCTCGCCCCTGCCCCGGCGCCCGCTGGGGCACTGACCTCAGCCGGCGCCCCGCTGCCGCAGCACCGATCCCGTTCTCCCCTTCACGGCCTCCAGCTGCGCGTGGATCCGGCGCCGCAGATCGGCGACATGGCTGACGATGCCGACGCTGCGGTCCCGTTCGCGCAGGGAGTCGAGCACGTCGAGTACCTCGTCCAGGGTCTGGTCGTCCAGGCTGCCGAAGCCCTCGTCGATGAAGAGCGTGTCGAGGCGGACCCCGCCGGCCTCGTCCGTCACGACGTCCGCGAGACCGAGGGCGAGCGCGAGGGAGGCGAAGAACGTCTCGCCGCCCGACAGCGTGGCCGTGTCCCGCTCGCGTCCGGTCCAGGCGTCGACCACGTGCAGCCCGAGCCCGCTGCGGCCACGGCCGGTGCGGTCGTCGGAGTGGACGAGGGTGTAGCGGCCGGAGGACATGCGCCGCAGCCGTACGGTGGCCGCGGCGGCGACCTGTTCGAGGCGGGCCGCGAGGACGTACGACTCCAGGCGCATCTTGCGTTCGTTGTCCGCCGAGGTGCCAGCGGTGAGGGCGGCCAGACGGGCCACGCGGTCGTACTCCTCGCGCAGCGGCGCGAGCCGTCGTACGCCGTCGGTCGCCCGGGCGGAGAGCCGGTCGAGTTCGGCGCAGCAGCGGGCCGCCCAGTCGCGGGCGGAGGCCGCGTCGCGCAGCCGTTGGTCGGCCGCGGCCGCGTCCCGTTCGGCAGCGGCGGGGTCGGCCGGCGGCTGCTGGGCCGCGGCCGCGGTGTCGGCCTCGGCGAGGACCGCGCGTACGGCGGCCTCCTCGGACTGCCAGGCGTCCAGGCGCCGCTGGAGCTCGCGGTGCTCCGCGTCGTCGAGGAGCGCCGCGGCCGCTGCCTGCGGGGTCTCGAAGCCCGCCCGGTAGGCGGCGTCGGCGAGGCGGGCGTCGGCGTCCTTGAGCCGCTGGGCGGTGTCCTCGGCGGCGCGCGCGGTGTCGGCCGCGTCGGTCAGCAGCGCGACCTGCCGCTCCAGCTGCGCGGCCCGCGCGGCCACACTGCCTGCGGTGCCCCGCGCCTGCGCCAACTCCTCTTCCAGGGTGGCTGTTTCACGTTCCAGGGTGTCGCGCCGGGCGATCCGGGAGGCGGCGGCGACCTCGGCCTGCCGAAGCTCGGCCTGGCGGCGCTCGCGTTCACGCTCGGCCCGCCGCAGTTCCTCGTGGGCGGGGTGCAGCGCGGAGGCGTCCCGGCGGGCCTGTGCGTAGGCACGCTCCAGTTCGTCCGCCTCGGCGGCGAGCCGGGCCGTGGGCGCGTCGCCCGCCTCGGCGGTCGCGGCGGCCAGGGCCTCCCGTACGACGCCCAGACGGCGCTCGGCCTCGGTGCGCTGCTCGTCGGCGTGCCGGGATGCGGCCAGGGCGCGCTCTTCGGCCTCGCGGTCGACGTGCCCGGCGACCTTGCGGGCGGGCGCGGGGTGTTCGGTGGCTCCGCAGACGGCGCAGGGTTCGCCGTCGGTGAGGTGCGCGGCGAGTTCGGCGGCGATGCCGCTCAGGCGCTGTTCCTTGAGGTCGAGCCAGTGGGCACGGGTCTGAAGGGCCTGCCGCTCGGCGGCGAGCACCCTCTTCTGGGCCCCCTCGGTGTCGCCCGCCAACTGGTCGCGCATCCGGGCCGCGCCCAGCCGCCGCCGCGCGGGATCGCGCTGTACGGCGAGCTGCTCGGAGCGGGTGGCGGCCTCCTGCGCGGAGTCGATCCGGGCCTGCAGCTCCGCGCGCGTGTCGTCCCATCCGGCGAGCCAGCCCGCGGCCTCCCGCAACACGTCCTCGTCGGCGCGCTCCTGACGGTCCAGTCCGGCCCGCTCGTCGGCGATCTCGGCGAGCCGCTGTTCCGCGCGGCGGGCCGATTCCAGGCCGCCCAGCTCCTCGGCGGCCCGGCGGGCGGCGGCGGCCAGCCCGGCGGGACCGGCGTCCGTGAAGGTCTCCGGCAGCGGTCCACGCGCGCGTGCCTCGGCGGCGGCCGCTGCCCGGTGTTCGGCGTCGGCGGCCTCCCGCAGTTCCAGGGCCGGCGCCACCATTTCCGCCTTGCGGCCCCGCTCCATCCGCGTCTGCGTCTCACGGTGGGCCGCGGACCGCTCCTCCAGCTGCGCCGCCCGCTGCCGCGCCTGGGCGAACCTGCCCTGCAGCCGCGCCAGTTCACGTACGTCGGCCAGCGCACGGTCGGCGGCGGCCTGGGCGGACTCGGCGGCGCTGAGGCGGCAGTGGGCGACGGTGAGCCGTTCCCGGGCGGTGCTGCGGGCGACGGCCGCGGCGCCCAGCACGGCCTCGGCCAGGCCCGGCTCCCCCGGGGCCAGTTCGGGCAGCGGCATGGCGTCGCCCGCCTCCTGCTGCATGCGGTGCGCGTCGGCCAGCAGCGCCGCATCGCCCTCCCGCACCCGTGCCTCCGTGGCACGCCTGCGTTCGGCCAGGCGCTTCTCCGCCTCGGCGAAGCGGCGGGTGTCGAAGAGACGGCCCAGCAGCTTGCCGCGGGCCTCGGCGTCGGCCCGCAGGAAGCGCGCGAAGTCGCCCTGGGGCAGCAGGACGACCTGGCAGAACTGCTCACGGCTCATGCCGAGGAGCTGCTCGAACTCGGCCCCGATCTCCTGGTGCGAGCGGCTGAGGTCCTTCCAGACGCGGGCCGGCGCGTCGTACTCGCGCAGCAGGCTCTGGGCCTTGTCCGTCGTCGTACCGGAGCCCCGCCTCTTGGGCCGCTCCCACGGTGGCTGCCGACTGACCTCCAACCGCCGTCCGGCGACGGTCAGTTCAAGGCGGACCTCGGTGCGGGTGCCCGCGTCGGCGTGGTCGCTGCGCAGGGAGAGACCCTGGCCGGTCTGCCGGGCCCCGGGCACGGAGCCGTAGAGCGCGTAGCAGACGGCGTCCAGGACGGAGGTCTTTCCGGCGCCCGTAGGCCCGTGCAGCAGGAAGAGCCCGGCGGCCGAGAGGGCGTCGAAGTCGACCGTCTGGCTGCCGCCGAAGGGACCGAAGGCGGTCACGTCGAGCCGGTGCAGCCTCACCGTGCCACCTCCCGTGCGGCGTCGTCCGCGCGCACCGCGTCGAACGCGTCGCGGAGCACCGCCCGCTCCCGTTCGTCGGGACCGGCACCCCGCACATGGGCGACGAAGTCCTGGGCGATCTCCTGGTCGCTGCGGCCCGCGAGGCGTCCGGCGTAGGACACGTCGGGGTCGTCCGGGGCGCGCTCCGGGGCGAAGACGAGGCTGAGCGCGTGCGGGAAGCGCTCGGCGAGCCGGGCCATGGGGTCGGCGGGGCGGACCGGGTCGGTGAGCGTCGCCTCCACCCAGGCGTCCTCGTGCCGGGCGAGGCCGGGGTCGGCGAGGAGTTCCTCCAGCGTGCCGCGGATGCGGGCCAGCGGTCGCGGGACCGGGCAGTCGAGGCGCTCGGCGCCGATCGCACCGTCGGCGCCGAGGTCGACGAGCCACATGGTCTTGCGGTGATCCGTCTCCGAGAAGGAGTAGGCGAGCGGGGAGCCCGAGTAGCGCACTCGCTCGGTGATGGTCTGGGAGCCGTGCAGATGCCCCAGGGCGACGTAGTCGGCGCCGTCGAAGACCCCGGCCGGTACGGCGGCCACTCCGCCGACGGTGATGTCCCGTTCGCTGTCGCTGGCCTCGCCCCCGGTGACGAAGGCGTGCGCGAGGACGACGGAGCGGGTGCCGGGCGGGCGTGCGGCGAGGTCGGCGCGGACGCGGTCCATGGCGGCCGCGAGCACGCTCTCGTGGCCTGCCTTCTCGACCCCGAACTCGTCCTTCACCAGGGCGGGTTCGAGGTACGGCAGCCCGTAGAAGGCCACGTCCCCGAAGGCGTCCGCCAGCACGACCGGCGTGCCGCAGGCGGACGGGTCGGTCCGCAGATGGATACCGGCCCGCCCGATGAGACCGGCGCCGACGCCGAGCCGGCGGGCCGAGTCGTGGTTGCCGGAGATCATCACCGTGGGGACGCCCAGTGCCGCGAGCCGGTGCAGGGCGTCGTCGAAGAGTTCGACGGCGGCGAGCGGAGGCACCGCGCGGTCGTACACGTCTCCCGACACGACCACCGCGTCCACCTCGTGCTCGCGCACGGTGGTGACGAGGTGACCGATGAACTCTGCCTGGGCGCCCAGCATGTTCACGCGGTGGAACGCCCGGCCCAGATGCCAGTCGGACGTGTGCAGCAATCTCAAGAAACCGCTCCGCCCCGCACGCTTCCCCCTCCGACGCCCCTCGGACCAGCACCCGACCGGCAACAGGCTCGCGGTCGGCACCCACCACGCTAACGCCTCTGGGTGCCTGATCCATCACGGACCTCGATGTGTCACTCACATCCGGTGTCATATGACCCGATATATCAGCGATGATCCGAGCAGGCGTAGTGTGACCAGGAAATTGACATCTGCAGCTTTTATGCCCCTCGGATGAGACGCTGTACGAGCGGATCCGTGGGCTGGAGGCGACCAGGAGCGATGGCACGAGAGAAGGAAGGGAAACGACCCCGGCAGCCGCAGCTTCCCGACCTGCAGTTGCGTCTGCGTGCCGAGCTGGGCCGGATCGACGACCAGTTGCGCTCCCTGCTCGACGCCATGGACCGGCTGCAGGGCCTGCTGGACGCGGTGGTGGCCATCAGCCGGGAGATGGAACTGCCCGCGGTGCTGGACCGCATCGTGACCACCGCCATGGACCTGGTCGGCGCCCGCTACGGAGCGCTCGGCGTACTCGACGAGGACGGAGAGTGCCTGAAGCGGTTCATCACCGCCGGTCTGTCCGAGCAGGAGCGCGCCGACCTGGCCGGGATCGACCCGCCTCGCGGTCTGGGTGTCCTCGGCCACCTGATCCGCCATACAGGGCCCCTGCGGGTGGAGAGCATCCCGGCCCATCCGGCCTCCGTCGGCTACCCGCCCGGCCACCCCCATATGCGCACCCTGCTCGGCGTCGCCATCACCGTCCGCGGCGAGGTCTACGGCGACCTCTACCTCTCGGAGCGGCACGACGGACTTCCCTTCGACGCCCACGACGAGAACGTCCTGGTGGCCCTGGCCAGCGCCGCCGGTATCGCCATCGAGAACGTCCGCCTGTTCGAGCAGGTGCGCGTCGGAGCCGAACAGTTCCAGCGGCTTCTGCTGCCGACCCTCCCCGACCTGCGGCCCTTCACCGCCGCCGCCATCTACCGGCCCGCCGCCGAGCCCAGTCAGGTCGGCGGTGACTGGTACGACGCCGTCCCGTTGCCCGACAACGTCGTGGCGGTCGTCATCGGTGACGTGGTCGGCCATGATCTGCGGGCCGCCGCCGCCATGGCCTCCACCCGCAACATGCTCCGTGCGCTGCTGTTCGACCGGGGCAATACGCCCGGCGCGGTCCTCGCCCGGCTCGACCGCACCCTGCAGGCCATCACGAACAATCCCGTCACCACCACCACACTGGCGCGCATCGAGCCGGAGGGACCGGGCTGGCGACTGCACTGGAGCACCGCGGGCCATGTCCCGCCCCTGCTGATCACCCCGGAGCGGAAGGCGGAATACCTGTTCGCCGAGCCCGGGCTGCCGCTGGGGGTCGACCCCGAGCAGCCGCGCCCCGACCACTCCCGCATCCTGCCCCCGGACGCCACCGTGGTCTTCTTCACCGACGGGCTGGTCGAGGATCCCCACCGTTCCATCGACACGAGCCTGAACGCGCTCGCCGCACTCGCCGGCGCGCATGCCCATCTGCCCCTGCGGGAGTTCGTTCAGGTGCTGGCCGATCAGCACCCCAGCGACGGACACGACGACATGGCGATCCTCGCCCTGCGCACCCCGCCCGGCTGACCCCCGGGCCGGCCGCCGGCCAGCGGCCGACGGCGCCGGACCGGCCGGCTCGGGTGTGCCGTGGAGGATCCGAGGGATCGGACGGATGATGGACCTCGTGGCGATGTCGATGCGGAGGTCGCCCGATGAGTGTCGAGCGGCGTGACCGGCTCCGGCGCGGTGGCCTGGCTGTCCTGGAGATCTGCGTGGTCGCCGGGCTGTACTTCGGCTCGGCCAAGCTGGGGCTGCTCCAGCAGCTGGTGCGCAGCCAGATCACGCCGCTGTGGCCGCCGACCGGTATCGCCCTGGCGAGCCTGCTGTTGCGCGGACCCCGGGTCTGGCCCGGGATCGCGATCGGCGCCTTCCTGGTCAACATCACGCTCGGGCCGACCGCCCTGGCCGTGCTCGCGATCGCGTCGGGCAACACCCTCGCGCCCATCTGCTCGTACGCGCTGCTCCGTCGTGCGGACTTCCACGTCGAACTGGACCGTCTGCGGGATGCGCTGGCGCTCATCTTCCTCGGTGCGTTCGCCGGGATGCTGGTCAGCTCGACGATCGGCAGCGGGACCCTGCGCCTGGCCGGAGTGCTGGGCCCCGACGACTTCTGGCCTGCGTGGTCGGTCTGGTGGACCGGCGACGCGATGGGCGTCCTGGTGGTCGCGCCGGTCCTGCTCGTCCTCCGCTCGGCGCGCCTGCCGAGGGACGTGCCGCCGCCCCGTTGGGCGGAGGCACTGCTCCTTGTCGCGGCCACGGCCGGCGTCGGTCTCCTGGAAACCAGTCGCGCGCCGCTGCTGTTCCTCGGCTTCCCCCTGCTGATCTGGGCGGCCTTCCGCTTCCAGCTGGCCGGGGCCGCGCCCTGCGCACTGGCGCTCTCGACCTTCGCGATCATCTCGGCCACCCGGGGATCGGGCCCGTTCGCCGGTCACGACCTGCTCGCCAACATGATCACTTTGCAGGCGTTCAACACGTCCACCGCGCTGACCGCGCTCCTGCTCTCGGCAGCCGTCGCCGAGCGCAACCAGACCCAGCTGGAGATCGCGCGCGCCTGCGGGCAGCTCGCCGGGATGGCGGCCAGGATCGCCACCGGCGATCACCGTCCGACACTCCCCGACGGCCAGGGCCGGGGCCGGAAGGAGGAACACGGCGCGCGTCACGCGTCCCCGTAGGCCTCCCCGCCCAGTTCGAACCCCGCCGTCCCCGCGGTGACGTCGGCCAGCCAGGCGCGGAAGGCGTCCACGTCGGCGTCCGGCAGGCCGATCTCGATGGTGACCGCTTCGCCGTAGCGCACGTCGCGCACCTCGCGTCCGGTCGCGCGCAGGTCGTTCTGCACCTTGCCCGCGCGCAGGTGGTCCACGGTCACCGTGGCCAGCCTGAAACGGCGCCGGGTGAGGGTGCCGAGCGCGTCCAGGGCCTCGCCGACCGCCCCGCCGTAGGCCCGGATGAGGCCGCCCGCGCCGAGCTTTACCCCGCCGAAGTAGCGGGTGACGACGGCTACGACGTACCGCATGTCGCGGCGCAGCAGCATCTGCAGCATCGGGACGCCGGCGGTGCCGCCCGGTTCGCCGTCGTCGCTGGCCTTCTGGGTCGAGGCGTCGGCGCCGATGACGTACGCCCAGCAGTTGTGGGTGGCGTCCGCGTGCTCCTTGCGGATCGCGGCGATGAAGTCCTGGGCCTCCTGCTCGGTGCCCGCCGGGGCGAGGGCGCACAGGAATCGGGAGCGGTTGACCTCTGTCTCGTGCACGCCGGCATGGGCGACTGTGCGGTACTCGTCCTGCATCCGGACAGCCTATGCGGACTCCCGCGGTGGCCCGGGCGGCCCCCGCTCCCGTGCCTACTCCTTCTTCCCCCGCGGCACGATCACCGACGTCAGCAGCGCCGTGCCCGGGCCCAGTGCCTCCCAGCCGGTGCCGTGCCAGGCCAGGACGGCGATCGCGGAGGTCGGGAACTTCATGCGCACCTGGTCCAGCGCGTCGTTCAGGCCGTCGCCCGCGAGGTCGAGGACCAGTTCCTCCAGGCCCGGGTTGTGCCCGACCAGCAGCAGCGTCTCCACCTCGGGCGGTACCTCGCGCACGACGTCCAACAGGTCCTCCGCGTCGGCCGCGTACAGCCGCCGGTCGTGCCGCACCGGAGGGGGCGTGCCCCATTGGTCCGAGGCCAGTTCCCAGGTCTGGCGGGCGCGTACGGCGGTGGAGCACAGGGCGAGGTCGGGCAGGCAGTCGGCCTCGACGAGGGCGCGGCCGGCGGCCGGGGCGTCCCGGCGGCCGCGCGGTGCGAGCGGCCGCTGGTGGTCGGGGATCCCCTCGGGCCAGGCGGACTTGGCGTGCCGCAGGACGATCAGCCGGCGCAGCGGGCCCACTCCCGCGCGGGCGATCACGCGAGCGTCCCGAGGTCGCGGGCGAGGTCGAGGCCCAGCAGACGGTCGGTGTAGGCGTAGGTCTCGAAGCGGGCGCCGTCCGTCAGGTCGGGGGCGGTCTCCACCCACCGCAGGACATCGAGTACCTCGGGCACGTCCAGATCGTCCTCCCATGCGGCCCGCAGCCGCCCTCGTACCTCGTCGGGAATCGGCCGCGACGGCCGGCGCGCCCAGGTGGCCACGGCCTGCCGCCAGCGCGCGAGCGTCCGTCCGGCCTCGTCGAGCGCGGCCGCGTCGAGTCGCACGGGGGTGGTACGCGGGCCGGCCAGCAGGACGAAGCGCAGGGCTGAGGGGTCGGCGAGCAGGCCGGGGAGATCGGCGGAAGCAGCCGGGGACGGCTCGCCGGCCGGCGCCGCGGGGGCGCTTGCGGACGGCTCACCGTCCCGCACCGCGGAGGCGCTGCCGGACGGCTCCCCCGCCCCGACGGCGGGAGCGACCCCGACCACGACTCCTTCCGCCGGCGTGGCACCCCCGTCCCCCACCACGTGCACGATCTGTGCCTCGCCGAGCCCGGAGGCGAGGTCGTGGGCGTCCTCGAAGGGGCGGATGCCGAGGGTCGCGGCCGCCCCGCGCAGCTCGGCCTGGCGGCGGTGGCCGGTCAGCATCGCCCAGACGGGGGTGCCGCCGAGCTCCAGGGCCCGGACGAGGAGATCGGCGACCAGGAGCACACGCAGGGACGAGGGGTCGAAGGCCGACGCGTGCGCCTCGACCCGGGTCAGGCCGCGGCGGGCGGGGGCGGCGTCGACGGTCTCGCCCGTTCGGGCGTCGGTGATGCGCAGCACGGGGCGAGCGTAGGCGGACGGAGGGCCGTACGCAGGCACTTGGTGCCGAATCCGGACACCGTGCCGCAAGATCGGGTACTCCTCCCGGGTGTGCGGGGGAATCGCGTTCCGGCCCGAACTGTTGCCGCAAGCACACATCCCCGGAGCCCAAGGAGGCCGACCGTGTACGGCGACGAAGCGACGATCCGCAGGATCCTGACCGAGTTCGGTGACACCTGGGCGGTGGTCGGCCTGTCCCCCAACCGGCGGCGCGCGGCGTACGGGGTGGCGGAGGTGCTCCAGCGGTTCGGCAAGCGTGTCGTCCCCGTGCACCCGAAGGCGGAGACGGTCCACGGCGAGCCCGGCTACGCCTCCCTGGAGGACATCCCCTTCGAGGTGGACGTCGTCGATGTCTTCGTCAACAGCGACCTCGCCGGGCTCGTCGCCGATCAGGCCGTCGCCAAGGGCGCGAAGGCCGTCTGGTTCCAGCTCGGAGTGGTCGACGAGGACGCGTACGAAAGGACCCGAAAAGCCGGGCTGGACATGGTCATGGACCGCTGCCCGGCGATCGAAATTCCTACTCTTCGGTAGCCCTGTCGGGCGATCTTCGCACAATACGCAACTGAATACACGCATTCGTTATCTGGCGATGACCTGCGTAAAGACCACCCCAACAACAGCCCAAGCACTGGGTCAAAATTTGGGAAACGGTCTTTTGCGGCTCGCGAATGCGTCCCTAACCTGTGGCCTCTTGTCCGTTAAACCTCTGTACAGATCTGAGAGGCCACTTGACATGGTGAATGTCGACCATGCCGTGCCCCAAGCCACGAAGGAGACCGGCGGCCTGCGGCGCGACGTCGGGCTGATCGGCCTGATGTGGGCCTCCGTGGGCTCCATCATCGGCTCCGGCTGGCTCTACGGCGCCGAGAAGGCGGTCGTGGTGGCCGGGCCCGCGGCGATCATCTCGTGGGTGATCGGCGCGGTGGCGATCGTGCTGCTCGCCCTGGTGCACGCCGAACTCGGCGGCATGTTCCCGGTGGCGGGCGGCACGGCCCGGTACCCGCACTACGCGTTCGGCGGCCTGGCCGGCATGTCGTTCGGCTGGTTCGCCTGGCTGCAGGCGGCGACCGTGGCCCCGATCGAGGTCGAGGCGATGATCGGTTACGCCGGTCACTGGAAGTTCGCCCAGGGCCTCCAGCACACCGACGGAACGCTGACGACCAGCGGCCTCGTCATCGCCGTCGCCCTCATGGCCGTCTTCGTCGGAGTCAACTTCTTCGGCGTGCGCGCGCTGGCGCACACCAACAGCGCCGCGACCTGGTGGAAGATCGCCGTGCCGCTCGCCGCGATCTTCATCATCGCGATCGGCAACTTCCACACGTCGAACTTCACGTCCGAGGGCTTCGCGCCGTTCGGCGCCAAGGGCGTGCTCGGCGCCATCAGCTCCAGCGGCATCATCTTCGCGCTGCTGGGCTTCGAGCAGGCGATCCAGCTGGCGGGCGAGAGCCGCAACCCGAAGCGTGACCTGCCGCGGGCGACCCTCGGCTCGGTCGCGATCGGCGCCGTGATCTACATCCTGCTCCAGGTCGTGTTCATCGCCGCGCTGCCGCACACCTCCTTCGCGCACGGCTGGGCCAAGCTCGACTTCCCCGGCATCAGCGGCCCCTGGGCGGGCCTGGCGACCCTGGTGGGTCTGGGCTGGCTGGGCTTCGTCCTCTACCTCGACGCGATCATCTCCCCCGGCGGCACCGGCCTGATCTACACCACCGCCACCTCGCGCGTCTCCTACGGCCTCGCCAAGAACGGCTACGCGCCGAAGGCGTTCGCCAAGACCGACGCCCGCGGCGTGCCGTGGTTCGGCCTCATCATGTCCTTCGTGACCGGCGTGGTCTGCTTCCTCCCGTTCCCGAGCTGGCAGGAGCTGGTCGGCTTCATCACCTCGGCGAGCGTCCTGATGTACGCGGGCGCGCCGCTGGCGTACGGCGTCTTCTCCGATCGGCTGCCGTACCACGAGCGCCCCTACCGCCTGCCCCTCGGCAAGATCATCTCCCCGCTGTCGTTCGTCGTGGCCAACCTGATCATCTACTGGGCCGGCTGGGACACCCTGTGGCGGCTGGGCTTCGCCATCATCCTCGGCTATGTGCTGCTCGGCGGCTACGCCTGGTACGCCACGAGCAAGGGGCTGCCCGACGCTCCCCGGATGAACTTCAAGTCCGCCCAGTGGCTGCCCGGCTACCTGGTGGGCATGGGCGTGATCTCCTGGCTGGGCGGCTTCGGCGGCCAGGGCACGATTCCCCTGTGGTGGGACATCCTCGTCGTCGCCGCCTTCTCCCTGCTGATCTACTACTGGGCCAGGGCGACCGCGGCGCGGCCCGAGGAGATCGAGCGCAGCATCGACGAGGTCGTGGTCACTGACGCCCCGGCGCACTGACCGACCCCATCGTCGACGGTGTCCCGTCCGCCACGGCTGCCCTGCCGCGGCGGACGGGACACCGTCATATGGGCGACCAACTCCTGACGCCGTTGGGTCCGTCCCCGGCCTTGCCGGTCCTGGGCTCAGCGCTCCGCTTCGCCGAGCCGGTGGTCCGCGACCTTCAGTGCCTCGTCGACCAGGCGGCGCAGATGGCCGTCGCCGAGTGAGTAGACCACCCGGCGGCCCTCCTTGCGGGTGTTCACGAGGCCCGCGAGCCGCAGTCGGGCCAGGTGCTGGCTCACGGCGGGCCGCGCCGCGCCGCACGCCTGGGTGAGCGTGGTGACATCGGCCTCCCCGGCCGTGAGCGCGTGCAGGAGCGTGAGCCGGGTGCGGTCGCCGAGCAGGGCCAGGAGATCGGCTGCGAGCGCGAACTGCTGGTCGCCGGGGCTGCGCGGATGCGCATGATGCGCAGGTGATAGGTGCATGCGTGCGCTCATACGCACATAATGGTCTGCGTGGGCATCCCCCGTCCACTCCCGCGCACCGGAAGGTGATCCATGTGAGCGAGCGGCACCACTCCCACGACCATGGCCATGCGCACGCGGACGCCCACGGGCACGGCCATGACCATGGGCACGACCACGCCCACACCCACCCCTCGACCGGTCTCCGCCACCGCCTCACCAATCTGCTCACCCCCCACTCCCACGAGACCGCCGACAAGCTCGACCCGGCCCTGGAGTCCTCGGCCCGGGGCATGCGAGCGCTCTGGGTCTCGCTGGCCGTGCTGGGCGCGACGGCGCTGATACAGGCGGTCGTGGTGGTCGTGTCCGGGTCGGTGGCCCTGCTCGGCGACACGGTGCACAACGCCGCGGACGCGCTGACCGCCGTACCGCTGGGCATCGCCTTCGTGCTCGGCCGCCGCGCCGCGACCCGGCGCTTCACGTACGGCTATGGGCGCGCGGAGGACCTAGCGGGCATCGCGATCGTGCTGACGATCGCCGCGTCCGCGGCCTTCGCGGCCTGGGCGGCGGTGGAACGGCTCCTCGATCCGCGCCCCGTGGCACAGGTGCCGGCCGTGGCCATGGCCGCCCTGGTCGGATTCGCGGGCAACGAGTGGGTGGCCCGGTACCGGATCCGGGTGGGCCGGTCGATCGGCTCGGCCGCGCTGGTCGCCGACGGTCTGCACGCCCGTACCGACGGATTCACCTCGCTGGCCGTGCTGGTGGGCGCGGCGGGCTCGGCGCTGGGTATGCAACTGGCCGACCCGCTCGTGGGGTTGGCGATCACCGCCGCCATCGTGCTCGTGCTGCGGGACGCGGCACGCGAGGTGTTCCGGCGGGTGATGGACGCCGTCGACCCGGCGCTGGTGGACCGGGCCGAGCGGGCGTTGCGGGAGGTGCCGGGCGTACGCGAGGTGGGCGAGCTGCGGCTGCGCTGGATCGGGCACCGGCTGCGGGCCGAGGTCGCGGTCGTGGTGGACGGCGAGGCGACGGTACGGCAGGCGCACGCCGTCGCCGTCGAGGCCGAGCACGCCCTGCTGCACGCCGTCCCGAGGCTCACCGCGGCGCTGGTCCACGCCGATCCGGCACCCGTGCCGGGCGAAGCGGACCCGCATCTGGCCCTGGCCCACCATCTGACGGGCTGAGACCCGGCGCGCCGCGGTCCGGCGTCAGGCGATCCCCAGCCCCTCCAGCACCACCGCGCCCGGCAGCTCGGCGAACGCCTTGCCGGGCACGAGCAGCTTGCCGCGCCGGCGTCCGCTGCCGACCAGGACATAGGGCAGATCGACGACCGCGGAGTCCACCAGCACGGGCCAGCCGTCCGGCAGTCCGACCGGGGTGATGCCGCCGTACTCCATGCCGGTCTCCCCCGTCGCCAGGTCCATCGAGGCGAACGAGGCCTTGCGGGCGCCGAGTTGCCGGCGCACGACCCCGTTGACGTCGACCCGGGTGGTGGACAGCACGACGCATGCGGCCAGGGTGGCCTCACCGCCCCGCTTGCCCGCGACCACCACGCAGTTGGCCGACTGCTCCAGCAGCTCGCGGCCGTAGTGCTCGACGAAGACGGCGGTGTCGGCCCACTGCGGATCGGTCTCGACGTAGACGATCTGGTCGGCGGGGACGCTGCCGCGCCACCGGCGTACGGCATCGGCGACCGGGCGGGTCAGTTCGTCCAGGCAGTCGGGGGCCGGTGTGGCGGTGTCGAAGTGTCCGATGGGTGCGCGCATGGCCGCACGCTAACAGCCGTGAGGCGGCGGGCGGCCGGACGTCTCAGGGGACGGGCGGCACCGAGACCGCCATCACCATCTCCATCGGTACGTCTCCGGTGTTGCCGTAGGTGTGGGGCGTGTTGGCCTCGAAGGAGGCGCTCGCGCCGGCCGGGACGCGGTAGTCCGTGCCGTCGACGGTGAGGGTCAGTTCTCCGGCCGTGACATGGACGAGTTCGACCGTGCCGGTGGGGTGCGGGTCGGAGGAACTGTGCTCGCCGGGCATCAGGCGCCAGTCCCACATCTCCAGCGGACCGGGGGCCTCGGTGCCCGCGAGCAGCCGGTTGTAGCTGCCGGCGTCCGTGTGCCAGAGCCGCACGGCCTGCTCGGCGGGGACGATCCGGACCTTCGGGCCCTGCTCGTAGTCGAGCAGTGTGGTGATGCTGATGCCGAGCGCGTCGCCGATCTTGACGACGGTGCCGAGGCTGGGGTTGGTGCGGGCCTGCTCGATCTGGATGAGCATGCCGCGGCTGACGCCCGCCCGGGCGGCCAGTACGTCCAGGGTGAAGCCGCGCACCGCCCGCCAGTGCTTGACGGTGCGCGCCAGGGACTGGGTCAGCAGGTCGAGGTCCGACACTTTCCGTCCAATATTCTGGATGACATAGTTTAATTGAATGAACTACGGTGGGGTGCACCTGATCGTTCACCGAACTGTACTGCGAGGCGACCCGTGACAGCATTCTTCGCCCTGGCCACCAGTCTCCTGTGGGGCCTGGCCGACTTCGGCGGCGGGCTGCTGACACGGCGCACTCCGGCCCTGACGGTGGTGGTCGTCTCGCAAGGGATCGCGGCGGCCGTCCTCGGCGCGGTCGTCGTGGCGACCGGCGGCTGGACCGAGGCCGGTCCACGGCTGTGGTTCGCCTTCGCGGCGGGCCTGGTGGGTCCGGTCGCCCTGTTCGCCTTCTACAAGGCGCTGGCCCTGGGCCCGATGGGCGTGGTCTCCCCGCTCGCCACACTCAGCGTGGGCGTCCCCGTGGGCGTCGGCCTGTTCCTCGGCGAGCGTCCGGGGCTGCTGCAGGTCGCGGGCATCGCCGTCGCCGTGACCGGAGTGGTCCTCGCGGGCGGGCCCCAGCTCAGGGGCGCCCCCGTGCAGCGGCAGACGATCGTGCTCACGCTCGTCGCGGCGCTCGGCTTCGGCACGGTGTTCGCGCTCATCACCGAGGCCTCGACCACCGTCACCGGCCTGTTCCTGGCCCTGTTCGTACAGCGGCTGACCAATGTCGCGGTCGGTGGCGCGGCGCTGTACGTGTCGGTCCGGCGCGGCGGCGCCGCCCTTCCCGAGGGCGGCTTCCCCTGGGCCTCGCTGCCCGCGCTCGCCTTCGTCGGCCTCGCCGACGTCGCGGCCAACGGCACCTACTCGGTCGCCGCCCAGCACGGCCCGGTCACCGTGGCGGCGGTCCTCGCCTCGCTGTACCCGGTGGTGACGGCCCTGGCCGCACGCGGCTTCCTCAGCGAACGCCTGCGGGCCGTCCAGGCCGCGGGCGCCGGACTCGCCCTGCTCGGCACGCTCCTGCTGGCGACCGGCTGAGTCAGCCGTCGGCCTCCAGCCGGGCCAGCCGCTCGGCGCCCTCCTCGTCGAGGTCCGCGAGGGCCCGCAGCTGGTCCGGGGTGACACCGTCCGGGATCGGTACCGGCGCGGGTGTGCGCAGCGGCGGCTGCCAGCCGTCGCCGGGAGTCCAGCGCCGTACGACCCGGGCGGGTGCCCCGGCGACCACGGCGTGGTCGGGCACCGTCCCGCGGACCACCGCACCGGCCGCCACGACCACGTTCCGGCCGATCCGCGCGCCCGGCAGGATCACCGCGCCCGTGCCGATCCAGCACCCCGGACCGATCTCCACCGGCTCCATCCGGGGCCACTGCCTGCCGATGGGCTCGTGCGGATCGTCGTACGAGTGGTTCGTGGACGTGACGTAGACGTACGGACCGAAGTAGCAGTCGCTGCCGATCGTCACCGTGGTGTCGGCGATGACATGGCTGCCGCGGCCCAGCACGACCCCGTCGCCGATGCGCAGGATCGGGTCGGGGCCGAGGTCGAGGTCGGGCATCAGGCCCGCGGTCAGGGTGACCTGCTCGGCGACGATGCAGTGGGAGCCCAGATGGATCCAGGGTTCGCCGAAGACCGTGCCGAGCGGGAAGGCGAGTCTGGTACCTGTTCCCATCGCGCCGAAGCGGAGGCGCCCCGGGTGCTCGGCGGTGACGGATCCCGTGCGCTGCACCCAGGCCCAGCCGGCGTGGACCGCCCGCTGGGCGATGCGGCGCCGCCAGGATGAGAACGTGTTCTTGGGCTTGGGCACCCGCTCACGGTACTCAGCGCCGACTGTGCCCATGGGGCCGGACCGCTGTGATCTTCGCCCCACCGCTGGCGTACGGTGCGGGGGTACCGAACACGACCGGAGACGGGGAGACCGTGATGACGCACAAGGCGCTGATCGTGGGCATGGGCGGCAAGGACCCCGAGATAGACCCGGAGGCGTTCGTCGCGCCCACGGCCTGTGTGATCGGCGACGTGGTCCTGTGCGCGGGGGCGAGTGTCTGGTACGGCGCGGTGGTGCGCGGTGACACCGAGCGGATCAGCGTCGGTGCCAGTGCCAATGTCCAGGACAACGCCACCCTTCACGCGGACCCCGGGTTTCCGGTCACGGTCGGCGAGCGGGTCTCCATCGGGCACAACGCCGTGGTGCACGGGGCGACCGTCGGGGACGACTGTCTGATCGGCATGGGAGCGACCGTGCTCAACGGGGCGGTGATCGGCGCGGGCTCCCTGGTCGCCGCCCAGGCGCTGGTACCGCAGGGGATGGTGGTGCCGCCGGGGTCACTGGTGGCAGGGGTGCCGGCCAGGGTGAAGCGGGAGCTGACCGCCGAGGAGCGGGAGGGCGTCACCCTGAACGGCACGCTGTACGCGGGCCTGGCGAAGGCGCACCAGGACGTGCACGACAAGGCGTGACGCACTGACGTCCTGGCCTTGGTGCTGCTCCCGGTCCTAGTCGGTGGCCGGGACGGGTTCCTGTTCCGCGTCCCGCTGGGCCGCCGCCTTCTTCGCCTTCCGCTTCAGCACCAGCATCGACGTCAGGCCGATCAGCGCGGCCACCACCAGGCCCAGATACGAGAAGCGCTTGAGCCAGTCCTCGGCGACCACGCCGACGTAGTAGATGACCGCCGTGGTGCCGCCCGCCCAGCAGATGCCGCCGAGGACGTTGGCGATCAGGAACTTCCAGTACGGCATGTGCAGCACACCCGCGAGCGGGCCGGCGAAGATCCGCAGCAGGGCGACGAAGCGGCCGAAGAAGACGGCCCACATGCCCCACTTCTCGAAGGACCGCTCGGCGGTGGCGATATGGCCCTCGCCGAAGTGCCGGGGGAACTTCTTGCCCAGCCAGGCCAGCAGCGGGCGCCCGCCCTTGCGGCCGATCGCGTAGCCGATGGAGTCGCCGACGACGGCGCCCAGGGTCGCGCAGGCACCGAGGACGATCGGGTTGATGCCCGAGTGCTGCGAGGAGAGCAGGGCCGCCGACACCAGGACGATCTCACCCGGCAGCGGGATACCCAGGCTCTCCAGACCGATGACCAGGGCCACCACGGCATAGACGGCGGCCGCCGGCACGGTGTCGAGCCATTCCTGGACGTGCAACGCCGGTTCCTCTCCTGTCGCGTCCTTGCTTTCCGGGACGTCACCCGTAAGACGCGCCCACAGGAAGGCTACCTGCTCGCCGCGCGAGGACAGCCGGACAAACCCCGTCACCACGGCACCGTCCCGCCGACGGTCCTTCGGTTTTCGGACATCCGCATGTCACACGGAGCGGGAAAGCTCCCCCGCGGTTCCCCCCGCCGCCTCGCATCTCCCGGTCCCGCCGCGCGGCCCGATGCGGAAGGACGACGTGCCCGTGTCCTCGCTGTCTTCGCTCTCCTCGCTCTCGTCGACGTCCCCACTGCGCTCCGACGCGCCCGCGCACCCGATGGCCGCCCGTCCCGTCCGGCTGGCGCTGTGCCTGAGCCCTCTCCTGCTGGCCGGGATCTGGGGACTGACCAACCGGTCCCTCGTCCACGAGGGTGCCGCGCGGCTGGTCGCGGCCGACCCCTGGTGGCTGCTGGCCGGCGGGGGCTTCACCTGCCTGGGCTGGGTCGCGGCCTCGTGCGTCCGCCAGGGCGCCGTGCCGGACCGGCTGCCACCGGGGCTGCTGCTGGCCTCGCAGTTCGCCGCCGGGGCCGCGAACCACGCGCTGCCCGGGGGCATCGGCGCGCACGCCGTCACCGTGCGCTTCCTGCGCGGCCGCGGGGTACCGCTCGACCGCGCCACCGCCTCGATCGCCCTGTACTCCCTGGCCAAGTCCGTCGCGAAGGCGATCGTGCTCGTGGTGTTCCTGGCGGCCTCCCCGGCCTGGCGGCGGCTGGGCGAACTGCTCCCGGACGGGCGGGCGCTCGTAGCGGTGCTCGCCGTCGTCGGCACCGGTGCCGCCGTCGCCGCGGTGGCCCTGGCCGTCGTACGTCCGCTGCGCCGCCCGGTGACGGGGCTGCTGCGCACCGCCCTG
Source organism: Streptomyces sp. NPDC050625 (assembly GCF_040654755.1). Lineage (NCBI taxonomy): Bacteria > Bacillati > Actinomycetota > Actinomycetes > Kitasatosporales > Streptomycetaceae > Streptomyces > Streptomyces sp. NPDC050625. Next base: position 73,330 of record NZ_JBFAIQ010000020.1, read on the forward strand.
GCCGACGCGCGGCTGCTGCACACCCGGCCCTGCCGTGTGCTCGCCCTGTGGGGCGGGGCAGCCGCGATGCCGCTGCTCCAGGGGTGCGTGATCGCCTCGGTCGGGGCCGCGCTGGAGCTGCCGGTCCCCTGGGCGCACGTGGTCCTCGCCTACCTCGCCGCGGGCACCGCGGTGGGGGCGGTGCCCGCACCGGGGGGCCTCGCGGTGGACGCGGCGCTGGTGTTCACGCTGGCGGCCTTCGGCTCCCCTGTGGCCCTGGCCACGGCGACCGTGATCGGCTTCCGGGTGCTGACGGACTGGCTGCCGTTGCTGCCGGGGGCCCTCGTGCTGTCGGCGCTGATCCGCGCCAAGGTGCTCTGAGCCCCGGCTCAGTCGCGCCGGGCCACGAGCCGGTAGGCGTTGGACAGCCCCAGACGGTGCGAGAGGGGCCGTACCGCGAACCGGTCGAGAAGCGTGCCCAGGGCGAGGGCGGGCACCCCCGCGAGGACCACGGCGGTGCGCAGCCCGCGCCGGAGGGCGCCCGGCGGCTGCGCCAGCCACGGCGCGTCCTCGCGCGGGGCGGTGTGGTCCAGGGCCAGCCAGACCGCGGCGAGCAGATCCACCGGGTCGTGCGGCTGCGCGTGCTGCTCCGCGACCACCGTGAATCCCAGGTCGGTCAGGCGGCGGCGCAGATTGGCGGCGGGCACGAAGTGCAGATGCTGCGGCTGGAGCCAGGGCAGCCACCAGCGGCCCAGGAGGCGGGCGTAGCGGCTCTGAGGGTCCGGGACCTCGATGAGCAGATGACCACCGGGCCGTACGACCTCGTGCGCGGCCCGCAGTTCACGGTCGGGGTCGGTGCTGTGCTCCAGGTAGTGGAACATGCTGACCACGTCGTAGCGGGCGGTGAGTTCCGGGGCGAGCTCCGGGAAGGAACCGCGGTGGCCGTGCTCCACCCTTCCCTCGCGTTCGGCGAGCTCGACGCCGTCCGTGAAGTCCAGGCCGTCGAAGACCGTGCCGGGCAGCACCGCGCGGGCGGCCTCGCAGAAGTGGCCGTGCCCGGTGCCGACGTCCAGCCAGTTCTTCGGGGTGGGGTCGTGCGGCAGCATGGATTCGGCGCGGCCGCGGTACATCTTGGTGCGGCCGCCGAAGGTGCCGCCCATCTTCTGCTCGCCGAGGCCGTCGTAGAAGTCGCGGTAGTAGAACTCCAGACCGGCCTCGTTCAGCCGCGGGTTCTGGAAGGTGTGCCCGCAGTCCTCGCACCGGTCGAGCTGGAAGCGGCCCGGCTTGTGCTGGAGCAGATCGGTGGTGCGCAGCCGGGTGGTCAGCCGCTCCGAGCCGCACCAGGGGCAGCTGGTGCGCGGCGACTCGAAGAACCGGCCCACGCCGTCGGCCAGATCGGCCTGGTAGCCGGGGCGCAGGGCGGCGATGCGCGCGGCGCGGTCGGCGGCGTGCGCGGACTCGGTTTCGTCCACAAGTTCCTTGGCGTCCACGGATTCCGTGCCGCCCACGGGTTCCGTGTCACCCACGGATTCGGTCGCGTCCATGGGCTCGCTCCCGCCGTTCGACTGTGTCTTGTCGCTCATCGCGTCTCCGCTCATGGCTGTCGGTCGTGCCCTCGGCCTGTCCCGAGCCGTTCGAGGTGGGTCGCCGCCGCGTGGGCGCCGCCCGCGGTGCGGAACGCCGTGCGCAGACGGGCGGCCGCCTCGCGGTGGGCGGGTTCGTGCAGGACGGTGTCGAGGGCCGCGCCCAGCCGGGGTGCGGTGACCCGGCCGAACCTCACCCTGATGCCGGCCCCCGCGTCGACCACCTGCGCGGCCACCACGGGCTGGTCGTCGCGGATGGGGGCGACGACCAGCGGAACCCCGTGCCACAGGGCCTCGCAGACCGTGTTGTGCCCGGCGTGGCAGATCACCGCGTCGACCCTTGCCAGGAGCGGGAGTTGGGGCACGTAGGGCAGGATCAGTACGTCCTTGTCGCCGCCGGTCGCGGCCAGGGTGCCGCCCGGATCGACGAGCACCGCCTGTACCCGGTCGGCCCGTTCGCGCAGCGCGGTCAGGCACTCGGCGAGAAACCGGCCACCGGCGTCGGCGTTGGCGGTCCCGAGGGTCACCAGGACCTTGGCGCGGCCCGGGTCCAGCCACTCCCAGGGAAAGCCGGGCTCGGCCGGACGGTCCGCGATCGAGGGGCCGACACAGCGGATCGCGTCCGCCTTCTCGCCCGTGGGGCCGACGAGTTCGGGCGTGGTGAAGGCCAGGACCAGGTGGGGCGAGAACCGCGGGTCGGCGGTGCCGGAGGGGTCGCCGATGCGTCCCCGCAGTTCGGTCAGCCGTTCCCGCGGCCAGGCGGCGACCCTCGGCATGCCGTCGTACGCGTCGGTGAACTCGGCCGACGTGGTGGCGGAGGTGGCCCAGACGAGCCGCAGACGCTCGGCCACCAGGGGGCCGGCGAAGGCCTGTTGGTCGGCGACGACCACGTCCGGCCGGAAGCCGTCCACCGCCGCCCGCACGCCCGGGGCCATCGCGTCGGCGAGCGGCACCAGGTACCCCTCCCACAGGAACTTCAGCGCCTCCGGGCCACGCAGGTCGGGCGGCCGCTCGACCCCCGTGACGCCGTCGCACGGAAACACGTCGGCGTCCGCTCCCACGAGCCGACGCACCAGATCGGGATCGGCGCACGCCCACGCCACCCGGTGCCCGCGCGCGGTGAGTTCGGCCGCGACGCCGACCGTCGGGTTGATGTGCCCGACCAGGGGCGGCACCACGAACAGGAACCCGCTCACCGGGCCTCGGCCCCCACCGGCCGGCCCCCGCTCGCCGCGCGGATCAGCTCCAGGATGTGCCCGCCGACGGCCCCCGGCGCCTCCACCAGCACCGAGTGCTCGTGCCCGGGCAGTACGACGGCCCGGAAGTCCCCGAGCAGCGTCTCCTTCAGGGACACCAGCTCCACCAGGTCCGAGTCGCCGCCGTAGACCCCGAGGACCGGGCAGCGCACGGACCTGATCTCGTCCTCGGTCAGCACGCGGCTGGCGGGGATGTCCCGGCCGAGGGTGGTCTCCCTCGCGAGCCGCGCCGCGCCCTTGGCCAGACGGGCCGTGTTGTGGCTGCGGTGGGAGGTGATCCAGGCGATCGCGTCGGGCTCGTTGTACGCCAGCTCGGTCACCACCCGGTCCAGGATGCCGCCCAGTTTCGCCGCCCAGGCCGCGGTCGCCGGCTCGGACTCGATCAGGGTGAGGCTCGCCGTCCGCCCGGGGTGGCGGGCCGCCCAGCCGAAGGCGATGGTGCCGCCGTAGGAGTTGCCCACGAGGTGGACGGGGCCGGTGACGTCCAGCCGGTCGAGGAGCGCCTCCAGGTCGTCGATGTTGTGGTCGAGGGTGTAGCCGCTGCGTGGACGTTCGCTGCGGCCGTGACCGCGCAGGTCGTACATGACCACGTCGATGCCCGCCGCGGCGAAGGCGGGGGCCACGGTGAAGTAGTAGCTGGCCAGGCTGTCGGTGAGCAGCCCGTGCACGAGCACCGCGGTCGCGGCCTTCGGGCGCCCCTGGCGAGGGCCCATTCTCTGTACGTGCAGCCGGATGTCACCGGTGTCGACGATCGCCATGTGTCAGCCCGCCTCCGCGGCCTTCAGGCTCTGCACCACGTGCTCGACGAGCCTGCCGACGGTGAGCTCGATGATCTCGTCGAAGTCCATACCGGCCAGGAACTCGGCGAAGTTGACCCGGTCTCCGTACCGCTGTTCCAGGAGGCCGGCCAGGGTCACCAGGTCGATGCTCTCCAGCTCCAGGTCGCGGTTGAACGTGGTGCTCATGCCGATCTCCACGTCGTCCTCGCCGTACTCCTCCAGGAGGATCAGGAGCATGCCCCTGATGTCGGCGAGCACGGCCTCCTCGTCGGCGGGCTCGGTGGTCGGCTGGATGGGGTTCATCGGCGGTGCTCCTCTTCGTCCGATGCCGCTGCGGGCAGTTCTTCGGCCTCCTCGACCGGGCCCGTCGTCCAGGCCACGACGTACTCCCGGTCCGGCAGTGCGGGGGTGTTGCGGACGGATCGGCAGTGCACCGTGTACGCGCGTTCCAGACGGCCCGAGACCAGCAGGCGGCAGCCGTCCGGAGCCGCGTCGAACACCGCGAAGTCCCGGGGCCGTCCGCCGAATCCGGTGCCCTCCGCCTTGGCCACCGCCTCCTTCGCGGCCCAGAACCGGGTGAACCACAGCGGCTCGGAGTCCTCGCCGTCCGCGCACCGGGCGCGCAGGAGCCGGAGTTCGTCGGCGCCCAGGGCGGCGGCGAGGGCCGCCGGGTCGCGCTCGCTGACCTCTTCGATGTCGATACCGGGGCCGGGACCGGGTGTGTGGGGCCGTACGATCGCCACGGCGGCCTCGGCGCGGTGCGCGAGGGAGACGTCCAGCGGGGGCAGGGTGCGGCCGTGCTCGCCGGTGACGTACGGGCGGCCCAAGTCGTCGTTGCGGACCCGCAGTTCGGCCGGGAATACGGGCCCCTCGCCGTGCTCCCACAGCCACCGGCGCACCGCGTCCTTGGCGGCGATCCGGCCGAGCAGCCACTGCCGGCGGCCGCGCGGGGCCTGCGCGGCGTACTCCGAACGCTCCGCTCCGCCGAGTGAGTTGCGCATGATCAGCTCGCGCGACGCGAGGTCCGGCCACCGCTCGTGCAGCAACGACCAGCCGCCGGGGCGCGGTTCGGAGAGGGTGTTGCGCTCAGGGAAGCGTTCGACCGGGCGGGTCTGCGGGTCGTTGTCGAAGCGTCGGTCCTGCCAGCCGGTGAGCCGCGCCCACACCCGCCCCGCGACGGTCAGCTCGATGTCCGCCTCCAGGAGGGTGTCGGCGAGCGAGGTGATGCGCACCAGGCACTCGACCTCCGTGCCCGGACCCGGATGCGGCCCGTAGAAGCGCATGTGCCGCATCTGCACGGGGAAGACCACGGTCCGTTCGGTGCGCGTGGCCATGATCCAGTAGCCGAGGATCTGGCCCACGTTGTCGAGCAGGGCGCCGGGGGCCGCGGGTGTGGTGATCACTCCGAGTATGTGCTTCTCGCCGATGGCGGTGAGTTCCGTGACGCCCTGGAAGGCCGGGCCGTGGAACATCCAGCGCTCTTCGTAGAGCTGGGCGGCGGTGTGGTCGGGGGTGCGTTCGGGGCTGGGCGGCTCCGTGCGGACGTGGGGCGGGGTGGGGTGGGCCGCGGCCAGCTCGACGACCGCGCGGGCGGTGGGGCCGAAGGTGACGGTGAACCGGTTCGGGTCTTGGGGGGTCCGGGTGACGGTGACCGGGACGTCGACGGCGGGCGTCGCGGTGAGCCAGCGGTCGAAGCGCGCCCCGTGCACGGCGACCGCCCGCAGGCCCGGTGCGGCCCGTTCCGCCGCGTCCATCATGTGCCGCACGATCGTGGTCGCCGGGACGACGGGCCAGCGGTCGGCCACGTCCGGCCAGCCGGGGCGCTGCGGGAAGAAGCAGTGGTCGAGGAGGTGGGGCATGGTGTGCGGGGACACATGGAGGGTGGTCTGCCAGGTGTCGGGGGTGGTTGGTGGCCGGTGGGGCGTGGAGCTGCCGTGCGGCGCGGTCGGGGTGGCGACCGCCCCGTGCACGGCCTTGGCGGGCGCCCCGGGCCGGACCGCGGCCGGAACGTAGGCCCTGCTCGGTGGGCGGTCGGCCGCGCCGATCAGCGCGGCCGCCATCTCCGCGGTGTCGCGCAGCAGCGCGCTCAGCTCGGCGGCCACGGGGAAGCGTCCGGTCACGGCGTCGAGGGGGGAAGGGGTGGGATCGGCCGCGCCGACGCGTGCGGCAGCTGCCGGCGCCGGGGATGCCGTGCGCAGGTCACTACGGAGCCCGGCGAGGACCCGGTCGTCGAGGGACACCAGGGCTCCCCCGAGATCGAGCCGGACCGGTCGGCGCTCGGGGACACCGCGAGCGGTCGCCCGGGCGGCCGGGGTCGGCAGTGCCGGTGCCACGCTCGCCCCTGCCGTCCACAACGCCGTCGCCACGCAACGGAGTTGGGACAGGCCCGGGCGGTGCGGTGAGTTGGCCGCGACGGCCAGGTGGTCGCGGTCGCCGAGCGTGTCGCCGATGAGGGAGGCGAGTCCGCCCGGGCCGGTCTGGACGAAGGCGCGGTGGCTGGCCGCGTACAGGGCCTCGACGAGCTGCCGGAAGCGGACGGGTTCCAGCAGATGCCGGACGAACAGCTCACGGACCTCGGCCTCCCCCTCGGGGAAGGGTGCCGCGGTCGTCCCCGACCACACGGGCACGGTCGGCGGGTGGAGCCGGAACCGGTCCGCCGCCTCCTTGATGGGCGAGAGGTACGGCTCCAGCATCGGCGTGTGGAACCCGGACCGGAACGGCAGCACCTGGCAGATCACGCCTTGGGCCCGGAAGGACCGTACGAACTCCTCCACCGCACCGTCCGGCCCGCACACCATCGACTGGTGGGGGGCGTTGTCGTGGGAGAGCACGATCCCGGCACCCGCCCAGTCCTCGCGCAGGGCCGTCCGGACGCGCTCGGCGGACGCTCCGACCGCGCCGAAGGCGAGGCCCGGCACGGTCACCGTGTCCGGGTCGAAGTCCGCCATGAACGCGTCGACCTGGTCGCCGGAGTACAGCCCGGCCACGGCCATCGCCGTCCACTCGCCGACGCTGTGCCCGGCCACCGCGTCGGGGACGACCTCCATGCGGCGCAGCGCGGCGTCGAGGAGCCGCCCGACGCCGACGACACCGAATCCGTGCCGGCCCACGTCCGCGACCCGCACCTCCTCGTCGGCGGGAGCGGCCGCGGCGAGGCCGAAGTGGGCGGCGATGTCGTCGACGCGGGGCGCGAAGTCGCCTTCGAGGCCGGGGAAGACGAACGCGAGCCTGCCGTCCGCGCCGCCGAGGAGCGGCCGGGGGCGGAACCATACGTCGTTGCGGCCCTGCCAGGCGCGGCCCTTGGCGACCGCCCGGCGGGCCAGGGCGAGCCGCTTGGCGGTCGGTTCGACGATGCCGAGGCGTGCCGGGCCCGCGTCCGGGTGTGTGCGGGCGGCGTCAAGCCCGGAGGCGAGGACCGCGGAGTCGTCGGTGTCCAGGGCGGCGGCCAGCCGCTCGGGACTGTCGGCGGCGAGCAGGAGGACACGCTCGGCTTCGGCGACGGCAACCGTGGCTCGGGGCCCTGGGCTCCCTGTGGACCGCGCGGCCGCGCCGGGTGCTTCCTCCAGCACCACATGGGCGTTGATCCCCCCGAACCCGAAGGCGTTCACCGCTGCCCGCCGTACCGGCCGCTCGGGACCGGTCTCCCAGGGGACCGCCTTCTCCAGCGGGCGGAAGCGGGTGTCCGCGAGGGCAGGGTGCGGGGTGTCGCAGTGGAGCGTGGGCAGCAGGGTGCGGTGGTGGAGCGCGAGGGCGGCCTTGACCAGTCCCGCGACTCCGGCGGCCGGCATGGTGTGGCCGATCATCGACTTCACCGAGCCGATCACCGCGCGTTCGTCGCCGTACGCCTCGCCCGGCCCGAACACCGCGGTGAGCGTGGCGAGTTCGGCGGCGTCCCCGGCAGGTGTCGCGGTGCCGTGCGCCTCCAGGAGACCGACCGAGCCGGGCGCTGCGGGGTCGAGTCCGGCGGCCCGCCACGCCTGGCGCACGGCGTGTGCCTGTCCGCCGGGGTCGGGGTTGACCAGTCCGGCCGTGCGGCCGTCGCTGGCCACGCCGGTGCCCCGGATCACCGCGTAGACGCGGTCGCCGTCGCGCTGGGCGTCCGCGAGGCGCTTCAGTACGACGATGCCGGTGCCCTCGCCGATGAGGATGCCGTCGGCGTCGCGGTGGAAGGGGCGGATGCGCTGGCTCGGGGAGAGCGCGCGCAGCTGGGAGAAGACGCTCCACAGGGTGATGTCGTGGCAGTGGTGCACTCCCCCGGCCAGCATCAGATCGCAGCGCCCGGAGGCGAGTTCGCCGACGGCCTGGTCGACGGCGACCAGCGAGGAGGCGCAGGCCGCGTCGACGGTGTAGGCCGGGCCGCGCAGATCGAGCCGGTTGGCGATGCGGGACGCGGCGAGGTTGGGGACCAGGCCGATCGCGGACTCGGGGCTCGCCGGCCCCAGACGGTCGGTGAACGCCTCGCGCACCCGGGCCAGTTGGCTCGGTGTCAGGTCGGGCAGCAGCTCGCCCAGGGTGCGGACGAGCTGGCCCGCGGTGCGGACCCGCTGGTCGAGCCGGACCAGGCCGGGGGTGAGGTAGCCGCCCCGGCCCAGGACGACCCCGACGCGGTGCGGGTCGGGCAGCCGCTCCCCGGCCCCTGCGTCGGCGAGCGCCGCGGCGGCCACGTTCAGCGCGATCAGCTGGTCGGGCTCGGTGCCGGGCACCGAGGCGGGCATGATGCCGTAGCGGGTGACCTCCACCTCGGCCAGGCCGTCCACGAAGCCACCGCGCCGGCAGTACACCTGGTCGGCCATGGCGGGCCCGGCCGCGGAGCCGGGGCGGTAGTAGTCGGTGTCCCAGCGGCCCGCCGGCACCTCCCCGATCGCGTCCACGCCGTCCCGCAGATTGCGCCAGTAGGCGTCGAGACCGGCGGCGCCGGGCAGCAGCACCGCCATCCCCACGATGGCGACCGCGTCCTGACGCATGTCACCACCCCGAGGCGGTGTAGACGACCGCGCGGGCCGACTCCTCGCCCCAGGCGAGTTCCCGCAGCAGGGCCGCGGTGCCCTCGTGGGGGTCGATCAGTCGGATGCCGCACCGGGCGTACTCCCGGCCGAGCTCCGGACCGACCATCCCGCCGTGGGAGCCGGTGGGTGCCCACGGCCCCCAGTGCACGGTCAGCGCACGGTGTCCGGTGCGGGCGGCCCAGGCGGTGCCCAGGGTCTCCAGGGCGTCGTTGGCGGCCGCGTAGTCGGCCTGGCCCCGATTGCCGAGTACGGCGGAGATGCTGCCGAACAGGACCGTGAACCCCGGCCCGTTGGGCAGTTCCTCCAGCGCGGTCAGCAGGGTGGCGGCTCCGCCCGCCTTGGTCCCGTACACGCGCTGGAAGGACTCGGCGGTCTTCTCGGCGATCAGCCGGTCCTCGATCACCCCGGCCGCGAACACCACCCCGTCGAGGCGGTCGTGCTCGGCGTGGATCTCCTTGACCGCCTGGAGCGCGGCGTCCTGCTCACGGAAGTCCACGGCGTGGTAGCGGACCCGGCTGCCGAGCGCGGTGAGTTCCGCCAGCGTCGCGGCGATCTCCCGCTGGGCGAGGATCAGTTCGGCGGCCCGGTTGACCTCGGCGGGTCCGAGCGAGCCGCGGGAGGCGAGGGCCGCCCGCAGTTCGGCCGGGGTGCGCGCGGCGGCGGTCCGCGGGTCCTCGGGGCCGGTGGCCGCGGGCGTTCTGCCGAGCAGTTCGATGCGGCAGCGGCAGGCCGCGGCGAGCGAGGCCGCGAACTTCGCCGTGATCCCGCGGGCACCGCCCACCAGCAGCACCACGGAGTCCCGGTCCAGGCCGAGCGCGGCGGCCTCGGCGGCACCGTCGCCCGCCGGTCCCGCGCCGGTGCTGCCGAGCGTGCCGAGGGGTGCCTCGACGAGCTCGAAACCGTGCCGGCCGGCGGCGGTGCACAGGACGACGGGCGCCGGGTCGGGTGCGAGCAGTTCGGCGAGCAGGGCGTCCGCGACGGCGGACGGACTCGTGTCGGCGAGGGCGACGGTCCGCGCGACCGTCTCCGGGTACTCGCGGGCGATGGTGCGGAACAGGCCGTCAAGGCCCGCCGCCCGCAGCGCGTCGTCGCCGTCGGCGGGCCGTACGGCCAGCAGCCATCGCGGGCCGTGCGCCAGGGCGGCCTTCAGCGTGGGGAAGGCGTCGGGCAGGACCGGTGGCTCGGCGCCCGGCAGCGCGCCCAGGTACAGCACTCCGTCCACCACGCCGTCCGCCTCGGTCAGCAGGTGTTCCGCGTCGACGGTCACCACCTCGGCGCCGTACGGAGCGAGCCGCGCCGCGATCTCCTCAGCCGCGCCGCCCTGGTCGCCGAGCACGACGAACCGTTTCCCGGACAGGACGGAGGCCGGATCCGCCGGGCGGTCCGGCTGCCCCAGAGGCACCGGACGGAGCTGAAGTCTCCTCGGCGCGACGCCGACGACCGCCTCCGTCAACTCCTCTGCGGAACCCGACACTTCGGACCGGACGGCACTCTGCTCCCCGGCCCCGTCCAGCCGCGCCGCGAGCCAGCGCGTCACGGCCGCCGCCGTACGCGCCTTGGCCAGCTCCTCCAGCTCCGCGTCGTCCAGGGCCGTGACGTCCGCCCCGGCGCCGATCCCCAGCCGCTTGGCGAGTTCGCCCGCTATCTCGGCCCGCTTGATCGAGTCGATGCTCAGGTCCGCCTCCAGGTCGAGGTCGGGCTCGATCATGTCGACGGGGTAGCCGGTGCGCTCGCTGATGATCTCCAGGACGACGTGTTCCACATCGGCTGCCGGGTCCGTGCCGGAGTTGAGCGGGGTGGACTCCGGGACGGGCTGCGGGGCGGCGACGAGCTCGGCGGGCTGGATCTGGGGCACCACCAGGGGGCCGGGCGCCGCGGGTGCGGGAACGGACTGGCCCGGCACCGCGCCCAGATAGGTGAGCAGCACATCGCGCTGGGCGGCGATCATCTCCCGGCTCGTGCGCAGGAATTCGGAGATCAGCGCGTCCTGGCCGGCCGGGACGCCGTACGGGTGGTTCGTCGTCACACTCGTCTCCACGACTCGTCGGGCCGGTGCCAGGGCACCGGGAAGGAGTTCTCCGGCGGCGGTACGGACCAGGTGGCCGTCGACCGTCCAGCCGGGTCGCTTCGGTGCCGGGGTGCGGACGGCGTCGACGGCGTCGCGCCCCCGGAAGAGCCCGCCGGTGCGCACCGGCCGTCCCGCGACGGCCAGTTGGGCGAGTGCGTCGAGCCAGCCGCGCAGCCCGCTGCCGTCGCGGGGCTCGCAGGCGACGGTGCGGTGCGGGCGGTCGCCCAGGATCTGTCCGACCAGCCGGGTGAGGACCGTGCCGGGTCCCGCCTCCACGAAGATCCGTGCTCCCGCCTCGTACATGGCCTCGATCTGCGCGGCGAAGGCGACCGGCGCCCCGATCTGGGCGGCCAGCTCCGCGCGCACCGCGTCCGGGTCGGCCGCGTACGGGGCGGCCGTGCGGTTGGACCAGACCGGGAACTCGGCCGGGTGCACGGTCCTGTCCCGGAGGACCTCCGCGAACCGCTCGCCCGCGCCCGCCACCAGGGGGCTGTGGAAGGCGCAGGCGACCGGGATGCGCTTGGCGCCGAACCCGGCCTCGCGCAACAGGCCTACGGCGCCGGCGACTTCCTCGGTCGGGCCGGAAATCACCGTCTGCTGGGGCGAGTTGCGGTTGGCGAGGACGACCGAGGCGGGCGCCCCGGCCGTGCGCAGAGCTGCTTCGACGTCCTCGGCGCCGGCGGAGACCGCGGCCATGCTGCCGGGGTCGTCGCCCGCCGCGGCGAGGATGGCCGAGGCCCGCTCGGTGCTCAGCTCCAGCAGCGTCTCGGGGTCGAGGGCGCCGGCCGCGCACAGGGCGACCAGTTCGCCGTAGCTGTGTCCGGCTGCCATGTCCGGTCTCACCCCTGCCGCGGTGAGGAAGGCGTGGGCGGCGAGGCCGGTGATGCCGAGGGCGGGCTGGGCGGCCCGGGTGTCGGTGAGCTCGGCCCGCCGGCGCTCGCGGGCCGCGTCGTCGAAGGCGGCGGGCGGGTACAGCCGGTCGGCGTGCGCCCGGCCGAGCTGAAGGTAGTGGTGCAGTTCGGGGAAGGCGATGAAGAGGTCGGCGAGCATGCCGGGGCGCTGGCTGCCCTGGCCCGGGAACAGGAAGGCGACCTTGTCCTCGCCGTCCGCCGCCGCGTCGGCCAGGTGGATGCCCGCGGCCGGGTCGTGCTCCCCGGCCAGGGCCCTGCGCAGCTGCCGGATCAGACCGGCCACGTCCGTCGCGACGACCGCGACCCGCACCGGTTCCGGCGAGGCGTCGGAGCGCCGGGCCGCGCTCAGTGCGAGGTCACGCAGCCGCCAGGGACGGCCCTCGGACTCGGCGGCCCGCAGGACCGCCTCGATCGCCCGACCGGAACTCGCCGCGTCCCTCCCGCGGAAGGTGAACAGCTCGGCGGGCCACTCCTCCACACCCTGCTCCGGCGGTACGGCGTCGGCGTAAGCCCCCAGCACCACATGGAAGTTGGTACCGCCGAAGCCGAACGCGCTCACTCCCGCCACGCGTTCGCCGGCCGGAGTCGCCCAGGGCTGGGCCCGCGTGTGGAAGGCGAAGGGGCCGGCGCCCTCCTCCCACGCCGCGTTGGGGCTCTTCAGGTGCAGGGTGGGCGGCCGGACGCCGGTGTAGAGCGCCAGGGTGGTCTTGATCAGGCCCGCGAGACCGGCGGCGCACTTGGTGTGCCCGATCTGCGACTTGACCGAGCCCAGCACACATCCGCCGGGCCGCGCCCCGGCCTTGGCGAACAGCTCGCCGAGGACGGTGAGTTCAGTGCGGTCCCCGACGACGGTCCCGGTGCCATGGGCCTCCACCAGGCCGACCGCGGCCGGCGAGACGCCCGCGTTGCGGTACGCCCGCTCCAGCGCGACCCGCTGGCCCTCGGGCCGGGGCGCGGTCAGGCCGAGGGAGCGGCCGTCGCTGGACGAGCCGAGCCCCTTGATCACGCCGTAGATCCGGTCGCCGTCGCGTTCGGCGTCCGCCAGCCGCTTGAGGACGACGCAGGCGACGCCCTCGCCGAGCGCGATGCCGTCGGCCGATCCGTCGAAGGCCCGTGACCGGCCCGTCGGGGAAAGCGCGTGTACCGACGAGAACAGGACGTAGTCGTTGATGCCGTTGTGCAGGTCGGCGCCGCCGCACAGGACGACGTCGCTGGTGCCCGCCGTGAGTTCCTTGCACGCCACGTCCACCGCGGCCAGCGAGGAGGCGCAGGCCGCGTCCACGGTGTAGTTGGCACCGCCGAGGTCCAGCCGGTTGGCGATCCGGCCCGAGATGACGTTGGCGAGCATGCCGGGGAAGGAGTCCTCGGTCAGCCGGGGCAGCTGCTCATCGATCCCTGCGGGCACCGTGCCGTAGTACGACGGCAGTACGGCGCGCAGGGTGGCGGCGTTGGACAGGTCGCTGCCCGCCTCGGCCCCGAAGACGACGGAGGTGCGCGAGCGGTCGAACTCCCGCCCGCGGTCGCCGTATCCGGCGTCCTCCAGGGCGCGCCGTGCGGCCTCCAGGGAGAGCAGCTGGACGGGCTCGATACTGCCGAGCGAGGCGGGCGGGATGCCGTAGGCGAGCGGGTCGAAGGGGATGCGCGGCAGGAAGCCGCCCCACTTGGAGGTGGTGCTGCCGTCGGCGTGGTGCAGGTCGGGATCCCAGCGGTCGTGCGGGACCTCGGTGACGGCGTCGTGCCCGGCGACGATGTTCGCCCAGAAGGAGGCCAGGTCGGGGGCCTGCGGGAACATGCAGGCCATGCCGACGACCGCGATGTCGAGGGGTGCGGGCTGCGACGGTCCAGCCATCTGGTCGGCGCCGAGCCGTTGGTTCAGCTCCTCGGTACGGGCGGCGAGGAAGTCGGCCGCACCGTCGGTCACCGAACGGTGCAGGGCCTCGATGGTGGTCGTCGCGGAGCGCAGCACGGCCACTTCCCCGGCCATGAACATGCCCTCGTCCAGCTGGCGTTGCTCGCCCACGGGCGCGGGCTCGCCGCCGTCGGTGCGGTCGACGCCCTTGCTGGCGATGCGCAGCCGTCCGACGTTGAGCCGCTCCAGTTCCTCCCAGACGCGCCGCTCCGGGAGGCCCTGAGCGCGCAACGCGGCTTCGCGGTCCCGGTAGTTCAGGGTGAACGGGCTGGGCACGCAGCGGGTGGCATGGCCGGGCGCGGTCTCCAGGAGCGCGGTGGCCCCGGCCGCCACGACCTGTCTCTGGAAGAGGGGCTGTATCGCACCTCGCTCCACCACCTCCTCGGTGAACAGATAGGCGGTTCCCATCAGGACGCCGACGGCTGCTCCGCGCTCCGTGAGCGGTGCGGCGAGCGCCGCGATCATCGCGGCGGAGCGCTCGTCGTGGACGCCGCCCGCGAAGAACACCTCGATCCGCGAGGCCGTGTCGTCGTCGGCCCCGGCGTCGGCCAGGAAGTCCTCCAGCACCGCCAGTTGGGCCTCCCACAACGGGAAACCGGCCCGCGGTCCGACGTGTCCGCCGCACTCGGAGCCTTCGAAGACGAACCTGCGGGCCCCGGCCTCCAGGAACTGCCGCAGCAGCCCGGGCGAGGGCACATGCAGGAAGGTGCTGATGCCGGCCCGCTCCAGCGCCTCGGCCTGGGCGGGCCGGCCGCCCGCGATGATGGCGTGGCTGGGCCGCAGCTCCCGTACGGCCTCCAGCTGGGCGGCGCGGACGTCCTCGGGCGCGAACCCGAGCACACCGACGCCCCAGGGCCGCCCGTCCAGCGCTACGCGCGTCTCCTCCAGCATCGCCCGCGTCTGCGCTCCGTCGGCCAGGGCCAGCGCCATGAAGGGCAGCGCGCCGTGCTCGGCGACGGCCGCGGCGAATCCCGCCCGGTCACTGACCCGGGTCATCGGCCCCTGCGCCACGGGCAGCCGTGTCCCGAGGGCCCGGCTCATGCCCGAGCCGGAGCGCAGCGCGCGGGCGGGCGCGGGGTCGGCGGACCGACCGGGCAGGATCTCCCGGATCGCGGTCTTCAGCCCGCGCAGGGTGCGGCCCACGTCCTGCCAGCGCTCCGCGAAGCGTGTCGCGAGGAAGCCGTCCTGGCCGACCGGCAGCAGCTGGGTGCGCGGGTCCTGGGCGCCCAGCAGTGCGGCGACGGCGGCGGGGTCGTCGGCGGGCGGGCGTAAAGCGTCGGGTCCGCGGCGGTGCAGGACCCGGTGACCGGCCACGACGACGGTCTCCGAGCCGTCGAGGGAGCGGAGCGCGGCCGCGGTCGCCTCGGGCAGCGTCGACTCGGCCAGCAGGGCCAGTTGCGTGTCGAGGACGACTCCGGCCGCCCCACCGGCCACGGCGGCGGCCGCCGTCCGGGGCCCGATGCCGCCGCATGCCCAGACCGGCACGTCCAACTCCGGCTCGGCGAGCAGCTGTTGGAGCAGCACGAAGGTGCTGAGCTGCCCGATGCGGCCGCCGCTCTCGCTGCCGCGGGCGATGAGTCCGTACGCTCCCGCGCGGACCGCGTCCCGCGCCTGCTCCAGATCGGTGACCTCGGCCAACACCCGGTGGCTCGCGGCGACTTCGGCGAGCGGCCACGGGGCGTCGGCCGTGCGGACCACGGTGTCGACCGCCTCGATGTCCTCGGGCCGCATCCGGCACCGGCCCGTGACCCGCACCCCGAACGGGCCCGGCGCCATATGTCTCACGCGTCCGAGGGCCTCACGGGATCTTCGGTCGCCGTTCCCGAGGTCCAGGATCCCGAGTCCGCCGGCCCGGCAGACCGCCGCGGTGAGCCTGGCATCGGGCTCTCCGAAAGGGGTGATGCAAATGATCAGGTCCAGAGCGCGCGCAGCAGACGTCATGATGCTCCGAATAATCGGTAAGACAGCACGGTGGGGGGTTTGTGCGACGTGGAAGCGCTGGTCGGGGCCACCGGAAACTAGCGACTTATTACTGGCGGGTCAATAACGATGCGGCCATTCCGCTTGTGGTGGAATCAATTCGGCCAGCGGACGAGAGTCGGCGCAAGAGCCGAAAATCCGAGCAAGTCCCATCCACCGTACGGTCGTCCGCCCCACGAGCCCCAGGCACCACAACGCCACAAGCCCGTCAAAGCGTCCGGCGGATTCACCCCCCACCCACCCGTCCACAACGCGGCGGGCGGCCGGACCGGGCTCTGTAAATTCCGCATGACTTCGGCGCCGTGGCTCGATCGATGCGCCCCGAAACCTGTCGGCGACTGAATTCCATTCAGGTCAAACGTGAATCATGGAAAAATCTTGTAAATCCTTGAAGAAGCGGCCGGGGGACGCCGGGTCCCGGCCGCTCCGGCGCAGGTCGGCTGCCGTCCACGCTTCGTGGTGCCCGACGCCGCCGGACAGCAGGACCTTTCGGTCCTGCGGTTCGGCGGCGAGGCAGAGGGTGAGGTCCGCGGCGCTGCGCAGGGTCCGGTGGCGGGGCTGCGCGGTCTGCCGTGCGCGACCTCGACGGGCTCGCTCGCGGAGGCGGCGGACGGGGAGGCGACGACGGACGGCTCACGGGTGGCGCCGAGCCGGGTGGAGCCGCGGCCGGCGGCTCCCCGGGTGTCACCGGGTGCGGAGACACCGTGGGTGCCGTCGGTCCAGCCCCTGACCACCAGCACGGTCGCGAGCAGCACGAGGCAGGTGAGCCCGACTCCGACGGCCACCGCCGTGCGCCGCGTCCGTCTTCGACTCGCGTACGCCGACCGTACGACCTCCGGGTGCGGGACCGCCGGGTGTACGCCCTCCGGGCCTACGGCCTGCGGCGCGGGCGGCAGTGCCTCGACGGCTCCGCGTCCCGGGCGCGAGTCGAGATAGCGGCGCGCGCCCCAGCCGAGCACGGTCTCGGCGAGCAGGATCTCCAGTCCGCCCTCGGCGTGGCCGAGTTGTTCCGCGGCTTGACGGCAGTACTGGCACACCGTCAAATGCCGTTGAGCGTCGGGCAACAGAGAGCCGCCGCGGCGAATGGAAATATCGAGGAGGCGGTTGTGGTGACGGCATTCCGCAGTGGGCGCGAGTTCGCGGTGGGCGCGTACCAGTTCCGCCCGGAATTGTTCACGCGCCTGCTCCAGCGTCGCCGTGGCGGCAGAAGTGTCCACGCCCAGCAGTCCGGCGGGAATCGATATCGGCTCCGCCTCGACCTCGGTGTGCCACAGCAGACATTGGGACGCTCCGGGAAGGGCGTGGAAAGCGCGCTCGGCGAGTTGCCTTCTTTCGGGGATGCCGGACTTCACCGCGCGTAGACCTCGGCCGCCGGTCGGTTTGCGCAGTTCGGGCAGGACCACGCAGATGCCCTCGTCGGCGGCCCACTCCCGGACGGTCTCCCGCACGGCCACGAGGAACTGCGGGCGCAGCGGGCCGTCGGCCGCCCCGCCCGCGAGCCGGCCGAGGACGCGATTGAAGGCCGTGGTGGCGACGAACTGGGCGGCACCGGTGGCGGAGGCGAGGCAGACGACCGCGTAGTCACAGGTCGCCCGCCAGTGCCGGGCCAGCAGAAGGGCGACGGCACGATGGCTGCCGTCGCCCTCGGCGCCGAGCTGTGCGACGAGGTTGCGATCGGACCGGGACTGCACGGAACCATTTCCTTTCCAAGCCGAAGGACGACACAAGGAATGGCGCCCCGCCGGAAAGCAGTGACTGTTCGGTGCCCGCCTCTGCCCTCCCAGGAGGAGGCTCACCTTCGCACACCCAACTCACAAGTAACAAGAAGTTCGAGCGCCCCAGTGCAAGGTCCGAGGAATTCAAGATGAGTTACCGGCGGTATCCGTACCGGCATTCGACGCGTTGGTCACTCAAGGCTCAACTTGCATACACAGAAAGCCAGATGGCGCACCAAATCTTCAACCTTCCCGCCGAAAGCGGAACGCGCCCGTCCATAGGAAGCTCCCATGTTTCTCCCGGCGTGCTCTCATCCCCGTGCGCCAGCATGGGCCGCATGATCGCCCCGCGCTCCTCAACCACCCCCACACCCCCGCGCACCGTCCGCAAGGCGGTCGTCCCCGCAGCCGGACTCGGCACCCGCTTTCTGCCCGCGACGAAGGCGACGCCGAAGGAGATGCTGCCGGTCGTCGACAAACCGGCCATCCAGTACGTCGTCGAGGAGGCCGCCGCGGCCGGGCTGGACGACATCCTGATGGTCACCGGACGCCACAAGCGGGCCATCGAGGACCACTTCGACAACGCCTTCGAACTGGAGCAGGCTCTTGCGGCCAAGGGCGACACGGTGCGGCTGGACGCCGTGCAGGACCCCGCGCGCCTGGCCGACATCCACCACATCCGCCAGGGCGACCCGCTCGGCCTCGGCCACGCCGTGCTGTGCGCCCGCCACCACGTGGGGAACCAGCCGTTCGCCGTCCTCCTCGGCGACGATCTGATCGACGCGCGCGAGACCCTGCTCAGCCGGATGCTGGACGTGCGTGACCGGTACGCGGGCAGCGTGGTCGCGCTGATGGAGGTGGACCCGTCGCAGATCCACCTCTACGGCTGTGCGGCCGTGGAACCCTCTGGCGAGGCGGACGTGGTACGTGTGACGGGCCTCGTGGAGAAGCCCTCACCCGAGACCGCCCCCAGCACCTACGCGGTCATCGGCCGCTATGTCCTCGACCCGGCCGTCTTCGACACCCTGGAGCGCACCCCGCCCGGCCGCGGCGGCGAGATCCAGCTGACCGACGCCCTGCGGGAACTCGCCTCGGGCGGCACGGTCCACGGCGTGGTCTTCGACGGCCTGCGCTACGACACCGGCGACAAGGCCGACTATCTGCGCACGGTGGTCCGCCTGGCCTGCGACCGCCCGGACCTCGGCCCCGGATTCATCGCCTGGCTCAAGGAGTTCGTCGGCGGCCTGGAGGACACGAGGACGAGGCGGGAGGAGCGGGAGGAGCGGCACCGGGCCGCCTGAGCACTCAAGGCGCGGACGGCGGCCGACGCCGCACACACGTAAGGCCCCGGCCGCCGGATCCACCGTCCGGCCGGGGCCTCTCCCAAGATCCGCAGATCCGCGAGGCGGACGTCAGCCGTTGGGGCGGAGCGTCCAGATGACCGTCATCTCACCGGTGACGGCGCCGTCCTCGCGCTGGATGGCGACGGCCACCGGGAACTCGGGCCGCTTGCCCTCGTCGAGCTCGGCGACGACGTCGGCGATGGGGCGGCCGAGGGTCGCGGTGGCCTTGACCGGCCCGAGGGCGATCTTCTTGAACGCGATCTCGGCGGTGACCGGAAGCGGCACGGCACGCGCCAGCTGGTCGCCGAAGGCGGCGAGGACGATCGCACCACTGGCGGACTCACCGAGGGTGAACATCGCCCCGGCGTGCGGCCCGCCCACGTGATTGCGGTACTCGCCCTGGTCCGGCAGGGACAGCACGGCCCGCTCCGGAGTGGTCTCCAGGTACTCCAGGTTCAGCGTCCGCACCATCGGAACCGTGGCGGCGAGCAATTCGCCGATCGACATCTGGTCTGTGCTCATGCCCGCCATGTTACTCACGAGTAGCAGTGCCTGACCAGAGCCGGTCCGATGATCGCTGTATCGTTACGGCCCATGTGGCCAGGGGGTACCTGGGACAGCAGCCCGCCCAGTGGCCCGCACCGCCCACCGTGACGCCGCCCGGGCCGGACGGCGGTGGCCGGCGCTCGAAGGACTGGATCACCTACGTCACGGACGACGCCGGCTCCGGCGACAAGGTGATCAGGCGGCACGTGTGGTGATTCGGTGTGGTCGTTGATTCGGTACGTCCCTGACAAGGGGCGGTGACCGAATCGTGTCCCTGGCGCCGTTAGGGTAACTGCCCATGTGGCCAGGACAGCAGCCGCCCGGGGGCGAGCAGAACCCGCAGAACAACCCGTATCAGCAGCCGGGTTACCAGCAGCCGAATCCGTATCAGCAGCCCGGCTACCAGCAGTATCAGCAGCCGAACCCCTATGGGCAGCAGCCGCAGTGGGGCGCCCCGGGGCCGGTGGGCGGGCCCCAGCCGCCGCAGGGCGGTGGCGGCGGAAACCGGACCAAACTGATAGCGGTCGTCGCGGCGGTGGCCGTGGTCGTCGCGGCCGGTGTGACCGGATTCCTCGTCCTCGGCGGGAACAAGGACGACAAGGCGGACGGCGGTTCGGGCAAGAAGACCAGCCAGTCGCCGAGCCCGGAGCCCACCGCCACCTCGACGGACTCGAACGACAACCCACGGGGCGACGAGACCGAGAAGCCGCTCGTCGCGGGCTGGAAGGTCGTCGTCAACCCGAAGTGGGGCACGGCCTTCGACGTGCCGGCGGACTGGCAGGTTCTCAGCCCGGGCACCTCGATCGGCTTCGAGGACCGCAAGTCGAGCGACGGCAAGCCCCTCATCACGATGTCGGCACCGGCCGAGTACAAGTCCAAGTGGTGCACGTCCGACGACGACAAGGACGGCAGGTCGGACGACACGGCGCTGGCCGCGGTGGGCACCAAGGGCGAGAGCGGCGCCAAGAGCGCCGGCGACGCTGCGATCCGCGAAGTGCCCTGGTGGGTGTACGGCGGCTACACACAGCCGGACAAGAAGAGCATCACCTACGACAAGAAGGCCACGGACTTCACGACCAAGTCGGGCGTCAAGGGCGCCTACGCCTGGGCGCGTTCGACGAACGCCCCGCGCAAGGGCAAGTGCGCCACCGACGGCAAGTCGCTCACCTTCGGCTTCGAGAACTCGGCCGGAGACATCGTGTCGTTCAACTTCTACGGCGCCAAGGGCGTGAAGGAGGAGGTCGACACGGCGACCATCATGAAGATCCTCAGCACGGTACGGCTGCACGGGGACCCCACCCAGAGCTGACCGCGGGGCTGGTCGCCCGGTGCCTCACCAGTTCTGGCACGCGTACCGGGCGGCTCCGCCGCGGACGACCGCGAACGGCTCAGCCGATGCCGAACGCGCCGTCGGGGGGCTCGGGTGACGGTACGGCGTCCTCGTCACGTACCGGGCGGGCGCCGCCGATGAACTCGCGCAGCGCGGGGCCGTGTTCGACCCGGGCAGGGAAGGCGTCGGAGGCCGTGCGGCGGGCCAGGGCGGCCGTGTCGACCGGGTGGTGCGAGGCGACGAGCACCGCGTTGCCGAACCGGCGGCCGCGCAGCACACCCGGCTCGGCGATCAGCGCCAGCTCCGCGAACACGGCGGCGAACGTGGCGAGTTGGGAGCGGAGGAAGGCGAACGGCGCTGCGTCGGCGAGGTTGGCCAGATAGACGCCGTCGGCCCGTAGGACCCGCTCGGCCTCGCAGGCGTAGGCGAGCGAGGTGAGATGGGCGGGGACCCGGGAGCCGCCGAAGACGTCGGCGATCAGCACGTCGGCCGAGTGGTCCGGGGCAGACTCCAGCCAGGCGCGGGCATCGGCGGGGTGCACGGCGATCCCGGCACCCTCCGGCAACGGCAGATGCTCCGCCACCAGCTCCAGCAGCCCTCGGTCGGCCTCCACGACGTCCTGCCGGGAGCCCGGCCGGGTCGCCGCGAGGTACCTGGGCAGGGTGAGCGCTCCCCCGCCCAGGTGCACGACGTCCAGCGGCCGCCCCGGTTCCCTCACGGTGTCCAGCACATACCCGAGCCGCCGCGCGTACTCGAACTCCAGATGCGTCGGCGCGTCCAGGTCCACGTACGACTGCGGCGCCCCGTCGACCGTGAGCAACCAGGCCCGCTCACGGTCGACGTCGGGCATCAGCTTGGCGGTGCCGTGATCGGTGGCACGGGTGACGGGTATCGGCTCGCTCACGTCCCCCATTGTGCCGGTGCGAGATCCTCCCGCGCGCCGGTCAGCCCAGGGACGTCACCGTCCCGGCCCCGACCGTCCGCCCGCCCTCGCGGATGGCGAACCCGAGCCCCGCCTCCAGCGGTACGTCCCGCCCCAGCTCCACGGTCATGGTCACCGTGTCCCCGGGCCGGGCCACCGCGACCTCACCGAGGTCGACGTCCCCGACCACGTCCGCCGTACGGATGTAGAACTGCGGCCGGTAACCGCTCGACACCGGCGTCGTACGACCGCCCTCGCGCCCCGACAGCACATACACCCGCGCCGAGAAGCGCCGGCTGGGCACCACACTGCCCGGCGCGGCCACCACGTGCCCACGGCGGACCGCGTCCCGGGGGACGCCCCGCAGCAGCAGCGCCACGTTGTCCCCGGCCTGGGCCTCCGCCATCGGCTTGCCGAAGGTCTCGAGGCCGGTCACGACGGTGTCGATGTCCGCGCCGAGCACCTCGACGCGGTCACCGACCCGGACCGTGCCGCGCTCGACCGCGCCCGTCACGACCGTGCCCCGCCCGGTGATGGTGAGCACGTTCTCCACCGGTAGCAGGAACGGCGCGTCCAGATACCGCTCGGGCATGGGCACATAGGTGTCCACGGCGTCGAGCAGCGCCTCGATCGACGCCGTCCAGCGCGGGTCCCCTTCCAGGGCCTTCAGCCCGGAGACCCGTACGACGGGTACGGAGTCGCCGCCGTAGCCCTGTGCGGTGAGCAGCTCCCGTACCTCCAGCTCGACCAGGTCGGTGAGCTCCTCGTCGCCGGCGTCGGCCTTGTTCAGCGCCACCACGATGTGGTCGACGCCCACCTGCCGGGCGAGCAGGACGTGTTCGGCGGTCTGCGGCATGATCCCGTCGAGCGCGGAGACGACGAGGATCGCCCCGTCGAGCTGCGCGGCGCCGGTGACCATGTTCTTGACGTAGTCGGCGTGGCCCGGCATGTCCACGTGCGCGTAGTGCCGGGTGTCGGTCTCGTACTCGACGTGCGCGATGTTGATGGTGATGCCGCGGGCGGCCTCCTCCGGAGCGCGGTCGATGCGGTCGAACGGCACGAATGTGCCGGTGCCGCGCTCGGCCAGCACCTTGGTGATGGCCGCGGTCAGGGTGGTCTTGCCGTGGTCGACGTGGCCCATCGTGCCGATGTTCAGGTGCGGCTTGGTGCGCACGTATGCCGTCTTGGGCATGGCTCTACCTCGAAGCCTCGTAAGTGGTGATGGGACCCCAGGCAACTGGCCGACCCTCCCCCCTGCGGGGTCCGCCGGACGATCCGGAGAGGGTCAGCTTCGGGCGCCGTCGACAGCGGCCAGGAAGATCGGGACGGCAGCCTTCGGAGCATCCGCGACCGCGGATGCTGCGAGAACGAAGGCGTACCGGAACATGGAGACGATCATCGCCGACGCCCTGTCCCGCGTCGAATGGTTTTCCCGGGGCGGGTCCGGCCGTCGGGCGGGTCCGGCCGTCGGGCCGCTTCAGCCGCCGATGTTCTTCAGCGCCTCCCGGACCGTCAGCGGCGCGAACCTCCCCCGCTCACGGGCGAGGAAGGACCGTACGGCCTCCGGGTCGGTCTTGGCGTACTCGCGCAGGCACCAGCCGATCGCCTTGCGGATGAAGAAGTCGGTGTGCCCGGACTGGAGCAGGCAGTAGGAGAACAGACGGTCGGCGTCGGTGTGCTCCTTGTAGCGCAACTGGTGGAGGAGGGCGGTGCGGGCGACCCACAGGTCCTTGTCCGCGATCCACCGGTCCATGTCGGCGGCCAGAGGCGGGTCGGCGGCGACGAGCGCGCCGACGACATGGGCGGCGAGCAGGTCGACCGTGTCCCACCAGGGGACGGTGGTGACGAGGTGCCGGGCCACCGGCAGGAAGGCCGACGAGCAGCGCCCGGCGTGGCGGCGCAGATAGTCGGCGGCGAAGTAGTGGTACTCCCGCTGCGGCAGCGCCCAGCAGCGCAGGGCGATCGCCGTGCAGTCGGCCTCGTCGGGGCGCGGGGTGCCCGCGAGGACGGTGCGGGACAGCGCGCGGCGAGCCGGGGTGGGGATGCCCAGGAAGGGGGTCACGTCCTTCATGTAGGCCCGCATGGCCGCGGCCCGCTCCGGGTCGGCCGCGGCGGCGTAGACGGCGGTGACCCGCTCCAGCACGGTGTCGGCGAGATCGCTGGGCGGCACGTCCGCCGGGCGGGCACCTGTGACGGTCATGAGACGAACCATACGGCGATCAGACACATGCGTCGGTTAGTGTCACCGGATGCTCGATGCCAACCGCTCTGGCACCGCCACGGCCTCTCCCCGGGCCGCCGCCACGGAGCTCGCCGTCGCTGTCCCCACAGCCGTCGCCGTCCCCACGGCCGTCACGGTTTCGCCGCTCACGCGCGCGGGTTTCGTCGCGCGGTGCACGCGCGTGCTGCTCTCGCCCTGGTCGCGGCTGTCCCTTCTCGTGGCGCTGCTCGCGGCCGCCGCCGCGACCATGCTGCTGTTCGAGCCACAGAGACTGATCACCCACGGATGGCCGCCCCAGCTCGGCGGCGCCGCGGCGACGGTGGTCTTCGCGGCGGCGTACGGGCTGTGCACGGTGGCGTTCGTGCCCCGGCCGCTGCTGAACCTGGCAGCGGGTGCCCTGTTCGGCTCGCAGCTGGGGCTCGGCACGGCACTGGCCGGTACGGTGCTCGGCGCCGGGGTCGCCTTCGGCCTGGGCCGGGTGCTCGGCCAGGACGCGCTGCGTCCGCTGTTGCGCGGCCGCTGGCTGAAGGCCGCCGACGGCCAGCTCAGCCGGCACGGCTTCCGTTCGATGATGGCGGCGCGGCTGTTCCCCGGCGTGCCGTTCTGGGCGGCGAACTACTGCGCCGCCGTCTCCCGCATGGGCTGGCTACCGTTCCTGTTCGCGACGGCGCTCGGTTCGGTGCCGAACACCGCCGCGTACGCCGTCGCCGGGGCCCGTGCCTCGGCGCCGACGTCCCCGGCCTTCCTGCTCGCGATGGCGTGCATCGCCGTACCGGCCCTGGTGGGCGCGGTGGTGGCCTGGCGCAAGCGCCACCACCTGCGCGCACCCTGAAGCGCCTGAAGCACCTGAAGCACCTGAAGCGTCCTGACGCGCCGTTACATGCCGTTACGCGGCTTCCAGGATCATCGCGTTGGCGAGTCCGCCCGCCTCGCACATCGTCTGCAGGGCGTAGCGGGCGCCGCGCTCGCGCATCGCGTGGACGAGGGTCGTGGTCAGGCGGGTGCCGCTGGCACCCAGGGGGTGGCCGATGGCGATCGCGCCGCCGTGCACGTTGACCTTGGCGAGGTCGGCGCCGGTCTCCTGCTGCCAGGCCAGGACCACGCTGGAGAAGGCCTCGTTGACCTCGAACAGGTCGATGTCGTCGAGGGTGAGGTGCGCCCTGCGGAGCACCTTCTCGGTCGCCGGGATGACGCCGGTGAGCATCAGCAGCGGGTCGGAGCCGGTGACGGCGAAGCTGTGCAGGCGGGCGATCGGGCGCAGGCCGAGGCGGGCCGCGGTCTCGCTGGAGGTGATCAGCACGGCGGACGCGCCGTCGTTGACGGGGCTGGCGTTGCCCGCGGTGACGTTCCACTCGATCTGCGGGAAGCGCTCGGCGAACGCGGGGTCGTGGTAGGCGGGCTTGAGACCGCCGAGGATCTCGGGGGTGCTGCCGGGCCGTACGCACTCGTCGCGGGCGACACCCTGCAGGGGGGCGACCTCGGCGTCGAACAGGCCCGCGTCCCAGGCGGCGGCCGCCTTGTGGTGCGAGGAGACGGCGAAGGCGTCCATCCGCTCGCGCGTGAGGGACCACTTGGCCGCGATCAGCTCGGCGCTGATGCCCTGCGGGAGGAGCCCCTCGGGGTAGCGCTCGGCGACTCCGGGACCGAAGGGGTCCTTGCCGGGCGGCACGTTCGACCACATCGGCACACGGCTCATCGACTCGACGCCACAGGCGACGACGAGGTCGTAGGCGCCGGAGATCACGCCCTGGGCGGCGAAGTGGACGGCCTGCTGGGAGGAGCCGCACTGGCGATCCACGGTGGTCGCCGGGACCGATTCGGGGAAGCCCGCCGAGAGGACGGCGTAGCGGGTGGTGTTCATGGCCTGCTCGCCGACCTGGTCGACGGTGCCGCCGATGACGTCGTCGATCAGGGCCGGGTCGACGCCGGAGCGCTCGACGAGGGTGCGCAGGGTGTGGGCGAGGAGCTCCACGGGGTGGACGTGGGCCAGGGAGCCGTTCGGCTTGCCCTTGCCTATGGGGGTGCGTACGGCTTCGACGATGACTGCGTCACGCATGGTGCGGGCCTCCTTGGCCGCCGGGGCGACGACCGGTGTGATTACCGGCGCGATTACTAGTGAGTAGGAAATCCGAACTCACCATAGCTCGCCGAGTTGGAAAATCAAACCCTCACCTAGACTGGGCGTCATGGCCGCCATGAAAGACCCGCGCCCCTGCTCCATCGCCGACGCCCTCGCGCTCGTGGGCGAGAAGTACTCCCTGCTCGTGCTGCGGGAGGTGTGCCTGGGCAACGGCCGCTTCGACCAGCTGGTCCGCAACATCGGGGCCCCGCGCGACGTCCTGGCCACCCGGCTGCGCCGGCTCGTCGACGCGGGCATCCTCACCAAGCGCGCCTACAGCGAGCGCCCGCCGCGCTTCGAGTACCGGCCCACACAGGCGGGCCTGGAGCTGGAGCCGGTCCTCATGACCCTCATGGCATGGGGCGACCGCCATCTCCGCGGGGACGACGACCGCCCCATGGTGATCGAGCACATCTGCGGCAACGAGCTCGTCGCGGTCGTCACCTGCTCGGCCTGCGGCGACCCCGTGCGCCACGAGGACCTCACGGCCCATCCGCAGGCCCCGGGCTGGACGCTCAGGGGACCGTCGGCGGCGTAGGCGGTGTGGGCGGCCCTACGACCCCTGCCCCTGCACGTCGAGCCCATACGCGTCGAACCCATACACGTCGAGCCGCCCGCACATCCCGAACTTCCCGTGGGACGAAGGCCGTTCGGCCCGTACGACGGCCTCGGCCAGATGGGAGACATCGCCCCGTCCGAGGCGGTCGAGCTGCTCCCCCGTGGCCGCCGCCGCGGCCTCGGCGCCGCGCCGCCAGCGCTCGCGCCACTCGGCGAGCCGGGGCCGTACGAGCGCGGCGGCGGCCCGGTGGAAGGCGGCCAGCGCCTCGGGGCCGGAGGCCTCGCGCAGCGCCCGGTAGCCCTGCAGTGCGAGGTCGCGCCGGGCACGGGCGGCCCGCGCCCGTTCGGCCTCCGGCGCGTCCGCCGGGATCGTGGTGGCGGCGGCGTACGTCCGCGGGTCGGCCAGATACTTCGGGGGCAGCGTGAGCACCGCGTCGCCCGCCTCGGGCAGCCCGCTGTTCTGCATGAGGACGGTGATGCGCAGATCGTCCATGTTGACGAGCCGATGGATGGTGCCCGGCGTGAACCAGGCCACCGTGCCGGGCTCCAGGGGCGTAACCTCGTACCCGGACGTGGTGAGCGTCTGTACGGCGCCCCGCCCGGCGGTGACGACGTACGCCTCCGAACAGGCCAGGTGCAGATGGGGAGTTCCGCCCCGGGTGCCGTCGGGTGCGGGCCAGTCGTAGACGCACAGGCGCGAGACCGCGACGCCGCCCGGCAGACCCGTGAACTCCCCTCCGCTCACCACGGATGGGCGTCCAGGTACTTGGCGATGTCCGCCCGCTCCCAGGCGCCGTCCGCGACGACGACCCGGTAGCGCCGCCGGAGCGTGGCGCCGGGGGCGAGTTCCAGTTCGTCGAAGAACGCCCAGGAGGGTGCGACCCCGGCGAAGGGGTCGTTGCGCACGAACCAGTGGGCGGGGTGGGCGCCGCCCGCGCCGGAGTGGTCGTTCTCGGGGGCGTGCGCGAAGACGAGGGTCGCGTGGCCGTCGGCGCCGTCGTGTTCGCCGGTGAGGGCGAGCCAGGGCGACCGGGTACCCATCAGCCCCGGCCCCTCGCCGTCCGGACCGATGATCCGCCCGCCCCGGAAGGCTCGCGGACCGCGCCAGAACAGGCCCGTGTAGCCGGCCATCTCACGCCCGGCGGTGGTCGGGCTGCCGAACCGCAGCGGCTCGTCCCTGCGGTTGGTCACCGCGCTGGTCCAGGTCAGTGCCCATGATCCGGCCCCGGGGTCGACGTCGTGCACCTCGATCCGGCGCTCCTCGTCCGCCCACAGAGTGCCGTCGTACGGGTGCCAGGTCAGCCGCTCGGCGATGACGAACCGCCCGCCGTGCGAGGCCACCTCGTCGAAGCCGACATGCCTCATCGAGCCGACCCGCTCCGGGAGTTCGAGATATCCCTGCCCGTGTACATACGAGTTGCCGCCCCACAGATTGGCCCCGGACAGATGCGAGGCGGTCAGCGACAGGCCCTTGTGCCAGCGGTGGTCGTTGGGCCGGTAGTCGGTGACGACGCCGCCCGCCAGGGTGCGCATCGGGTGGAGGTACGGCTTCGGCGCCTCCCAGGCCGCCTCCGGCCGGTAGACATAGGCGAGCAGCTCGACGCCGGTGACGGGTTCGGTCACCGTGATCCGGTCGCCGTGGGCGTGGACGACGCGCAGCTCGCCGCTCACGCGGACACCTCCTCGCGCCCGGCCGGCGCCCAGCCGGGGGCACCGCCGTGCAGGGCGGTGTAGTACGGATCCCCCGGTCCGATCTCCCCCGCGCGTACGGTCGTGTCGGTGAACGCCGACTTGTAGAGCGCGGTGATCAGCTCCAGGCTGGTGCGCCCGTCCGGGCCGCTGCTGCGCGGCCGCTGCCCGGCGCGCATGCTCGCGACCAGCTCGCGCAGCTGGGCCAGATGCGAACTGGGCACGTCCGGACCGAAGTCCCGCCAGGCCGCCACCTGCTCGCCGGGCACGTCCGGGGCCGGGGTGATGCGCCAGTTGCCGTTGCTGTGGCCGTACAGGTGGGTCAGCTCCACGGTGGCGCGCTCGCAGTCGATGCGGATGCGGCTGACCTCGTCGGGGCTCAGGACGCTGTTCACGACGGTCGCGAGGGCGCCGCTCGCGAAGCGGACCAGGGCGGTCGAGACGTCCTCCGCCTCCACATCGTGGACCAGCCGCCCGGCCATGGCCCGCACCTCGCTCCACGGGCCGAGCAGATCGAGCAGGAGGTCCATCTGATGGATGCCGTGCCCCATGGCCGGGCCGCCGCCCTCGGTGTGCCAGCGGCCGCGCCAGGGCACGGCGTAGTACGCGCTGTCCCGGTACCAGGTGGTCTGGCAGTGCGCCACGAGCGGCCGCCCCAGCGCCCCCTCGGCGAGCAGCCGGCGTACGTGCCGGGAGCCGGAGCCGAAGCGGTGCTGGAAGACGATCGCCGCGTACGGGCCGCCGACCGCGCCCTCCTCCGCCTCGACGGCGTCGAAGTCGGCCAGCGTCGGGACTGGCGGTTTCTCGCACCACACCCAGGCCCCGGCGCGCAGTGCGGCCACGGTCTGCTCGCGGTGCAGCGTCGGCGGCGTGCAGATGGTGACCAGGTCGGGCCGCTGCTCCTGGAGCATGCGGTCCAGGTCGGTGTAGGCGTGCGGGATGCCTGCCTCCGCGCAGAAGGCCCCGGCCGCGCCCGCGTCGATGTCGACGGCGGCCACGACCTCCGTCTCGCCCTCCTCGGCGAGCCGGGCGAGCGCCGGCAGATGGGAACCGCGTCCTATGGCGCCGGTGCCGATGACGGCGGCCCTGATGCGCCTGCCGGTGAGCGGGGCTGTGGAGCGGGGCATGGGCGTGATCAGCACTCCTCCGGGACGGCGGGCACGTATGGCGAGCGGGGTGGCAAGCGATACGGCACGCGGTGCGGCAAGCCGTGCAGCAAGCGCTTTCTCACGCTGCAAAGTAAGCGGCGGCCCGGTGGACGGTCAACACCCCAAGTCGGTAAGCGGTCGGCAAAGGGCTGCCCAAACCCCCTGTGTCCGGGCCGTCGCCCCGGGGCGCTACGCTGCCTTCGGCACACATGATCAGACTTGAATGATGATCACCTTCACCGGACTTTTCCCGATCAGCGCTGGGACGCCCTAACTCCATGTCTTGGTTTGAATCGCTCGTCCTCGGACTCGTCCAGGGGCTGACCGAGTTCCTCCCCGTCTCCTCCAGCGCGCATCTGCGGCTGACCGCGGCCTTCTCGGGCTGGAAGGATCCGGGTGCGGCCTTCACGGCGATCACCCAGATCGGTACGGAGGCCGCGGTGCTGATCTACTTCCGCAAGGACATCGGGCGGATCGTCTCGGCCTGGTTCCGCTCGCTGTTCGACAAGGCGACGCGCCAGGACCACGACGCCCAGATGGGCTGGCTGGTGATCGTCGGGTCCATCCCCATCGGTGTGCTGGGCGTGACGCTGAAGGACCAGATCGAGGGGCCGTTCCGCGATCTGCGGATCACGGCGACCATGCTGAT
Source organism: Streptomyces sp. NPDC050625 (assembly GCF_040654755.1). Lineage (NCBI taxonomy): Bacteria > Bacillati > Actinomycetota > Actinomycetes > Kitasatosporales > Streptomycetaceae > Streptomyces > Streptomyces sp. NPDC050625. Next base: position 103,041 of record NZ_JBFAIQ010000020.1, read on the forward strand.
CGTGGTCGGCGTCGTCATCGGCATCGCCGACCGGCTGGCCGCGCGCGACGAGACGGGCGGCCGGCACCGGGCGCCCAAGCAGCGCAAGACCCTGGAGAACCTCCGCGCCAAGGACGGCCTGATCTTCGGCCTCTGCCAGGCCTGCGCCCTCATCCCGGGCGTCTCCCGCTCCGGCGCCACGATCAGCGGCGGCCTGTTCATGGGCTACAAGCGCGAGGCGGCGGCCCGCTATTCGTTCCTGCTCGCCATTCCGGCGGTGCTCGCCTCCGGGGTGTTCGAGCTGAAGGACGCCGCGGGAAGCGGGCACGTGTCGTGGGGGCCGACGCTCTTCGCGACGGTGATCGCGTTCGCGTCCGGCTATGCGGTCATCGCGTGGTTCATGAAGTTCATCTCGTCGAAGAGCTTCATGCCGTTCGTCTGGTACCGGATCGCTTTGGGCATCGTCATCATCGCGCTGGTGACGACGGGGGCGCTCAGCCCGGATGCGGCGGAGTCCGCGGGCTAGCCGAAGCGGATTCATCTCGGCCAACCTCCAAAGACCGGCGGGTCGCGGGACTTTGGGGGCGTCGCGCCCGGGCGTGGCAAGGGCGAAGGTGCCCGCGGCGCCGTACGGCCCTCACCGCGCCATGGCGTGCGGTCACGCAAAAGCCGTGGATCGCGCGCGCCTTCGCCGTCGCGGCCGTGACCAACCGCATACGGTCTGAGTAGCGGTCCGGTAGCGCAGTGTCAGTACTTGCCCCTAGGCTTGTCCGCGTGTCCCCCGATTCCGTGACCCGTGGTTCCGTGCGCTCTGCTGCAGAGGTGAACGAGCAGATCCGGGCGCTGTGGCTGCGTGCGGGCGGATACCTGTCGGCCCAGGACCGCGCGGAGTACGAGCTGTTGGTGGTCGAGTGGGCCGAGGCGATCCGCGACGAGATCATCGAGGCGGCCTGAGCCTTCGGCGACATCAGCGGGGCGGTGGCGGCGGCGATCTCCCGCCCGGCTATGGATACGCACATGGTTGATCACTCTCCGGCGGCAGCTCCCCTGTCGCTCATGAGCGACATGCAGGCACATGCGCTCTCCGGTGGCACGGCAGCCACCGAGAGCTTCACCTTCGGCTGCGCCACGGTCGTCATCGGCGACGCCGGGACGGTGATCATCGTCGAGGCAGGGGACACGCTCGACAGGAGGGGCGTATGGAACGCCGACGAGGTCCGTCCTCTCGGCGATGCGCCGGCGCCGGTCGGAGAGCGACTTGTGGGCGGGCCCCGGGCACGGGGCACGGACGGGGCGGAGCTGCCGGTTCATCTCATGGTCAGAGTCCCGGAAGGCCAGGGCCGACCTGGACTGGGTCCGCCCGCCTCCTCCTCAGCCGGATCTTCCGGGTCTGGAGTGGCTCGGCGATGTGAACGGCGACCGGGCGGCTGTGCTCGAACGGTTCATCACCGGCTGGTACCCGGCCGTGTCCGACGCGCCCACGCCGGCACAACCGCCGTCGCCCGCCCTTGACCTGCCGGACGGGCTGCGGCACTTCCACCGGCCGGCACGGCAGCGCCCTCGTTCCCTGGGGGTGCAGAACCACATCCTCCCCGCCTCCGAGCGTCCGACCGATCCCAACGGGGAGATGCTTGTCTTCGGTGAGGAGAACCAGGGAGGGTTCTCCTGGTCGCTGCTGTGGACGCTTGACGGCCCCGAGGCCGATCCAACGGTGTGGCTCCGCGAGTACGACGAGCCTCCCATCGCCGAGCAGGAACCGCTCAGCGGCTTCCTCCTCCAGTTCTCGCTCTACGAGGCCGCCATGGGCGCCGACTACCTCGCATTCCGCAACCGGCTCACCGCGCAACAGGTCGAGCGGCCCACCGAAGGACTTCGCCCCGTACCCCTGCGCCCGTTCTGGCAGCCACCGACGGGCGCCACGAAGATCCTCCCGGAGTGAGGACACGGTCACCGTTCGTGCCGCAGTGACAGATCTGATGCTCCATCCGATGTGTGACTTGTGGGGAAGGTGTGCACAGTGATGCTGTTGGTGCAGACAATGCGAAGCATTTGGTGTGAATGTGATGACCTTCGCCACGATGTGACCGAAAGAGGCAGTTCCTTACGCAAGGGCGCGTAAGTGCTGCGTACAACCCCTTTGCACCCGTGGAGGTTCCGAGTGCGACCATTCACCCTCAACTACGCCCTGCCCAAGGCGTTTCCGACCGTGGTGACGCCGTACCACTTCGACGAGACCCGTCAGTTGAACGTGCTTCCCGACGGCCGCCCCGCCGTCAGTGACCCGGACCTGCTGCTGGCTGTCGGCACGACCACGTCCACCGCCGGTTCCCAGACCCACTTCGACGACTGACGCTTCGTAACCGAATGACCGTATTGATCCTTACGTCCGAGGAGGACGTGACCGCCGACATGGTGGTGGCCAAGCTGCACGAGAAGGGGACCCCTTTCGTGCGGCTGGACCCTGCGGACCTGCCGGACAAGGTCGTGTTGTCCGCCCACTACGCCCACGGCGACTTCGACGGTCACCTGTCCGTGAACGGACACGTACTCAGCATGGAAGGCCTGCGCTCCGTATGGGTGCGCAGGCCCGGCGAACCGGCGGCGCACGCGACGCACCCCTCGCCGTGGCTGACCGCCGAAGCCCGTCAGGCGCTGTTCGGGATGCTCTTCTCCGCCTCCACCCGGTGGATGAACCATCCGCGCAACGCCGACCGGGCCCGCCTGAAGCCCTGGCAGTTGAAGATCGCTCAGCTCAGTGACTTCGCCGTACCGCCGACCGTCTTCACCACGGCCCCGCGGCTGGCACGGCAGTTCGCGGAGGAGCACCGGCACGTGGTGGTGAAGTCCGCCTCGGGGCCGCCGCCCGGAGACCCCGGCATGGCCCTGCCCACCACCCTGATCGGGCCCGACGCCGACTTCTCGGCCGTCGCGGCCGGCCCCGCGCTGCTGCAGCGTTACATCCCCAAGCGCGCCGACATCCGTCTGACCTGTGTCGGCTCTCGGCTGTTCGCGGCACGAAAGACGGCCGAGCCGGACCAGGTCGACGGGCGCTACGGCGACACCGGGCACGCCTGGGAGGCGGTCCCCGTACCCGAACGCATCGGCCGGTCCGTGCGCGAGTACCTCGCCCTCGGCGGACTGGCGTACGCCGCCTTCGACTTCGCCGAGGACGAGGACGGCATCTGGTGGTTCCTGGAGTGCAACCAGGGCGGCCAGTTCGGCTTCATCGAGCTGGAGACGGGACAGCCGGTGTCGGAGGCGGTCGCCCTGTGGCTGTCACAGTGCACGGTCGCCGACCGCGTACCGGAGCTCCACTGGTGACGCGTCACGCACCTCGTGCGCGGCCCGGAGCACAGGGTCCGCGCACGAGGTGCATCTGTTCTGGTGCACGTCAGTTGCCCGAAAAGGGGCTTGGGGGCACGGGCGCTTCGGAATGATGCCCGTATGACGGTCTGGAAGGTATTGCGCTGGGTGGGGGCAGCTGTCGGTCTGGCTGCTCTGATTGCGTTCTTCGCCCTGGTGGGGCTGGATCGGGCGGATCAGTGGAGCAGCGTGTTGAGTCTGTTCTTCACGGTGGCCGGGTTCATGCTGGCCGTCATCGGCCATCTGCAGCAGAGGCCCGCGAACGGGCCGGCGCCGGTTGCGCGTGGGGGGTCGATCGCATCGGGCGGCAGCGTGCGCGGTTCGAGGGCCGTCGACACCGGTTCGGGTGGTGCTCCGTCCGGTTCATGGACCGCGCCGCCGGGCGGAGGACCGTCGGCCGACCAGGGGTCGATCGCGGCTCGTGGTGACGTCGACGACTCCGAGGCACGGCGGGGTTCGTGATGAGCCGCCGCAAGCCCCGCGCAAAGGCCGGTCGTGAGGCCTCGGGCCTGTCTGCCGACCGGGGTTCGATCGTGGCGGGACGTGACATCAAGAACGCCACGTCCATCCATACGCACACCACGGTGTTGCCCGCGGGAGCGCTGAAGAGCCCGTCGAAGGTGAAGGCACCCCGCGACTGCGGCAACGTGCCGCGCCCGCACGGCTTCGTCGGCCGTGAGCGTCAACTGGCCGCGCTGGACTCCGCGTTCGCCACGTCCGGAGAGGTGGTCGTGCAGGCGCTCCACGGCCTGGGCGGAGTCGGCAAGTCCACGCTGGCCGCCCACTGGGCCAGGACACGGTCGCGCACCTCCCCGCAGTGGTGGATCACGGCCGAGTCGGCCGACTCCCTGGATTCCGGGCTGGCGGACTTCGCGGTCTTTCTCCAACCCACGTTCAGGAGCGCGGAGACCGGAGCCGACGAGCTACGGGAGTGGGCACTGTCGTGGCTTGCCGCCCATCGGGGCTGGTTGATCGTGCTGGACAATGTCAACGACCCCGAGCACGTCCGTCCGGTCATCGACCGGGCCGGTCACGGTGGACGCTTCCTCATCACCAGCCGCCGCGCTACCGGTTGGCACCACCTGTCCTCCACGGTGTCCCTGGACGTCCTGGACGAAGGGGAAGCGGTCGAGCTGTTCACCCGCGTCCTGAACCACGGCGGGGAGCGGGACAGCGACGGTGCGGCCGAGGTCTGTGCGGCAGTGGGCCATCTGCCGCTGGCCGTGGAACAGGCAGCCGCGTACTGCGCCGAGACCGGGGATTCGCCCCGCGCCTACCTGGACCTGCTGACCAGCAGACCGGCCGAGATGTTCGCCACCACCGCGGAAGGCGGGGACGCGGAGCGCACGGTCGCCCGGATCTGGAGCATCACACTCGACCGCCTCAGAGACCTGCCCTTGGCAGGGGAGGTTCTGCGGGTGCTGGCCTGGTACGCGCCCGACGGCATCCCGCGCAACCTCCTCGACGACCTTGCCTACCCGTCCTCTCTTCGGCCAAGGCTCGCAAAGCTGCGTTCTCAGCAGGCGGACAACGCCGGTGCGGTGCGTGTCCGGCTTCACCAGCTCGCCCGCACCTACGTGGAAAGGACGGCCGACCCGCTGGCGCTGAACACGGCGATCGGCAAACTGGCCGCCTACAGCATGATCAGCCAGCAGGACGGCATCATCACGGTGCACCGCCTCGTACAGGCCTTCGCTCGGACGCCCGACCCCGAGGATCCGTACCGCCGGGCAAAGGACATCGCCCGCGCACAGCAGATCGCGGCGAACACCTTGGCGCATCTGCTCCCCACGGATTCGCACGATCCCGAGACCTGGCCGACATGGCACACACTGTTGCCTCATGTGTCCGCTCACACCGATCACACCCCGCCGCAGTCCGAATCACTCACCACTGCCCGACTCCTGAGAAAGGTCTCGACGTTCTATGCGCGGCGGGGCGCCGTGGCTCCGGGAACAGCCGCTGGAATCCGAGCGGCCCACATTCACGAACGTCTGCTGGGAAAGAGGCATCCCGCCACTTTGAGCAGTCGCAACAGCCTCGCGAACGCCCTCCGCGCGGCCGGGGACTTCAAGCGTGCCGTCGAGTTGCTGGAGTCCAATCTCGCGGACACCGAACGCGTCTTCGGCCCTGACCACCCCGACACACTGGCCAGCCGGAACAACCTCGCCAGCGCCTACCAGGACGCCGGCGACCTGAAGCGCGCGATCCCCCTGTTCGAGTCTGCTCTCGCCGACAACGAGCGCATCTTCGGCCCCGCGCACCCCACCAACCTGCTGCGCCGCAACAACCTCGCGCTCGCCTACAAGAACGCTGGTGATCTGGAGCGCGCCACTCCTCTGCTCGAAACCGCTCTCGTCGATGCCGAGCGCGATTTCGGACCCGACCACCCGGACACCCTCACCTGCCGCAGCAACCTCGCGGCGGCCTACCAGCACGCAGGTGATCCAGAGCGCGCGATCGCCCTGTTCGAGTCCACGATCGCCGATACCGAGCGCGTTCTGGGACCCGACCACCCCGACACCCTCATGCGCCGCAACAACCTCGCGAACGCCTACGAGCGCACCTGCGACCTGAAGCGCGCGATCCCCCTCTTCGAGTCCACGCTCGCCGGTTCGGAGCGGGTTCTCGGGCCCGACCACCCCAGCACCCTCACCATTCGCCACAACCTCGCGACCGCCTACCAGCACGCCGGGGAACTGAAGCGCGCGATCGCCCTGTTCGAATCCACACTCGCCGATACCGAGCGCGTGCTCGGACCCGACCACCCGAACGCGCTCGCCCGACGCAATCAACTCAAGCGCGCCTACCAGGCTCGTGGCTCGCAGTAGGCGGAGTGGAAGTTGTCCCCGCGCGCCTCTTGGCTCCACCCGTCCCGTGCCCAACACTGTGCCGATGACGCAGCGCGTGGAGCTCGCGACCGTGATGGACCGGCTGGCCGTGGACGGCGTGGTCACCGAGTACGCGGTGGCCGTGGACGACGGTGACTGGGCGGCGTACCGGACACTTTTCACGAGGGACGGGCGGGCGGACTACCGTTCCGCCGGCGGGATCGAGGGGGACGCCGGCCGGGTCGCCGGGTGGCTGGCCGAGAGTCTGGGGCTGTTCTCGATGCGGCAGCATCTCATCGTCAACCGCCGGATACGGTTCGGGGTCCTGGAGCAGGACACCGGGGACACCGCGCGGGTGCAGGCCGACTACGTCAATCCGATGCGGTTCGCGGGCGGCGACGGCGGAACCACGGCGCCGGACTTCGTGTGCGGCGGCCGGTACTCCTTCGGGCTGCTGCGGACCGCCGAGGGCTGGCGGCTGCGCGAGGTCGTCGTCCAGGAGAAGTGGCGCCGTCTGCCCGACCCGCGTCCGGCTCCCGTGACCGGCTGAGCCGAGGCCCTCTGTCCGGGAGGGCTCCCCGGCGGCCACACTGGAAGGAGCGGCCGGGTAGGAGGCGACGTATGAAGACGATCGATCGCTGGCTCGCCTCCCCCTGGCGTCGCTCCGTCGCCGTCGTCCTCGCCGGAGCCCTGCCCGTGTTCGCCTTCCCGGCGCCCGCGCTGTGGTGGTTCGCGTACGTCGCGCTGGTCCCCTGGATCCTGCTCGCCCGCTCGGCCCCGACCGGGAAGCGGGCGGCGTACGACGGCTGGCTGGGCGGGCTCGGGTTCATGGTGGCGGTGCACCACTGGCTGCTGCCCAGCCTGAATGTCTTCCTCTTCCTGATCGCGGGGCTGCTGGGCGCGCTCTGGGCGCCCTGGGGCTGGCTGGTGCGCCGGTTCCTGGGCGGGGTGCCCTCGCCGGGCCGGGGCGCGGCCGCCCTGGTGGTGCTGCCGTCCGGCTGGCTGGCGGTGGAGCTGGTCCGGTCCTGGCAGGGGCTAGGCGGTCCCTGGGGCCTGCTCGGCTCCAGCCAGTGGCAGGTGGAGCCGGCGCTGCGGCTCGCCTCGGTGGGCGGGGTGTGGCTGCTCAGCTTCCTGGTGGTGGCCGTCAATGTCGCGGTCACCATGCTGGTGGCGATACGCGCGGTCCGGATACCCGCCCTCGCCTCGCTGGTCGCCACGGCCGCCGCGACCTCGGCGGCCTGGGTGTGGTCGCCCCGCCCGGACGTCGACGGACGGGTCAGGATCGCCCTCGTACAGCCCGGTGTGATCAACGGCGCCGACCAGCGCTTCGACCGCGAGGAGCAGCTCACCCGGGGGCTCGTCGGGCAGCGCCTCGACCTGATCGTCTGGGGCGAGAGCAGCATCGGCTTCGATCTGGGCGACCGGCCGGACCTGGCGAAACGGGTCGCGGCCCTGTCCCGGCAGACCGGCGCGGACATCCTGGTCAACGTGGACGCCCGCCGCTCCGACCGGCCCGGCATATACAAGAGTTCGGTCCCGATCGGCCCGGACGGCCCGACCGGCGCCCGGTACGACAAGATGCGGCTCGTCCCGTTCGGTGAGTACATACCGGCCCGCTCGGTGCTGGGCTGGGCCACCTCGGTAGGCAAGGCGGCGGGCGAGGACCGCCGGCGCGGCACCGAGCAGGTGGTGATGGACGTGGGGCACGGGCTGCGCATCGGCCCGATGGTGTGCTTCGAGACCGCGTTCCCGGACATGAGCCGGCACCTCGCGCAGGACGGCGCCGACGTGCTGCTCGGCCAGTCCGCGACGTCGACGTTCCAGCAGAGCTGGGCCCCCGAGCAGCATGCCTCACTGGCCGCGCTGCGCGCCGCCGAGACCGGCCGTCCCATGGTGCACTCGACGCTGACCGGCGTCTCGGCCGTCTACGGTCCCGGCGGACAGCGTCTGGGCCCGTGGCTCGGCACCGAGGCGAGCACCGCCCAGGTGTACGAAGTGCCCCTGGCCCATGGCATCACTCCGTACGTCCGCTACGGCGACTGGCCGGTGAAGGGCGCCCTGCTCGCGCTGGCCGCCCTCGGCGTGACCGAGGGCGTACGGGCGGTCAGGCTGCGCCGGAGCGCTCCTGGACCGCATGTACGACCCGCTCGCACAGTTCGTGAGTCGCCAGTGCGTCACGGGCACTGAGGACCTTGCCGGCGCGCACGGCGTCGAGGAACGCGAGCACCGCCTGCTCGATGCCGCGCTGCCGGGCGACGGGCACCCAGTCCCCGCGCCGCCGCAGCGTCGGCTGCCCCTTGTGGTCGATCACCTCGGCGAGGTTGACCACCTGGCGCTTGGTGTCCTGTCCGGAGACCTCCAGGATCTCCTCGGCCGAGCCGCTGAGCCGGTTCATCACGCCGAGCGCGGTGAAGCCGTCCCCGGCGAGCTGGAGCACGACGTGGTGGAGCAGCCCGTCCTCCAGGCGGGCGCGCACGGTCACGTCGTCGACCGCGCCCGGCACCAGGAAGCGCAGCGTGTCCACGACGTGGATGAAGTCGTCGAGGATCATCGTGCGGGGCTTCTCCGGCAGCCCGATGCGGTTCTTCTGCATCAGGATCAGCTCGCGCGGGTGGTCGGCGCACTGGGCGTACCCGGGGGCGTAGCGCCGGTTGAAGCCGACGGCGAGGGAGACGTCGCGCTCCTCGGCGAGCTTCACCAGGCGCTCGGAGTCGGCGAGTTCGTAGGCGAGCGGCTTGTCGACGTAGGTCGGTACGCCCGCCTCCAGCAGCCGGGTGACGATCTCGGGGTGCGCGGGGGTGGGCGCGTGCACGAAGGCGGCATCGAGGTCCTGGGCGAGCAGCGCGTCCAAAGTCGTGTGCCGTCGGCCTGCGGGGAGGTGGAGGCCGTCGGCGACCCGGGCGAGGGTCTCGGGCGTGCGGGTCTGCAGGTGCAGTTCGATGCCGGGCCGCATGCCGAGCACCGGCAGGTACGCCTTCTGCGCGATGTCGCCGAGTCCGATGCAGCCGACCTTCACGTGCTCTCCCCTAGCGGTTGCCTACCGGTGCCCTCCCGGAAGCATACGGCGGCCGCCAGCCGGCGATGTCGTCGAAGCCGCGCAGGAAGAGCGCCGGTCCGGCGAGCGACAGTGCGGCGAGCACGGTGTTGCGTACGGCGATGACGGCGCAGTTGCCGGTCATGTCGAGCCGGGCGACCTTGACGGCCCGGCGGGCGATCGCCGTCGTGCGGGGCAGCCGGGCGGCCGTGTAGGCGGGCAGGGCGCCGGCGTGGTGGGCGAGGACGACGGCGTCCTCGACGGCCTGGTTGCCGCCCTGTCCGAGGGTCGGCGGCATGGCGTGCGCGGCGTCGCCGAGCAGGGCCACCCGGCCGCGGTTGAAGGCGGGCAGCGGGTCGGCGAGGTGGTGGACGTCGTGGCGCAGCACGTCCTCGGGGCGGGCGGCCGCGATGACGGCGGGGATCGGGTCGTGCCAGTCGCCGAACCGGCGGGCGAGTTCGGCCCGCTCGTCGTCCGGCGCGTGTTGCCCGGCGGGGGTCATGGCGGCGGCGTACGCGTACACCCGGCCGTCCTTGAGGGGGTGTGTGCCCCAGATCCGGCCCCGGCCCCAGGTCTCGTGCGAGGCGAACTCGGCGCCGGGGACCGGGATCACGACCCGCCAGGTGGTGAACCCGGCGTAGACCGGACCGGGATGCCCGGGGAAGAGCACGCCGCGCGCGGCGGAGTTGATGCCGTCGGCGGCGACCACCAGGTCGGCCTCCAGTTCGCCGTCGGCGGTGGTGACCCGGGCGGGCCGGTCGGTGTCTCCGGGGTCGGTGACGGTGGCGGCCGCGGTCGTGTGGACGGTGCCGGGCGGGAGTTGCGCGGCGAGGCTGTGGACGAGGGTGGCCCGGTGCAGCAGGACCAGGGGGCCGCCGAAGCGCGCCGCGGCGGCGTCGGCGCTGGTGCGCGCGAGCCAGCGGCCGCGCGGGGTGCGCAGTCCGCCGTCGCCCTGCCAGGCGGCGAGGTCGCGGATCTCGTCGCCGATGCCGATGACGTCCAGGGCGCGCAGGGCGTTGGGGGCCAGCGAGATGGCCGCGCCGACCGGCTCCAGGGAGCGGGCCCGCTCCAGGACGGTGACCTGCCAGTCCCGGCGGTGCAGGGCCGCGGCCGCGGTCAGGCCCCCGATCCCGCCGCCGATGACGACGGCGCGTGACGACTGTGCCATGGCTCCTCCTGATGCCGGGCGCGCCGCGGCGGACCCGGCGCACTACAGATGTAGTTGGGCGACTCCTCGACTGTACTACAGGCGTAGTTGCGCGGGTAGGGTCGTCCCATGTCCGTACGCACCCCGAGCGCCTCCCGTGCCGATCTGATCGCCGACACCGCCCTGGCCCTGCTCGCCGAGCGCGGTATGCGCGGGCTGACGCACCGGGCGGTCGACGAGGCGGCCGGGCTGCCGCAGGGCTCGACGTCCAATCTGGCGCGCACCCGGCAGGCGCTGCTGGAGCTCGCCGTACGGCGGCACGCCGAGCGGGAGGCGCGGGTGCTGGCGGTGAGCGAGATGCCGGACGCGCGCGGCGGACTCGACGCGCTGGCCGAGGGGCTGGCCCTGGCGGTGCACCGTTCGCTGACCCGGAACCGCGCGTTGCTCGTCGCCCGCTACGAACTGGCCCTGGAGGCCACCCGCCGCCCCGAGCTGCGTGCCTTCTACGACGCGACGGGCGCCGTCTTCCGCGAGCAGCTGACCGTCCTGCTCACCGCCGTGGGCTCGCCCGACCCGGCCCGGCATGTGCTGTCGCTGGTCGCGTGGGCGGAAGGGTTGATGTTCTCCTGCGTGGCCGGGACGTTCAACGCGGAGGTGCCGGAACTGGACGAGGTGCGGGCGGGGCTGCGGGAGCTGCTGACGGGCATGCTGGGCCGCTGAAACCGGCACCCTCGGGGGGCGACGTCAGCTCGCGTCCTCCCATGCCCCTCGTACGGGGCGGGAGACCACCCTTGTGAGGGATCATCCGCCCTTACCCTGTTCCAACGCCGCTGCCGACGCAGCAGAGTTGCGCGGGTGTATCGATCGACGACCTCCGCAGCGATCCTGGTCACCGTGGCCGTCTCGGCCCTCTCCGGCTGTGTGACCGTCCAGCGGCAGCCGACGCCCGGGCCACCACCGGCGGGGGCGCCGTCGCAGTCCTCGGCGCCCCGGACGGACGGCAGCGCGAAGCCGAGGGTCGTCCAGGCACCGGCCCGGGAGGCGCTGGAGATGGTCGGCCCGTCCCGCCGCCAGAAGCGCTCCGGCACCCCGGCCCCTCCCCCGCAGCCGCCCGGGCCCCGCCGCTCCGCCGCGCCCCAGGCCCCCCAGCCACACGGTGTGCCCCGGCACCAGCCCCCCACCGTCATCCCGGACGTGCCCCGGTCCGTCACCAGGGCCCCCGACGTGTGCTCGCTGGGGACGCAATACGGCGGCTGGCGGCAGGACAGCCCCGAGGCAGTGATCTGCCGCCGGACGTACGGTCAGTGAGACGGCGGTGCGGGCAGGGCCTAGGTCGGTCGTCGGCGGGGTGGGCCCCAGGGGTCTCCTCCCGGGGGGTCCTCCTCGCCCAGTCGGTGTTCCAGGCGGGTGATCGCCGCCCTGACGCCGTCCCCGTAGCTGTCGTCGGTGAGGGCGTCGGCCGCGCCGCGGGCGCGGTGCAGACAGGCGCGGGCGGCCTCGGAGCGGCCCAGCTTCATGTAGTCGGTGGCGAGATTCAGGTGCAGGCAGGGGTAGAACGTGCGCAGTGCCGCCGGGCCCGTCGCCCCCGCCGAGACCTCCTCCGCCGCCGACAACGCCCTCAGGTCCCAGGCCAGTTCGTCCGAGGGGTCGTCCTGGGTGTCGGCCAGGTAGTGCGCGAGCGTGCAGCGGTGCACCGGGTCCCCGTCCTGCCCGACCTCCGCCCACAAGTCCAGCAGACGGCTTCTGGCCTCCTCGCGGTCCCCGCCGTGATGCAGCATGACGACCTGCCCGATCCGGGTCAGCACGGCGTCCGGCGCCGTCCGCTCCTGCCGCTCCGCCACCGAGTCCTCCAGGCTGATCCGCACGACAGGCCCAGTCGGCTGTCCCCCCGACGCTAACCGGCGGCACGGACAAACCCGGTCAGGCGGCCCCGTACGACACAGGACCGCCCGCGGGGCGGATCAGCCCAGGTCCGGGATCGTCCAGTCGATCGCCTCGTGGCCCTGCGCGGCGACCGCCTCGTTGATCTGGGTGAACGGGCGGGAGCCGAAGAACTTCTTGGCGGACAGCGGCGAGGGGTGCGCGCCCTTCACCACGACGTGCCGGGTCTCGTCGATCAGGGGCAGTTTCTTCTGCGCGTAGTTCCCCCACAGGACGAAGACCGCCGGGTCGGGCCGGTCGGCCACCGCGCGGATCACCGCGTCCGTGAACTTCTCCCAGCCCTTGCCCTTGTGCGAGTTGGCCTCGCCGGCGCGGACCGTGAGCACGGCGTTGAGCAGCAGCACGCCCTGCTGGGCCCACGGCATCAGATATCCGTTGTCCGGGACGGGCGTGCCCAGCTCCTCCTTCATCTCCTTGTAGATGTTGCGCAGCGAGGGCGGGGTCTTCACCCCGGGCCGGACCGAGAAGCACAGGCCGTGGCCCTGGCCCTCGCCGTGGTAGGGGTCCTGGCCCAGGATCAGCACCTTGACCTTCTCGAACGGTGTCGCGTCCAGGGCCGCGAAGACCTCCTCGCGCGGCGGGTAGACGGCGCCCTTCGCCCGCTCCTCCTCCACGAACTCCGTCAGCTCCTTGAAGTAGGGCTGCTGCAGTTCGTCGCCCAGAACCCCGCGCCAGGACTCGGGCAGCATGGCGGTGTCGGTCACGTCAACGTCCTCACGGTGTGCGGTCACTTGCAGGTTGTGCAGTGCTCAGAACCTACAGGCGCCCACTGACAATCGGTGCCGTGAGCCGGCATCACCAGCTCGTCTTGCGGTGCAGCTCCCACATCATCATGATCGCCGACGGGTCCAGCGACCGTTCCGCGCCGGAGATGTCGGCGCTCGCGGCCAGGTACTGCTTGCCCTGCCACAGCGGCAGCAGCCGTGCGTCGTTCGCCAGGATCGTCTGCGCCTCCCGGAACTCCTTCACCACGCGGGAGCGGTCGCTCTCGCGGCGGGAGGCGGGCAGCAGATCATCGGTGATCTTGGGGGACGGGTAGGGCGTGCCGACGGCGTTGTTCTGGCCGACGAACGGGGCGATGAAGTTGTCGGCGTCGGGGAAGTCGGGGGACCAACCGCGCCCGAACACCGGGTACTCGCCCTTCTGGTAGCCCACCACGTACTTGTTCCAGGGACGGCCGTGCACGGTGACGGTGAACAGGCCGGACGCCTCCAGCTGGCGCTTGATCTCCTGGAACTCCTTCGCCGTCGCCGAGCCGTAGCGGTCGGTGGTGTACCAGAGGGTGAGCGGCACCTTCTGGTTGATGCCCGCCTGGCTGAGGATCTTGGCGGCCTTGCCGACGTCGGGGTCTCCGAAGTCGTCGAAGAAGGCGGTGCTGTGTCCGGTCAGGCCGGCCGGGACCATGGAGTACAGCGGCTGCACGGTGTCCTTGTAGATCCGGTGCGCGATCTCGCTCCGGTTGATGATCTGGGCGACGGCCCTGCGGACGGCGGTCTTGCGCGCCCAGGGGTCCTTCGGGTTGAACACCAGGTACTCGATCTCGTTGCTCGGCCCGTCGATGAGGTCGATGTCCTTGGAGCCCTGGCCCTGGAAGGAGATGACGTCGTCGGCGGCGAGGCCGCGGAAGGTGAGGTCGAGCTTCTTGGCACGCAGGTCGTCGGCGAGCGAACGCGAGTCCTGGTAGTAGCGGATGGTCACCGCATCGTTTCTGCGGTCCGCGGCGCCCTTGTAGTGCTTGTTGCCGACCAGGACGGCCTGCTTGCCCTCCTGGTAGGACTCCAGGTTGTACGGGCCGGACCCGAGCACCTTGCCATCCTTGCGCAGCGCGTTGTCCGGGTACTCCGCGGGATCCACGATCGACATGCCGGGCGTGGCCAGCACGAAGGGGAACGTGGCGTCCGGCTTGTTCAGGTGGAAGGCGACCTCGCGCTCGCTCACCGCCTGGACCCGGTCGAGGCTGCCCAGCAGCCCGGCCGGACCGCTGTTGACGTTGATCTTCTCGATGCGGTCGATCGAGTACTTGACGGCCTGTGCGTCCAGCGTGTGCCCGTTGGAGAAGGTCAGGCCCGCGCGGAGCTCGCACGTGTAGACGGTGTTCGACTGCGAGAACTTGCAGCTCTCGGCCGCGTCGGGCTGCGGTGTGGTCGCGCCGTCGGGGTAACTGAGCAGGGTCTGGTAGATGTTGCGGAAAAGTTCCCAGGACTGGTCCCAGGAAGCGGCCGGGTCAAGCGTGCTCGGGGCACTGGTCGTACCCACCACGATCGGTCCGCCGCTGTCCTGGCTGCCGTCCGAAAAGACGCTGCACCCGGCCACCAGGGATATGGACGCAACCGCCGCCATTCTCTGCAGGCATCGGTTCCGGTTGAACACGCGCACGCTCCTCGATCCGCCATACCAAGGGTCGGCAGACGATACCGCAGTGACACGCCGGGTGAACCTGCTTCGTACATGGGTCTTGATCGGCTTGTTCATGACGACGTTGTCATCGCTTCGGGCCCCTCCCGAACAATGACAAGGGCGCCGTTTCCGTCAAGGAAACGGCGCCCTTGTGCACCCGATCGTTATGCCGAACGAGGTCAGGCGACGCCGGCGTTCAGGAATATCCCGCCGTCGACGACGAGCGTCTGTCCGGTGACCCAGTCGGACTGCTCCGAGGTGAGGAACGCGGCGGCGCCGCCGATGTCCGAGGGCACGCCGAGCCGGGCGAGCGGATAGGCCGCGGCGGCCTCCGCCTCCCGGCCCTCGTACAGGGCCTGCGCGAACTTGGTCTTCACGACGGCCGGGGCGATCGCGTTGACCCGCACCTTGGGCGCGAACTCGTGCGCGAGCTGCTGGGTCAGGTTGATCATCGCCGCCTTGCTGACGCCGTAGGCGCCGATGAACGGCGAGGGCGCGAGGCCCGCGACGGAGGCGATGTTGACGATGGCGCCGCCGTTGTCCTTCTGCCAGGCGTGCCAGGTCTTCTGGGCGAAGCCGAGCGCCGAGATCACGTTGGTCTCGAACACCTTGCGCGCGACGTCCAGGTCGAGGTCGGCCATCGGCCCGAACACCGGGTTCGTTCCGGCGTTGTTGACCAGGAAGTCGACGCGGCCGAAGGCCTCCATGGCGCGCCCGACGGCCTCGCTCTGGTGGGCCAGGTCGTGCGCCTTGCCCGCGACACCGACGACCCGGTCGGAACCGAGCTTCTCGACGGCCTCCTTGAGGGCGTCCTCGTTGCGGCCGGTGATCACCACGCGGTCACCGCGCGCGACGAGCGCCTCGGCGACGCCGTATCCGATGCCGCGGCTGGCGCCCGTGACGAGGGCGACCTTGCCGGAGAGTTCAGGCAGTTCAGTCATGTCCGTGTTCCTCAGATTTCCCGGTGCCGACTAGTCGAGCGGTCCGCCGGCGACGTACAGCACCTGGCCGGAGACGAAGCCGGCCGCCTCGCCCGTGAAGAAGGCGATCGCGTTGGCGATGTCCTCGGGCTCGCCGACGCGCTGCACGGGGATCTGGGTGGCGGCGGCGGCCTTGAACTCCTCGAAGCCCATCTTGACTCGATCGGCGGTGGCCTTGGTCATCTCGGTGGCGATGAAGCCGGGGGCGACGGCGTTGGCGGTGATGCCGAACTTGCCGAGCTCGATGGCGAGGGTCTTGGTGAAGCCCTGCAGACCGGCCTTGGCGGCGGAGTAGTTGGCCTGGCCGCGGTTGCCGAGGGCCGAGGAGGAGGACAGGTTGACGACCCGGCCGAAACCGGCGTCGACCATGTGCTTCTGGACGGCCTTGGTCATCAGGAACGAGCCGCGCAGGTGCACGTTCATGACGGTGTCCCAGTCGGAGGCCGTCATCTTGAACAGCAGGTTGTCGCGGAGCACACCGGCGTTGTTGACCAGGATCGTCGGCGCGCCGAGCTCCTCGGCCACACGGGCGACGGCGGCCTCGACCTGCGCCTCGTCGGAGACGTCGGCGCCGACCGCGATCGCCCGGCCGCCGGCCGCGGTGATCCGCTCCACGGTCTCCTTGCAGGCGGCCTCGTCGAGGTCGATGACGGCGACGGCGCGGCCCTCGGCGGCCAGTCGTACGGCGGTGGCGGCACCGATGCCGCGCGCACCTCCGGTGACGATGGCGACCCGCTGGTCAGTGGTGGACATTGCTGCTTCTCCTCGCCCTTGAGAATTCCCCAGCCGCGGTGAGCGACCGCTTAGTACCTTCGACACACGTGACGCTAGAAGCCCTGGCACCCGGTGTCAACGGCACACCGGGTCCGTGTGATCCATTACCTCACCAGGAGGTCCAGCAACCGCAGCGCCTCGGCCGCCGGATCGGTGGTGAGACCCGTGTGGACGGGCCCGGGCTGCACGATGGTCGACCGCGGCGCGATCAGCCAGCGGAAACGTCGCCCCGCGTCGTCCGGGGCCGCGGGTCCCGCGGCCGCGCCGCCGCCGCACACGCCCTCGACAGCACCGAGCGCGGCCCGCACGCCGGCGACGTCCGCGTCCGGGTCGAGGGCCAGCAGCCGGGCCTCGTCGAGGTGGGTGCGGGCACCGACGTAGCCCTGGGCGCGGCAGTACACGACCACGCCCGCGTTGATGCACTCACCGCGCTCGACGCGGGGTACGACCCTCAGCAGCGCGTACTCGAAGACGTCCCGGCCGCCACCCTGGCCGGCCCGGGTGATGTGGCGCTCGGCCACATGGCCGGCCATGTGGATGTGGTGCTCGCTCACTTGTCCCCCTCGATGCCGGTGATGCGCTCGTGGACCACGGCGGCTCGCGCGAGCAGGGGCCGCGCGTAGGCCCGGCGCAGGTCGTCCGGGCTGTCGAAGCCGCGCTCGCCCGCCAGCCACGCGTCCGGGATCTCGGCGGTGACCTCGGCGAGGAGGTCCTCGGTGACCTGGGGGGCCAGCTCGGCCGCGGCGCCCGCGACATCGGGGCCGAAGCCGGCGAGTGCGTGGTCGGAGGCGTCGTAGGGCCGGGCCGCGGAGGCCTCGACGCCGGGCCAGTTGTGGTGCCAGATCATGGTCGCGCCGTGGTCGATGAGCCACAGGTCGCCCCGGTGCATCAGCAGGTTGGGGTTGCGCCAGGAGCGGTCCACGTTGTTGATCAGCGCGTCGAACCAGACGATCCGTCCGGCCTCCCGCGGGCTCACCGTGAAGGCCAGCGGGTCGAAGCCAAGGGCGCCGGAGAGGAAGTCCATGCCGAGGTTGGTGCCCCCGCTGGACCTCAGCAGCTCCTGCACCTGCTGATCGGGTTCGCCGAGCCCCAGCACCGGATCGAGCTCGATGGTCACGAGGCGGGGCATCCGCAGGCCCAGGCGGCGGGCCAGCTCCCCGCAGACGACCTCGGCCACCAGCGTCTTGCGGCCCTGTCCCGCGCCGGTGAACTTCATGACGTACGTCCCGAAGTCGTCGGCCTCGACGAGCCCCGGCAGCGAGCCGCCCTCACGCAGGGGCGTGATGTAGCGGGTCGCGATGACTTCCTTGAGCATCGCCCCAGGTTACTGGGGAGTCGCCACCCGTTGCCGACAGCGGATCGACAGCTCTGGTTTACGGCGCTCCGACCGCGCGGACGTCAGGATCTCGACAGCGTCTGAACGGGTCGTGCCCAGCGGCCGTACCCCTGGACGGATCACCGAAAAGGCTTCGCGGAAGGGAATCCCCACATGAGCAGCGCATCGCCCAGGCCCGTAACGGGACCGGCCCGCCGTACGGTCGTGGCCGCGGCCGGAGCGGCGGGGCTCGCCGCCGCGCTGACCGCCTGCGGATCGGGCGACGATTCGTCGAACTCCTCCAGTGCGTCCGGGTCTTCCGGCAGCACCGGGGCGACCGGTTCCACCGGGACGCAGGACGGCAGCGGTTCGGGCACCGGCGGCTCGGGCGGCGGCGACAACGCCGCGGCGGGCGGCACCGCGCTCGCCAAGACCGCGGACATCCCCGAGGGCGGCGGCAAGATCTTCAAGGACCAGGGTGTCGTGGTCACACAGCCCTCGGCGGGCACGTACAAGGCGTTCTCGTCGAAGTGCCCGCACGCCGGGTGCGCGGTGGGCAGCGTCGCGAACGGTGTGATCGTCTGTCCGTGCCACAACAGCCAGTTCTCCGTCACGGACGGCAGCCGGAAGGCGGGTCCCGCGACCACGGGGCTCACGGCCGCGAACATCACCGTGTCCGGGGACGAGATCAAACTCGCGTGAGGCTCAGGCCCCTCGGCGCGGACGCTTGAGGCAGCCGAGCACCTCGTCCGTGGTCGCGACCGTCGCGACCAGGGCGAGCGTGTTGCGGATCATCGCGGGGGTGTAGTCGGAGGGCACCCCCGCGATGGCGTCGCGCGGCACGACGACGGTGTAGCCGCGGTTCACCGCGTCGAACACGGCGTTGGGTATCGCGACGTTGGCCGAGACACCGGTGACGATCAGCGTGCGGCAGCCGAGGTTGCGCAGCAGCGCGTCGACGTCGGTGCCCTGGACGGGCGACAGCCCGTGCAGCCGCCGTACGACGAAGTCCTCCTCGGTGACCTCGATCGGGGGCGCGATGCGCACCGCCGTGGTGCCGGACAACTGCTGGACGGGGAGCCGTTCGGCGGCACGGAACAGCCGGGCATTGCGGTTGGCGCCCCGGCCGTCCGGGCGGCGCTCGGCGACGGCGTGGATCACCTGGAGGCCGCTGTGGTGCGCGGCGGCGACCAGCCGGGCGACATTGCCGAGGGCACCCGAGGCACGGGCCTCCCGGGCGAGTTCGGGCAGCGCGCTGTCGGCGCCGACGACCCCCTGCTGGCACTCGACGGTGAGCAGCACGGTGCTCGCGGGGTCGAGGAGTTCTCCGAGCCCTTCGTACGACGCCATGAGGCCCCCTTTCGCCGGGATGCGGGGCGGGCGAGACTAACCACCATTGCGCACGAACGGAAGACGACTCATTCTTTTCTGACGTGATGTCAGAGGATCTGGGCGACGACGGACCTGGACCACCTCCTCTGACACGACGTGGGAGAAGAGGGGGCCGCATGACCGTCACTCAGCGCCGGGGCCGGAAGATCATGATGACGCCGGGCGAGCTGGACGAATTCCTGACCACTCAGCGCACCTGCCGGGTCGCCACCGTGTCCGCGGACGGCGCCCCGCACGTGAGCGCGCTGTGGTTCGCCTGGGACGGCAAGTCGCTGTGGCTGTACTCCGTGGTGCGCAGCAAGCGCTGGGCCGATCTGAGCCGTGATCCGCGGGTGGCGGTCGTGGTGGACTCGGGCGAGGAGTACGACCAGTTGCGGGGCGTGGAGCTGTCCGGAACCGTGGAGTTCGTGGGCGAGGTCCCGCGCACCGGCCAGCTGTGCGCCGAACTCGACACCGCGGAGACGCTGTTCGCCCGCAAGAACTTCGGTCTGGACGAGATGCCGCACGACGGTCGGCACGCCTGGGCGCGGCTGACCCCGGAGAAGGTCGTCTCCTGGGACTTCCGCAAGCTGGGCTCGGTGTAGGGCTGTTGGGCCGGGACCGGCTCCGTTCAGCGAGGCCGGCTTGGTTCAGCCGACTGTCGCGGCCGCCGCCTGCAGTGCCTCCACCGCCGCGCGGATGGAGGGGCGGCGGTCGGCGTCGGCCCGCCAGACGACGTACACATGACGGCGCACGTGCTGCTTGAGCGGGACCATGACGGTGCCCGGGGGCACCGGGTGCCGTCCCAGCAGCGGCGCGATGCACACCCCCAACCCAGCGGCCACCAGGGCGAGTTGGGTGTGGGTCTCGGCGGCGCGATGGCCGACGTTCGGCTCGATGCCGCGCGAGCGCAGCGTGAACATCAGCCACTCGTGGCAGAACTCGCCCGCGCCCCAGGTGATCCACTCGTCCTCGGCGAACTCCCCGAGGTCCACCTCGTCACGGTCCGCGAGCCGGTGACCGGCCGGCATGGCCACATCGGCCGGGTCGTCGAGGAGGGGCGCCTTCACCAGTCCGTCCGGGACCGGCATCGGCTTGTTGTACCAGTCCAGGACCACCGCGAGGTCGAGATCGCCGCGAACGACTCCGGCCACGCCGTTCTCCGGCTCCAGCTCGCTGGAGCGCACCCGCAGCGCCGGGTGCCGGGCGCGCAGGGCCGCGAGCGCGGCGGGGAACAGTCCGCGAGCGGCGGTGGGGAACGCGGACAGTCGCAGCTCACCGACGACCTGCCCGCGATGCGCCTCCAGGTCGGACTGGGCGAGCTCGACCTGGGACAGGATGCGCGCCGCGTGCTCGGAGAGCAGCCGTCCCGCGTCCGTGAGGCGCACCCCTCGCCCGTTCTTGGCGAGGAGCCGCTGTCCCACCTCCCGCTCCAGCTTGCCCATCTGCTGCGAGACCGCGGACGTGGTGACGTGCAGCGCCTCGGCCGCGCCACTGACCGAGCCGTGCCGGGCGAGGGCATCCAGGGTGCGCAGGCGCTCCAGATTCAACATGTAAGCAATGCTACGACGTATCGCGCGAGAATTCTCGATTGTGCTACGAGGTTGCCTCCGGCATCGTAGGGCCCATGAGCACCGTCACGACCCCCCGCGCCGAGGCCGCCCCCGTCCGGCAGCCACGCACCCGCCTCGACTGGCGCCTGCGCTTCGGCGCCCTGTCCCTGATATGGGGCTTCAGCTTCCTGCTCATCAAGGTGGGCACGCAGGGGTACGCGCCCTTCCAAGTCACCCTGGGGCGGCTGGTGTTCGGTACGGCGGTGCTCGCGGCGGCCATGGCGGTCAAGCGGGAGCGGCTCCCGCGCGGGGCACGCACCTGGGGCCACTTGGCGGTCGCCGCGTTCCTGCTGAACGCCCTGCCCTTCTCTCTCTTCGCCTACTCGGAGCTCACCATCCCCTCCACGCTGGCGGGCATCTGCAACGCCACCTCGCCGCTGTGGGGCATGGCGCTGTCCCTGGTCGCCCTCTCCGAGGACCGCCCGACCCGGGTTCGCTTCGCCGGCCTCGGCATCGGTTTTCTCGGGGTGTTGACGGTGCTCGGCGCGTGGCAGGGATTCCACGGCCTGGATGCCACGGGTACGGCGATGGCTCTGCTTGCTTCGCTGAGCTATCCGATCGGGTGGATCTACGTCCGGCGGACGCTGGCCGGGACGGGGCATTCCCATCTGGCGATGACGGGGGCGCAGTTGTTGTTGGCCACGGGGCAACTGGCCATTGTGACTCCGCTGTTCACTTCGGCTCCGGGGCACTTCGCTCTTGTCCCGCTGCTTGCCGTTGCCGCGTTGGGAGCCCTGGGTACCGGGCTGGCTGTCCTCATCCAGTACGGGTTGGTTGCCGAGGTCGGGCCCACCACGGCTCAGATGGTGACCTACTTCATCCCCGTGATCGCGACCGCGGCGGGGGTTGCCATTCTGGGGGAGTCGCTTCGGTGGACCACTCCGGTGGGGGCGGTGATCGTTCTTGCAGGGGCGGCGCTCACTCAAGTTCGGCGGGGCGCCTGAAGGGGTTCCCCGCGCCTCTGGGGGGATCGGCCTTGGCTACACATATGTCCTCACCGGTGTCGGACCCACCGCCGCGGCCACCGCAGTTGCCAAGGCTCCGGTCTCCTGCGGAGTCAGCGTCGAGATCGTGATGCGGATTCCGGGTGGGGCGCTCAGGCGGAAGCGGGCGCCCGGGGAGACGGCCCAGCCGGCGTGGAGGAGGCGGGCGACCGCGCCCGTCTCGTCGGGGACCGGTACCCAGACGTTCATGCCGCTGCGGCCGTGCGAGGGGACCCCACGCTCCGCGAGCGCGTCGATCAGCAGGTCCCGGCGGGACCGGTACGCCGTCGCCACCGCCGGTCCGTCCACCGCGCCGTCCTTCCAGAGGTGGACCACGGCACGTTGCAGCAGCCGGCTCACCCATCCCGGTCCCAGCCGCTGTCTCCCGCGCACCCGGTCGACCGTGACGGCGTCGCCGGTGAGGACGGCGAGGCGCAGGTCGGGGCCGTATGCCTTGGCGACGGAGCGGACGAAGGCCCAGTGGTGGGTGACACCGGCCAGGGGGTGCAGGGGCAGGTCGACGATGCCGTGGCCGTGGTCGTCCTCGATCAGCAGGGTCTGCGGGTACTCGCGCAGCACGGACCGCAGGGCACGCGCGCGCGTGGCGCTCACGGAGGCTCCGGTGGGGTTCTGCGCGCGGTCGGTGACGATCAGGGCGCGCGCTCCGGAGGCGAGGGCCGCGCTCAGGTCCTCGGGGCGCGGGCCCTCGTCGTCGACGCCCACGGGGACCGTGCGCAGCCCCAGTGCCGGCACGAGGTCGAGGGTCCGGCCCCAGCCGGGGTCCTCGACGGCGACGGCGTCCCCCGGCTTGAGGTGGGCCGCGAGGACGCGCTCCACGGCGTCCAGCGAACCGGAGGTCACGGTGAGCGGCCCGTCGGGCACCCCGTCGGCGTCGAGTTCGGCCCGCGCGATCCGGGCCAGCTCCGGCTCGACGGGCTCGGCTCCGTAGAGCACCGGGTCCCGGTCCCCCTCCGCCGCCACCGCCGCGAGGGCGGGCGTGAGTGAAGGCAGCAGTGCCGGGTCGGGGTTGCCGCTGGACAGGTCCCGCACCCCGGCCGGCACGGCCACATGCAGCTGCTCGCGGCCCGTCGTGGCCGGCTTGGGCCGGATACGGCTGCCGCGGCGTCCCGCCGTCTCGATGACCCCGCGCTCCCGCAGGGTGCGGTAGGCGGCCGCGACCGTATTGGGATTCACCCCCAGCCGGGAGGCCAACTCTCGCATGGGTGGCAGCAGTTGGCCCGGTTGCAGATCACCGGCCCCCACCGCGCGCTCGACGCTCGCCGCGATCTCTGCTGCGCCGCGGCCTTCGATCGGATACTCTCCTAGCACAAAAGTCATTATGCACTAGTGCAATGGAGAGCGCCATGCAGGGGACCCAGCAGACGCCGCCGCCGTCGGCCGCCTACACCCCGACCGACCGCACCGTCCCGACGCGCGCCGCCGAGAGGGCGTCGTACGACAAGGAGCTGGTGCACTCGATACTCGACGAGGGCTACGTCTGCCACCTCGGCTTCGTCCGCGACGGCGCGCCGGTGGTGCTCCCCACGCTGTACGGCCGGGTCGGCGAGCGGCTCTATGTGCACGGCTCCACGGGTTCGCGCCCGCTGCTGATGACGGGCGGGAGCGACCCGGGGCTCCCGGTGTGTCTGACGGTCACCCATGTCGACGGGCTGGTCCTGGCCCGCTCCGCCTTCCACCACTCGATCAACTACCGCTCGGTCGTGGTGCACGGCATCGCCCACCAGGTCACCGACCCCGAGGAGCGGCGACTGGCCCTGGACGCGCTGGTCGACCATGTCGTACCGGGGCGCTCCGCCGACTCCCGGCCCGCCAGCAAGAAGGAGCTGGCGGCCACCGCGGTCATCCGGCTCGACCTGGACGAGGTCTCCGCCAAGGTCCGTACCGGCGGCGCGAACGACGAGCCCGAGGACCTGGCCCTCGCCCACTGGGCCGGGGTCGTCCCGCTGCGCAAGGGGTACGAGGCGCCGGTCGCGAACGCCGACCTCGTCCCCGGCATCGAGCTCCCCGACTACCTCAAGGGGCTGTGATGCTGATCCACCCCTGGGACGCGCCCCGCGACGACACCGAGTGGCAGACCTGGCTGGCCGCCCATGACTTCGGCCAGCTCGCGGTCAACGGACCGTCCGGTGAGCCGCCCTTCGTGCAGCCGCTCCACTTCGCCTTCGACGCCGCCCGCGGCGAGGCGGTCACCCACCTCGCCCGCCCCAATCCGCTGTGGCCCGCCCTGGAGGCGAATCCGCAGGTGCTGCTGAGCGTGGTCGACGACTACGTCTATGTGCCCGGCCCCTGGCAGGCCGCGCCGGACGGCCCGTCCGAGCACGGCGTCCCCACGAGCTTCTACGCCGCCGTCCAGCTCCGCTGCACGGCCCAGGTCGTGGACGACCCGGCGGAGAAGGCCGACCTGCTCAACCGCCAGCTCGGCCACTTCCAGCCGGAGGGCGGCTCGTCGCGGGCGACACCGGAGGAGGCTCCGTACGGCCGCCTGCTGTCCGGCATCCGCGGGCTGCGGCTCGTGGTGACCGACGTACGCGCGAAGTTCAAGTACGCGGGCAAGAAGCCGGAGGAGGTGCGGGACCGGATCGCCGGCGCGCTGGCGGAGCGGAGCGGGCCGGGGGACGCGGCGGCACGGGAGCACCTGGTGCGCAGGCGCGGGGCGTGAGCGGACGGCCGGCCCGGTTCACTCCGCGGGCTGTGCCGCCGTTGCCTGGGCGGCGAGTTCACGTGGGGGTGCGCCGCTCGCCACCGGGTCCGCGGAGCCCTTGGCAGGCGTCGAGGACTGGGCGATGAACGCTCCGACCAGGACGACCGCACCCCCGACGACCTGGGGCGCGGAGAGGTGTTCGCCGAGGAGCACCCAGGCCAGCACGGTCGCGACGACCGCCTCCAGGCAGGCCACGACACCCGCGACCTGCGGGGAGAGCCGCCGCACGGACACCACACCGGTGACATAGGCGATGACGGTGGCGACCAGGACGATCCACGCCAGCAGCGCGGCCGCCGGGACCGGGGTGCCGTTCATGTGGGCCGTGCCGGAGAGGACGGACCAGTCCATGGCCCAGGGGCGGGCCACGGCGGTCAGTACGAGGGCGCCGATGAGCAGTCCGTACGCGATGACACCGAGCGGGTCGGGCGCCTCCTCGCCCGCCTCGCTGCCCTGGTCGGACAGGACGAAGTAGCCGACCTGGCAGCAGGCCGCGCACAGGGCGAGCAGCAGCCCGAGCGCGTCGAAGCCCAGCCCCGACCAGACCTCGACGACACAGGCGAGGCCGCCGGCCGCGAGGACCACACCGAGCGCGGCGGCCCGTGTGACCGGCCGGCGCTGCACGAATCGCACCCAGCCGAGCACCAGGGCGGGGGCGAGGTACTCCACGAGCAGCGCGACCCCCACCGGGATGCGTGAGATCGCGGCGAAGTAGCAGGCCTGGACACCGGCCACGGCGAGCAGTCCGAACCCGGCGAGCAGCGCGGGGCGACGGCGCACCAGCCCCCGGTGGCGCACCGCGAGCGGCAGCATCACCAGCGCGGCACCGGCCACCCGCAGCCACACCACGTGCAGCGGGTCGAGTCCCGCCTCGATCAGCGGCTTGGCCGCGACACCGGATCCCCCGAAGGCGAGCGCCGAGGCGAGCGCGAGGCCGAGCCCGACGCCCTTCCCGTGGCTGCCCTGGCTGCTTTCAGACGTATGCACCGGCACATGATGACAGGCGACGACATGAGCGTCACCCCCAATGGCACCTGTCTCAGCGGCTGGACGGGGCGCGCTCAGCAGGCCGCGCCACCGTCCCCCGCGTACTCCCCCCAGCCAGCGATCCGGGCCGGCAGGCCGGCCACCTCGATCCCGGCGCGCGCGAGCACCTCGACGGCCCGGGCCTCGGGGTCCCGGACGAGCGCGACGAGCAGATCGGTGCCGCCCGCCCGGTCGCCGCCGCGCAGCCGGGCCCGCTCGACGGCGTGGACCATGGCGGCGGAGGCCAGCGGCGACCAGCCGTCGGCCCCCTTCAGAGTGGGCATCACGCCCGAGTCCTCCACGGTGCTCTGCCAGCGCAGGCCGTAGCCGATGCTGCGCTGCACGAGGTAGCCGAGCAGGCGGGCGATCTGCGGAGGGTCGCCGGTCACGGCCCGTACGTCGGGATCGGACTCCAGGAGCGAGTGCAGCAGATGGGCGGTGTCGATCTGCCGGTCCCCGTCCCGAACAGCCCTGCGGCGGGCACCGGCGACCACCGCTGCCAGCTCGGCACTGAGCCCGGCATCGGCATCCGCGCGGAGGATTCCCTGGTCATGGGCGGACTGGTGGGGAATACGGGGTTGCACATCCCCTACCCCATCAGCCTCTCGGGCCGAGGTCATCGCCGAGGGGAAGCATCTTCGCGTCCCACGGTGAGTGGACAACCCCGGCCGGAATCTCCTCCTTACGGAGGAGATCAGGCCGATGCCCCCGCGGGAACGCGTGCTCTCCACATTTTCTGACAGTTCATCAGTATTGAATGTTCCGGGCCCTGCGGCTACGTTCCGCGACACCACAGCCCGACACTGAGAGGTGGTCGCATGGCCGAAGTCAGCGCGGAGGCACGCATCGGGGCACCGGCCGAGAAGGTGTGGGCGCAGCTCACGGACTGGCCGGCGTACGGGGAGTGGAACGCGACCCACACCAACTTCCCCAAGGGCGGCCCCGAGACCCTGGCGGTGGGCGGCACCTTCCAGGAGAACATGAAGCTGATGGGGTTCCCGGCCGAGGTCGAGTGGACCATCGAGGAGCTGGAGCCGGCCCGGGTGCTCGCCATTCGCGGCAAGGGCCCGATGGCGGTGACCGTCGCCACGCGCTACACACTCACCCCGGACGGCGACGCCACGACGGTGCGCATCGACGGCGAGTTCACGGGCGCCGCCGTGTCGCTGATGGCGGGCAAGCTCAAGGACTCGGCGACGGCGGCCCTGAACGAGTCGCTGCGCAAGCTGGGCGGGCTGGTGGCCTGAGACGGCAGGACGGACGGCGAGACGGGAAGGCGCCCCGCGGAACAGTCCGCGGGGCGCCTCGGTCAGTGCTGCCCTCGCTCCTCGTGAGGAGGAGGCTCAGTCCTCGTCGGCGAGGATCAGATACAGCTTCTTGCGGGCGTCGTTGATGACGGCCAGCGCCTTCTCGCGCTGTTCCTTGCTGCCGGTCTTCCAGACCTGCCCGAAGGCCTCCATCAGACCGAAACCGGCCTGACGGATCTCGCCGAGGGCTTCCCAGTCGACCCCGCGCGAGGCCTCTTCCCAGGGCGCTTCGGGCCCCTCGTCGGCCGCGGTGCGGCCGTCCTCGGTGAGCGAGAACAGCTTCTTGCCGCCCTCGGACTCGCTGGTGATCAGGCCCTCGTCCTCCAGCAGTTGCAGGGTGGGGTACACCGAGCCGGGGCTCGGCTTCCACGCGCCGCCGCTGCGCTCGGCGATCTCCTGGATCATCTCGTAGCCGTGCATCGGCCGGTCCTTGAGCAGGGCCAGGATCGAGGCCCGTACGTCACCGCGCCGCGCCCTTCCCCTGGGACCGCCGCGCCCTCGATGACCCCAGGGGCCCGGTCCGAAACCGGGTCCGCCGGGACCGAAGCCGGGGCCGCCCGGGCCGAAGGGCCCGAAGGCCGCCCGCAGCCCCTCGAAACCGCCCCGGTCGCGCCGGGAGCCGCCGTCGTGTCGATGTCCGTGCTCGTATCCGTGGGAACGCATCGCCATCACTCCATTCCATCGTTGATCTGTCGCGATGCGTCAACGATATATCGGAACCGATCGGATGACAAGCCTCTTCGGCACCCACGGCGGCTCCGCCGTTTCCGGAATCAGGCGTTCCAGCTCCAGTCGGCGACTTCGGGCAGGTCAACGCCGTGCTCGCGGATCCAGGCGTGGTGGCGGGTGCGGGCATCGGCCATCTGCTGGCGCACGCGGGCGGCGCCCGCCGCGAGGTCGGGGACGCGGTCGATGACGTCCATCACCAGGCGGTAGCGGTCGAGATCGTTGCGCACGACCATGTCGAACGGCGTGGTCGTGGTGCCGGACTCCTTGTAGCCGCGGACGTGCAGGTTCCGGTGCCCGGCGCGGCGGTAGGCGAGACGGTGGATCAGCCACGGGTAGCCGTGGTAGGCGAAGATCACCGGCTTGTCGGTGGTGAAGAGGCCGTCGAACTCGAAGTCGGTCATACCGTGCGGATGCTCCTCGCGCGGCATCAGCCGTGTCATGTCGACCACGTTGACGACGCGCACCGCGAGCTGGGGCAGATGCCGGCGCAGCAGCTGGGCCGCGGCCAGGACCTCCTGGGTGGGCACGTCCCCTGCGCAGGCCAGCACCACGTCCGGTTCGCCGCCGTTCTCCGTGCCGGCCCACTCCCAGATGCCGGCTCCTCGCGCGCAGTGGACCCGGGCCTGATCCATGGACAGCCAGTCGAAGCACGGCTGCTTCCCGGCCACGATCACGTTCACGTAGTCCCGGCTGCGCAGGGCGTGGTCCGCGACCGACAGGAGCGTGTTGGCGTCCGGCGGCATGTACACGCGCACGACCTCGGGGCTCTTGTTGAGGACGTGGTCGACGAAGCCGGGGTCCTGGTGGGAGAAGCCGTTGTGGTCCTGGCGCCACACGTGCGAGGTCAGCAGGTAGTTGAGGGAGGCGATGGGCGCGCGCCAGGGCAGGTCCCTGGAGGTCTTCAGCCACTTGATGTGCTGGTTGACCATCGAGTCGACGATGTGCACAAAGGCCTCGTAGCAGGAGAACAGTCCGTGCCTGCCGGTGAGGAGATAGCCCTCCAGCCAGCCCTGGCAGAGGTGTTCGGAGAGGATCTCCATCACCCGGCCGTGCCGCTCCAGGTGTTCGTCGACCGGCAGGATCTGTGCCTGCCAGGCCTTTCCGCTGGCGTCGAAGACGGCCTGCAGCCGGTTGGAGGCGGTCTCGTCGGGGCCCACCACGCGGAAGTCCCGGCGCCCGCCGGTGTCCTTCATGACCTGTTCGAGCAGGGCGCCGAGGACCCGGGTCGGCTCGTGCAGCGTCGTCCCCGGCTTGTCGACCGGGACCGCGAAGTCGTCGAGGCCGCGGATCGGCAGGTCCCGTACGAGGAGGCCGCCGTTGGCGTGCGGCGTGGCACCGAGCCGCTTGTGGCCCTCGGGAAGGCAGGCCAGGACATCGGGGACGGGCCTGCCGTCGGCGCCGAAGAGCTCCTCGGGCCGGTACGAGCGCAGCCAGGCCTCCAACTGCCGCAGATGCTCGGGGTTCTCGCGGACACCGGCCAGCGGGACCTGGTGGGCGCGCCAGGTGCCCTCGACCGGCTCGCCGTCCACCTCGGCCGGACCGGTCCAGCCCTTCGGCGTGCGCAGCACGATCACCGGCCAGTGCACGCGCTCGCCGACGCCGTCCTCACGGGCGGTCCGCTGCGCCACCGCGATACGGTCCAGCGCCTCGTCGAGCGCCGCGGCCATCGCCCGGTGCACCTCGGCCGGGACGTGACCGGTCACATGGATCGGCTCATGGCCGTATCCCCGCAGGAGCTCGTCGAGTTCGGACTCGGGAAGACGGGAGAGCACCGTCGGGTTGGCGATCTTGTACCCGTTGAGGTGCAGGATCGGCAGGACCGCTCCGTCGTGCACCGGGTCAAGGAACTTGTTCGAGTGCCAGGAGGCGGCCAGCGGTCCGGTCTCCGCCTCGCCGTCGCCGATCACGCAGGCGACCAGCAGGTCCGGGTTGTCGAGGGCGGCGCCGTAGGCATGGGCGAGCGAGTAGCCGAGCTCGCCGCCCTCGTGGATCGAACCGGGTGTCTCCGGGGCCACATGGCTGGGCACCCCGCCCGGGAACGAGAACTGCCGGAACAGCCGCTCCATGCCCGCCGCGTCACGCGACACGTCCGGGTAGGTCTCGCTGTAGCTGCCCTCCAGCCAGGAGTTGGCCACCACGGAGGGCCCGCCGTGCCCCGGCCCCCAGATGGCCAGCGCGTCCAGGCCGCGCGTCCTGATCACGCGGTTGAGGTGGGTGTACACGAGGTTGAGGCCGGGCGAGGTGCCCCAGTGACCGAGCAGCCGCGGCTTGATGTGCTCCGGCCGCAGCGGCTCGGTGAGCAGCGGGTTGGCCATCAGATAGATCTGGCCCGCCGCAAGGTAGTTGGCGGCGCGCCAGTGCGCGTCCAGGGTGCGCAGCTCGTCGTCGGAAAGTACGGTGGCGTCCTGGTGTTCGACCTTGGACATGGGTGAGACTCCGGAAGTCGTCGACGTAGAGGTCATCGGGCGGTGGAGGCGGCATGGCCGACAGGAAAGCGGCGGAGCTGCCGCGGAAGGTGTACGAGAAGGAACTGCTGCGCCTGCAGACCGAGTTGGTGAAGCTGCAGGAGTGGGTGCGGGCGGAGGGCGCCCGGCTGGTCGTCGTCTTCGAGGGGCGGGACGCGGCGGGCAAGGGCGGTGCGATCAAGCGGGTGACCCAGTTCCTCAATCCGCGCGTGGCCCGCGTCGCGGCGCTGCCCAAGCCGACCGAGCGCGAGCGCACGCAGTGGTACTTCCAGCGGTATGTGGAGCACCTGCCGGCCGCGGGGGAGATGGTGCTGTTCGACCGGTCCTGGTACAACCGGGCCGGTGTCGAGCATGTGATGGGCTTCTGTACGCAGCAGGAGTACCAGCGCTTCCTGCGCCAGTGCCCGATCTTCGAGCGGATGCTGGTGGAGGACGGGATCCTGCTGCGCAAGTACTGGTTCTCGGTGAGCGACACCGAGCAGCAGGAGCGGTTCCGGCGGCGCCTGGACGATCCGGTGCGGCGCTGGAAGCTGTCGCCGATGGACCTGGAGTCGATCACCCACTGGGAGGCCTACTCCCGGGCCAAGGACGAGATGCTGGTCCACACCGACGTCTCCGAGGCGCCCTGGTACGTCGTCGAGAGCGACGACAAGCGCCGCGCCCGGCTGAACATGATCGCCCATCTGCTGGACTCCGTCCCGTACCACGAGGTGAAGCCGCCGGTGCTGAAGCTGCCGGAGCGACCGCCGTCGACCGGCTACGAGCGCCCGCCGCGGGAGCTGCAGACCTTCGTCCCGGACCACGCGGCGAGCCTCTGAACCACCGCCCACCGCGTTCACGACCGATGGGGTACGACCGCGACGGGGCAGGCGGCGTGGTGCAGAACGCCGTGGGTGACGCGACCGAGCTGGAGCCCGAAGGCGCCCTGCGTGCGCTGGGCACCCACCACCAGCAGGCCCGCGTCGCGCGAGACGTCCAGCAGCACCCGGCGTGCGTGGCCCTCGACGGTACGCCGTCGCAGGTCGACACCAGGGTGCTGCTCGGCCGCCTCGCTCACGGCCGCTTCCAGCGTCTCGGCGGCCCGCTCCTCGTGCAACCGGGCGGACTCGCCGCCGGCCGGATGTGCCGGGTGCCGCCAGGCGCGTACGGCCTCCAGGGGCACCCCGCGCAGCTCCGCCTCCGCGGCGGCGAAGCGCACCGCCGCCGAACCGGCCGGCCCCTCCGCCACGCCCACCACGATCCGGCCGTGCGTCTCCGGCCCGCCGCGCTGGTCCTGGGTGCCGCGGAGCACGATCACCGGGCAGTCGGCATGGGCGGCGACGGCCAGGCTGACCGAGCCGAGCAGCATCTCGACCATGCCCGTGCGGCCCCGGGTGCCCATCACCAGCGCGGACGCTTCGCGGCTCTCGCGTACCAGCGCGTATTCGGGTTCCTCGGGCAGGACGTCGGTGGAGACCTTCACACCGGCCTGCCGCCGGGCCGCACGCCTGGCGGCCGCGGCGACGATGTCCTCGGCCATCACCTGCTCGGACGGCCTGCCCACGTCCTGCGCCGGCGAGGTGCCCTCGTAGCGCTCCCACAGCGAGGCGTACACCAGCCGCAGCGGCACCCCGCGCAGCACCGCCTCGTCCGCCGCCCAGTCCACCGCGCGCAGACTCGGCTCCGACCCGTCGACGCCCACGACCAGGGGCAGGTCCACCGCGCTCATCGCCTGGCCCGGATCGCCAGGGGCTCACCAAAGGCCCGAACAACCGCTGCCTTCATGGGTCTTCTCTCCTCCGGGGTGGGTCGGTCGAGTCCGCTGGGTCGGTCGGGTCGGTCGGGTCCGCCGGGTCAGTCGTGCGCGACCACGGCGACCGGGGCGGTGGAGTGGTGCAGGGCGGCGTGTGTGACCGGACCGATGTGCGTGCCGAACGGGCTGCGGCGGATCCGCCGGCCCACGACCAGCAGGGAGGCTTCGCGGGCGGCGTCGACCAGGTGGTCGGCGGGGGTTCCGCAGTGGCACTCGGTGGTGACCTCGACGTCCGGGAACTTCTGCCGCCACGGCAGGAGAATCTCGGCCAGGGGGGTCTTCTCGCCGAGCGTCTCGGGCGCCTCGGGCGCCTGGATCACGAGGTCCGCGGTGACGGCTTCCGTGTAGTACGGCGGTGGGGTCCAGCCGTGGACGACACGCAGGGTCGTACCGCGCCGGGCCGCCGCCCGGAACGCGAACCCGATCAGCTCCTCGTCCGGGGAGTCCACGTCCAGGCCCAGGACCACGGGGCGGAAGGGTGTCGCGGCGGACGGGCTGCCCGCCGGGTCCGTCTCGTGCTCGTCGGCGGCCTGCTTCCCCGCCCTGACCAGCACGACGGGTCGTTCGGCGTGGGCGACGACCGAGAGTCCGACCGAGCCGACCATGAAGCCGGCCACGCCGCCCAGCCCGCGCGAACCGAGGACCACCAGTTCGGCGTCCTTCGCCGCGTTCGCAAGGACCTCGCCGGGCGTGCCGGACAGCTGCTCGGTGGTCACTTCGAGGCCGGGGTGGCGCCGGGCGATGTCCGCGGCCGCCTCGCGGGTGATCCGGTCGGTCCAGTGCTGGTGGGTCTCGGACCCGAGCAGCGGGGCCTGTGCCATGGGCTCCGGTACCGGTTCCCACACCTGGAGCAGCTTCAGCGGCAGACCCAGCAGCTCTGCCTCGCGGGCCGCCCATTCGGCCGCGGCGCGGCTCTCTTCCGAGCCGTCCAGGCCGACCGTGACGGTGCGGGTCATGATCTCCACCTCCTGAGTGGGGTTCGCGATTCGAGCCTCGTACACGGACCGGTCGGGGGGCAGGGGCCGCAGGTCCCGGAGAAGGGCCGAAGGACCCTCGACGATCAGGAGGACGGCGCGCCTCATCAGCGCCCTCATCATGGTGCCCGTGACGGCCGTGATCCGCAGCGCGATGCCTCCGACCAGGGCAGGTCCGATGCCGAAGGCCGACGGCCACGGCCCTGAACGGTCCCGCACGCCGGGCTCGTTGGGCTCGACGGCACGAGCGGGGCGGACGAGTTCACGGATACGTCTCGCGACGGCTCGTACCTCGGTGGATCATGAGGTCAGTCACGGAGAAGGGTGGCGCATGTCCCAGGGCTCGGCCGCACAGGCTTCGTGGTGGCGCCATCCGGTACCGGGGCTCGCGGTCCTGCTCCGCTATCACCGCTCGTGGCTCAGGGGCGACCTGCTGGCCGGCGCGACCGTCGCCGCGTATCTCGTGCCGCAGGTCATGGCCTACGCCGGAGTGGCCGGGCTGCCGCCGGTCACCGGGCTGTGGGCGATCCTGCCCGCGCTCGCGCTGTACGCGCTGTTCGGCTCCTCCCGGCTGCTCTCGGTCGGCCCCGAGTCCACGACCGCCCTGATGACGGCCACCGTGGTCGGTCCGCTGGCGGCGGGCGACTCCGGGCGGTACGCGACGCTGGCGGCCGCGCTCGCGGTCACGGTCGGGCTGCTGTGCGTGGCGGCGTGGGCGGTGCGGCTGGGCTTCCTCGCCGATCTGCTCTCCCGGCCGGTCCTGATCGGCTATCTCGCGGGCGTGGCACTGATCATGACCGTGGATCAGCTGACGAAGCTCACCGGAGTCACCACGACGGGCACCGAGTTCTTCCCTCAGGTCTGGTCGTTCGTCACGCACCTGTCCGACGCCCACGCGGCCACGGTCGTCTTCTCGGCCACGGTGCTCGCGTTCCTGTTCGTGGTGGCGCGGTATGCCCGCGCAGTGCCGGGCCCCCTGCTCGCGGTGATCCTCGGCACGGCCGCGGTGGTGGCGTTCGACCTCGACGACCGGTACGGCATCAAGGTGATCGGCGAGGTCCCGTCGGGAGTGCCGGACCTCGCCCTGCCCGACCTGAGCGACCTGCCGCGTCTGGTCCTGCCCGCGCTCGGCGTGCTGATCGTCGCGTACACGGACTTCATCCTCACCGCGCGGGCGTTCACCGGCGGCGCCGACGCGGGCCCCGGCCTGGACGCCAACCAGGAGTTCCTCGCGCTGGGGACGGCCAACCTCGGCGCCGGTGTGCTGCACGGCTTCCCGGTGAGCAGCAGCGCCAGCCGCACCGCGCTCGCCTCCTCGGCGGGGGCCCGCAGCCAGGCGTACTCCCTGGTGGCGGGGGCCGCGGTGCTCGCCGTCCTGCTGTTCCTCAGCCCGCTGCTCTCCCGCACGCCCTCGGCCGTGCTCGGTGCGCTCGTCGTCTACGCGGCGGCCCGCATGATCGACTTCGCGGGCTTCCGCCGGCTGGCGTCCTTCCGCCGCCGGGAACTCATGCTGGCCCTCGGCTGCCTGGCCGGGGTGCTCGCCCTGGACATCCTGTACGGCGTGCTGGTCGCCGTCGGGCTGTCGGTGGCCGAGCTGCTGACGCGGGTGGCCCGGCCGCACGACGCGGTCGAGGGGCTGGTGCCCGGGATAGCCGGCATGCACGACGTGGACGACTACCCCGAGGCCCGTACGATCCCCGGCCTGCTGGTCTACCGTTACGACTCCCCGCTGTTCTTCGCCAACGCGGAGGACTTCCGGCGCCGGGCCCTTGCCTCGGTCGACGAACAGACCGATCCCGTGCGCTGGTTCGTCCTGAACACGGAGGCCAACGTCGAGGTCGACATCACGGCCCTGGACGCGGTCGACGAACTGCGCCGTGAACTCGTCGGGCGGGGCGTCGTGTTCGCCCTCGCCCGGGTCAAGCAGGACCTCCTGGACGACCTGCGGGCGTACGGCCTGGAGGAGTCCGTCGGGACGGATCTCATCTTCCCGACGCTGCCGACCGCCGTGGCCGCCTACCGGACGTGGTGCGAGGGCCGGGCTCCGGGCGGGGACGGCGCTCCCGGTGGGGACGGCGCTCCGGGCGGGGACGACCGCAGCTGAACCGATCCTCCAGCCGTTCTTCGGCGGCCCCGCCAAGCATGGTCGATCGGGCCCTCGGCGCGGATGCGACCGCGGTGGGAACCGACGAGAGCCGAGTGGCCCGACCGACGGGCCGGGTGGCCCATGGCCCGCCGCGCCCGACGGACACACGCTGGCCTCGGCAGTTCCTACGCGCCGCCGGGAGGCACGCCATGATCACTACTCGTACGCCCAGCATGCTGCAGGCCCTGCCCGCCGAGTACCGGCAGCAGCTGATGCGCGTCGCCCGAGAGGTGTCCTTCCCGCAGGGGACACGCCTGTTCGAGGAGGGTGGACGTGCCGACCGGTTCTGGATCCTGCGCACCGGCAGCATCGAGCTCGACATGCATGTGCCCGGCCGCAAGGCCGCCGTCATCGAGATGCTCCGGCCGAACGAGCTGGTCGGCTGGTCCTGGCTGTTCTCGCCGCACGTCTGGCACCTGGGCGCCGAGGCGGTGACGCCGGTGCGTGCGTACGAGTTCGACGCCGAGACCGTGCGCACGATGTGCCGGGAGGATGCGGGGCTGGGCAACGCCGTCGCGCAGTGGGTCGGCGACGTGCTGGCCCACCGGCTGCGGTCCGCCCGGGGCCGGCTCCTCGACCTGTACGCCCCGTACGGCGCCGGCAGCCTCGTCTGACCGGTCCGGCACCGACGACGACCCGGTGGGCCCCGGTGAGTGGGGCCGGTCGGCCCTAGTACGACCGGCCCCGGCGAGTGAGGATCGGCCTCACGGACTGCCCACAGGCCGTCCGCCACCGGGTAGCGAGGGATCGCCATGGCCGACACAGGCACTTTCGACGAGCGGAATCCGATCCGCGTGTTTCTGCTCGACGATCACGAGGTCGTACGGCGCGGTCTGACCGACCTGCTCGACGGCGAGCCCGACATCTCCGTGGTCGGCGACGCGGACAGCGTCGAACAGGCGCTGGTCCGCGGTCCCGCGCTGCGCCCGAATGTCGCCGTGCTGGACGTCCGTCTCCCCGACGGCGACGGCATCACGGTCTGCCGGGAGCTGCGCAGCCGGATGCCGGAGCTCGCGTGCCTGATGCTCACGTCGTTCGACGACGAGGACGCGCTGCTGGACGCGATCATGGCCGGGGCCTCGGGCTATGTCCTCAAGCAGATCAAGGGCTCGGACCTGATCTCGGCGGTGCGCACCGTCGCCTCGGGCCAGTCGATGCTGGACCCCGCGACCACGGCCCGCCTGATGCGCTCGCTGCGCGCCGACCCCACGGACACTCCGGCCATGCCGGCCGAACTCGCGAGCCTGTCGCCGCGCGAGCGCGACATCCTCGCCCTGATCGGCGACGGCCTGACCAACCGCGAGATCGGCAAGAAGCTCTACCTCTCCGAGAAGACGGTCAAGAACCACATCTCCCGCCTCCTGGCCAAGCTCGGCGTACAGCGCCGCGTCCAGGCCGCGGTCCTCGCCTCCCACCTGGACCAACTGGAAACCACCGACCACGCCACCCGCTGACCTCCCCGCCCCGTCCAAGGACGCACCGGCACCGCCGGCCAGCCGATACGCACCCAGCGCCCCGAGCCCACGGAGTCTCCCGCCTCCCGGCCAAGCTCGGCGTACAGCCCCGCGTCCAGGCCGCGGTCCTCGCCTCCCACCTGGACCAACTGGAAACCACCGACCACGCCACCCGCTGAGCCCACCCCTCCGGTTCGCACCGTCACCGCGGACCGGCCGATGCGCACCCAGCGCTCCGACCCACGGAGTCTCCCGCCTCCTGGCCAAGCTCGGCGTACAGCCCCACGTCCAGGCCGCGGTCCTTGCCTCCCACCTGGACCAACTGGAATCCGGCGACCACGCCACCGCTGAGCCCCCGCGCTCCCGCCCCCTCCGGTTCGCACCGTCACCGCGGACCGGCCGATGCCCGCCCCCGCGACACCCGCCGCGCGGTGAAGCCCGCGCCCCGGCCGCTCCCCGCCCCGGCCGCAAACGCACCGTCACCGCCGGCCAGCCGATGCGCGCCCAGCGCCCCGACCTCACGGAAATCTCCCACCCACCGACCAAGCTCGGCGTACAGCACCGTGGCCCCTCCCCCGCGACACCCGCCGCGCGGTGAAGCCCGCGCTCCGGCCGCTCTCCCGACTCGCCCCCGGGACGCACCGCGGTATCGGTCCAGCATCCTCGAATTGGCCTTGGTGCCCGGGTGCGCGGGGCGTCTAGCGTCGGCGCATGCGGATTCGTATCGTCGATGCCTTCACCGACCGTCCCTTCGCCGGCAACCCGGCCGGGGTCCTGCTCCTCGACGCGTTCCCGGACGACGACTGGCTCCAGAGCGTCGCCATGGAGGTCAACCACGCCGAGACGGCGTTCGCGCACCCGCTGCCGAAGGGCGGTGCGGCGGACTGGGCGCTGCGCTGGTTCACGCCCGTCGCCGAGGTCGCGATGTGCGGGCACGCCACGCTCGCCACGGCCCACGTCCTGCACACCGGCGGCGCCCACGAGGGCCCGGTGCGGTTCGCGACCCGCAGCGGTGTGCTCGTCGCCACGCCCGGCGAGGACGGCTGGATCACCATGGACTTCCCGACCGCGCCGCTCACCGCGGTCGAGGTCCCGGCCGGGGTCGCCGAGGCGCTCGGCGCGGAGCCGCTCGTGGCGTTCGACACCGGGCCGAACGTCGGGGACCTGGTGGTGGAGCTGGCCGACGAGAAGACCGTCCTGGGGCTCGCCCCGGACCACAAGGCGCTCGGCGCCTACTCCGCGCGCGGCATCATCGCCACGGCCCGTGCCGAGGACCCGGCCCGGGGGTACGACTTCGTCTCGCGGTGCTTCTTCCCCAACGTCGGCATCGACGAGGACCCGGTCACCGGCAGCGCCCACACCGCCCTGGCCCCCTATTGGTCCGAGCGCCTGGGCCGCCCCGAGCTGACCGGCCTCCAGGCCTCCCGGCGCTCCGGTCTCGTCCGCACCGCACTGCGTGGCGACCGCACCCTGCTGACCGGCCGAGCGGTCACCACCATCGAGGGCGAGCTGCTCACGCCGTAGGCAGCCAGCCCACCTTCCCCGCCAGCACCGCGTATCCCACGAACGCCCCGATGTCGAGGAGGGAGTGGGCCACCACCAGGGGACCGACCCGGCCCCAGCGCCGGTACAGATAGACGAACACCACGCCCATGACCATGTTGCCGACGAAGCCGCCGACGCCCTGGTACAGGTGGTACGAGCCGCGCAGCACGGAACTGGCCACCAGCGCGGTGCCGGGGGTCCAGCCCAACTGGCCCAGCCTGCGCAGCAGATAGCCGACGACGATCACCTCTTCGAGGATCGCGTTCTGCAGCGCCGAGAGGATCAGCACCGGGTACTTCCACCACACATCGGGCAGCGCCTCGGGCACCACGGTGAGATTGAAGCCGAGGCCGCGGGCGGCCAGGTAGAAGGCGATCCCGGTGCTGCCGATCACGGCCGCGACGCCCGCCCCCCGCCCGAGGTCGGGCCAGGGGCGGGTGCGGTCGAAGCCGAGGGTGCGCAGGCTCTCGCCCTCACGCATCAACAGATGGGCGACGAGCAGGACGGGCACGAGTGCCGACGCGATACCGAACAGCTGCCAGGCGAGATCGAGCCAGGGACGCCCCGGCGCGGCCGAGGCATTGAGGGTGGCCGCCTGGTCCTTGAGGCCGCCCGGTTTCGTGACCGATCCGACAAAGCTGATCAGGGCGGACACTCCGCTCGCGCCCAGCGAAAGCCCCAGCACGAGCAGCGTCTCGTCCCGGAACATCCGTCGCGAGGGCCGCTCCAGCGGATAAGAATCGGCCACCGGGTCCGCCTCCACCTGCACACCTGCCTCCAGTTGGGTAATCCCGCCCCATGCCCATCTTCGCCCCGCTAATGTCTCGAAAGCAGTTACGAAGAACGTGCGCCACGGACTGTCGGGGGGACAGGGAGGGGCACCACCGTCATGGGACGTCACAGCTTGCCCGATCGGTACGGGGCGGGCACGGCCGACCCCCGCCCCCGTGCCCGTCGCCGCAGCGTGGCCATCGCGACCGCCCTCGTCCTGACCGTCGCGGGCGGCACGGCCGCCGCCGTGCACAGCGGGCTGCTCTCCTTCGGCTCCTCCTGCCAGGACGACCCGGTACGGCTGACGCTCGCCGCCTCCCCCGACGTCGCCCCGGCCCTGGAGGCGGCGGCCGGGCGGGCCCGGAAGCAGAACCTCACCTCCGACGGGAACTGCGTGGCCGT
Source organism: Streptomyces sp. NPDC050625 (assembly GCF_040654755.1). Classification (NCBI taxonomy): domain Bacteria; kingdom Bacillati; phylum Actinomycetota; class Actinomycetes; order Kitasatosporales; family Streptomycetaceae; genus Streptomyces; species Streptomyces sp. NPDC050625. The sequence continues at coordinate 142,102 of NZ_JBFAIQ010000020.1, forward strand.
CACGGTGAGGGCGCAGGACTCCGCCAAGGTCACGGACATCCTGAGCGCGGGCCGGAAGCCCGACGCGCAGGTGTGGGTGCCCGATTCGGACGTATGGGTGCAGCGGGTCACCGCGGACGGCAAGGCGACGCAGGTGACACCGGAGGGCAATGTGGCCGCGACGCCGGTGGGTGTGGCGATGCTGCACACCGCCGCCAAGTCGCTGGGGTGGCCGAAGAAGACGTACACCTGGACGGAACTGGCCGCAGCCACCCTCTCGGACGACTCGCTCAGGCTGGGCGCGGCGGACCCGGCGCGCAGCGCGACCGGGCTGCTCGCGCTCACCAGGCTGAGCACGGCCGCCGCCGAGGCGAAGGGCGGGGCCACGCGGGCCGCGGCCATGATGAAGGCGCTGTCCCAGCGCGTCTCGGCGGCCGACGGCCAGGTCCTGGACACCCTGCCCCACGACTCCTCGGGCACCGAGCAGGGCAACCCCAGGCGCAACCAGGCACTGATCCTCAGCGAGCAGGCGGCGTTCACCCACAACTCGACGGCCGGCGGCGGCACAGACCTGGACCTCTTCTATCCCACGGACGGTGCGCCGACGCTCGACTACCCCTACACGCTCGTCGACGAGCCGGAGCTGACCACCGACGAGAGCCGGGCCGCGATCCGGTTCATGACGTATCTGCGGGAGCCCGCACAGCACAAGCTCCTGGAGAAGTACGGCTTCCGCGCGGACGACGGCTCCGTGGCGCCGTCGGTCGTCGCCGCGGCGGGCGGCCGCAGCCCGCAGCCCTACGCGGAGCCGTCCCCGGAGCCGGCCTCCGACACCGCGCTCCAGGAGGCGCTGGGGACGTGGACGATCACGGTGCAGAGCGCCCGGATCACCACGGTCGTCGATGCCTCCGCCTCCATGTCGGAGCCGGTGGCGGACACGGGCCGGTCCCGTATGGACGTCACCAAGGCCTCGCTGCTCCAGGCCCTCGCCACCTTCACGCCGGAGGACGAGATCGGTCTGTGGGAGTTCGCCGCCAGGCTGGACGGCGACAAGGACTACCGCGTGCTGGTGCGGACAGAGCGGCTGGGCGACCGCAGGGGCCGCGGCACCCAGCGGGACCGGCTGTCGGCGGCGTTCGGCGCACTGGAGCCGGTCCCCGGCGGCGCCACCGGTCTGTACGACACCACCCTCGCCGCGTACCGGGCGGCCACCTCGTCGTATGCGAAGGGCAAGTTCAACGCGCTGGTCGTGCTGACCGACGGGGTGAACCAGGATCCCGGCAGCATCTCCCGCGCCGGGCTCGTCTCCCAACTGCAGAAGCTCAGCAACCCCGAGCGCCCGGTGCCCCTCATCGTCATCGCCGTCGGTCCGGATGCCTCCCGGAAGGAGGCCCAGGAGATCGCGCGGGCCACCGGCGGCTCCGGCCACGAGGTCAGCGTCCCCGCCCAGATCCACTCGGTCATCCTGCAGGCCATCGTGGCGGCGGGGGCACGGAACGCCTCGGGCTGACCGACGGCCCTTTCTCGGTGCGCGGCCGTGCCGCCCTCACCCCAGCGGCACCGGCTCCGGCAGGCCCACCGGCCAGGTGTGCACCGGCTCCCCGATGTGCATCAGTTCGCGGTAGCGCCGGGTGGTGGCGGCCAGCGCCGCCTGCCGGGACAGCCCCTGTTCCAGGGCGCGGTGGAAGGTCGCCGACTGCCAGCTCGCGCCGTTGACACGGCGGCGGCAGCGCTCCTCGATGACGCCCAGGAAGTGGTCCCGGTCGGCGGCTTCGACACCCCACGCGTCCAGTCCCGCCTCGGCCAGCGGCAGGAGTTCGTCGCGTACGAGGGTGACGGCGTCGACCTCGGCCGTACCGCCGTAGCGTCCGCGCCGGGGCCAGACGAAGCGGGCGTCGATGCCGTGCCGGCACGCGGCGTCGAAATTGGCCTCGGCCGTCGCGAAGGGCAGCCGGGTCCACACCGGACGGGACTCCTCGGCGAGGGCGCGGACGACGCCGTAGTAGAAGGCGGCGTTCGCGATGACGTCGGTGATGGTCGGTCCGGCGGGCAGGACCCGGTTCTCCACGCGCAGATGCGGAACGCCGTCGGCGATGCCGTAGACCGGACGGTTCCAGCGGTACACCGTGCCGTTGTGCAGGACGAGTTCGGCGAGCTTGGGCACGCCTCCCTCGTCGAGCACCCGCAGCGGGTCCTCCTCGTCGCAGATCGGGAGCAGGGCCGGGAAGTAGCGCAGGTTCTCCTCGAACAGGTCATGGGCGGAGGAGATCCACCGTTCGCCGAACCAGGTGCGCGGCCGCACGCCCTGGGCCTGCAGTTCGGGCGGGCGGGTGTCGGTGGACTGCAGGAACAGCGGCGGTCTCGACTCGCGCCACAGCTCGTGGCCGAACAGGAAGGGCGAGTTGGCGCCGACGGCGATCTGGGCCGCGCAGGCGGCCTGCGCCGCGTTCCACACGTCGGCGAAGCGGCCGGGGGTGACCTGGAGGTGCAGTTGGACGGAGGTGCACGCGGCCTCGGGCACGATGGACTTCGAGGTGCAGGTGAGGTGTTCCACCCCCTCGATGTCGAGCACGAAGTCCTCGCCGCGGGCGGCCACGATCTGGTCGTTGAGCAGGGTGTAGCGGTCGACCTCGGAGAGGTTGGAGGAGACCAGGTCGTCCCGGTCGAGCGTGGGCAGAATGCCGATCATCACTATTCCGGCGTCCAGTTCCCCGGCCTTGCGGTCGGCGTACGCCAGCGAGGTCCGCAGTTCCTCGGCCAGCCGGTCGAATACCCGGCCGCCCAGGCGGTGTGGGGCTATGTTGACTTCCAGATTGAACATGGCGAGTTCTGTTTGGAAATCACGGCTCGCGATACGTTCCAGCACCTGGCCGTTCAACATTCTCGGCATACCGTCGGAACCGGCGAGATTCAATTCGATCTCGACGCCCATGAGATTCTTCGGGCGGTCGAACCGCTTCTCCACCAGCAGCCGCTCCAGTCCCGTCAGACACCGCCGGAGCTTTTCCCGGTAGTGCTGGCGATCGGACAGGTCGAACGCACCTGCCACGACCTTCTCCCCCATCGAAGTGTCCCTCCTCGATCGGGCGGGCCGAGGATCCGGCCGCCGGGTGTCCCGGGTCAGGTGGGATGATGCCCAGCCGAGGCGATCGATAACGTCCCACGGGGGCCCGGGGCCCGCTACTCTGTTGGAATGTGTCCAGGGGCACATTCACGGGGCATGGGGCATCATGCAACTTCGGGTGCCCCGAGAGCCTCGTGAAAAACGCCGACGACATTCAGCCGACCGCCCCTGAAGCGTATTCCGAGGTCAGCGGGTATCCACCGGGCAGGGATTCGGGAGGATTCCCGCGAATCAGCGGCTGAATTGCGCCTTGTTCGCGACGCCGGAAACGGCTAGTGGAAACATCATATGAACAGCCGTCGTATAAACTCCGTGAACAAGGCAGAAGGTTGGCGCCCACGGTCCTGGTTCCTGCCGTCAAGGTGACCTGCGGCAGACCTCATCCGCACCCTCGCTCACCGGCCCGGGCCCCCGCCTCTCTGACCCCATCGAGCTGACAGCGCCGTCCGCCCCCTCCCTCGCGCCGTCGCGCCTGTCGAATGAGAGGCGACCCACCATGCCGCTGCAAGTCCCTCCTGCCCCCGCGCCCGCACTGCGCTCCGTCCTCACGGCCCTAGGTTCCCCCACCGCGGTCCGCGAGGCCCGAACTCCCTCCCTGCGCAACGCCCAGGGACCCGCCACACCCGAACTCCCGCTGCCCGTACATGTGCTGGACCGGATCACCCCCGAAGGCGTGTCCGCCACCCGGCTCACCGGGTGGCGCTTCCTGATCCGGTGCGGCGATCGCGCGGTGGCCGCCGCCGAGACCAGGCTGATGCCGGACGGCTGGGCGTTCTCGCACTTCTTCGAGGGCCCCTACATCGCCGCCACGGAACACGCCCTGCGCCAGGCCGAGGCGATGCAACAGCCCTACCAGCCCCGCCTGCTCTCCGTTCCCGGCCTGTACATGCTCACCCTGTGGCTGCACGGCGACTGCGCGGCGGACGGCGCCGAGGGCCATCCGGCGGCCGCGGACCTGCTCGTCCCGCTGGCGCCGGCGCCGCCGGGCATCGCGGCGCACCGCCCGCACCGGGTCGCCGAGCTGCTTCCGGTGCTGACCCATCGCGTGACTCCCGTGCCACTGCTCGGCTCACCCGCCTGACACACCCCTTTCGTACCCCGTTTCCAATTTCCGGAGGCGGGGTACGACTGCATTTCCTGCGGCTATTACTCACCCCTGCGCTCGTACGAGCAATAAAGCGCTCCGACGAGCTGAAAAGGGCATCCGGTCCGAGCGGACTAGCCCCATCCGGCCATCCCGAACCACCCGAAGTGGCTGCCCAGTTGGGATGAACCAGACGCGTGGCCGATGCGTCATCAACCTGTGAGAAAGCGGTGCTGCGAAATCCCTGCGGATTGACGCCCAAAGAGCAACACTGGGTTCCGACCGACTTAATCGCAACGGGGGACGAACATGACCACGACACAGCGAAAGATCCCATCAATGTGCCAGCACCAGCCGCCGTGCCCGACAGCCGAATCCGCCGACCGGGAGTCCGCCCGCCTCATGGCGCACCACCCGGAGCAGGGATGGAGCCTGCTGTGCAACGGCGTTCTGCTCTTCGAGGACACCGGTGAGCTCCTGCCGGACGGCCAGATCATCGCCCCGCACCGCCCGCTGGGTGCCGACCGGGTGATGACCGCCGCCTGAGTACCACCCCGGGCGGTCCGCCGCTCCGCCCGGCGACATGAGGGGCCGGCCCGCACGCCCTTGGTGCGCACCGGCCCCGACGCGTGTCCGGGGGTGACTACTCCTCGTAGTCGGTCGAATGCGCCGGCCCGGTGCTGCGGTACTCGAACCAGTCGAAGTCCGCGCGCCCCTGCGTCACATACATTCCGATCACGCGTCCGGTGAACCCGGTCGCGACCTGGGTGGACAGATAGCGGCCGTCGAGTTCGGCCAGCCGCACCGGCCCGGCGGGGGTTTCCACCAGGAAGGCGATCGTGTCGGGACCGCCCGTCGCCGTCGTGAGCGGTTGCGCGTCCGTGGTCCGGATGTCGACGACCAGCGTGACCGGCCCGGGTGGCACGGGATGTTCCGCGAGCCGCTGCCGCGCCGGCCCGATCCGCGCGATCACGCTCACCGCTCCCCCGCACACCTCGATGTCGTAGTGGTGGGCCTCGTCCATGCGGACCGACAGTCCGGCCCGCGCCGAACCCGGATCGACGAGGACCGCCGCCCGGCAGTCGGGGTGCTGCTGGCGCCGCCCCAGGAAGGTGTGCCCGGGACGGTCGAGGCTGTCGCCCGTGGCCGTCAGCGTCAGCCATCCGGGCCGGTCGGTCAGCGACCAGGAGCCCTCGGGCCGGCGGCGCGGCGATATCCAGTACGGCGCCGGCGTCACGGCGTCGAAGTCGTCCCGCACCGGCGGCGGTTCGACGGGGTGCCAGGCGGCGGGCGCGGGATGCCGCTCCCGCACCGGCCCGACCCGGGGCCAGCCGTCCACCCACTCGACCGGTGCCAGGAAGGTCTCCCGCCCGAGGACGTGGAACTCCGGGAAGTAGCCGCGCGGCCGGGTGCCGAGCAGAACCATCCACCAGCTGCCGTCGGCCGCCTCGACCAGGTCGGCGTGGCCGGTGCACTGGATCGGCAGGCCGGTGCCCCGGTGGGAGAGGACCGGATTGCCGGGCGCCGGCTCCCAGGGGCCGCGCGGGGAGCGGGCGCGGGCGACCGAGACCCCGTGACCGAGCGCCGTTCCGCCCTCGGCCATCAGCAGGTACCACCACGCGCCGATCCGGTAGAGGTGGGGCGCCTCCGGGTCCCGCAGCCCCGTCCCTGACCACACCGGCAACGGCCCCTCCAGCACCTTGCCCGTCAGCGGATCGATCCGGGCCACCCGGCATCCGGCCACGGCACACCAGCAGTTCCCGTCGTCGTCCCAGGCGAGGTCGGGATCGATGCCGGGCAGGTCGATCGGGACGGGGTCCGACCAGGGTCCTTCGGGCCGGTCGGCGGTGACCAGGAAGGTGCCGAGCCCGCCGACGTCCGTGGTGATCACATGGAAGCGGCCGTCGTGGTGGCGGATCGTCGGGGCGTAGATGCCGCCGGAGGCCGGGGTGTCGTCGGGCAGCTCCAACTGCCCCGGCCGGTCGAGGACATTGCCGAGCTGGCGCCAGTGCACCAGGTCACGGCTGTGGAAGAGCGGGACGCCGGGGAAGTACTCGAAGCTGGAGCACACGAGGTAGTGGTCCGCACCGACCCGGCACACGCTGGGGTCGGGGTGGAATCCGGGGATGACAGGGTTGGAGTAGGTCCGCATACAGGCCCCCGAGCCGCGAAGTCGAAAGTTTCGAACTCGAAAGCGAATCCTATCGGAACGCCTCGCACGCCTCGCACGCCTCGCACGCCTCGGACACCTGGGACGCCTCAGACACTCAGCCGGTAGGGGAGCATGCACACCACCACATCGGTACGGGCCCGCAGCACGGTCGCCAGCAGCAGCCCGCGCTGGTTCTGGAGGATCTCGTAACGGCGGTGCAGCGGTTCCACCTCCGGGATGAGGACGGCGACCTGGCGTCCGTCCCCGGCGACGCGCAGCACGTAGTCGACGATCGGCTGGACGAGCGAGCGGTGCGGGCTGTCGATGACATCGAGGCGTACCCCGGGGTTCCAGCGGTCCCAGGCTTCCTCCAGCGCACGGCTCTTCTCCGGGTCCGCGTGCACCGCGACCGCGACCACCTCGTCGCCCAGCGCCAGGGCGGCGGTGATGGCGTGCTGGGCGAGTTTGCTGACCTCGCCGAGCGGCACGATCACCAGGCTGCCGGTGCGCCGGTCGGGCGGTTCGGGGACCCGGCCCAGTCCGAGTTCCCGGCCGACGGTCGCGTAGTAGCGCTCGATGCGCGCGAACAGCAGCATCATCAGCGGTACGGCGACCACGACCACCCAGGCTCCTTCCAGGAACTTGGTGGTGAGCAGGATGATCCCGGCCAGGGTGGTCAGCACCGCCCCGGTGCCGTTGATCAGGGCACGGCGCCTCCAGCCGGCGGGTCTCTCGGTGGCCCAGTGCCGGACGAGACCGAGCTGGCTGAGGGTGAAGCCGATGAACACGCCGATCGCGAACAGCGGGATCAGCCGGTGGGTGTCGGCGCCGGTGGCGAGCAGCAGCAGCGCGGCGAGCAGGGCCAGGGCCAGCACGCCGTACCGGTAGACGGGACGCTCCGCGCGCAGCCCGAACAGATGCGGCAGACGGTGGTCGCGGGCGAGCAGGCCCATCAGCACCGGCAGCCCGCCGAAGCTGGTGTTGGCGGCGAGCCCCAGGACGACGGTGACGAGGATGTTCGTGGCGTAGTACGCCCAGCCGTCGCCGTAGGCGCCGGCCGTGAGCTGGGCCAGGACGGTGACGTCTCCGCGCGGGGCGACATGGTCGCGGCGGATCAGCACGGCGATGCCGATGAGCATCGTCCCCAGCAGCGCGCCGAGCATGAGTTCGGTGCTCTGGGCGCGCCTGACGCGCGGGGTGCGGAAGGTCGGCACGGCGTTGGCGATGGCCTCGACGCCCGTCAGGGCGGAACAGCCGGACGAGAACGCCTTGAGGATCAGCAGCAGACCGAGCGACTCCTGGGCCGGGAAGGACTCCGCGGTGCCGACGACGGCCACCGGGTGCGTGCGCAGCAGTCCGAGGACGATGACACCGAGGATGGCCACGATGAACAGCGCGGTGGGAAGCATGAGCACCCGGGCACTGTCGGTGATGCCCCGCAGATTCACGGCCGCCAGCACGGCGAGGCCCACCAGGCACACCCAGAGCTTGTCCCCGGCGAGGGCGGGGAACGCGGAGGCGAGGGCGTCCGCTCCGGCGGTGAGGCTGACGGCGACGGTGAGGACGTAGTCGACGACCAGACTGGCCGCGGCGAGCAGACTGGTGGTCGGGCCGAGGTCCTTCTTGGCCACGGCGTAGGCGCCTCCGCCGTCCGGGTGTACGGCGATCACCTGGGCGTAGGAGATCACGAGGACCACGAGCAGGAAGACGATCGCCAGCGTGATCGGCAGCGTGGCCGTCAGGGCCCCGGTCCCCGCGACCACCAGCGCCAGCACGATCGCCTCGGGCCCGTACGCCACCGAACTGAGCGCGTCCAGGGACAGCGCGGCCAGACCCTCCAGGCTGGTGAGGTGGTGCTTCTCCCCTTCACCGGGGCGCAGCGGAACCCTGGGTCTCAGCTGACGATGTGCCAGGCCATATGCCATCGGGACCTCACCACGGCCGGGTCGGACGATCGGCACCAGTCTCAGCGGGGAGCCGTCCGCGCGCCCTCCGGCAGGGCCCGGGCGGGTCGGTCGGCCGGCGCCGCGGGCCTGGAGGGTCCGCACGATGAGGGCGGGTTACAACCCACATCCCTGTTGCGGACGTCGTCCAGGGACTCGCGGCGGACCAGGAGGCGGGCCGGCCCCGCGCGCACGGCGGCCACCGGCAGGCGGCCGACCAGGTTGTAGCCGGAGGCCATGGACAGGTGATAGGCACCGGCCACGGGGACGGCGAGCAGGTCTCCGGGGCATACGTCGTCGGGGAGCTCGGCATCGGTGGCGAGGACGTCGCCGACCAGCACTCGGGTCATCAGTTGCCCTTGATCAGTTCCTTGAGCGCGATGTTGAGTTCGAGGACGTTCACTCGGGGCTCGCCCATGAAGCCGAGGGTGCGGCCCTCGGTGTGGTCCTTCACGAGCTTCTCCACCTTGTCGACGGGCAGGTTGTTCTTCTCGGCGACCCGGTGGACCTGGATCTTCGCGTACTGCGGGGAGATGTCCGGGTCCAGGCCGGAGCCGGAGGAGGTCACCGCATCGGCGGGGACCTCGGCAGGCTTGACCCTGTGGCCGGGCACCGAGTTGTCCTTGACGACCGCGGCCTTGGCGTCCTTGACCCACTTGATCAGATCGGCGTTGTCACCGGAACGGTTGGTGGCGCCGGACAGGATCAGCTTGTACCGGGTGTTGACGCCGTTGGTGCCGAGGCCGTTCTGCGGGCGGCCCTGGAACCACTTCAGGTCGGGCTCGGGGGTCTCCTGACCCTTCTTCAGCGGCAGGTTGTACGCCTGGCCGATCAGCGAGGAGCCGACGACCTTGCCGTCCGCCTCGGTCTCGGAGCCGTTCGCCTTGTCGTCGAACAGTCCCTGGGCGATGCCGGTGACGGCCAGCGGGTAGATGACGCCGTTCACCAGGGTCAGCACGAGGAGGGCACGCAGGCCGGCCCAGAGCAACCGGGCCGTGTTGCTTACGGAGTTGTTCATGGCGTTCAGCCGATCCCGGGGATGAGAGAGATGATCATGTCGATGATCTTGATACCGATGAAGGGGGCGATCAGTCCGCCGATGCCGTAGACCGTGAGATTGCGGCGGAGCATCCGGTCCGCGCTCACCGGCCTGTACTGCACGCCCTTCAGGGACAGCGGCACCAGCGCGATGATGATCAGCGCGTTGAAGACGACGGCGGACAGGATCGCGGAGTCGGGCGAGGACAGGCCCATGATGTTGAGCCTGTCCAGGCCGGGGTAGACCGCCGCGAACAGCGCCGGGATGATCGCGAAGTACTTCGCGACGTCGTTGGCGATGGAGAACGTGGTCAACGCGCCCCGGGTGATGAGGAGTTGCTTGCCGATCTCGACGATCTCGATGAGCTTGGTCGGGTTCGAGTCGAGGTCGACCATGTTGCCGGCCTCCTTGGCGGCCGACGTACCCGTGTTCATCGCCACGCCGACGTCCGCCTGTGCCAGCGCCGGGGCGTCGTTCGTACCGTCACCGGTCATCGCGACCAGCTTGCCGCCCGCCTGCTCCCTCTTGATGAGGGCCATCTTGTCCTCGGGTGTGGCCTCCGCGAGGAAGTCGTCGACGCCCGCCTCCTGGGCGATCGCCTTGGCGGTCAGCGGGTTGTCACCCGTGATCATGACGGTCTTGATGCCCATGCGGCGCAACTCGTCGAACCGCTCCCGCATACCGTCCTTGACGACGTCCTTGAGGTGGATGACGCCCAGGATCCGGGCGCCTGCGGTGTCCTCGACCGCGACGAGCAGCGGGGTCCCGCCGGCCTCGGAGATCCGGTTGGCGACGGTGGCTGCGTCCTCGGCGTTCTCGGCGACCGTGCCGCCCTGCTCCTTGACCCAGGCGATGACCGAACCGGCCGCGCCCTTGCGGATCTTCTTGCCGTCGACGTCCACGCCCGACATCCGGGTCTGGGCGGTGAAGGCGATCCACTCGGCGTGCGCCAGCTCGCCCTGGTGGCGCTCGCGCAGACCGTACTTCTCCTTCGCCAGGACGACGATGGAGCGGCCCTCGGGCGTCTCGTCGGCCAGCGAGGAGAGCTGGGCGGCGTCGGCGACCTCGGCCTCCGTGGTACCGCGCACCGGCACGAACTCGGACGCCTGCCGGTTGCCCAGGGTGATGGTGCCGGTCTTGTCGAGCAGCAGCGTGGAGACGTCACCGGCGGCCTCGACCGCGCGGCCCGACATGGCCAGGACGTTGCGCTGGACCAGGCGGTCCATGCCCGCGATGCCGATCGCGGAGAGCAGCGCGCCGATCGTGGTCGGGATCAGACAGACCAGCAGGGCCACCAGGACGACCATCGTCAGATGGGTGCCCGCGTAGTCGGCGAACGGCGGCAGCGTGGCGCAGGCGAGCAGGAAGACGATCGTCAGCGACGCCAGCAGGATGTTCAGCGCGATCTCGTTCGGCGTCTTCTGCCGGGCCGCGCCCTCGACGAGGCTGATCATCCGGTCGATGAAGGTCTCACCCGGCTTCGTCGTGATCTTGATGACGATGCGGTCGGACAGAACCTTCGTACCGCCGGTGACCGCGGACCGGTCACCGCCGGACTCACGGATCACCGGGGCGGACTCACCGGTGATCGCCGATTCGTCCACCGAGGCGACGCCCTCGATGACGTCTCCGTCACCGGGGATGATGTCACCGGCCTCGCAGACGACCAGGTCGCCGATCCTCAGCTCGGTGCCGGGCACCTGCTCCTCGCGGTCGCCGACGAGCCGCCGGGCCACCGTGTCCGTCTTGGCCTTGCGCAGGGTGTCGGCCTGCGCCTTGCCCCGGCCCTCGGCGACGGCCTCCGCGAGGTTGGCGAAGACGACGGTCAGCCACAGCCAGGCGCTGATCGCCCAGCCGAACCAGTCGCCCGGGTCCTTGAACGAGAAGACCGTGGTCAGCACCGAGCCGATCCACACCACCAACATCACGGGCGACTTGACCATCACCCGCGGGTCGAGCTTGCGGAAGGCGTCCGGCAGTGACTTGACCAGCTGCTTGGGGTCGAAGAGGCCCGCGCCGACACGTCCTTCGGCGGGCTTGTGCCCGGTGGGGACGTCGCTGTGCGGCGCCCGGGTCGGGGTGGCTGTGGACATGGAGTCCTCTTGCTTCTCTGTGCGAGTGGTCATGACGCCAGCCCCTCGGCCAGCGGACCCAGCGCGAGGGCCGGGAAGTAGGTCAGACCGGTGATGATCAGGATCGCGCCCACCAGCAGGCCGGTGAACAGCGGCTTCTCGGTGCGCAGGGTGCCCGCGGTGACCGGGATGGGCTTCTGCTCGCCGAGTGAGCCGGCGAGCGCCAGCACGAACACCATCGGCAGGAAGCGGCCGAGCAGCATGGCCAGGCCCAGGGTGCTGTTGAACCACTGGGTGTCCGCGTTCAGACCGGCGAAGGCCGAGCCGTTGTTGTTGGCGGCGGACGTGTAGGCGTAGAGGATCTCGGAGAATCCGTGCGCCCCGCTGTTGGTCATCGAGTTCGCCGGGGTCGGCAGGGCCATCGCGAGCGCGGTGAAGACGAGCACCAGCGCCGGGGTGATCAGGATGTAGCAGGCCGCCAGCTTGATCTCACGCGAGCCGATCTTCTTGCCCAGGTACTCGGGCGTACGACCGACCATCAGACCGGCGATGAACACCGCGATGACCGCCATGATCAGCATGCCGTAGAGGCCGGAGCCGGTACCACCGGGCGCGATCTCACCCAGCATCATCGAGAGCATCGTGATGCCGCCGCCAAGGCCCGTGAACGAGGAGTGGAAGGAGTCCACCGCGCCGGTCGAGGTCAGCGTGGTCGCCACCGCGAAGATCGATGAGCCACCGACACCGAAGCGGGTCTCCTTGCCCTCCATCGCGCCGCCGGCGATCTGGAACGCCGGGCCGTGGTGGGCGAACTCGGTCCACATCATCAGGGCCGTGAAGCCGAGCCAGATGGTGGCCATGGCCGCGAGGATCGCGTAGCCCTGCTTGACCGAGCCGACCATGACGCCGAAGGTGCGGGTCAGCGCGAACGGGATGAGCAGGATCAGGAAGATCTCGAAAAGGTTCGTGAACGGGGTGGGGTTCTCGAACGGGTGGGCGCTGTTGGCGTTGAAGTAGCCGCCGCCGTTGGTGCCCAGCTCCTTGATGGCCTCCTGGGAGGCGACCGCGCCGCCGTTCCACTGCTGCGAGCCACCCATGAACTGTCCGACCTCATGGATGCCGGAGAAGTTCTGGATCGCACCGCACGCCACCAGCACCACGGCGGCGACGGCGGCCAGCGGGACCAGGATGCGGATCGTGCCGCGCACCAGGTCGGACCAGAAGTTGCCGAGCTCACCGGTGCGCATGGGGGTCCCCCCGCTCGAGCGGAGCCGAGAGTGGGGGAGAGCGAAGCCGCGCACCAGCGCCACGGCGACGGCGATGCCGACGGCCGCGGAGACGAAGTTCTGGACGGCCAGACCGGCGGTCTGCACGACGTGGCCCATGGCCTGCTCGCCGTAGTACGACTGCCAGTTGGTGTTGGTCACGAAGGACGCGGCGGTGTTGAACGCCTGGTCCGCGTCGATCGAGGCGAAGCCGAGCGAGCCGGGCAGCGAGCCCTGGATCCGCTGCAGCAGGTACAGGAAGAGGACACCCGCCGCGGAGAAGGCGAGGACACCACGCAGATACGCGGGCCAGCGCATCTCCGTGTCGGGATTGGCACCGATGCCCTTGTAGATCCACTTCTCGACGCGCCAGTGCTTGTCGGAGGAGTAGACCTTGGCCATGTAGTTGCCAAGGGGGACGTAGCAGAGTGCCAGCGCGCCCATCAGGGCGAGCAGCTGGAGCACGCCGGCGGTTACGGGACCCATATCTGTCTCAGAACCTCTCCGGGAAGATCAGGGCGAGGACGAGATAGCCCAGCAGGGCGACGGCCACGACGAGGCCGACGATGTTCTCGGCGGTCACAGCTTCGTCACCCCCTTGGCGACGAGGGCCACCAGCGCGAAGACCGCGATCGTGGTGACGACGAAGGCCAGATCGGCCACCGTGAACTCCTGGGTCGAGGTTCGGATGAGGACGGGGAAGTCCGGACGCTTAGAGGAAACCGCCTGGCCGGCCGAATTCGAGCGCCGTTGACGGGTCCCTTACGGCGGTCGACACGGCTTTGACGGGGCCCTTACGGCGACGGTGACCGGCGCCTCGGGACAGCCGGAAGCGCAGCCTGCAGATCACCGCGTCGGTCTCCCGCCGCACGGCGTGCGCGACGACGGCGCCCCGCTGGTTCTGCAGCAGCCTCTGCCACAGCCGCTCCGGCTCGGTCTCCGGGATCAGCACGGTGACCCGGGTGGCCGGCTCCGCCACGGCGACCTCACAGACGTACGCGGCGATGGGACGGCCCAGGCTGCGGCGCTCGCAGGCCAGGCGGACCAGCGGCACCCCGGGGTCCCACTCGGCCCAGGCGCGCTCCAGGGCGTGCAGCTGGGCGCGGTCCTCGGGGTCGGGATGGCAGACGGTCACCGCGCGGACCTCGTCGCCCAGGGAGCCGGCGGCGCTCAGCGCCTCGGAGGTGAGCCGGGACAGACTGGAGACGGGCACGATCACGACCGAGCGCTCGCGGTGCGGGGCCTCGGGTATCCGGCCCAGGCCCAACCGCTCGCCGATGCGGGCGTAGGCGCGGTGCACGGCGACGAAGGCCATGACCAGCAGCGGCAGCGCGACGACGATCAGCCAGGCGCCCTCGGTGAACTTGCTCGCGGTGACGACGACGGTCGCGACACCGGTCAGCAGCGCGCCGGAGCCGTTGAGCAGCGCCTTGCCGCGCCGGCCGGGCGTGCGCTCCAGTCGCCAGTGCCGGACCATGCCGACCTGGGCGATGGTGAAGCCGACGAAGACGCCGATGGCGAAGAGCGGCACCAGGGTGTTGGTGTCGCCGCCGGAGAAGACGAGCAGCGCGGCCGACACCGCGGCGAGGGTCAGCACGCCGTGCCGGTGGACCTGGCGGTCGGCCTTCAGGGCGAAGACATGCGGCAGGTAGTTGTCCCGGGCGAGCAGCTTCAGCAGGACCGGAAGGCCGCCGAAGGAGGTGTTCGCGGACAGGGCCAGCAGGATCATCGTGGCGAACTGGATCACGTAGAAGGCCCAGTTGTGGCCGAGCGAGGCGTCCGCCAGCTGGGCGAGGACGGTGACGCCCTCGACCGGCTGGAGGTGGAAGCGGGAGATCAGCACCGACAGGCCGATCAGCATCGCGCCGAGTACGGCGCCGAGGGCGACCTCGGCCCGCTGGGCGCGCCGGGCGCGCGGGACCCGGAAGGACGGGACGGCGTTGGCGATGGCCTCGACGCCGGTCAGGGCGGAGCACCCGGAGGCGAACGCCTTCAGCAGGAGCAGGGCGCCCACGGTGGTCGCGTTGTCGGCCAGGGCCGAGGCGTGGCCGGCCGCCGTGGCGGTGCTCACCGGCGCGGACCGGAACAGCCCGACGATGATCAGCACGAAAATGGAGCCGACGAAGACGGCGGTGGGCACGATGAACGCCTTGGCCGATTCCACGATGCCGCGCAGATTGACCGCCGTGATCAGTACGAGGACGGCAGGCACAGCCACAGCCGGTCGCCGTACAGTGCCGGGAAGGCGGAGGTCAGGGCGGCCACGCCGGCCGTGACGGCGACGGCGACGTTCAGGACGTAGTCCAGCACCAGGGAGGCGGCCGCCACCAGGCTGGTGCGCGCGCCCAGATGCGTGTTGGCGACCGCGTAGGAGCCGCCGCCGTCCGGGAAGGCCGCGATCACCTGCCGGTAGGAGGCGACCAGCACCGCCAGCAGGGCGGCGATCGCCAGGGTGACGGGGAGCGTGAAGCCCAGGCCATGGGCGCCCGCCGCCGCGAGCACGAGCACGATCGCCTCGGGGCCGTACGCCACCGAGGCCATCGCGTCCAGCGACAGCGCGGCGAGGCCGGTGACGGCGGTCAGACGGTGTCGCTCGCCGGTATCGGGCGGCTCCTCGCCGGCGGGGACGGCGCCCGGTTCGACGGTCAGTACGGATATGGGCGAGTGCTCCTCAGGACGGGACGAACGAGCCGCAGTACGGGACGAACGGCCGCGCGCGGGGCTGGCCGCGCGGTGCACCTAGGTTCTGTCCCGATCCGGCCGCACCCGGCGGCTCCTGGCGCGTTCTTCCCGCCGAACCCCACGACCTTGACGTGCTCTTGACGGGAGTGTGACGCGGGCAACGCCCGTCCGCGCCGCACCGGCGTCAAGAAGGCAGAACCGCTCGTCAGAGTCGCGTCAAGGCGGGCCGAAGCGGCGTTCTCCCGGCTCCCCGGGTCTCTACGCTCGGGCGCATGGAGCGCCGCGTGCTGTACGACCGCCGCTGGGCCGAGGATCTGTACAGCTCGGCCCGCTGCTCCGGCGTGCTGCTCGGCATGCTGTTCCTGATCGACTGGGGCACGTGCGACCTCACCTGGTGGCGCGGCACCCTGTGGGTCGCACTGGCGCTGGTGCTGTTCCTGGTCCTGTCCCCGGCGCGGGTCTCGGCGGGCGAAGGCTGGCTCGCCTCCCGCCGTCTGGTGCGCACCCGGCGGGTGCGCACCGACGTGCTGGTGTCCGTGCGCTGCCTGGACGGCGTCTCCCGGCGCCTCGTCCTGCGGGACGCCTTCGGCGACCGGGTCGAGATCGACCCCCAGGTCCTGGTGGACAACCCCGACCTCTGGTACCGCTTCGACGCGGACGCCCGGAAGTCCGAGCGGTCCGGGACCCTGCTGTGCGGGACGACCGCGCTGCGCCGCGTCTCGGAGCGGATCGAGCGGGAGACGGCGCTGAGCGTGTTCAGGGCGTCCGGGCTGGAGTAGGCCCGGTGCCGGCGTTTCTCACCCCCGCCGGCCCGCCGGATGCGGCTGCACCCCCGTCATCAGGATGTCCAGGCCGCGCCGTGTGGTCGCCAGGACGACCCGGTCTCCCGCCCGCAGCACCTTCCCCTGCGCGGGACGCCAGTCGAAGCCCGGCCGGTCCGGGCGGAGTCCGGTGAGGGTGTCCATGGCGGACGTCGGCACCGGCCCGGCGGCCGCCCCCACGGCCAGCACCCGCCACTCGTTCTCCCGGAACGCCTCGCGCACGGACCGCCCCTCCAGCTCGGGGTGCCCTGCCACGTCCACGCAGGTGAACAGCAGTGAGCCACGCTCCACGGGCATCACGCCCAGCACATGGCGGCCCATCATCGCGGCGGCGAAGGTGGGCGCGGCCAGCGCGGAGACGCTTCGGCTGCGGGTGAGCGCGTCCGGATAGGAGGCGCGCAGGGTGCGCTGCACGGTCGCGGCGAAGTCGTCGTCGTACAGCCGCATCACCACCCGTACACCGGGGTTGGTCTCCCGGACCGCCATCACGATGTCGAGGTTCTGTCCGTCGTCGCGGGTGAGGACGAGCAGTGACCGGCTGTCTCCGACGCGGGCCAGTTCCAGCACGCCCGGGGCGGCGGCGTCCTCCAGGACGAGCGGGATGCCGAGTTCGCGGGCGAGCGAGATGCCGCGCGCCTGCGGGTCGCGCTCGATGGCCACGACCTGGTGGCCGGTGCTGCGCAGCCGGGCCAGTACCCGGGTGCCGACCATGCCGAGCCCGACCAGCACGATGTGGCCGTTCACGTCGTCGTCGGGCGGATGGCTCGCGGAGGCGGTACGGAAGGCCTCCGTGGCGTTCATGGTCGCGGCGACGACCAGCGGGAGCACGGCCAGGCCCACGAACCCGGCGATCAGCTGGAGCACGCGCCGGGCGACCGACTCCTCGGTGGCCGGGTCGCCCATGGTGAAGATGTCCAGCAGCGGCAGGTAGATGTTCTTCCACCACGGGTGTTCGTCCGCGAACAGCGCGGTGGCGGTCGAGAGCCCCACCACGATGGCCGCCAAGGACCCGTAGACGGAAGCGAGTTGACGCGAGAGCAGAACCTTCCACGGCAGATGGGTGAGCCGCGCCCGCAGCCAGCCGCGGAGGTGGCGGCGCCGGGTGCGGGCCGCCGGTTCGGGGGTGTGCTGGATGACCTCCTCCAGCATGAGCCGACCGTGCGTGACCTGCCTGTGGTCGGCGGTCTGCGTGTCCGGCAGGAGCTGGGTGCCCTCCTCGCCGGGCGTCTCCGCGCTGTCCTGGCTGGCCGGGTCGTCCTGGTGAGCGCCGGACAGTACGGCGAGAGTGGCCAGGTCGGTGGCGTGCGGTGGCGTCCCCGCGGGCCGTACGACACCGCGGAAGACCTTGCCCTCGACCTGGAGGGTGTGGCCGTGTCCCACGGCGGCGGCCGCGACCAGTTCGGGCACCGCGGTGTCGGCGTCGGAGAGCACCGTGGTGGAGGTGTCATGTGCCAGGTCGTCGCACAGTCCCGCCGCACGGTCCAGCAGCCGCTCCAGGTGCCGGCCGCGCTCACGATCGAACATGCGGACGACCAGCCGTACGGCGGGGTTGACGGTACGGGCCAGCAGGGCCGCGGTCATGTTGACCTGGTCGTCGCGGTAGGTGAGGGCGAGCGCGGCGGCACGCTCGACGCCCGCGGCCCGCAGGGTCCGCTCGTCGGGCCGTGCGGAGACGAGCAGTTCGACCGGGGAGTCCGGATCGCGGTGCAGCACGGCGATCCCAGCGCCGTGCTCATCGCTCCCGGAGGGCAGCACGACGGTGACGATCTCGCCGCACACGGCGTCCAGTTCGAGGGCGAGCCGGTGGGCGAGTCCGTCGTCGCCGCAGATCACCATGTGCTGTGCTCTCTGCCCGGGCTCCGCGGGTATGGGAAGGGTTGATGTCACATGAGGCTGAACGGCGCGGGTCGCGGGGCCGGTTCCGGCCGGGCACGGCACCGGCCCCAAGAATGCGTCAAGAACATGCCAAGCACATCCCGTCAGCGGGCCGCCGCCGAGAGCGCCGCGACGACACCGGCCGTACGACTGCCCTGCGAGGCGACCGCGACCAGGGCGACGACGTCCCGCAGCGGTCGGCGGCCACGCGGTATTCACGCACGGGACCGTGCGGGCGCCGAATGCCGGTCATGGTGCTCACGGGGCACCTCCTACGCTCTGTGCATCCTGAGGATGCGGGTTCGGTACGGGTTCGGCTCGTTCGGCTCGTTCGGCCAGCGGGAGGGACAAGACCATCGTCAGGCCGCCGCCCGGTGTGTCCTCGGCACTGAGCGTGCCGTCCATGGCCTCGGTCAGGCCCCGGGCGAGGGCGAGTCCCAGACCGAGTCCGGTGGTGTTGTCGGTGTCGCCGAGCCGCTGGAAGGGCTCGAAGAGCCGGTCCCGGCCGGTGGCCGGCAGCCCGGGTCCCCGGTCCACGACGCGGAGTTCGGCCCGCCCCGCCAGGACGCTGCCGGTCACCAGCACCTTGGTGCCGGGCGGGCTGTGCCGGGCCGCGTTGCCCGTCTTGACGCGTCCCTGGCGCCACTGACGACGACGTTGACACTGTCTTGACGGGCTCCGGCCGGACAGGGTGAAGGCGGTGTGCCGGGAAGTCTGGTCGGCTGGGAGCCAGGGTGGCTCCGTCAGGGCCCCACGGTGGTGGCGACCTTCGCGCGCCAGTGGCGCACCGCTGTCGGCTGTGGTGCAGCGCAAGGGCGGCATCCAGCGCCTGAACTGGCGGGTGCCGATGGTGCTGACCTGGGTGGGCACCGTGGGGTGGTGCCGCTGGTGGCGGCGCTGTCGATCCCCGAGACCACGAAGAGCGGTGCCGCCCTGGCGGACCGGCCGCTGGTGCTGGTGCTGATGCTGACCGCCTCGGTCGTGGTGGTCACCCTCGTTGTGCAGGGCCTCACCCTGGCCCCGGTGGTCCGCCGCTCCGGCATCGCCCTGGAACCCGACCGCCCGGAACGCGAGGAGGCCGCCGCCCGCTGAATCCGCCGACGTGGCCCACCGGCAGCTCCGCCGCGACCTGATAGCCGCGGAGCTGCGGCGGCTGTACGAGCGGTCAGCGGAACTCGGCCAGCCGCGGCCGCAGGCCGAGCGCGGTGAGGAACATCGCGGCCGGCAGCAGGCCCGCGGCCCAGGGCAGCAGCCCGGTGAGCTTGGCACGGCCGTCCGTCACGGAAGACCTGAAGTGAGCGCGGTTGATGTCGGTCACGTCGTCCAGAGCGGCCATCCACGCCCCGAAGTGGGCGTTGGACGTACCCGACTCCCAGCCCATGCAGAACTCGACCGCCTTGCGCTCCTTGCCCGCCGCGAGCAGCGCGTGGATCTTCCGGTCGTCGCGCTCGTAGACGGCGTACGACTCCACCGTCCTCTCGGCCGCGGCCCGCTCCCCGGGGAAGGTGACGTTGTCGAGCTCGCGCCGGAACTCGCCGGTGAAGCGCGGGTTCGCATGGTCGGCCCGGTAGTCCTTCCAGGTGGTGGCAAGATCGGCGTCGTACGTCGAGAGGGTCGCGCCCCTCAGTCCGTACAGCTTCTGCGACTTGGCGAGGAAGGACTGCTCGTACTGGGTACGGCGCCGGGGGTCGAGGAGATACCGGCTCTCGTCGGCGTTGGCGTCGTAGGCGATGGCGCGGGCGCGGGAGAGTGCGACGACGGAGTCGAAGGCGTCATGGCGGGCCACGCGCAGGTTCTCGGCGGATGCGGCGAGCACCTGGCAGCCGAGGCCGACCGAGACGAGTGTGCAGACCGTGGCGGCCAGGACACCGGGGTTGATGATCCGGTGGAAGCGCCGGGTGAGGTACCACTGCAGGACGCCGAGCGCGCCGAGCAGCAGCAGGCCGAGGGCGAGGACCGCGGCGAGCTGGGCGGCGAGGGCCGAACGGGCCGCCGAGTAACGGGCGTTGAAGGCCGCGTTGTTGTAGGCCACCAACGTGCGTGACTCGGGCAGGAGTTTGCTCTGCAGCAGGTCGGTGGCGTCACGGTAGTCGGTGAGCGCGTCGGGCTTGCCGCCGGTGCGGCCGTCGTTCTCCAGGGCCCGGCCGATGAGTTCCTGGTACTCGGCGAAGTCGTCGGTGAGGGACTCCACCGTCTTCTCGTCGGCCCGGTCGCCCTGGGCGGCCACCGCGAGGGTGCGCAGATCGTGGCCGATCTCGCGCCGGGCGTCGCCGTAGAAGCCGACGGCCTTGGCGTGCGGTGTCGCCAGCTCGCCCCTGCCCGCGTCTCCGCTCGACAGCAGGATGTTGGCGGCCTGCGCGTCCATGTCGTTGAGGGCGAGGTTGAGGTCGGCGGCGCTGGTGGTGCGGGGTGCTTCGCGGTCGGCCACGCCGTCCCAGGTGCCGCCCGCGGCGAGCCCGGCGACGGCCAGGACCACGGTCAGGGCTGCGGCGAACAGGACTGTGGCCGCGCGCAGAAGGCGCAGCCGGGCGGGCACGGTGGCCCAGTAGCGGCGGCGCAGAGCGGCCCGCGCGGCCACGGCCTGCTGCCTCGGGCGCCGCCCCGGACGTTGCGTCCGCGGCTCCCCCTCTGGCCGCGGCCCTGGACTGCCCCCTGGCCCTGGCGGGACGGCCGCCGGCAGCGATGGCTGCCCCACAGCTCCCGCCCGAGATCTGTGCGATGTGCCGGCCGATCGGGATCTCCCCTGTTCGAGCGAAGTCGAGAGCTTGGGGATCGTCACGGACCCTCCCACGTACACGCCACGGACGGTCGCCCGTCCCCCGTGCCGATCAGTCTGCGACCCGATCCGGCCACAAGCGGTCGCCCTTGACGCTCCTCTGACGCCTCCTCAGGCGGGTTTGACGTGGCCTTGACGGCGCCCTCGCCCTGCCCGTACGAGAACCGCAAATTCCTTGCTGAGCTGGGGTGTTCAGGGTGCGCTCGCGGATAGATCCTTCGTCGGCCACCCGAAGAGGCCGCAGGCGTCAGCGGCCTCACCGCTCCGGTGCTGCTGCTGAACCGGTGCTACGGCACGAACGTGGGCACGGCCCGCACGGCGGCGGTCGCCGCCACTGAGCTGAAGCCGCTGGACTTCGTGATCGTGGGGGCGGGCGAGATGATCCCGGCGGACGGCGACGTCGTCGACGGGGTGGCGGCGGTGGACGAATCCGCCATCACCGGCGAGTCGGCACCGGTGATCCGTTAGTCGGGCGGCGACCGCAGCGGCGTCACGGGCGGCACGACCGTTCTGTCGGAGCGGATCGTGGTCCGGGTCAGCGCACGCCCCGGGCACAGCTTTCTGGACCGGATGATCGCCCTGGTCGAGGGCGCCTCCCGGCAGAAGACCCCGAACGAGATCGCCCTGAACATCCTGCTGGCAGCAAGGCCGGCCAGAGCTGACTCCGCCGTTCGTTCGGCACGAGCCGTCGGCCGCCGGTGCGCAGCCGCATCGACGCGCACCACCTCGCCCCCGCAGATCCCGGGCTGCCCAGGGGCTGCTCTACGCGATGACGCTCGGTGTCCGTCCCCGACGCGCGAGCCGGTCCTCCCCCATACAGTCCAATGCCGGACGACCGCGTCCCGGCCTCCGCTTCTTGCCGCGCCACCGCCTCCCGCCAGGCGATTCTTAACGCAAGTTTGACGCCCACCGCCCCCTGATCCGTGGGCCCACGCGTCACGCTCTGCATACGCTGGTGCCGCCGTCCGCGTGATGGCCGGAAACACGCTGAGCCGCACAAGGAGCAGGCCGATGGCCACGACCGAACACCCTCCGCCCAGTCGCCTACGGGCCTGGATGCTGGAGGGCCTGTCCGACATGGGCAAGGGGGCAGGCCAGCACGGCGCAGCCGAGGCCGAACCGGAGCCGGCTCACAAGGGCCAGCGCTGGTGGCGGGTCATGTGCCTGACCGGCGTGGACTACTTCTCCACCCTCGGCTACCAGCCGGGCATCGCGGCCCTGGCGGCCGGCCTGCTGTCGCCGATCGCCACGATCGTGCTCGTCATAGTCACCCTGGCCGGCGCGCTGCCGGTCTACCGGCGGGTGGCCGAGGAGAGCCCGCACGGCGAGGGATCCATCGCCATGCTGGAGCGGCTGCTGTCCTTCTGGCAGGGCAAGCTGTTCGTCCTGACGCTGCTCGGCTTCGCCGCCACCGACTTCCTGATCACCATCACCCTGTCGGCCGCCGACGCCTCCACCCACCTCGTGGAGAACCCGCATCTGACCAGCGTCCTGCACGGCCAGCAGATGGTGATCACGCTGTTCCTCGTGGCGCTGCTGGGCGCGGTCTTCCTCAAGGGCTTCCTGGAGGCGATCGGCGTCGCGGTCGCCCTGGTCGGCATCTACCTGGCGCTGAACGTCGTCGTCGTGATCGTGGGCCTGTGGCACGTCGTCACCGCCGGCCACGTGGTCACGGACTGGACGACCGCACTGACCGCCGAGCACGGGAACGTCTTCGTCATGATCGGGCTGGCCCTGATCGTCTTCCCGAAACTCGCCCTGGGCCTGTCCGGCTTCGAGACCGGTGTCGCCGTCATGCCTCACGTCGAGGGCGACCCGAGTGACACCGAGCAGAGGCCGACCGGCCGGATCCGGGACACCAAGAAGCTGCTGACCACCGCCGCAGTGATCATGAGCGGCTTCCTGATCACCACCAGCTTCATCACCACGCTGCTCATCCCGGAGAACGAGTTCAAGTCCGGCGGCCAGGCCAACGGCCGTGCGCTGGCCTACCTGGCGCACGAGTACATCGGCAACGCCTTCGGCACGGTGTACGACGTCTCGACCATCGCGATCCTCTGGTTCGCCGGTGCCTCCGCGATGGCGGGTCTGCTCAACCTGATGCCGCGCTATCTGCCCCGCTACGGCATGGCCCCGCACTGGGCGCGCGCCGTGCGCCCCATGGTCATCGTCTTCACGCTGATCGCCTTCCTGGTCACCTGGATCTTCGACGCCGACGTCGACGCGCAGGGCGGCGCCTACGCCACCGGTGTGCTGGTGCTGATCAGCTCCGCGGCGATCGCGGTGACCATCGCCGCGCGGAAGGCCGGGCAGCGGAACTGGTCGATCGCCTTCGGGGTGATCTCCGCGGTGTTCCTCTACACGACCGTCGTGAACGTCATCGAGCGTCCGGACGGTGTGAAGATCGGTGCCTGCTTCATCGCCGGCATCATCCTGGTCTCACTGCTGTCCCGGCTGGCACGGGCCTTCGAGCTCCGTGTCACCCATGTCGAGCTGGACAGCATGGCGGAACGATTCGTCCGGGACATGGCCAGCCGCAAGATGCGGTTCATCGCCAATGAGCCCGACCGTCGGGACAAGGCCGAGTACCGGGACAAGATCGAGCAGATCCGCGAGGACAACGAGTTCCCGGAGCACGAGGACTTCGTCTTCGTCGAGGTGACGGTCACCGACCCCTCCGAGTTCGAGGCGGGCCTGACCGTACGCGGCGAGGTGCTCCACAACCGCTACCGCGTGCTGACCCTGGAGTCCTCCTCCATCCCCAACGCCCTGGCGGCGCTGCTCCTGCACGTCCGCGACTCGACGGGCTGCACCCCGCACATCTACTTCGAGTGGACCGAGGGCAACCCCTTCGCCAACTTCCTGCGCTTCTTCCTCTTCGGCCAGGGCGAGGTCGCCCCGGTCACCCGCGAGGTGCTGCGCGAGGCGGAGCCCAACCGCGCACTGCGCCCGCGCGTCCATACGGGCTGAGTCGGACTTCGGTGGTTCCTGACGGCCCGGCCCACCCGGCCCGGCCGTCAGGATCGCGTCAAGATCCGGCCCGACCGCGTCAGGGCTCCGTCAGCGATCCGAGTCCCGGCCCGACCGGGACCTTAGCGTCGACTCATGCGACGGAGTGGACGCGTGAGCCCGGCCGGCGACCGCCACTGGCGCGGCAGCGCCCGGTTCGCTCTGGGCTGCGCCCTCGCCTTCCTCGGCATGGCCCTGCTGGTCGACTGGGACGCGGGCACCCTGACCCGCCTGCGGGCCCTGTTGTGGATCGCCCTGTCCGCGGCGGCCTTCTGCGTCCTGCTGCCGCACCGCGTCACCGCCGGTCCCGGCCGGCTGTCGGTGCACGGTCTCGCACGACGGCACACCATCCGCACCGACGCGCTGGTGACCGTACGGCAGTACGGCGACGTCTCCTCGCGCCTGGTCCTGCGGGACACCCACGGTCGCCGCCTGGAGGTCGACCCACGCGTCCTCGTCGCGAACCCCCTGCTCTGGCACGAACTGGACACAGGCGCACGCCGCTCACAGCAACACGGCACGCTCCGCGAGGGCACGGACGTACTGGAACGACTGGGCCACGAAATAGACGACTCGACCGCACGGGTGGTCCTCAAGGCCTCGGGGCTCTCCTGACCCATCCCCTGCGCGGCGGGCGCGTCACGACCCGGCCGTAGCTCATACGGCCGCACACCTCCACGCACAGGACGACCGGCGTCCCCGGGTCACCGGCCGGACGCGTCTTGATCTTGGCGTAGCCGAGCGCCAGGGAGTCGGTGTCCACGACGACGCCGGGCCGGGTCACCAGCCGCAGCGTGCCGCCGCGCATGTCCAGGTCGATGCGCAGGGTGTCGTGCGTGATGACCGCCCGGGTGAAGTCGAGCGTCACATCACCCCAGGCAGACTCGACCTCCATCCGCCGCGGCACCACCCAGTCGTCCTGGCGGGAGGCCGAGCCGCCCTGTTGTTCGATGCGGACGACGTCCTTGACCGGGGCGGGCCCGTCCGCATCGGGCAGGTCCGTCGTCAACGCCGCCAGCTCGCCCAGTGTCCGGGCCGACAGCGCGGCCTCCACTCGCTCGTCGAGCTCCTCGGCGGTGAGTCTGCCGTCCCCCGCGGCGACGGTCAGCACGTCCACCACCCGGTCCCGGTCCGCGTGCGAGGCCCGCACCTCGGGCGACGCACCCTCGCTGCGCAAGAGCTCAGCCGACATTCCCTCACCCCGATCAGACCGTACGGACGCACCCACGGGAACTAACGCTATATCGCGTTATACCCAACGGCCAACCCCACGTCCACCGTTCCCGCCCGTAGCCCTATCGTGATCCGCATGCAGTCCTACACGATCGGCCAGGCGGCACGGCTGCTCGGCGTGAGCCCGGACACCGCCCGCCGATGGGCCGACGCCGGCCGGATGACCACCCACCGCGACGAGGGCGGACGTCGGCTCATCGACGGCAGGGACCTGGCCGCGTTCTCGGTCGAGCTCGCCAAGGCGGGAGCGATCGAGGAGGACACCCCGTACACCTCGGCCCGCAACGCCTTCCCCGGGATCGTCACCGCGATCAAGCTGGGCGACGTCGCGGCTCAGGTGGAGATCCAGGCGGGCCCCCACCGACTCGTCTCCCTGCTGACCCGGGAGGCCGTCGAGGAACTGGGCCTGGAGGTCGGCATGGAGGCCACGGCCCGCGTGAAGTCGACGAACGTGCACATCGACCGCGTCTGAACGGCGACGGGCGTCCGCTTCACCGGGCCGACGCCGGCGCACGGCCGGGTACGACCGCACCGGTGGGCGAAATCGGGGTCGATCTCGGCTCAGGACAGCAGGGCGTGATGGCCGTCCGTACCGCTGACGGCGACGAGGAAGCGCAGCCGGTCCTTGCGCCGGGCCAGGTCACCGGTGAGGGCGAGTTCCGCGAACGTCACGTGCGACCACCTCCGACTTGACCGTGCCCTGTCAGACCCCAGTACAAACGCACATGCATACCACACTTCGCGATGATCCCCGCTCATGCGATGCAACAGGAGACCTGCACCTTGCATATGCGGCAGTATCATCGCCGCACGGGCGTCGATCGGCGGCCGTGGAAGGGCGCGACCGCTTTTCCCGAAGGAACAGAGGAGTAGATCGTGATGACCCGTTCCGCGCGCCGGACCCGGCGGATGCTGCAGGTGGCCGGTGCAGGAGTCGCAGCCCTGATAGCGCTGAGCGCCTGCTCCTCCTCCGACGGCTCCTCCGCCTCCTCCGACTCGTCGGGCAAGTCGTACACCTCGACGTCCGCCTCACCCAAGCTGTCCGGCACGGTCACCGTCTTCGCCGCCGCCTCGCTCAAGGAGAGCTTCACGACCCTGGGCAAGGAGTTCGAGAAGCAGCACCCGGGCACCAAGGTCAGCTTCAACTTCGGCGGCAGCGACACCCTCGCCGCCAGCATCACCTCCGGCGCCCCCGCCGACGTCTTCGCCGCCGCCAGCCCCAAGACCATGGCGATCGTGACGGACAAGAAGGACGCGGCCACCACACCCGTCACCTTCGTCCGCAACCAGCTGGAGATCGCCACCCTGCCGGGCAACCCCGACAAGGTCGCCTCCCTCAAGGACCTCACCAAGTCGAACCTCAAGGTCGTCCTGTGCGACAAGGCGGTGCCGTGCGGCGCCGCCGCGCAGAAGGCCCTGGACGCCAGCAGCCTCAAGCTCACCCCGGTCTCCTACGAGCAGGACGTCAAGTCCGCCCTCAACAAGGTGGTGCTGAAGGAGGCCGACGCCGCGGTGGTCTACAAGACCGATGTGAAGGCGGCAGGTGACAAGGTGGAGGGTGTGGAGTTCCCCGAGTCGGCCAACGCCGTCAACGACTACCCGATCGCCCTGCTGAAGAACGCCGACAACGCCGCGGCGGCCAAGGAGTTCATCGCGCTCGTGCAGTCCGCCGAGGGCCGGCAGGTCCTGTCCGCGGCCGGGTTCCTCAAGCCGTGACCTCGCTGGACAAGTCCGGTGCCGCGGACACCCTGACGGGTGAGCCGCGACGCCGGCGCGGCCGGAGCCGGACGGGCCGCACCGGCCGCGGAGTACCGCTGCCGCTGCTGCTCCCCGGCGTGGTGGCCCTGGCGTTCCTGCTGCTTCCCCTGGTCGCCCTGCTCGTCCGGGCCCCCTGGAGCAGCATTCCGGACCAGCTGACCAGCACCGAGGTGTGGCAGGCGCTCCAGCTCTCCCTGATCACCGCGACCGCGGCGACCGCGGTGAGCCTGATCCTGGGCGTACCGCTGGCCTGGCTGCTGGCCCGCACGGAGTTCCCGGGACGCGGCTTCGTACGGGCGCTGGTGACCCTGCCGCTGGTCCTCCCCCCGGTGGTGGGCGGTGTGGCCCTGCTCCTCGGGCTCGGCCGCAACGGCGTCGTCGGCCAGTGGCTGGACTCCTGGTTCGGGATCACGCTGCCGTTCACCACGGCGGGGGTCGTGGTCGCGGAGGCCTTCGTCGCGATGCCGTTCCTCGTGATCAGCGTCGAAGGCACCCTGCGCGCCGCCGACCCGCGTTTCGAGGAGGCGGCCACCACCCTGGGCGCCTCCCGCTTCACCGCGTTCCGCCGCGTCACCCTGCCCCTGATCGCCCCCGGCATCGCCGCGGGCTCCGTCCTGGCGTGGGCGCGCGCGCTCGGCGAGTTCGGTGCCACCATCACCTTCGCCGGCAACTTCCCCGGCCGCACCCAGACCATGCCGCTGGCCGTCTACCTCGCCCTGCAGAACGACCCCGAGGCGGCCATCGCCCTCAGCCTGGTGCTGCTGACCGTGTCGATCGCGGTCCTGGCGGGACTGCGCGACCGCTGGCTGACGACGTCGTGAGAAGCGCAGGTCGCCGTACGATCGTGTCCGAACGCACCACCACGGCCGCGCGCCACACCGGCACGGACCCCGGCGGCCCCGGCCCCGGCACCCGTACGAACGCGTCCGTCCCCGCGCCGCACCGCGCCCGACGGGCGGCCGTCAACCCGCTCGACCTCTGGATGTGCGCCCCATGACCGACATCGACGACACCACCGCCGGGCTCGTCGCCGAGGGCGTCCGCGGTGCCGGGCTCGACGCACGGCTCGTCGTCGACCAGGGTTCCTTCCGGCTCGATGTGACGCTGGCCGCCGCCCCGGGCGACGTGGTCGCGCTGCTGGGCCCGAACGGCGCCGGAAAGACCACGGCCCTGCGGGCGCTCGCCGGCCTCGTGCGGCTCACGGGCGGCCACCTGCGGCTGGACGGCACCTCGCTGGACCGTACACCCCCGGAGTCCCGTCCGGTCGGCGTCGTCTTCCAGGACTATCTGCTCTTCCCGCATCTGTCCGCCCTGGACAACGTGGCCTTCGGCCCGCGCTGCCAGGGCGCGACCAAGGCCGAGGCCCGGGCGCAGGC
Source organism: Streptomyces sp. NPDC050625 (assembly GCF_040654755.1). Lineage (NCBI taxonomy): Bacteria > Bacillati > Actinomycetota > Actinomycetes > Kitasatosporales > Streptomycetaceae > Streptomyces > Streptomyces sp. NPDC050625. Next base: position 170,290 of record NZ_JBFAIQ010000020.1, read on the forward strand.
CACCGCCTGGCTGCAGCGCATGGGCCTGGCCGAGCACGCCGGTGCCAGGCCCCGCCGCCTCTCCGGCGGCCAGGCACAGCGCGTCGCCCTGGCCCGCGCCCTGGCCACCCACCCCCGGCTGCTGCTCCTGGACGAGCCGCTCGCCGCCCTCGACGCCCGCACCCGCCTGGAGGTGCGCGCCCAACTCCGCCGCCATCTGGCCGACTTCGAGGCCGTTGCCGTCCTGGTGACCCACGATCCGCTGGACGCGATGGTGCTCGCCGACCGCCTGGTCGTGATCGAGCACGGCCGCGTCGTCCAGGAAGGCTCCCCCGCCGACATCGCCCGCCGTCCGCGCACGGACTACATCGCGCAGCTGGTCGGTCTGAACCTCTACAAGGGCACCGCCGACGGACACACGGTCCGCCTGGACGCCGGTCCCGCCATCACGACCACGGAAGACCTCACCGGACCGGTCTTCGTGGCGTTCCCGCCGGGCGCCGTCACCCTCTACCGGGACCGCCCCACCGGATCCAGCGCCCGCAACCTGTGGCGCTGCGAGGTCGCCGGTCTGGAGACCCACGGCGACCAGATCCGCGCCGACCTCACCGGCGACCTCCCGCTCGCCGCCGACCTCACCACGGTCGCCGCCGCCGAACTCGACCTGCACCCGGGCGCACCGGTCTGGGCGACGGTCAAGGCGACGCAGACCCACGCATACCCGGCATAAGCCATCCGGCGCCCTACGGTGGGTGCTCATGACGCTGAGCATCCGCAATCAACTCCCCGGCACCGTCACCGCCATCACCCCCGGCGAGGTGATGGCCACCGTGGGGATCCGTCTCGCCGGCGGCCAGGCCCTCACCGCGGCGATCACCCTGGAGGCCGTGCACGAACTCGGCCTGGCCCCCGGCTCGGCCGTACGGGCCCTGGTGAAGTCGACCGAGGTCGCCCTCGCCACCGGCCCGGTCGAGGGAGTGTCGATCCGCAACCAACTCCCGGGCACGGTCACCGACATCGCCACCGGCAGCGCGATGGCCTCGGTCAAGCTGGCCTTCGACGGCGGTGCGCTGACCGCCGCGGTCACCAGGGACGCCGTCGCCGACCTCGCCCTGACGGCCGGGTCCCCCGTCGTCGCACTGATCAAGGCGACCGAGGTGTCCCTCGCCACCGCGTGACACGCGAGGGGACCGCGTGACACCCCTAGGGACCGCGTGACACACGAAGGGCTCCCACCCCGGCCGGGGTGGGAGCCCTCACGCATGCACTCTCAGGCCGGTCAGCCCTCGTACGCGTCCATCGGCGGGCACGAGCAGACCAGGTTCCGGTCACCGAAGGCCTGGTCGATACGGCGCACCGGCGGCCAGTACTTGTCGGCGGCCGAGACCCCGGCCGGGAAGACGGCCTCCTCGCGGCTGTAGGCGTGCGCCCACTCCCCGCCCAGCGCGGCCGCCGTGTGCGGCGCGTTGCCCAGCGGGTTGTCCTCGGCCGGCCACTCGCCCGAGCCGACCTTCTCGATCTCCGCGCGGATCGCGATCATCGCATCGCAGAACCGGTCCAGCTCGGCCAGGTCCTCGGACTCGGTCGGCTCGATCATCAGCGTGCCGGCCACCGGGAACGACATCGTCGGCGCGTGGAAGCCGTAGTCGATCAGCCGCTTGGCGACGTCGTCGACGCTCACGCCGGTCGCCTTGGTCAGCGGACGCAGGTCGATGATGCACTCGTGCGCGACGAGGCCGCCGGGGCCGGTGTAGAGCACCGGGTAGTGCGGCTCCAGACGCTTGGCGACGTAGTTGGCGCTCAGCACGGCCACCTGCGTGGCCCGCTTGAGCCCCTCGCCGCCCATGAGCCGGACGTAGGCCCAGGAGATCGGCAGGATGCCGGCGGAACCCCACGGTGCCGCCGAGATCGGCCCGACACCCGTCTCCGGGCCGGCCGCGGGCTGCATCGGGTGGTTCGGCAGGTACGGCGCGAGGTGCGCCCGTACGCCCACGGGGCCGACGCCGGGACCACCGCCGCCGTGCGGGATGCAGAAGGTCTTGTGCAGGTTGAGGTGGGAGACGTCACCGCCGAAGTGGCCGGGCTTGGCGAGGCCGACCAGGGCGTTGAGGTTGGCGCCGTCCACGTAGACCTGGCCGCCCGCCTCGTGCACCTGGGCGCAGATGTCGGCGACGTGCTCCTCGAACACACCGTGGGTGGACGGGTACGTGATCATGAGCACGGCGAGCTCGTCGCGGTACTGCTCGATCTTGGCCCGCAGGTCCTCGACGTCGATCTCGCCGTCCTCGGCGGTCTTCACGACGACGACCTTCATCCCGGCCATCACGGCGCTCGCGGCGTTGGTGCCGTGCGCGGAGGACGGGATCAGACAGATGGTGCGCTGCTCGTCGCCGTTGGCGCGGTGGTAGCCGCGGACGGCCAGCAGACCGGCCAGCTCGCCCTGGGAGCCGGCGTTGGGCTGCAGGGAGACCTTGTCGTAGCCGGTGACCTCGGCGAGGCGCTCCTCCAGCTCACGGATGAGCGTGAGGTACCCCTCGGCCTGCTCGGCGGGCACGAAGGGGTGCAGCTGACCGAACTCGGGCCAGGTGACCGGCTCCATCTCGGTGGTCGCGTTCAGCTTCATGGTGCAGGAGCCGAGCGGGATCATGCCGCGGTCGAGCGCGTAGTCGCGGTCGGCCAGCTTGCGCAGGTAGCGCAGCATCGCGGTCTCGGAGCGGTGCTCGTGGAAGACGGGGTGGGTGAGGTAGGCGTCGGAGCGCAGCAGCGCGCCCGGCAGGGCCTCCGCCGTCGCCGCGTCCAGCGCCTCGATGTCGCCCTCGACGCCGAACGCCGACCACACGGCGGCCAGCTGGGCCCTGTTGGTGGTCTCGTCGCAGGCGATGGAGACGTGGTCGGCGTCGGCCCGGTGGAGGTTGACGCCGTTGTCCCGGGCGGCGGCGACGATCTCGTCGGCGCGGCCGGTGACCTTGGCGGTCAGCGTGTCGAAGTAGGCGCCGTGGACGATCTCGACACCGCCGGCCTTGAGGCCCTCGGCGAGGATCGTGGCGTAGCGGTGGGTGCGGCGCGCGATGGCCTTGAGGCCCTCCGGCCCGTGGTAGACGGCGTACATGCCCGCCATCACCGCCAGCAGCACCTGCGCGGTGCAGATGTTGCTGGTCGCCTTCTCGCGGCGGATGTGCTGCTCACGGGTCTGCAGGGCGAGCCGGTAGGCCTTGTGGCCGTCCGCGTCGACGGAGACGCCGACGAGGCGCCCGGGCAGGCTGCGCGCGAACTTCTCGTGCACGGCCATGTAGCCCGCGTGCGGTCCGCCGAAGCCCATCGGGACGCCGAAGCGCTGGGTCGTGCCGACGGCGATGTCCGCGCCGAGCTCGCCCGGCGAGACCAGCAGGGTCAGCGCGAGCAGGTCGGCGGCGACGGTGACGAGCGCGCCCAGCTCGTGCGCCTGGTCGATGACCGGCTTGATGTCCCGTACGGCACCGGAGGCGCCCGGGTACTGGACGAGCACGCCGTTGATCTCGCGCTCGGCGAACTCGGCCGGGATGCCGTCGCTGAGGTCGGCGACCACGACCTCGACGCCGGCCGGCTCGGCACGCGTCGCGATCACGGCGATGGTCTGCGGCAGCGCGTCCGCGTCGACCAGGAACAGGCCCTTCTTGTTCTTGCCCATGCGCCGGGACAGCGCCATAGCCTCGGCGGCGGCCGTGCCCTCGTCGAGGAGGGAGGCGCCGGAGGTCGGCAGGCCGGTGAGGTCGGCGACCATGGTCTGGAAGTTCAGCAGGGCTTCGAGGCGCCCCTGGGAGATCTCCGGCTGGTAGGGCGTGTAGGCCGTGTACCAGGCGGGGTTCTCCATCACGTTGCGCAGGATGACGGGCGGGGTGAAGGTCCCGTAGTACCCGAGTCCGATCATCGAGCCGAGCACCTGGTTGCTGTCGGCGAGCGAGCGCAGCTCGGCGAGCACCTCGGCCTCGGTCCGGGCACCCGGCAGGTCGAGCGCGTCGGCGTTCTTGATCACATCCGGCACCGCGGCGGCGGTGAGCTCGTCGAGCGAGCCGTAACCGACGTGCGCGAGCATCTTGGCCCGCGCCTCCTGGTCGGGCCCGATGTGGCGCTGTTCGAAGGGGATGCCCTGTTCGAGCTCGGTGAGCGGAATGCGATGGGCGGTCATTGCGGAGGCCTCCTGGTCTGACGCGACCTTCGAGGGGCACCCCGGCACGGGTACCCCGACGGCCTCCCCCTCTGTCATCTCAACCTGAGAGCTTCACCGGGTCGCCCGAAGGCACCGGTTTTCACCGTCGGTGAGAGCGGAAGCCGTCGACACCCGCCCTGCTTTCCAGAGTGACCTCGTCCGTGCGGTACGTGAGCCTGAGAGATTCCGGGGAGGATTTGCTCCTTCGGCGCCTCCGGTGATGTCCGGAGGACTCTCCCGCACGGGGTCAGCAGCCGTTTGCAAGACTACCAGCGAGGTCAACGCCCGGGCCTTCGAGTGGCCGCCTCCTTGATTGTGCTCTTTTGTAGTGCTTACGGATGAGTTGCGACCAAGTGGAGGGCCCGTGCAGACCGACATCGATCCGCGCAACCTGATCGGCCGCAAGGCGTTCGACCGCAATGGCACCAAGATCGGCACGATCGACGAGGTGTACCTCGACGACGCGACCGGCGTGCCGGAGTGGGCGGCCATACGCACCGGCCTGTTCTCGCGGGACGCCTTCGTCCCGCTGGAGCCCAGTGAACTGGTCGAGGGCACCCTCCACGTCCCGTTCGACCGAGCCCTCATCAAGGACGCGCCCGACTTCGGCGTGGGCCGCCATCTCTCCCCGGAGCAGGAGCTCCAGCTCTACCACCACTACGGCCTGGACGTGGCCCCACCGCCCCGCCTCCCCGACCACGACTTCGGCAACCTGGCAGGCACGGACGAGACCTGAGGCCGAAAGGGTGGACCGACCGAGGAAGCGGAGGCGGAGCCGGAGCAGCCTCTGAGAGGCGCCTGCCCAAGCTCGGAGCCACGGCGTCGCCACGGCTCCGCGACCTGGCGACGAGCCGCACCGGCCCCGGCGACGCACGGCCACCCTGCTCCGCCCCCAAGCCCGCCGACGCCCGCCGTGAGCCCCCGGTGGGGCCTGACCCTCCGATGCGCGCACGCGGGCTCCTGTCCCGGCGGCAAGATCCACGAACGACCCGCGGACTCCAGCTCCAGGTCGACCGACCCGGCACGGCCGGAGAGCGAGGGCGGCACGCCCTCGCTCTCCGGCCGTTCCCGGCGGTGCCTCACGGCCGCGTCGTCGCGGCCCGGGGCTCCCCCGTGCTCCGCTCCGGCTCGCCGCCGCGAGCCGCCCCTGATATGCCCTCGGCCTCGTCGCCCGCGCTCTCTCCGACCCGGGCTCGCCCAAGACGCCCCTCGGCGTCCCCCTCTCCCACGTCTGGGACCAACGGCAACGGATCCGCCGGCTCCAGGTCCGCGTCGTCGACCCCGAACGTCCGCACCCGCCCGGGCTCCGAGTCCGGCGTCTCGAAGCGCACGGTGACCCGCCCGAGGCCGCTGCCCTGCACCCAGCCGTGTCCGTACTCGCTGTGCCGCACGTCATGACCGGGCGACCAGTGCCGCTCGGCGGGTGCCGGGCTTTCCGGTGCGGGCTCGGCCACGCTCTCCTCCGGCGCCGCGTCGGCCCGCTCGCCCGCCGCCTGCGCGAAGAGGTCCTCCTGTGTGTAGTCGGCGAGCCCGGAGACGCCCACACCGAGCAGCCGTACACCGCCCGTCGTGTCCACCGAGTCGAGGAGCCGCGCGGCGGCCTCCCGCACCACCGCCGGATCGTCCGTGGGCCCACGGAGCGTCTCGGACCGGGTGAGCGTGGAGAAGTCGTACCGCCGCACCTTCAGCACGATGGTCCGCCCCGACAGCCCCGCCCCGCGCAGCCGCCGCACGCACCGCTCGGCGAGCCGCTGCACCTCAAGACCCACTCTGAGCCGGTCGTGGATGTCCACGTCGTACGTGTCCTCGACCGAGACCGACTTGGTCTCCCGCTCGGCCACCACGGGCCGCTCGTCGTGCGCCAGCGCCATGGCGTACAGCCCGTGCCCATGCGCCTTGCCCAGCAGCCGTACGAGCTCGTCCTCGCCCGCCTCGGCGATCTCGTCGACCGTGGTGATCCCGGCTCTGCGGAGGTGGTCGCCCGTCGCCGGGCCGACCCCCGGCAGCGTCCGCACCGACATGGGGCCCAGCAGCGCCCGCTCGGTCCCGGGTTCGATCAGCACCAGCCCGTCTGGCTTGGCCTGCTCGGAGGCGATCTTGGCGAGCATCTTCGATGCCGCGAGCCCCACCGACCCGGTGAGCCCTGTGACGGCCCGTATGTCCGCGCGCAGCTTGGCCCCGGCCAGCCGCGCGGACTCCTCGTCCCAGGCCGCTCCCCCGGCCTCCAGATCGATGAACGCCTCGTCCAGGCTCAGCGGCTCCACCAGGGGGGACAGCTCCCGCAGCAGCCCCATCACCTGCTCGCTGACCGTCCGGTACAGGCCGAAGCGCGGCACGAGATACGCCGCGTTCGGAGCCAGCCGGCGCGCCTGGGCCATGGGCATCGCCGAGTGGACCCCGAAGACCCGCGCCTCGTACGACGCCGTGGCGACCACGCCGCGAGGTCCGAGCCCGCCCACGACGACGGCCTTCCCGCGCAGGCTCGGCTTGGATGCCTGCTCCACCGAGGCGAAGAAGGCATCCATGTCGAGATGCAGGATCGTGGGCGCGTTTCTCACAACTCCGATGCTGCACCACGCCACTGACATTGCCCCGGAGCGGGACGGGGGCACGGTCGGCCGCGCCCGGGGACCTCGCCTCAGACGGCCCGGTTGCGCCGCCGCGCGAGTTCGTCGGCGGGGTTGTGCCCGACGAGGGTCTCGCCCGTGTCGATGCGTTCACCGTGCAACTGGGAGAGCGCGCTTTCCACGTCCCGCCACACCACGCCCACCGCGATGCCGAAGATGCCCTGACCGCCCTGGAGCAGGGCGTGCACCTCGTCCGGCGAGGTGCACTCGTACACCGTGGCGCCGTCGCTCATCAGCGTCATGCGCTCCAGGTCGCGGAAACCGCGTTCTCTGAGGTGCACGACGGCGGTACGGATGTTCTGCAGCGAGACCCCGGTGTCCAGGAACCGCTTGACGATCTTCAGGACGACGACGTCCCGGAAGCTGTACAGACGCTGCGTGCCCGACCCGTACGCGGGCCGCACGCTCGGCTCGACCAGGCCCGTACGGGCCCAGTAGTCGAGCTGCCGGTAGGTGATGCCGGCGGCCGCGCAGGCCGTCGGACCGCGGTAGCCGATCTCCTCGGACGCCATGGGCCCCGCCCCTCCGCTGTTCGGCACGGCCGAGGACCGCTGGGGGGCGTGGCCGACCGCGCCGCCGGGATGGGCGTACCCCCTGCTCGAACGCAGCTGAGAGCTTGAGGGAGGGTACGGACCGCTCTCCCCGAAACCGCGTCCGGGGGCACCCCCAGCCGTACCGTCGCCGCTGCTTCTCACGCCGACCTCCGTCCTTGACCTGCCTTCTCGACGGTAGGCAGTCACCAGGGGTGCGTCAACGATCGCCACACTCGGCACGCCGAGTGATAATCACCCTAGGAGTGGTTTCCCGTGCCCCACCGCGGGGAAAGGCTAGCCGAATGCTCTCGCGGGGGTCCGTAGGACGCTCTCAATGGCCGGTGGCATTTGCCGACATCCCGTCCGTAACAGGGCGCCGACCGAACCGTCACGGACCGCGTCCGCCGGACGGCCGCCCCCCCTCACTGGCTGCTGGTGCCGAAGTCCTCGGGTGAGATCTGGTCGAGGAACTCGCGGAACTTCTCGACCTCGTCCTCCTGCTCGTCCGGAATCGCGATGCCCGCGTCGTCGAGCACCGTGTCACTGCCGTAGATCGGCGTTCCGGTGCGCAGGGCCAGCGCTATGGCATCGGACGGGCGGGCACTCACCTCGACCCCGCTGGCGAAGACCAGCTCCGCGTAGAAGACGCCTTCACGCAGGTCGGTGATGCGCACTTCCGTGAGCTCCTGGCCGACGGCCTCCAGCACGTCCTTGAACAGGTCGTGGGTCAGCGGTCGCGCGGGGGCCATGCCCTGCTGGGCGAAGGCGATCGCCGTCGCCTCCCCCGGCCCGATCCAGATGGGGAGGTACCTGTCGCCTCCCACTTCGCGCAGGAGCACGATCGGTTGGTTGGAGGGCATTTCGACCCGGACACCTACGACATCGAGCTCGTTCACACAGCAACCCTAGGCCGTGCCCGGGACGTTTGGGTAGTCGGGCCGGGAACGGGTGGCCGATACGGCCTGTCGAGCACCGCCGCCGCTCACGGCAGACGCACCCCGAGAGCGGTCTTCACCAGGGCGGCGTGCAGCCGCACGGTGAGCGCCGCCAGCTCCTTCGTACGCGCTTCGGCGTGGGCCCTGGTCTGCGGGTTGCGATGCCGCTTCAAAGGGGCCACCACCTGGTCCACCAGGCCTGCCTCGCGGTCCGCCGCGGCCTTCATCACCCGCAGGTGCCGCGGCTCGATCCCGTGCCGGCCCAGCTCGGCGACGAGCGAGGCCACGGTGACCGTCTCCGCGTCGTACACGCCGTCCTCCAGCGGGGCGATGAGCCCGTACGACTCCCACTCCTGAAGGGCGCTCTCGTCGATCTCCGCGGCAGCCAGCAGCTCGGCCCGGCCGATCAGGGCCGCCGTGGGCGTGTCGCACGGCTCCAGGACGGTCTCGCCGTCCCGCTGACGCCCCACGACCGGCAGCGGCACGGCCTCGCCGCGCTCCACGGCGTCCAGGTGCTCCCTGATCACCTTGAGCGGCAGATAGTGGTCCCGCTGCATCCTCAGGACGTGGCCCAGACGCTCGACGTCACCGGCGCTGAACTTGCGGTACCCCGACGGCGTCCGCTGCGGCTCGATGAGCCCCTCCGACTCCAAGAAGCGGATCTTGGAGATGGTGACTTCGGGGAACTCGCCGCGCAGCATGTTCAGCACCGTGCCGATGCTCATCAGCCCACTGTCCGCGGCGGCGGCACCGTGCCCGGCACCGCCGCTCGGTGTTTGAAGCATGGACCTTCCCTGACGGGTCAGATGCCCTGCCGGCTCGAGTAGAAGACCAGCCGGTACTTGCCGATCTGCACCTCGTCACCGTTCGACAGGGCGACCTGGTCGATCCGCTCGCGGTTGACGTACGTGCCGTTCAGACTGCCCACGTCGGCCACCGTGAAGGAACCGTCCGGAGAGCGCCGGAACTCGACGTGGCGGCGCGAGACCGTCACGTCGTCCAGGAAGATGTCGCTCTGCGGGTGACGCCCGGCCGTGGTCAGCTCGCCGTCCAGCAGGAAGCGGCTGCCGGAGTTCGGCCCGCGACGCACCACCAGCAGCGCCGAGCCCATCGGTAGTGCGTCCACGGCCGCCTGCGCCTCGGGAGAGAGCGCCGGCATCTGCGTCTGACCGGTGACCTCGGCGTCGTAGGCCTCAAGACCGGAGATGGAGATCGTGGACGTCGTCTCGGACGCACGCTCCGGCGCCACGCCCGCGCGCAGCGGGGCACCACAGTTGGAACAGAACCGGGCGTTCTCCGCGTTCCGGTTGCCGCACCTCGTACACACCAGGACCGACATGGACGGATCCTCCTGCCGCGGCTGCCCCGCGGGGGCATTGGACGCATACGGGTCGGGGGCAAACCCTCCACCCGTACTTGAGGTTGACGGTTGCCCGAAACCTATGCCGCCAGCCTGGGCAGGGTCAACAGACGGCGCGCCCTGGCCGCCGGAAATGTCACCACCCGGACCAGGGACCTGGTCACGGAACAGCGGACGCTGGCCCTCTGCGTCAGGCTGTGCGCGATGACGAGCGGTCGCGTTGTCGCTGCCCTCTCGCGCGCTCTTGCCGAACAACTTCGCAAACAACTTCACGGGCGATTCCCCTTGACCGAAACAGACCCGCCCGTGGGGCAGGACGAACCCTGATTGCATACACCGGTCGACCCGGACACCTTCACAACGTCCGTATCCACCAGACAGTTTCCACCACGCGCCACCTCTTCGGTGCGCCGACCCCCCGCAACCTCATGCCCCTGCCGGACGGCCCTCATGCACCACCGGTTCACTGGGAGGACGACCGAGCGTAGTCAGGCCGCTTCGCCGCCCGCAAGGCGTCAACCACGATCTTGGTCGACCGCTCGACGGTCACGACGGCCTGCTCCTTCTCGAGGGTCTGCACCACGCCTCCGGGGATGTTGAGCGCCGGTTCGAGGTCCTGCGGCTTGCCGATGACCTTGAAACGATAGGGGGCGTTGATCTTGTTCCCGTCGACGCTCACACTCTTGCCGGAGTCCGTCAGATACGTGTTGGCGACGACCCGGACGCCGTTCACCTCGATCGCCTCCGCACCTGCCGCGCGCAGCTCCTGGATCGCGTCGAGCAGCATGTCCGCCTGGACCGTCCCCTTCGTGTCGTCGATCGTGATCGTGATGCCGGGACCCTGCGCGGCCACCGTGCCCGCCAGAATGCCGAGTTGCTTCTCCTTCTCAGCAGTCTGCCTGCGGGCCTCGGCCGCCTGGTCGGAGCTGCTCTGCAGTTCCGACCGCTGCTTCTCGAGTCCCTGCTTCTCGTCCTCAAGACGCTGAGTACGGTCATCCAGTTCATCGAGGATGCGAACGAGATCTTCCTGACGGGCACCACGCAGCGCGCTGTCGCTGTCGCTGTTCGACGCCACCTGCACGGCCAGACCGAAGCCGAGGCCGAACAGCAGCAGGGCGACGATGAGTTGGGCCCTGCTGAACCGCGGCGGCCACAAGCCCTTCACCAACCGCTGGCGGCCCGTGAGCGGGGCCTCGGGCTGCTCCTCCGCCGCCTGCTCGGCGTCGGGGGCCGGCGCGGGCACTTCCGCGGGCAGTTCCTTGCGCAGCCTGTTCTCCGGCTGCTCGTCCTCGTTGCTCATCGTTCTCACGCCCGGAACACGTGGCGCCGGATCGCCGCCGCGTTGGAGAAGATCCGGATGCCGAGCACCACCACGACACCCGTGGACAGCTGCGCCCCCACGCCCAACTTGTCGCCCAGGAAAACGATCAGGGCGGCCACCACCACGTTCGACAGGAACGACACCACGAAGACCTTGTCGTCGAAGATCCCGTCGAGCATGGCCCGCAGGCCACCGAAGACGGCGTCGAGCGCCGCGACGACGGCGATCGGCAGATAAGGCTCGACGACCGCCGGAACCTCAGGACGGACCAACAGGCCGGCCACGACTCCCACGATGAGGCCCAGTACGGCGATCACGATGTGCCCTTCTCAGTGCTCGGCTGTGCTGTACGTACGATCACACTCGGTGCTGCGGGCAACCGGACGTCACTCTCCGTGGAGATGCCGGTCCGGATGCCGTAGTTCTCCTCCAGGGCATGCAGATACAGCCCGTCGGCGCTGTTCTGGAACGTGGTGCTCAACCTGTCCCCGTCCCCCACCGCGAGCACCGTGTAGGGCGGCACCAGCGGCTTGTTGTCGACCAGTATCGCGTCACCCGCGGCCCTGATCGCGGACAGGGCGGTCAGCCGCTGCCCGTTGATGGAGATCGCCTCGGCCCCGGAGGCCCACAGTCCGTTCACGACGCGCTGCATGTCACGGTCGCGCACCCGGCCGGTGTCGGAGAAATCGGTGGTCTCGCGCGGATTGCCGGCGTTGCCGCCCGTGGTGGCTTCCTTCGCGTCGTTCACGACGAGCTTCACACCGGGGCCGTGCACCGCCGTGGCGCCCGACAGGATTCCCACCAGGTCCGCCTGGCCGCTGCCACCGCTGTGCTTCAGCGCCTCCCGCTGGCGCGCGCTCACGTCGTCGCGCAGCTTGTCGACGGTGCCCTCCAGCTTGTCCGCCGACGAGGTCTCCCGGTCGATGCGGTCGATCAGCTCCTGCCGCTCCTTGGCGACGACCGGGGCCGCCACGCGCGCCTGGGCCGCGCCGACGGTCACGACCAGCGCCGCGAGCACCAGACCGCCGGCGAGACCGAGCTTCGCCCTCAGGGTCTTCGGCATGCCGCCCTCGCCCTGGGACTGCTTCCGGGCGGCGGCCTCGGCGTACCCGTCGTCGAGGCTGTGATCCATGACGTTGGTGATCAACGACATGGAGGCGTCCGGGCGCGACGGCCGCGAGGCCGTGCTCCGAACGGGGGGTTGCTGCGGCATGCCGCACATCGTCGCACGTCGCGACCAGTACCTCCGAATGGCCCCACCGGCGTGCCGGACAGGCCCCCTTGGGGGACACTTGTCCGGCACGCGCGCGTGCAGCGGGTTTTACCGTCCGGCGCTGTCCACGATCGCCGACCATTCGTCGAGCAGGGCCTGTGCGGAGGCGTCGTCCGGCCCTTCCGCCCACAGATGCGTGACCGCCTCGGCGGGGTCGGGCAGCACCATCACCCAGCGCCCGTCGGTCTCCACGACGCGCACTCCGTCCGTCGTGTCGACGGAGCGGTCTCCGGCCGCCTCCACGACCCGCCGCATGACCAGTCCCTTCACGGCCCATGGCGTGGCCAGGTCCCGCTTGAGAACGTGCGCCCGCGGGATCCGCGCGTCGATCTGGCTGAGGGTGAGCTGCGTCCGCGCCACCAGCCCGATCAGCCGTACGAAGGCCGCCGTACCGTCGTAGACACCGCTGAACTCCGGGACGATGAAGCCGCCCTTGCCGTCCCCGCCGAAGATCGTCCCCTCCTCACGCCCCACGCGCGTGAGGTCGTCCGGAGAGGTGGTGGTCCACTCGACCTGGGTGCCGTGGTAGGCGGCCACCTGCTCGGCGATCCTGGTCGTGGTCACCGGCAGCGCCACACGTCCGCTGCGCCGCTCCGCGGCCACCAGGTCCAGCATCACGAGCAGAGCCCGGTCGTCCTCGATGATTCGGCCCTTCTCGTCCACCAGGGACAGCCGCTCGCCCACGGGGTCGAAGCGCACGCCAAACGCGGCCCGGGACGACGCCACGATCTCGCCGAGGCGCACCAGCCCCGACCGCCGGACATCGGCCGTCTCCGTCGGCCTGGACTCGTCGAGGCCGGGATTGATGGTCAGCGAGTCCACACCGAGCTTTCCGAGCAGGCTGGGCAGTACGAGCCCGGCGCTGCCGTTCGAGGCATCCACGACCACCTTGAGCCCCGACTCGGCGATCCCGGTGGTGTCGATGTTCCGCAGCAGCGACCCGGTGTACGAGTCGAAGACACTCGCCGGGAAGTACAGGTCACCGATCTCACCGGGGAACGCACGGCGGTACTCCTGCCGCGCGAACACCCGGTCCAGCTTGCGCTGGCTCGCCTGCGAGAGGTCGGCCCCCTGCCCGTCGAAGAACATGATGTCGACGGAGTCCGGCACACCCGGTGAGGTCCGGATCATGATCCCGCCGGCACTGCCGCGAGCGGTCTGCTGCCGGGCCACGGGCAGCGGTACGTTCTCCAGATCCCGTACGTCGATCGCACTGGCCTGCAGCGCGGAGATCACGGCACGCTTCAGCGCACGGGCACCCCGGGAGTGGTCGCGGGCCGTGGTGACCGTGGAGCCCTTCTTGAGCATGGTCGCGTAGGCGCCTGCGAGCCGCACGGCGAGTTCCGGCGTGATCTCGACGTTCAGGATGCCGGTCACCCCCCGCGCGCCGAACAGATGCGCCTGGCCCCGGGACTCCCAGATGACCGACGTGTTGACGAAGGCACCGGCCTCGATGGTCTTGAACGGATAGACCCGAACGTTGCCCTGGACGATCGATTCTTCGCCGATCAGGCACTCGTCGCCGATGACCGCGCCGTCCTCGATCCGGGCCGCCCGCATGATGTCGGTGTTCTTTCCGACGACACAGCCCCGCAGATTGCTGTGCTGCCCGACGTACACGTTGTCGTGCACGACGGCCCTGTGCAGGAACGCGCCCGTCTTCACGACCACGTTCGACCCGACGACGGTGTGTTCACGGATTTCCGCGCCGGCCTCTACCTTGGCGTAGTCACCGATGTAGAGCGGCCCCCGGAGAGCCGCGTCCGGATGCACCTCGGCACCCTCCGCCACCCATACACCCGGGGAGATCTCGAACCCGTCGATGTCGACGTCGACCTTGCCCTCCAGGACGTCTGCCTGGGCCTTCACATACGACTCGTGCGTACCGACGTCCTCCCAGTAGCCCTCGGCGACATAGCCGTACACCGGCTTGCCTTCCTTCATGAGCTGCGGGAAGACATCGCCCGACCAGTCCACGGGAACATCGGCCTCGACATAGCCGAACACCTCGGGCTCCATGACATAGATGCCCGTGTTCACCGTGTCGGAGAAGACCTGGCCCCAGGTCGGCTTCTCGAGGAAACGCTCGACCTTGCCCTCTTCGTCGACGATGGTGATGCCGAATTCCAGCGGATTGGGCACACGCGTCAGGCAGACCGTGACCAGCGCGCCCTTTTCCTTGTGGAAGTTGATCAGCTCGGTGAGGTCGAAGTCGGTCAGGGCATCGCCGGAGATGACAAGGAAGGCATCGTCCTTCAACGCCTCTTCGGCGTTCTTGACGCTTCCGGCGGTACCGAGTGGCTTCTCCTCGTTGGCATATGTGAGCTCCATTCCGAGCTCCTCGCCGTCACCGAAGTAGTTCTTGACGAGCGAGGCCAGGAACTGCACGGTTACGACGGTCTCAGTGAGCCCATGCCTTTTGAGCAGCCGCAGCACATGCTCCATGATCGGGCGGTTCACTACCGGAAGGAGCGGCTTGGGCATGCTCGAGGTCATCGGGCGAAGGCGTGTACCTTCACCACCGGCCATCACGACGGCCTTCATGTCGGAAGCGTCCTCCTCTAGAGACGACGGTCCAGCCGACTTCACCCGTCAAGATTGTCCCGCACTTTTCCGCCGCGGGCCATCGAGCCCTACGTCCGGACAATCGCCGAGCTCAATCGGCCATGGCGTCCGCACGTACCAGGCGGCGGACTTGGACCACGTAGAGCACTCCTGCCCACCAGTACAGCGTTGTACCCCATCCGGCGAACGCCCATCCGAAAATAGCAGCGAGTGACGCGATCCATCCACTTCCGTCACTCAGCAGGAGCAACGGGAAGGCGTACATCAGATTGAAGGTGGCCGCCTTCCCCAAGAAGTTCACCTGCGGTGGCGGATAACCATGACGCCTGAGGATGCCCACCATCACCAGCAGAACCAGCTCTCGCGCCAGCAGCACGGCGGTCAGCCAGAGCGGCAGGATCTCGCGCCAGGTGAGGCCCACCAGCGTCGAGAGAATGTAGAGCCGGTCGGCAGCGGGATCGAGCAGCCGGCCGAGGCTGCTGATCTGATTCCAGCGCCGCGCGAGCTTCCCGTCCAGGTAGTCGCTGATCCCGCTCAGCGCGAGCACCAGCAGCGCCCAGCCATCACTCTTGGGACCCCCGAACTCCGGCCGGAGGATCAGCCACAGAAAGACGGGCACGCCGACGAGACGCGCCATGCTGAGGATGTTCGGGATGGTGAGGACCCGGTCCGTCTGGACACGGGTCTCCTGGACCTCCACCCGGGGGCCTCCTGGGAAACGAACCAACGATGCCCCCTGACCTTACCTCAACACAAAAAAGCTCCGGCTCCTGGGCTTCGTGCCCAAGAGCCGGAGCTCTAAAGGGAGTTCGGCGGTGTCCTACTCTCCCACAGGGTCCCCCCTGCAGTACCATCGGCGCTGTGAGGCTTAGCTTCCGGGTTCGGAATGTAACCGGGCGTTT
>NZ_JBFAIQ010000021.1:0-166594 GCF_040654755.1 Streptomyces sp. NPDC050625
GTGCCGGCCGTGCGGGCCGGACGCTCGTTCGCGGCCTCGACCTTGGTGAACGCACCGTCGAGACCGACCTCCTCGGCCTCGATGTCCAGGTCGGACAGGTCCCAGGACTGAACCGGCTTCTTCTTGGCGGCCATGATGCCCTTGAAGGACGGGTAGCGCGCCTCACCCGACTGGTCGGTCACCGACACGACGGCCGGGAGCTGCGCCTCGAGCTGCTCGGAGGCGGCGTCGCCGTCACGGCGGCCCTTGACCGTGCCGTCCTCGACGGAGACCTCGGACAGCAGGGTGACCTGCGGGACGCCCAGGCGCTCGGCCAGCAGGGCGGGAACCACACCCGCGGTGCCGTCGGTGGAGGCCATGCCGGAGATCACCAGGTCGAAACCGGCCTTCTCGACGGCCTTGGCCAGCACCAGCGAGGTGCCGATCACGTCCGTGCCGTGCAGGTCGTCGTCCTCGACGTGGATGGCCTTGTCCGCGCCCATCGACAGCGCCTTACGCAGCGCGTCCTTGGCGTCCTCCGGACCGACCGTCAGAACGGTGACCTCGACGTCGTCGTCGGAGTTCTCGGAGATCTGCAGCGCCTGCTCGACCGCATACTCGTCCAGCTCCGAGAGCAGACCGTCCACGTCGTCGCGGTCGACGGTCAGGTCATCGGCGAAGTGCCGGTCGCCAGTGGCGTCGGGCACATACTTCACAGAAACAACGATGTTCAGGGTCACAGTCGGCTCTGCTTTCCGTGCGGAGGAGCGGCGGGAGTGAATCGCATGGGTTTTCGTGAAGGCTCCGGCAGGCCGGGATGACCTGCCCGGCGTGCGACAACTCGATCACGGTTTATGTGGCGACGAGTTCCACGATCGTGGCGTTCGCCGTGCCACCGCCTTCGCACATGGTCTGGAGGCCGTACCGGATGCCTTGTTCGCGCATGTGGTGCACGAGCCGAGTCATCAGGATCGCTCCGGACGCCCCCAACGGGTGCCCGACGGCAATGGCACCGCCGAGCGGATTGAGCACGGCGTCGTCGACCCCGAACTCCGCCTGCCAGGCCAGCGGAACCGGCGCGAACGCCTCGTTCACCTCGAATGCGCCGATGTCGTCGATCGAGAGGTCCGACTTGCGCAGCACCTTCTCGGTGGCGGGGATCGGGCCGGTCAGCATCATGATGGGGTCGCTGCCGGTGACGGCTCCGGAGTGGTACCTCGCAATCGGCTCGAGCCCGAGCTGTGCGGCTCGTTCCGGCGTCGTGATGAGTACCCCGGCCGCGCCGTCGGAGATCTGCGACGCGTTGCCACCGTGGATCACACCGTTCTCGAGGAACGGCGTCCTGATGCCGGCGAGCCTTTCCGGTGTCGTACCGCGACGCAGCCCTTCATCGGCGACGAAGTCCGGCAGACCCGGGACACGGATCAACTGACTGTCGAACGCGCCGTCGTCGATGGCGGCAGCAGTGCGCTCATGACTCATCGACGAATACTCGTCGAGCCGGTGCCGGGAGAATCCCCACTTTTGCGCGATCAGCTCTGCGCCAAGCCCTTGGTTGAAGTCGCCGTCGGGGAAGTCCGCGAGCTGCTCGGCGTAGCGCTCACGGGTCAGCTCGCCGAACGGGCGGCCGAACTCTCGACCGCGGCCGGCGCCCGGCGCCACCCGCGACATCGACTCGACCCCACCGACGACGACCATGTCGTACTGTCCGGACATGACCATGCCCGCCCCGAAGTCGATCGAGGCCTGCGCCGAACCACACGCTCGGTTGATCGTCACGCCGGGCACCGACTCCGGCCAGCCGGCGGCGAGTACGACGAAGCGAGCGATCTGCGCCGCCTGGTCCCCCAACTGGTTGACACAGCCCCACAGCACGTCGTCGACGTCGGCCGGGTCGATCCCGGTGCGCCGTTGGAGTTCTTGCAGCACCGCGGCGGACAGATCCACCGGGTGGACGTCGGCGAGCGCGCCGCGGCGCTTTCCGATCGGAGCACGCACCGCCTCGACGATGACTGCTTCGGGCATGATTCCTCCGTACGAGTGCGAGCGTTACGCAGCGGGATTCGATTGCGGCGTGAGGTTCTCGAGCGCTGAGCGCTTGTCCGCGTCGACCAGGGTGTGGCGCATCTCGCCGATGCCCTCGACCCATGTCACCAGTTCGTCGCCGGGTGCCATGAATCGCTGCGGGTCGCGCCCGAACCCGACGCCGGCGGGCGTGCCGGTGAGGATGATGTCGCCGGGCAGCAGCGTGAGGATCTTGGAAAGATAGGCGATCGTCTGCGGGATCGTGAAGACGAGGTTCTCGCTGGTGCCGTGTTGGACGATCTCGCCGTTGAGGCTGCAACCAAGGGTGAGGGCGTCGCGATCGGCGACGGCGTCTGGTGTCACGACGCACGGCCCGATTGGGGTGAAGGAGTCGAACGACTTGCCCATCGCGAACTGAGGCATGCCTCCCGCGTTCTGCGTCACCCGCTCGGAGATGTCCTGTGCGACGGTGAGACCCGCGACGTGGTCCCACGCGTCTGCTTCGCGGACGAATCGAGCTTGCCTGCCGATCACCGCGACGATCTCGACCTCCCAGTCCACCTTGCCGCCGGCGGGGATACCGATGGACCCGGTTGGGCCGGTGATGGAGGTGACGAACTTGGTGAAGACGCTCGGCTCCGCCGGCAGCGGAATGCCGACCTCCGCTGCGTGATCACGATAGTTCAGGCCGATCGCGAAGATCTGGCGAGGACGCGGAGTCGGCGCACCGACCAGGGCGGCGTCGAATGCCTCGGCGGCCTCGTCGCCCTGGCCGGCGGCCCAGGACCGGAACTCGTACCACTGCTCGTAGATCGCCTGGGGGTCGGCGCCGAACCGCCCCGCCGACGCACGCTCGATGTCGATTCCGCGATTCTCACCGGTGACGAGCGTCAGCCGACCGGCGACATTGGCTATCCGCATCTACTGGTTCCGTCTCCTCAGGCCCGCGGCGCGTAGCCGGCGTAGCCGGGTGCTGTACCCGGGGTGACCGCGGTGCGGCCGCCATCGACAGGGAGGATCACTCCGTTGATGTAGCTCGCCTCGTTCGACGCCAGGAACAGGACCGCGGCGGCGTACTCGGCCGGGTCGGCGGCAGGGCCCATCGGGGTCGCGTAGTCGAGTTCCGCGAACACCTGCGGCGCCAGCGGTAGCGCGGTCGAGCCGGCACGGCCGATTCCGTTGACCCGGATGCCGGAGCTGCCGAGTTCACCCGCCAGGCAGTGCACGAGGGCGTGCACACCACCCTTGGACGCCGAGTAGGCCGGGATGTTCGGGTTACCGAGTATCCCGTCGATCGAGCCCGCGTGAACGATGCTCGCCCGCTCGGCGGCACGCAGCGCCGGCAGGAACGACTTCGTCGTGACGAAGGCGCCCGTCAGATTGACGCGTAGTGCCTCCTCGAACTCCTCGCGGGTCGTGTTCTCGACGGACGCGATCGTGGTCGCGAAGTGATGGGTGACGAGCACGTCGACCGAGGACCAGCGCTCCGAGATCTGCTCGGCCACCGCAACGATCTCCGCGGGGTCACGCGGGTCGCTCTTGTAGGCGTGCGCGACACCGCCCTTCGCGGCAATGTCGGTGACACACTCGTCCGCCATCTCCTTCGTCACCTGGACGACAGCGACCTCGGCGCCCTCACGGGCGAAAGCCGCAGCCGAGGCGCGGCCGATGTCGTCGAAGCCGTCGATGCCGAACCCGCTGCCGACGACGACTACGCGCTTTCCTTCGAACCGTGCACCGGTCATGGTGTTCCTCTCGGAATCTGTGTTGTTCACGCCGCAACGCCGCCCCTCGTGGGCAGTCGCCACAGCCAGTCGTAGATGTTCGCGTCCGTCGCTCCCCGCCGGATGCGCGCGTCACGCGCCTCCTGCTCGGGGCCGTCCGGCATGTGGAACACGCCGGCGTTGTTGCGGGAGGTCGTCTGCACCTTGACCGCGCGTTCCTTGCGTCCGCGCTCGTACTCCTTGAGCGCACCGTCGACGCCGGACGGATCGACGCCGGGAAAGACGCGCATCAGGTACTCGCCGTCCTCGATGGCCTGCGCCGCGCCCTGCCCCAGATAGGGGATCATGGCGTGCGCCGCGTCGCCGAGCAGCCCTACCTTGCCATCGACCCAGGACTCCACCGGGTCGATGTCGAACAGGTCGTACCGGATGACGTCGCCACCGAGCTCGGCGAGACGGCGGATGACGGGTGACCACCCTTCGAGGGCCGACATGAGCTCCGAACGGTCGACCTGGGCGGCGCTCGCGCCGGTGGAGATCGGAGGGGCCTGCATGCAGGCCGTGACGTTGATCTCCCGGCCGCCGCGGAAGCGGCAGTGCACGACGTGCCCATTCGGCCCGAGCCAGGACTCGAAGCCGTTCCGCTCGACCAGGTCACGCAGCAGCGGGTCGGCGAGCGCGGCGTCGGTCTGCACCTGCGTCCGGTAGCCAGTCTCCCCGCTGTAGCGCGGGGTGACAGGACCGAAGACGGTCTCACGAACGGCCGAGCGGATGCCGTCCGCACCAATGACTAGGTCGGCACGGTACTCCCCGGCGGCGGTGAGGACGACGCCCGTCTGGGCATCGACCGACTCGCACTTCGCACCGAGGACGACGGTGACGGGCTCGCCCACCCCGGGCTCGTCCTCGGCCTCGGCCAGCAGCGCAGCCTGTAGATCACCACGGTGTGCGAACCAGAACGGGGCGCCGTAGCGCTCCTCGACGTCCGCAAGCGGGTCGACGAAGAGGTCGGATCCGTCCTGCCAGCGACGGCGCGTCGCAAAACGGGGACGCACCGCTGTCCTTTCGAGACGGTGACCGACGCCCAGGCGGCCGAGTGCGGCCGCGGCATTGGGCGCCAGACCGATCCCCGCGCCAACTTCTGCGATCTCCCGCGCTCGCTCCAGGACGGTCACGCGGTGTCCTGCACGACGAAGACCCAGCGCGGCCGCCAATCCTCCGATGCCACCGCCGACGACGACTATCTGCATTGCCTTCTTCCTCGCTCTCGCAGTGTCTGCGGTACGTGCCTGGCGGGGCACCGACCAGGTCTCCATGGACCGGAACATGCCCTCCTAGGAACCCGGCAGACATCTAACGTATCACAGGATTTGCGATACCTGAGATGATTTTCGAAATTCTTGCTGAGCTCTTCGATTTATGGAAAGATGCGAACCATGAAGGATCCTTCAACCACGCGCGGCGAATTGGTTCTCTCGGCGGTTCGCTCCGACATCCTGCGCGGCGAGCTTCCCCCCGGGTCGAAGCTGCCTTTCGCGATGCTGATCGAGCGCTACGACGCCAGCACCGGTGTCCTGCGCGAGGTGCTCCCGCGCCTCGTGGAACAGGGGCTTGTCACGAGCCAACCGCAGCTCGGCTACAAGGTCGTGTCGGTCAGCATCCCCGAGCTCGAGCACCTCACAGCAGCGCGCATCGCGTTCGAGGGCCAGATCCTGCGGCAGTCGATCGAGTCGGGCGACACCAACTGGGAGGGCGAGGTCGTGGCAGCGAACCACCGTCTCTCGCGCATTCCCATGTATGACGGCGAGCAGGTGAGCCTCGCATGGCTCGACGAGCACAGCCGGTTCCACCGCACCCTGTTGGCCGGCTGCCCGAACCCGATGCTGTGCGATCTGGCAGAGCGCCTGCGCGATCTCACCCAGGTCTATCGGTGCTGGTCGATCACCGCTTCCAGCGATCTGGGCCGACTCAGCGACACGGAACACCGGAAACTCGCCGAGTACACCGTCGCCCGTCAGGCGGATGACGCCGTCCGCGTCCTGTCCGAGCATATGCAGCACACGGCAGACTTCCTCATCCGCACACAGCGCGCCCGCGAAGAGGCGAACGCGGAGGCGGCCAGCGCTTCCCACTGACCGCCCGCTCGATCGCATGAGCCGTTTCGAGTCAGGCGCCGAAGGCGCCGTCGGAGGCGAGTGCGGCGATCTCCTCGTCGCTGAGCCCAAGTTCGTGCAGGACTTCGTCGCGTTGCTCCCCCACCCGCGGAACGCGGGCGGGGGCGGCGATGGCGAATCCGGTCGGGTCGGTGGGCAGGCGTATCGTCCCGCCCAGCCCGTCGTCAACCTCGACGAACGCCTCCCGCGCGGCGAAATGCTTCGACTCGAGCACCTCGTTGAGCGTCAGTACGGGGGCTGTCGGCACGTCCTGAGCCAGGATCGCCTCGATCACCTGTTCACGAGGCAGTGTGCGACTCCAGCTCTCGACCAGGTCGACGACCTCCTGTCGTCGTGTCGCACGCTCGAGGAACTTCGCATAGCGTTTGTCCTCGGCAAGTTCGTCGCGACCCATCGCACGGCACAGACGAGCCCACATGACGTCGTTGTTCACTCCGATGTTGAACGCACCGTCGGCGGCTTCGAAGGTCCCGTAGGGAATTCCGTGCAGGTCCTGGTTGCCCGTCTGCGCGGCGACCGCAGGGTCGACGAACTGCGCGCGGGAGAGCGCGACCGCCGTCATCGGCAGCGTCGACTCGGTGAGAGAGCAGTCGATGAGCCGGCCCTCACCGGTCCGGTCCTGGTGACGAAGGGCCAGCAGGATTGCAGCGTGTGCCGTCATGCCGGTCAGTACGTCACCCATCGCGAAGCCGACCCAGGTTGCCCGGCCTTCACGGTCGCGCGTGAGACTGTTCGTTCCGGCGAGCGCCTCCGCGACCATCGCAAGTCCCGCTCGGTTCCCGTCCTCGCCGGTGTTCTCGATCCCGAACCCGGTCATGACCGCGACAACGAGTCGGGGGTAGCGCTCCCGGATCGTGTGCGGGTGGATGCCCAGCCGATCCAGCGCCTGCGGGCGCATGTTGGTCGTAAAGACGTCGGCCGTCTCAAGAAGGCAGTGCAGGGTGTCGATGCCCGCCTTCGACTTCAGGTCGAGGACGACGGAGCGCTTACGACGGTTCAGCGCGGCGTAGTACCCGGAAACAGACCCTTCCTCGGCATGACGGATCGGCTCACGGTGCCGGGTCGCCTCGCCCTGCGGCGGCTCGATCTTGACAACGTCGGCCCCTTCGTCGGCGAGCAGTTGGCCGCAGTACGGCCCGGCGATGAGATGGCAGAGCTCGACCACGCGGACGCCGTTAAGCACGCCGTGGGAAGCAGCGATGTCGGACATGTCGTTCTCCTGTATCAGGCGGCCTGCGTAGCGGCCGAACGGCCCTGTTCCGGCGCGACGACGATGTCGAACCTGACCCGCGACCACGCCGCGTCGCCGAGGTCTCTGCCGTCCGGCGTCGCCGTACCGGGCGCCTGCATCTCGAAGAGCTTGACGAGGGATTGCTTCACACCAAACACGGTGTCGTGCTTCAGCAAGTCGTCACCATCCACGAAGATGTGGGTGACAAGGGTGCGCAGGCCTGGCGCCGTGACCATGAAGTGCAGGTGGGACGCTCGCATGGGGGATCGCCCAGTCGCTTCGAGCATCTTGCCGACCGGCCCGTCGTGCGGAATCGGGTAGGGCGTAGGTGTCAGGCCCCAGAAGTGGTACTCACCGTTCTCGTCGGTGTACAGATGCGCGCGGCATGCGACGCGGTCGTCGCCGTACTGCACGTCGTACAGGCCGTCCTCGTCGGCCTCCCAGACCTCGATGCGCGCTGCCGGTACCGGATTGCCGTCGAGGTCCTTGATCGTCCCTTCGACCCAGCAGGGCTCGCCGTTCGCGCCGCCCGACATGTCGCCGCCGAGTTCGATCTCAGGAGAGCCGTCGACGAAGAACGGGCCGAAGACGGTGGCCTCCGTGGCGCCGGGGATCGCGGCGTTGTTGACGTTGATCGTCTGACTCGAGACGCCGAGCACGTCCGAGAGGAGGATGAACTCCTGACGACGGTCGTCCGTGATGTGTCCGACCGCGGTGAGGAATTCGATGGCCTTCTGCCACTCGGTCTCGGTCAGGCGGACGTCGCGCACGAACTGGTGCGCATGGCTGACGAGTGACTGCATGATCTGCTTCAGTCGCGGGTCCTCGGCCCGCTCGAACGACCTCAGGACGTTGTTCAGCAGCGTCTCCTCGACGAGGGTCTGTTCGGCGCTGACAGTCCGCGCGGCATCGGTCATCGTGTCTCCTCAGGCAGACAGTTCGGCGGGGTCGACGCCGGTGAGAGCCGCGTGCAGCAGCGCGGTGAGCCGCGAGGCCGTGACACGACGGGGATTGTTCACAGGGATGGACGGCAGAGCGACCTCGACGGCCGTAGCGATGCCGTCCTCGGTGAAGCCGAGATCCACAAGGGCTCGGGGTGCTCTCAGTTCCGCGCGCAGCCGCTCGAGACCGGCCACCGCCGTCGGGGCGTCGAGCGCCGCGGCCAGACGTGCTTCGGCGTCCGGCGCGTAAGGCGCGTTGAAGGCCAGGACGTACGGGAGCACGACCGCGTGCGTCTCGGCATGCGGCAGGTTGAACGTCCCGCCGAGAACATGGCAGATCTTGTGGTGGATGCCGGAGCCGGCCGATGCGAAGGCCACCGCCGACAAATAGGCGCCATAGGCCGTCTCTTCACGCCCCCGCAGATCCGAAGCGGCGGCCACGATCCGGGGCAGCCCCGAGGTCAGGGCACGTACGCCTTCGACCGCGAGAGCGGCGTTGATGGGGTCGGCCCGCGGCGCCCACAGCGAGTCGACGCAATGGGCGAGCGCGTTCAACCCGCTGGCGACCGAGATGCCGACGGGCAGCGTCAGCGTCAGCGACGGGTCGTAGATCACGGTCACGGGCAGAACGCGGTCGTCCACGCCTGTCGTCTTTCGCGTTGCTTCCGTGAGCCCCCAGACGTTCGTCGCCTCGGAGCCGGCGTACGTCGTGGGAACAGCAACGATCGGCAGTCCCGCCGTCAGCGCGACGGCCTTCGCGAGCCCGGTTGTCGAGCCGCCGCCGACAGAGACCAGGAGGTCGGCCGCTGCCGCCGCTGCCGCGGCGCGCGCACGCTCGGCGACCTCCACGGGGACGTGCATCACGACCTCGTCGTGCCAGTGTGCCACCTCGATCCGGGCTGCGACGGCACGTGCCATCTCCATCTCGGACTCGGAGGCGATCACCATCACGCGTTGCGCGCCCAGGCGGTCCACCTCGGCCGCAAGATGCTCGGCAGCGCGTCCGGCGCCGAACAGGACGCGCTGCGCCAGCGTGACATGCGCGAAGGAGAGGCTCATCGGCGAGAACACCCTTTCGGGAGTGAGGAGGACGGGTGGAATCTCCAGCAGATTACATGTGCAGATCTCATACATCCAGAGATAATTTCGAATACGGGAAGAATCTCGAACGGCGACTCAGAGAACGTCGAGCAGGACCGACAAGACCCGTCGCGGCGAGTCGAGGATCACGTGATGCCCGGCGTCCTCGACGACGACTTCCGCGAACAGCTCGCCGCCCGCGTCGCGGACGAGCTCCATGACGTCGTCCCGCACCAGCCCGAGTCCGGACCGTACGAGCACGACCTCACCCGGAGCGTCCACGAGCTCGCGCAGGCCGGGGGCCTCGCCCTGACGGGCCAGGACCACCGGATCGCGCTTCCACCCCCATCCGCCCTCGACGCGGTGGACGCTCTCGCGGAACAGGTGCTCCAGAATGAGCGGGTGCGGATCCCTCGGCGAGGGCGGGACGAGGCGGAAGCGCTCACGCGCCCGCTCCAGCAAGGGATAGGGCCCTGGCCGCGGGGGCGCGAGGGAAGCTGGTGCCCGTGCCGTCCTCCGGGTGCCGCGGAGCGGTGTGTCCAGCAGCACCAGCCTCTCGAACGGTGCTCCGAAGCGGGCGGCCGCCGTCAGCGCGAGCGATCCGCCCAGACTGTGACCCACTACGCGTTTCGCCCCGTACGACGCGGCGATACTCTTCACCTGCTCCGCCCAGGCATCCCAGGAGTACGACGGCAGCCAGGCGCTGTCACCGTGGCCGAACAGATCGAAGGCCACGACATGACGGCCCGTAACGAGCCTCGGACCCAGGTGGTCCCACCAGCCCGCATGTGCCTGATTGCCGTGTACCAGCAGAACGGTGGGCGCCTCGGGGTCCCCCCAGGACCGGACGGACGACAGCCGGCCGTCGACCTCGACCGTGGTGCGTCGCGGCAGTGACGCGTAGGCGCCCGTCAGCCATTCCGAGAGGTCGGTGGATCTCGCCGGGAGGCCGGTGGATCTCATCGAGCCCGCACCAGTGGCACACATGGCGCGCCGTCGGCGCCCCGCAGGGGCACGGGGACGGCCTGTACATCCAGGCGCCGTCCCCGGAAGGCCGAGACCGCCGCCGACACGTTCTCCATGATCAGCACATCCGCGCCGAGGAGTGCCCGGTGCACCGGGAACGCGAACCCGTCCTTCCGACGCACCGCGGGAAGATCGGGCGTCGGGGTGTCGACACCGACCACTCCCGCGCCACGCTCGATGAGCAGGTGCGCGGCGTCGACGCCGAGGTAGGGATGATCGCGGTACTCGTCCGTGCCGTATCGCACGGCCCAACCGAAGTCGAGGAACACGAAGTCACCGGGACGGACCGTGTCGATCCTCGGCTCGAGCAGTGCGGCCGGGACCTCCCGGATGCCCAAGTCGGAGAGGTCGATCACCGTGCCCTCGCCGCAGAAGCGATCGACAGGGTACGCGTCGATCGTCGCCCCACCGGCGACGAAGTGCGCCGGTGCGTCCAGATGTGTTCCGACGTGCGCCGCCATCTGCAGCAGTGTGAGCCGCACGCGCCCGTCGCCGCCGATCGGCTCCGTGAGGGTCTGGATGTCCGCGACGCCGCGCGGACCCGGAGAGGGCAACCCGGACCAGACGGGTTGTGCGAGGCTCACCCAGCCCCGGGCCGGTCCACGTGGCACCGTCACGGCAACCGAACCTTCGCCGAGCCGGCGACGACCTCGACACCGCCCTGGTTGACGGTGGAGAGCGCCACCTCGGCGATCCCGTCCTCGATCGACGTCACACGGCCGGTGACGGTCAGGTCGTCACCCGGCCACACCTGCTTCTTGAACCGTACGGCGAAGCTCACCACCCGCTCGTTGCCGAACCACTCGGCAAGGAGTCGTCCGGTGAGTGCCATCGAGAGCATGCCATGGGCGAAGACCGTCGGCGCACCGGCCACCTCACGTGCGTAGACCTCGTCGGTGTGCAGCGGGTTGTAGTCGTCCGCGGCGCCGGCATACTGCACGATCTGGGTCCGGGTGAGGTTCTCGACCGCTCGAAGCACGCGTTCGCTGCCTACGGTGACAGCGTCCGGCGCGCGTGTGTCCACAGCCATCTCACGCCTCCCGGCTCGGAACGTGCGCCGCCTCGACCGTGACCCGCACAGCCGTGGCGACGAGTTCCCCCTTCTCATCGCGGTAGTCGGTGATCAGCTCGCTGAACACCATCCGGCCACCGGCGCGCCCCTGTTTCGTCCAACTGTCGCCGGACCGGCTCTCCGCGAACAGCACATCGCCTGCCAGGACCGGTCGGTGATAATCGAAGCGCTGTTCGGCGAGGAGGCCGGTCCCGCGACGCTGGACGTCGGGCGTGCCGGTCGCCGTCCTGCCGGAGCCCACCCACGGCTCCCCCGGGTGCGGGCGCAGCCGGTTACTCCGGTCGAATCGAGCCGACGACCGCAGGAAGGTCAAGGGCGCGACCAGCGGCACGGCCGGATCGGCGGCGGTGCGCTCGAAGTCGGCGTCCGCCTCCCCCGTCGCTCGCGCCAACTCCAGGATGTGTCCGCGCTCGACTGGGAATCGCAGCATGATCAGTGTCGTCCCTTCACGTGTCAGACCGCCGCACGGAACGTGTCTTCGACGAGAGCGGCCATCCGCTCCAGGTCCCACGGCCCGGTACCGATGATCTGCCGCTTCGGCTCGGGCTTGTTGAACAGGGTGAGGGTGTACCCGCGCGAGTCGATGACCTGACCGTTCAGCCACCGCGAGCGCTCGCTGGCGACGTAGGCGACGATCGGAGCGACATGACGCGGGCTGCGCTCGTCGCCGTCCTCGGAGTAGAGCAGCCGCTCCTTCGGTACCGATGCCGTCATGCGGGTCGCGGCACCGGGCGAGATCGCGTTCGACGTGACTCCGTACTTCGTCAGACCGTTCGCGAGCGAGTAGGTGAGACCGATGACGCCCATCTTCGCGGCCGCGTAGTTGGGCTGTCCGACGTTGCCGAACAGGCCGGCTGCCGACGTGAAGTTGATGACGCGGTTGTTCGCATCGGGGTTGCCCTGCTTGCGCCAGTAGGCGGTGAGCGGGCGAATCGTCGAGAAGTGACCGCGCAGATGAACCTTGATGACCGCGTCCCACTCCTCCGCCGTCATATTGAAGATCATCTTGTCACGGAGGATGCCCGCGCAGTTGACCAGGACGTCGACGTTCCCAAACGCGTCGAGCCCTGTCGCGAGGAGGCTCTCGCCGCCCTCGATCTCCGAGATGTCATCGGTGTGCGCGACGGCTTCGCCGCCCACTGCCTCGATCTCCTTCACGAGATCGAAGGCGGGACCACCCGTGACCTCCGTCCCGTCCAGCGAGGCACCGATGTCGCTGGCCACGATCCGTGCGCCTTCGGCCGCACAGAGCTTCGCGATCTCGCGGCCGATGCCGCCTCCCGCACCGGTGATGGCGATGACGCGCCCGCTAAGCATGCCCATGACGGTTCCCTTCGTTTGTCGTGTTCGGTGGGCCGCGTCAGCGGCCGGTGAAGCGCGGCGCGCGCTTCACCTTGAAAGCGGCGACGCCTTCTTTGTGGTCCTCGCTGCGGCGGGCTATCTCTTGAGCGCGGGTGACGATGCGGAAGTGGTCGGCAAGATCTTGCTGCGAGCTCTGGTTCACGAGCTGCTTGATCATCCCGATGGCGAGCTTGGGCCCCTGCGCGAGGCGTGTCGCCATCTCCAGAGCAACGGGAAGGGCCGCGCCTTCCTCCTCCGTGACACGGTTGACAAGACCGATGCGGAGCGCCTCCCGCGCGTCAACCGCTTCCCCGCTCATCTGCAGCCACTTCGCCGTGGCCGGCCCGACCAGCTTCGTCAGGAGCCAGGTACTGCCGTCGCCGGGGATCAGGCCATGCCGCACGAACGCCTCGCTGAACTTCGCGCGGGCCGAGGCCACGCGGAAGTCGCACGCGAGCGCGAGGCCGCAGCCCAGCCCGTACGCCGTGCCGTCGACGGCGGCGATCGTCGGCTTCGGCAGCGTGTGCAGGCGGCGCACGAGCTCGGGGGCAAGCGGAGTCTCGGGCGCGTCTACGCTCTCGCGCAACGTGTACACGGGGTCGAGAATCTCCCAGGGGGTGGGGCCCGGCACCGTAGTCCCCTTCGCGTCGTCGGCGATGCGCCGGGCGAAGCCCTTCACGTTGGCGCCCGAGCAGAACGCCCCGTCGGCTCCGGTGAGCACGACGGCGCCCACCTCGTCGTCGACCGCGGCGCGCTTGAGCTGTGCGAGCAACTCGGCCCCGCTCTCCGCTCCGAGCGCGTTGCGTGTGGCCGGATCATTGAGCGTCAGTACAAGGACGCCGTCACCGGTCAGCTCGACAAGCAGGGGTGCGGCATCCGTTGAGTCAGCCATCGGCCGTTCTCCTTCGGGTTTTTCGAAATCACTCTGCGAGCGACGCCAGGCCATCGACGATCGCCACACCCTCGCCGGGCGCTCCGATCAGGACAGGGTTGACGTCGAGTTCGCGCAACGTCCCGCGCGCTCCATCGACCAGCTCGGACATCCGCGCGGCGAGCGCGCAGAACGCGTCGAGGTCGATCAGGTCGGCGCCGTCCCGGTGCAGATCACGCCAGCAGCGCAGCCCCCGCAGCGCCGTGCGTACCTCGGCAGCGGTCGTCGGCGCGGGGATGGTCGCGATGTCCGCGAACACCTCCGCGTTCCCGCCGCCGCGCCCGACAGTGAGGAAGGCGAATCCGTCGAGCGCCTCGGAGACGCCGGCCCCGATCAGCAGTTCGTAGCCGGGCGCCGCCATCGCCTCAACGAGCACACCGTCGAGCTTCTCGGCCGGGACCTGTGCACGGGCCGCCTCGTCGACGCGCGAGAACGCGGCACGCAAGTCGTCCACGGTGTGCAGCGACAGTGCGAGCACCCCTGCATCTCCCTTGTGCGGAAGCAGGCTCGACTGCGCCTTGAGGACCACCGGGAATCCGATCTCCGCCGCGGCGGCGGCCGCCTCGTCGGCGTCGGCGACCAGGCGACCGGCGGGCACAGGCAGACCGTGCCGGGTGAACCAGCGCTTCACCGCGAACTCGGGCACGCTCTCGGGGCGCGGGCGGTCGGCCGGCCACAGTCGGTCGACAGGCTGCGCCGAACGTGCTGTCAGGATGCGCTTACGCTCGGCGGCTTCGCCGAGTCGCTCGTGGTCGGCGCCACGCTGCGCGAGCACCAAGGCGGCGTGCGTCACGCCGCGCTGGGTGGGGAACCACGGCACACCGGCGGCGGCGACCGCCTTCGCGCCCTCTTCGGCAGGCGCCGTATAGGTGTAGGACAGCAATGGCTTCGACAGCGGCAGGATCGGCTTGAGGCTCTCCAGACGCGCCAGGGTGCGCTCGGCGACGATCATCGATTCGATCGCGATGACCGCGTCGATCTCGTCGGAGTCGGCGACCGTCCGCAGCACGGTCCCCAGCGTCGACGACCCGTGCGCCGCGCTCGCCGTCATGTCGACCGGATTGCGCACCGACGCGAAGTACGGCAACTGCGGGAGCAGCTCCGCCTGAGTGTCGGCCGAGAGGACCGGGATCGCCGCCCCCATGCCTGCCGCAACGTCGGTCAGCCACGCGCCGGAGCCTCCGGAACCGGTGACGATGCCGATGCGCGGGCCGGTCGAGCGGGGGTACTTCGAGAGCACCGCGACCGTGTCCAGAAGGTCCTCGAAGTCGGTGACCTCGACGATGCCCACACGACGGAACACCGCGGAGTACAGCTCGCTGGGGCCGGTCATGTGGCCGGTGTGCGAGATCGCGGCGGCCTGCGCCTGAGCGGTACGGCCCACCTTCGCGGCAACGATCGTCTTGCCTAGCTCATGAGCGCGCAGCGCCAACTGCTCAAGGCGCGCGATCGAGCTGACGCCCTCGAGGAAGAGGACGACGACCGTCGTGTCGCGATCGTCCTCCAGGAGGTACTCGAGGTAGTCAAGGGCATCGAGATCGGCCTCATTGCCCGTCGAGACGACGTGAGTGAAGTCGATGTTCCGGGCGAGCCCGCGTTGGAAGATTCCGAACCCGAGTCCACCGCTGTGCGACAGTACGGCGACGTTTCCCGGCGTCGGGCGCTCCCTCAGTCCGCGTTCGTAGTCGACCGTCGGACTGAATCCGATCGCGATGTCATCGACGATGTTGTAGATGCCCTCGGCGTTCGGCCCGCCGACGGCCATGTCAATCTCGGCCAGGACGGCTTCGAGCTCCGTCTGCAGCCCTTCGCCCTCGGTCCCCTTGCCGGCCTCGGCGAAGCCCGAGCTGATGACGTACGCCGCGCGCATGCCACGGGCCGCGAGCTCACGCAACGCCCCGGGCACCATCGGCGCGGCGATCGCCACGAGGGCAAGGTCGATCCCCTCCGGCAGCCCGGCGATTGAGGGCAGGCACGGGGTCCCGTCGATCTGGTCTTGGTTGGGGTTCACGAGGTAGATCTCCCCCGCGAAGCCGTGCTGCTTCAGGATCAGGAGGGTCCGGCCGCCGGGCGAGTCCGGATTCGCGGACGCCCCGATGAGCGCGATACTTCCAGGGCGCAGGAAGCTTGCGACGCGCGCACGACTACCGCTCACGCGACCCACCCGAGGGTAGGCGCCATGCGGGACCTCTGCCACTTCGGGTCGCCCAGCAGGGCATAGAGGGTGCGCGAGGCCTGCGTGTACACGGTGAGGCCGTAGTCGGGGTCGCTGCCCAGGCCGGCGTGGACCTCGTGCGCGGCGTTCGCGGCCTCGAGGCAGGACTCGCTCGCCGTGGAGGCGGCCAGGTAGCTACGGCCCGCGCCGTTGCGGTCGTTCTCCAGCGCCCAGGCGGCTTCGTACGTCGTCCAGCGCGCGGCGTCCAGTGCGTTGATGAGGCGCACGATATGGTCCTGGACTCGCTGGAACCGGCCGATCGGCTGGCCGAACTGCTGACGTGTGTTCGAGTGCTGGATCGACATGTCCAGCATCTCCTCGCAGCCGCCGAACTGATAGGCGGCCAGTGCCACACGAGCGATCGACATCGCGTCGTCGAGCTCGGTGCCGGTCGCGGTGCGGATCAGGTTGTCCTCCGGGACGGCCACATCTGAGAACACCACCTCGTAGTGGGCGTGGAGGAACCCGCCCAGGTGACGCACCGAGATGCCCTCGGAGTCCGCTGGGACCAGTGCGAACGTCGCACCGTCGGCGGCGTCGACGCTCACCAGGAAGTGCGTCGCGTCGGCAGCCCACGGCACGTACACCATCATGGCGTCGAGCACACGCGAGCCTGCGGCACCGGTCAGCGTCGCCGGCGAGCCGAGCAGGCCCTTCCATGAGGTCTTGGGCCGGCGCACCGCCGGGACCACGATCGCCTCGCCCGCGGCGATGCCGCCGAGGATCGCGTCACGCACGTCGGTCTGCTCCGCCCCGAGAAGAATCGACGTACTCAGGATGCTCGAGACGAACAG
Source organism: Streptomyces sp. NPDC050625 (assembly GCF_040654755.1). Taxonomy (NCBI): domain Bacteria; kingdom Bacillati; phylum Actinomycetota; class Actinomycetes; order Kitasatosporales; family Streptomycetaceae; genus Streptomyces; species Streptomyces sp. NPDC050625. Next base: position 16,534 of record NZ_JBFAIQ010000021.1, read on the forward strand.
CGGCGACGGGATCGCATGACGGCCCATCTCGGCCATGAACACCACGACGCTCGTCGGGTCGAGCTGGGCACCGCCCTGCTCCTCGGGGATGACAAGAGCGGTCCAGCCGGCCCGCGCGAACTGCCGGTACCACTCCGGCTTCCAGAGCTGTCCGGACCGACGGAGCGTCTGCAGCTCGGCGCGCATCGATTCGCGCTGGGCGAACGAACGGACGGAGTCGCGGACGGAGAGCTGTTCCTTGCTGAGAGATAGATCCATGGCGCTTGCTCAGTTCCTCTCCGTCGAGCGGCGACGCGTGCTTTCGACGCCCAGGCTTCCGGCCTTCTCGCGTTCTCTCTTGCCCAGGCCCAGACGGCGGGCCATGATGACGCGCTGGATGTCGGTCGTACCGCCCGGGTGCATACCGACGATGCCCGCGCGCTGCTCGTACTCGGCGATGCCGTCGAGAGCGCCATGGACCGGGTCGTCGGTCAGCGCATCGAATCCGAGCAGGTCGTGCACCGCCTTCGTGAGCCACAGGTCGGTCGTTTTGCGCACGTACGAAACCTGCGAACCCTCGTAGGTGCGGTGCTCGTTCGCGTAGAGCTTGTAGAAGTTGCGCGTCTGGAGCAGCCGCACCACCTCGAGGCGGGAGTAGATCTCGGCCAGGCGCTCCTGAACCTCGGCGTCTTCGATCAGGGGCCGACCGTCCCGCTCGGTGGTCCGGCAGTAGCGGAGAAGATGCCCCCAGACCTTGTTCGGGCGGATGTTCCCCGCTCCGCTGTGCTCGGCCTCCAGATGCGTCGACGCGACCTTCCAGCCGTTGTTCTCGCCACCGATGAGGCTGAATGCGGGAACCCGCACATCCTCGAAGTAGATGGTGTTCTTGTGGCCGTAGGGGTCGGTGTCTCCCTCGGCGCCCGGGCTCAGCATCCACTGCGGTTGCATCGTGATCCCGGGCGAGTTCGCGTCGACCATGAACCACGAGAGGTTCTTGTGCCGCTCACCGCCGGGGTCGGTGTTCGCGAGTACCCAGAGACGGTCGGCGCCGTTGGAGGAGCCGATGTAGATCTTCGTGCCGTTGAGGATGTAGTCGTCCCCGTCACGGACCGCGGTCATCTTCACGCCGGCCAGATCGGATCCCGCCGTCGGCTCGGTCAGCAGCTGGAAGGTCCTGACCTCGCCGCGGTAAATCGGGCGAAGGAACGCCTCCTTCTGCTCCGGGGTGCCGAAGATGCGCAGACAGGCACCGCCCATCTTGCCGCCCGAGTCGTAGTAGGGCGGCAGCGAGAAGCCCCGCTTGGTCGACTCCTCCTCCAGCACGATGATCTGGTCGAAGGTCAGGCCACCGCCCCCGTACTCCGGGTCGCCCGCCGGGTACAGCCAGCCCTTCTCACCGAGTTGGCGCCCGAACTCACGATGCAGCTTGTAGAGCTGCGTGCTCTCCTCCGGATTGGTCGGTCGCCGGCCGACACCCTCGGGCACGTGCTCGTCGAACCACGCGTTCACCTCGGCTCGGAAGCCCTCCTGCTCCTCCGAGTACGTCAGTTCAAAGTCCATCAATCTCTCCTTCTGCGTGGACGAACGACTCATTCGGTCCGCGAGACCTGCACGAATCCGCAGCCCGACCGCCGCGGTCCGCAGACCGTCGCCGGCAGAACACCGAGCGGGTGCGGCGTCGGTCGCCATCAACGTCTTCAGAGAATCATGAACTGCTTTCCTCCGTCAACTAAATTTCGAATATTGCTCAAGTTCTCGGGATGTGCCAGGATCAGATCAAATCAGTCCTATGTTCGGCTGGCCAGTGACAAGCGAACGATGGCGGAAGGAACCTCGCATGAAGCTGACCGAGGACCAGTTGGCGATCCAGCAAGCAGTCACCGAACTGTGCGCCCCATTCGACGACGCCTACTGGCATCACATCGAGGCTGCCGGCGAGTACCCGAAGGAGTTCGTCCAGGCGCTCACCGACGCGGGCTGGCTCGCCGCCCTGGTCCCGGAGGAATACGGCGGCGCCGGCGGCTCGATCATCGACGCCGCGATCATCCTGGAGGCGCTGGAGCGCGCGGGCTGCCCCACCGTGGTAGCACACGCTCAGATGTACACAATGGGTACACTGCTGCGGCATGGCTCGGAGGAACAGAAGAAGCGCTACCTGCCCGGCGTGGCCGACGGCAGCATCCGCTTCCAGTCCTTCGGCGTGACGGAGCCGGACGCGGGCTCGGACACCACCCGGATCCGGACGTTCGCCCGGCGTGAGGGCGACGAGTACATCGTCAACGGCAGCAAGATCTTCACCTCTCGCTTCAACTACTCCGATGTGCTGATGCTGTTGGTGCGGACGCAGAAGTACGACGACGTGGTGAAGAAGACGGACGGCATGACGGTCCTGCTCGTCGACATTCCGGAGGCCGTCGCCTCGGGGCAGATCGAGGCGCGTCCGATCGAGACCATGATGAGCCACGAGACGAACGAGCTCTCCATCCGCGACCTCCGTGTCCCTGTCGCCAACCGCATCGGCGAGGAGGGCAAGGGGTTCCGCTACATCCTCAGCGGAATGAACGCCGAGCGGGTGCTCGTCGCGTCCGAGTACATCGGACACGGCCTGTGGTTCATCGACCGGGCGACCCGCTATGCCCGCGAGCGGGAGGTCTTCGGCCGCCCGATCGGGCAGAACCAGGGAGTCCAGTTCCCGCTCGCGCAGGCGTACGCGAACCTTCACGCGGCCAGCCTGGCCCGCTGGAACGCGGCAGAGCTCTTCATGGCGGGTGAGCAGCCCCAGTACGAGGCCAACTCGTGCAAACTGCTCGCATCCCAGGCACTGTGGGCGGCCGCCAACGCCGCGATGGATACGTTCGGCGGCTATGGGGTCACGAAGGAGTACGGAATCGAGCGGCGGTTCCGCGAGGCACGGCTACCGCTGGTGGCCCCACTGAACAACAACGTCATCCTCGCCGGGATCGCGCACGGCACCCTCGGCCTGCCAAAGTCCTACTGAGCACCGCCATGATCATGACCTCGCCCCTGAACACCCGCTCGATGACGGGCCTGCGCGTGCTGGAGATCGGCACGAGCGTCGCAGGACCGTTCGCCACGCAGATCCTGGGCGACCTCGGCGCCGAAGTCATCAAGATCGAGCGCGTGACGGGCGGAGACGACACACGCAGTTGGGCTCCGCCCGCCTGGAACGACGAGAGCGTCGCGTTCCTGTCGTTCAATCGCAACAAGAAGAGTCTCGCCCTCGACTTCAAGACGCCGTCGGGGCGGAAGATCCTGGAGCGTCTTGTCGGGACGGTAGACGTCCTCGTACAGAACCTCCGCCCTGGCGCGCTCGCGGCCAGCGGCTTCAGCGCCGGGCGGCTGCGGCAACTGAACCCGCGTCTGATCTACTGCGAGATGACCGGGTTCGGCGGTCGCGGTCCCCGCGGGAACCAGCCGGCGTACGACCCGCTCCTGCAGGCCTATGCCGGAATCGTCAGCATCACCGGCGAGGAGGGCGGCGCCCCGGTGAGGGTTCCCGTCTCGATTCTCGACATGGGGACCGCCATGTGGTCGGTCATCGCCGTGCAGGACGCGTTGAGCCAACGGGACCGTACCGGCGTCGGCTGCCACATCGAAACGTCACTGCTGCAGACGGCGGTGAGTTGGCTGGCCTCCTCACTGGTCGGAGTCCTTGCCGGCGGATCATCACCGAGCCGCCTCGGGTCGGGCGTCGCCGGAGTGGTGCCGTACGGCGCCTTCCCCACCAGCGACGGTCACGTGTTCATCTCGGCGGGAAACGACGCCGCATGGGGCCGTCTCTGCGACGCACTCGATGCCGACGACCTCCGCCAGGACGGGACGTACGCGACGAACCCGCTGCGGGCACAGCGTCGCGAGCGGGTAAATGCCGATGTCGCCCGGCGGACGCGGCGCTACACGATCAAGGAGCTTCTGGCGCGCCTCGAGGCGCACCAGGTGCCGTGTGCGCCCGTCCGCGACATAGCGGAGGTCGCGCAGGATGAACAGGTCCTAGAGCTCGGTCAGCTGCAGGACCTCCCGCATGCGGCCATCCCCGACCTGCGCGTCATCAACACCCCCGCCACATTCGACGGCGCCTACCCGCCCCACCAATCCGCCCCGCCCGCGTTGGGAGAGCACAGCGCACACGTCCTTCGCTCCGTCGGAGCCACTGAGGAGGACATCGCGCGTCTCATCGCCGACGGCGTCGTCACACAACCCGCGCATCAGCCTGCCCTCGCTGATGGGCGCGATCTCGATCCCCTGCCGAGTTCGGGACATCCGCCGTCAACCGGCCGACCACTGATTTGAGGACTGGGTCTCGCCTGAGTCCGACAGAGTGCGATCGTCGACCCACCACCCTGCGTATGAGGCATCCGCAGGGTGGTGGGTCGACGTTTGAAGGTAAGTGTTCCGCGAGCGGATCGGATCTCCTTGGTGGCGGCCGAGCGGTTCGCTGCCGACGCCTCAAATGCCGCGATCGCCGAGAAGTTATGGTCACCCCGCGCTCGATGCTGCGCCGGCACCAGACCTGGCAGGAGGCGGAGACGGGAGGACTGGCGCCCGGCTCGTCCCGCCTCTCTGCCCAATCCGAGCACGCGGTGACGGGTCGGGGGAAGGAGACCTGACCGCCGACCGCCCACGCTTGATCCCACCGCGGAACCACTCCGGTAACCGGGGTCCGAGGACGCTCCCGATGCCGCATCTCGATCGCGGCCCTGGTCTGCCGGACGTCCGTTGCGAAGGATGACCCGCGTCATACCGGTCGGGGTCGTCGACGCGATCAACGCCACCCCCAACGCACACGGGCCCGTCCCTCGGGGGACGGGCCCGTGTGCCCAGCTCGGCGTTGTCATCGCCAGTCGCGGCCGTACGGCTGGAAGGTCAGCTCGCCCTGGTCGGGCGGGTAGCCGTCGGCCAGCCGGACGCGGACGCCGCTGCGGATCGCCGACGGGGAGCCGAGAAGCCGGCAGCGCAAGCTGAAGCCCTCGGTCATGAGGATGACGCCCACGATGCGCTGCCGGGGAGTGTTTCGGTTGACCACCACGGCGCGGACGACGACGCCGACGCCGACACTGAGCTCGGGCTCCAGGTCGGTGGAGGCGCAAACCGTGCAGAGCAACCGCCGGAACATCGGCGTGTGACACCACCGGCAGCGCTGGAAATGCAGAGGGGGCCGGGCCGCATCCGCGACCAGGACGTCCGTAGCACTCGCCGTGCGAGAGCGGAGCATGTTGTCATCTCCCTGACTCCAGGTACAGGTCATCTCAATCGGAGAGTCGCCAGTGGCAAATGAGGGGGCAAGCGACGCTGGTGAAGGCCAGGAAGTGGCCGGCTTTGCGTCGTAACGGCGGTGCGGGCGGCGGCATTGGGCGAGCCAGGCCCCCCACCGCAGCCGACCCCCCTCATTTCAGGGTTGCCGGCATGTCCTCAGGCGGCGAAGACGTATCCGGGCTCCTCTAGCCGCAGTTGCACTTCGGTCTCCGGCAACCCGAATCGCTCGATGACACTCACCGTCTGCTCGCCAACGCGGAAGAGGTGGTCGTAGCCGCTGCCGACGTACGAGCTGCTGACCAGGGTCGCGGGCAGGCGGTCGAGCCCGTCGGCGACCGCTTCCCCGGGAGAGACGACGCTGAGGCGCTCAGGCCGGACACCGACGCTGACGCGGGAGCCCACCTCGAGGTTGTCTTTCGTCGCCGTCAGCCGCGCACCGCACTCATCGAGTTGGACCACCCCACGCTCGACGATATGGCCGGGGAAGAAGACGCACCGTCCGACGAAGTCGGCCGAGGCAGGGGTCGCGGGGTCGTCGTAGACCTCCTTCGGAGTGCCGACCTGCAGTACGCGGCCCTGATCCAGCACGGCGATCCGGTCGCTCGCGTACAACGCCTCCTGCTGGTCGTGCGTGACGTAGATCGTGGTGATGCCGGTCTGCCGTTGCAGGTCTTTCAGCCACTCCCGTGCCTGGAGCCGCAGCTTCGCGTCGAGATTCGACAGCGGTTCGTCCAGCAGCAGGACCGACGGCTCGTAAACGAGTGCCCGGGCAAGGGCGACACGCTGCTGCTGCCCGCCTGACAACTCGTGCGGGTAGCGCTTGTGGTGCTCTCCGAGACCGACCTGTTCCAGCACCTTGTCGATGAGCGCCGCCCTGTCCTGCTTCGCCACCTTCTTGATCTTGAGGGGCATCGCCACGTTCTGGGCCACCGTCATGTGCGGCCACAGCGCATACGACTGGAAGACCATCCCGATCTCACGGCGCTCGGGCGGCATGTAGTACTTCCGCTCACCGCTCACAAGGACGGTCTCGCCGACGGAGATCGTCCCCTCCGAGGGGTTCGTGAACCCGGCGATGCTCTGCAGTGTCGTCGACTTGCCGCATCCCGACGGGCCGAGCAGCGTGAAGAACTCGCCGTCGCGAACATGGAAGCTGAGGTCGTTCACGACCCGGTTGCCTCCGTAGTCGTGGCTCAGGTGGTTGACGGTGATGTCAGGCATGCTTGTTACCTTTCGCAACGAGCCGACCGACGCCCGTGGCCGCGACGGCGATGGCGATCTGGATGAAGGACAGCGCAGCGGTCTGTCCGGACGCACCCGACTGCCACATAGCAAGGGCGACCTGACCCATCACCTGCGAGTCGCCGTCGGAGAGGAAGATCGCCTCGGAGTACGCGCGCACCATCGACGCGAACAGGAGAAAGTAGGTGGCGACCATGATGGGGAGCACCAGACGGAACAGGACGCTTCGCACCGTGCGCCACCAGTCGGCGCCGACGGCGCGGGCCGCCTGATCGAGCTCCTGGCCGATCTGGAGCACTCCCGGCGACAGTGCGCCGAAGGCAACCGGGAACGCCCGGATCGAGAAGGCGATGACGAGCGCCAGCACCGTGCCGCGCAAGGAGCCCAGGGCAGGAACGAGCAGGAACACATAGAAGAGGCCGAAGCCGACGATGATGCCCGGAAAGGAGAGCGGAGCGAACGCCACGAGCTCCAGCTGCCGGGCGAATCGGAAGGTCGAGCGACGAGCCACGAACACCGTCAGCGCCATGAGCAAGGTCGTGACGGCGGCAGCGATCAGCGCGACCGTCACGCTGTTGACGATGGCCGATCGGTAGCCGGCAACCTCGAAGATCCCGGTGAAGTTCTGCAGTGTCAGCACGTCGAGCGGGGAGATGAGCGGCGAGAGCACCTTGGTGAACGCACGGGCAGCGACGGCGAGCGCAGGCACCACAGGGCCGAGCAGGGCGTAGACGAGCACGATCGCGAAGCCGAGCCAGCGCAGCGACCCGACCTCGAGTCGCCGCTCGGCCGCACCCTTGCCGCGCACGGTGGTGAAGCGCTGAAGCTTGCGCAGCGAGAGCATCTGGAGGACGACGAGCACCGTCAGGATCGCAAACAGGAAGACGCAGGCCGCGCCGACGATGCCGTAGTCGACGGTTGTCGACCGGAACCCCTTCTCGAAGATGAAGCTGGTAAAGAACTGCTTGCGGGCCGGAGGGCCGTAGATCAACGGGATGCTGAGCTCTTCGAGGGAGAGCGTGAACGCCAGCACCGCACTGTAGGCGATCGACGGGCGCAGCAAGGGCAGCGTGATCGACCTCAGGAGGCGCAGCGGACCCATCCCCGCGCTGCGCGCCGCGTCTTCGAGGCGCGGATCGATTCGTCGGATCGAGTTGGAGGTGTACTGGTACACGATCGGGATCAGCGTGATCGTCGATGCGACAGCCATCCCTGGAATCGAGTAGACCGACCCGATCGAGATACCGGCACGTGTCAGCTGCGAGGTGACGTATCCCGCCGGGCCGTATGCGATCACGAAACCGAACGCGACGACGAGCGGCGAGATGAAGAGCGGTATCAGGATGATGGTCTCGAAGAGCCGCCCGCCGGGAATCCCGACGCGTTGCACGAGTACGGCGAGGAGAACGCCCATGGGGACTGCCATGACCGTCGTGAGAACTGCCAGGACGAGGCTGTTGCGGATGACGTCGCCGAACGCCGCCTCGGTGAAAAGCCGGACGTAGTTGTCCCACGTGAAGGCCGCCTCCGCCATGTAGAGCGGCTGGTCGGCGAGGGACTGGGCGATGACCGGCAACAGCCCGGCCAGGACCAGGGCCACGACGGTCAGCGCGATGGCGTAGTGGATCACGTTGTCACGGCTGAACCGGTGCCGCTTGAGTGGCTCCGGGCTCGGGGCGGACCGGTCTGGGCTCGTCGCCGAGCCCAGGAGATGCCGCTCCTCCAGTTTGGGTCTCATGTTCGTGAGGTCCTATCGGTTCCGGTCAGGCGTTGTCGTCCTGTGAGGTTGTCCCGGCCAGACCGAAGACCTTGTTGAATCGCTTCACGAACTCCTTCTGACCCGGGGTCTTCTCGAGCCCCGTGAAGACGACGTTCTCCTCACCGACCTCGGCGGTGATCGACTTCACCGTCCGCGGCACCGATTCGCTCACCGGGATGTCACGCACCGGGGTGCTTTCGCCCTCGCCGATAAGGGCTTGGCCCTCCTCGGACAGCGTGTAGTCGAGGAAGAGCTTCGCGGACGCGGGGTCCTCGGTGTACTTGCTGATCGCCTCACCACGGTTGTAGAAGATCGTGGCGTCGTCCGGGAGGACCACCTCGATCAGGCCCTCGGCGTTGACCGCACCGGTGTACGCCGTACGGCCCGATGACATGACGGAGACGAGACTCTCACCTCGGGTCACGCGCTCGAGCTGGTCGCCGCCGCCGATCGGGCCGGCGAGAGTGTGCGGCGCGATCGACTCGTAGAAGTCCCACGCCCAGGGGAACTTCTCCGCGAGTGCCTTGTGGCCCGCGTATCCGAAACCGCTCACGTCGTAGGTGATGATCGACTGGTCGGGGAACTCGCTCGGGTTCTCCTCCACGATCTTGGCCAGGTCCTTGAGGCCGGTCGGATGCAGCTTTTCGGGGAGAACCTGCGGGTTGTAGAACATGACGAGTGGGTCGGACGCGAAGGCGTAGAGCCCCTCGTGAGGGTTGGACGACTCGTCGTAGTACTTGTCCTCGACAGATTGGTAGTCGAGGATACCCGTTCCCCCGATCACATCCTCCCAGACCTCGCCCGCAACGGCTGTGATGATGAGGTCCGCGTCAGTGGCCTTCCGGGAAGCCTCCGCGTTGTACCGCTGGATGACCTCTTCGGCGCTCATATCCCCGGCCGAACTGACCGAGATCCACGGGTACTTCTCCTGGAAGCCCTTGATGAGCGGCGCGAGGTTCGGCTCTGCAAGGTTCGTGTAGAGCGAGAGCTTCCCCGACTCCTTCCGGGACTCGTCCACCAGATCCGCGTAGTCGGCGGGGTAGTAGTCGGGGAAGGTCAGCTTCGCCGACGACCCGTTGGGGGATCCGGGTCCCTCGGCGCCGCCGCATGCCGTGAGCGCGGCGGCAAGAGCCAGGCTCGCACCCACTGCAGTACTCATGCGGATCGCTGCGCGGGCCCAACCGGTGTGGCGGTGAGAACCGCGTCTGGCGGGGAGCCCCGGTGTTGCCTTGTCCATCGTTGCCATCCTGTTCTCGATCGCGGCGTCAAGAAACCGCAGGTCACTCGGCGTCGGCGCGCCTCGCCCGTCCTGGCCGCGGCGCACTCCTCGAGAGTGCGACGCATGAGAGCGTCCTCACTCCGTCGGCGACTTTGCGCAACAGGCTCAAGAGTTGGCAGCGGCGTGCCGCACATCACACCACCACGCGATGAGTGCCTAAGTCAACGGTATTTCGGAACTTTCTCTTAATACCGCTAACTCTGAAGTTCTCCTATGTGATGGGCCGTCCTCGCATTGATGCCCGATGTTCGATAACCGGCGAAGCGAGGCTCCACATCGTTGATTTTTGCTGGTCAGCAGGGCGACGTGACGACCGGGTGGGGTGTCCGGGCCGACCGCGGATGGTGGTCTGCACCTTGATCGCCTGTCAGCGGGCACCTTCGTGGAGGGGGAAGGATGAGGAGGGCTCACAGCAGTGGGGTCGCGCGGCAGGTCCGATCGTGAGCACGCGTCAGATCTCCGGCCGGCGAAGCCGTGTTCGTCGAGCGCCGACCGGCCGGGTGGCGAGCGCCTGGCAGGCCCGCCTCCGAACGGGACGAGCCGCACCGGGCCGACCACGCTCATTGACCAAATGTCCGCCTGGGAAGCTAACTTGATGGAGCATTTGCATCATCGGCAACGCAGTGGCCCGCTCCAGCAGGTCCACGACCTGCGCAACATTCGCGGCAACGATGACCGCGCCAGCAGACCTGGTGCGCGGCTCTGCCGCGCTGCCGCTCCCCGCCGACGGCAGCGCCGAGACCCATCCGAGGGGAGCCCGCCAAACTCACATATGACGGTGTGCAGTGGGTGGGAATGGACCTTCACCGTCGCCGCTCGGTCCTGGTACGGATGTCGGCCGACGGCCAGCGGCTGGGCAAGATGGTCCGCTTCACCAACGATCCGGCCCGGCTCAAGCGGGAGATCGCCAAAGCCGGGCCGCAGCCGAAGGTCGTACTGGAGGCCACGCTCGGCTGGTACTGGGCCGCCGACGCGCTCGCCGAGGCCGGGGCCGAAGTCCACCTCGCCCACCCGCTGGGGGTGAAGGGGTTCGCCTACCGGCGGGTGAAGAACGACGAGAAGGACGCCGCCGACCTGGCCGACCTGCTGCGGCTGGGACGGCTGCCGGAAGCCTGGCTGGCCCCGCCCGAAACCCGGGAATTGCGCGAGATGGTACGCGGGCGGCACAAGCTGGTGCGTCTGCGGACCAGCTGCCGCAATCAGGCCCACGGCGTGATGGGCAAGCTGGGCATCGCCGTCCCGATGAGCGACCTGTTCGGCACCAGGGGCGCGGTGTTCCTCAACGAGCTGCCACTGCCCGCCGGCCATGCGGCCCGGCTGCCGCCACTTCGTCGAGCAGCTGCTCGCCGCTGTGGAAATAGGCAGCCGTGAAGGCCTTCTTCCCGCCATGGATCTGGGTGGCCGGGATCGCGCCGATACTATTTCGAATCGACTCCTTGTGCAGATGCGCAAACGCCGCGTGCTCAAACAACGAGGCATACCGATTGATGCCCGCCGCCACCACCACACCACCCGGCTTCAGCACACGGTAAGCCTCCACCAATGCCCGGTCACGGTCAGCGCGCTCCAAGAGGTGGTAGAGCGGCCCCAGGACCAGGACGACGTCGTAGGAGGCGTTCTCGGCAGTCAGGTGGCGGGCGTCGCCCAGTTCGACGCTGTGCACGACTCCTCACCACCGCATACCACCTACTCACCGACGAACCCCAATAACACCCCCGCACAGCCCCTCGACGACGTCCACATGGCTGGCGCAGGACACAGTAGTGCGGCTCCAGTTGCTCGATGTCCGTGAACTCCACCAGCAGGCCCTGGGCCCGGCGGCCCGCGTCGCGGAAGTACATCTCGCCCAAGCCCTCAGCCAGGATGGCCTGCAACTGCTGTTCGGTTGCGCCCGCCTGCTGGGCGGCGAAGAGGCGGGCCGCGTATTCCGGAGGCAGGGCCTGGTTGATGTGGCGCACGCGAGGGTCGTCCGTGGTACCGGCCGCCGCGGTGAAGCCGAAGCGGGCGCGGGTGGAGGTGAAGATGCCGTCCGTGGTCGCCGCCCGCTGCCTGGCCCGCGCACGCACCCGAGGCTGCCAGCGGCGGCGCACCTCGCGGTACAAACGGGCCGCCAGGTCGCGGCGAGGGGTCTTCAGCTGTCCTTTGACGTAGCGCTCCACCGTGCGCTGGGAAACGCCCAGTAGTTCGGCCACGGGCCTGGTGCCCTTCAACTGCCGTACCAGGAAACGCATCTGAGCCTGCGCGGACCTGGGACAGGGCGAGTGAAGTGTTCGGCGTCGGCATCGTCGAGGCTGTTGCCGATGTCGGCCATCGTGGGTGCCCTCCCCTGCTCTCCGGCCTTCGTGGTGTTGTCCGGTCGGGGAACGCAAGGACCGGCAGTGAAGTCACGGTGCCGGCAAGGTACGACTTACCGCGTGCGTCGTAGGCGGCTGGCGGGGTCGGTTATCGCGGCGAGAGGTGCAGGCCCGGTAGTGAGCCCTCATTCCGCCAGTCGGCCAGGAGTCTGAAGAACTCGAAAACATCGCCGCCGAAGTTGGAGCTGAGCGGCGACCTGAGTTCGGGGTGCCCCTCACTGTTGGACCTTCCTGGAGTGCAGGACTCCAGGAAGGTCGCGTCGTCGCGTCGCCGCTGGAGGATGGTGCGGCACCACTCGTCCTCGGCCTCGGCGGTGACCTCGACCGCGGCCATGCCTTGGCCCTCGGTCGTGGCGATGATGTGTGCGATGTGTCCGGCGTTCTCCTGGATGGAGTGGGCGAAGTTCTCGGTCACCACTGACTGGGAGTTGGGTACGGGGATGATGAACAGGTTGGGGAACCCGTTGGTCATGACACCGTGGAGAGTTCTCGGGCCGTTGCGCCACTTCTCCCCGAGACTCACGCCCTCGCGTCCCACCGGGTCGAACCCGATCTTGTGCACGTAGGGGGTGTTCCACTCGAACCCGGTGGCGAAGACGAGGCAGTCCACCTCGTAGTCGCTACCGTCGACGCGGAGCCGGTTCCCGCTGATCTCCTGCAGCCCGCCGCGTGCGGCGTCGACCAGGGTGACGTCGGGCCGGTTGAAGATCCCGAGGTATTCGTCGTGGAACCCGGGTCGCTTGCAGAAGTATTCGTAGTAGGGCTTGAGCAGCTCGGCCACCGACTGGTCCCGCACCGTGGCCGAGACCCGGGCGCGGATCCCCTCCATCCGGCGCAGGTCCGCGTGGGCGCGTGCCTCGCGCGCCTGATCCGGTGGGAGGGTCGAGAACTCGGGCCGGAACAACACGTCGCGGTACAGCTCGGTCCACCCGTCGCCGACCAGGTCCTGCCTGACGGGCAGGCCGTTGAGCACGGCGCTGAAGTTCTGCACCCGCTCCCACTGCCAGCCCGGCTTCCATGACTCGACGGCGGCCACGTCCACCGGCCCGTTGTCGCGGCGCGCGACGGTCGACGGGGTCCGCTGGAAGACGTACAGATGCGCCGCGGACTCGGCCAGGGGTGGCACGCACTGGATCGCGGTGGCTCCGGTTCCGACGACGCCGACCACCTTGTCCGCGAGCCCGGTCATGGGTGCGTCGGGTCCGCCGCCGGTGTAGGCGTAGTCCCACCTGCTGGTGTGGAAGGAGTGGCAGGTCATGTCCTTGATCCCGGGCACGTCCGGGAGCTTCGGCATGCTCAGCGGCCCGTTCGCGATGACGACGTGGCGCGCGCGGATCTGGTCGCCGCGGTCGGTCCCGACCTGCCAGGCGGCATCGGGCTCGTGCCAGGTCATACCGAGCACACGGGTATGGAACAGGGCCCGCTGCCGCAGGCCGAAGTGGTCGGCGAGAGCGGTGAGGTGACCCCGGATCTCGCTCGCGGTGGCGTAGCGCTCCGTGGGCAGCGTTCCGACCTCCTCGAGGAAGGGCAGGTAGATCAGCGACTCGACGTCGCAGCGAGCACCGGGGTACCGGTTCCAGTACCAGACCCCGCCCACGTCGCCGGCGGCGTCGACCAGCATCACGTCATCGAGACCGGCCTGCCGGAGGCGCGCTCCCGTGACCAGGCCGGACATGCCGGCGCCGACCACGAGGATGTCGACCTCGGTCCGGAGGCCCTCACGGGGTCGGAAGGGGGTGTGAGGGTCCTTGAGGTAGCGCTCGAACGGCCCGCTGAGGTCCGCGACGTCTCGGCGGCCCCCCGCCTGGACCCGCTTGTCGCGCTCGGCGCGGTAGCGGTCCCTGAGCCGTTGGCTGTCCTCGACCTGCATGGTGCTGGTGCCTCCTGTCGGCTCGGTGGACTCCCGCAGGCCGGGCTCGAAAAGCGGGTCGGCGGCGCGGGCGAGACCCACCGCAGCAGCTCTTCGGTCGCGGCGTGGACGATGTCGTCGGGCCCGGCCAGCTGGTCCCACTGGTCCCGACGACCGGCGAGGTGGACCAGCGAGGAGGTCCGCACGCTCTGCACGGTGTCGAGCCCTGCGGTCATCATCGGGAAGAAGATCCCGAGGATCTCGGCGCCGGTCAGGCGCCGGCCGTCCAGCCCGGCGTCGAGGATCACCGATGTGACGTCGTCACCGCGGGTGGCGGACCGGCGCTCCTGGATCAGCGCGAGCATGTACTCGCTCATCTCGAAGTGGGCCTTGGTCCAGACCTCGAGATTCTCCTCAACGCTTCCCCCGGTGCGCCGTGCAGGAGCGCCGCCGTCGGTCGGCGAGTTCGGCCAGGTGCTCACTTGGGACGGGATTCGGGGCCGGACTCGGTCAGCACGAAGCCGGCGTATCCGTCGGCCTCGACCTGCCGAAGGCGGTCGATGTAAGCGGGCAGTGCGCCGATGTAGGCGACGTAGCGACGCGGCCGGCCCGGAACGTTGTCGCCGTAGAGGAAGGACTTCGCCTTCGACATCAGGTTCGCGTTGCCGGCGGCGATGACGTTGTCGGTCCAGTCCCGCTCGGCGGCGGGGTCCGGCTCGACCCGGCGGTACTCCTGCCGCACCACCTTCTCCGCGAGGTCGGCGATCCACTGGAGCGGCACCTCGGCGCAACGCGTGGAGTTGCCATGGCCGCCCTTGCCGTGCGGGCCGCCGATCATGAACAGGTTGGGGAACCCGGAAACCGCGATCCCCAGGTAGGTCTCGGGACCATCGGCCCAGCGATCGCGCAGCGCCATCCCGCCGACGCCACGGATGTCGATGCGGTTGAGCGAGCCGACGAACGCCTCGAACCCGGTGGCGTAGACGATGAGGTCGGCCTCGACCACCCGGTCGGCCAGGCGGACCCCTTCGGGCACGATCTCGAGGATCGGGTTGTCGCTGATGCGGACGAGGTCGACGTTGTCCTGGTTGAAGACTTCGTAGTAGCCGAACCCGTCCCCCTGGTAGCCGGCCGACTCGCAGTCGACCGGCTTGGCACCGAACGGGTGGTCGGGTATCAGCTGCTCCGCGACTTTCGGGTCGTCCACCCGGGCCCGGATCTTGCCCGCGACGAAGTCGGCGAAGTGCCGGTTGACGGTCTCGTCGGCCAGGACGTCGTAGGGCATGCCGAAGTACTTGGTGAAGCCCGCGCCCTGCCACGCCATCTCGTAGAGCTCCTTGAGTTCCCCGGGCGCGTAGGTCGTGGTCGGACGGCTGCCCGGGTTGTGGAGGAACCCGCCGAAGGTGGTCGCAAGATACTTCCGCAGGTCCGGGTAACCCGCGCGGATGGACGCCATGTCGTGGACGTCGAGGACGCGGTTGTTGAGGGGGACCACCCAGTTCGGGGTTCGCATCAGGACGGTGAGGTGGGCGGCCTCCTTCGCCACCTGCGGAATGATCTGCACACCGGTCGAACCGGTCCCGATGACGACCACACGCTTGCCCGCGAAGCCGACCGGCTCCCACGGCCAGCGAGCCGTGTGGAAGGACTCACCCTCGAAGGTGTCGAGGCCGGGCACATCGGGGTAGATCGGCGCCGAGAGCGGCCCGGTTGCGGAGATGACCACACGCGCGGTGTAGGTGCGCTCCGGGTCGGTCCGCACGGTCCAGATGTCGGCATCCTCATCGAAGGTCATCGAGACCACGCGGGTGTCGAGGTCGATGTCCTTCTTCAGGTCGTGCTTGTCGGCCACGCGGTTGAAGTAGCGTTCGAGCTCGGGCTGTCCGGCGAACAGCTCGTTCCAGTCCCACTCCTCCAGCAGTTCCGGATCGAAGAAGAACTGGTAGGAGTGGCTTTCCGAGTGCAGCCTCGCGCCGGGGTAGCGGTTCCAGTACCACGCCCCACCGACCCCGCTCCCCTGTTCGAGCACGCGGACCCGGAGGCCCTTCTCCCGCAGGAGGTACAGCCCGTACAGCCCTGCCGAACCGGCGCCGACGATCAGGACGTCGTAGTCGCTTTCAGTGCCCTGAGTAACATCCACTTGAGCATAAGAGCACATTGCTTTAAACACGACAAGGGTGTGTCGCCACTCATCGCGGCGCCGACCCCCCTTCGAGTTCGTCGAGGAGCGACCTCACCGCCGTCGCGCACGCAGCCGGTTGGTCGAGGGGGACATGGTGAAAGGCCTCGGGCACGACGGTCGCCGCGACCGGGCGCCCCAGCCATTGCTCGAGCTGGCGACGCGACTTGGGGCCACCCATGTCGCTCTTCGCGCCGTGCATGTAGGCAACCGGGCATTCCACTCGCCCGAGGTCTGTCCGCACCCCGTCGTTGGTGAGTCGCCGGCGGGCCGCCGGATCGAATTTCCACCGCCAGCCGTCGGGCGTCTCGACCAGTCCGTCCCGGGCCAGTCGCCGTAGGAGCTGCGCATCCGCGTTGGTGTGCTCGGGCAGCAACCGGAAACGGTCCAGCGCCTCGGATTCCGAACCGAACAGGCGCGCCGGCTTGGTCGGAGCCGGCAGTCCGCGAAGGGGAAGGCGCGTGTCGACGAGCACCAGGGCGGCAACGAGCCGGGGCGAGCGAGCGGCAGCAGCGGTGGCGATCAGCCCGCCCATGCTGTGACCGACGACGGCGGCGGGACGATCTGTCGTCGCCTCGAGGACCGCGGCCACTTCCGCAGCCCATGCCTCGGCCGAATAGGCCGTGCGGTGGGTGCTGTCCCCGTGCCCACTCAAGTCGCTGACCACCACCTGGTGAGTGGTGGCCAGTCTCGGAGCGACCTCGTCCCACCACCCGGAGTGTGCGGCACCACCGTGCAGCATCAGGACGGTCGGTGCGTCGGATCGGCCGTATCGGCGGTATGCGATGGACACCGGGCCGAGCTGAAGGCGCGTCTTTGCGATGTCGGCGGCGTGCGTCATCGAGCGGCTCTCACGATGCGACTCGCGAGGCGTCCAGCAGTTCCTGGATCGTCACCAGCTTCTGCCGGGGCCGCGAAGCCTCCCGCCCCCGGCGCTTCTCCTCCAGATCGATGCGGCCCCAGGCGGTCTTGTCGAGCAGATCCTCGACGCGGCCGCGCAGCAGCTTCTCGAAGTCCTCGGCCGATCCGGTCGGGTCGGCCAGCCGGCCCGCCCCCAGGTCCTGGAGGATGCTGTCCACGGTCTCCTCGGCGTCCTGCTTGTTGCTGCCGATGATGCCCCGCGGGCCTCGCTTGATCCAGCCGGAGCAGTAGACCCCGTCCACCGCCTCGTCACGCTCCGGGTCGACCACCCGGCCGGCTTCGTGCGGGAGCGTGGCGGTGACCTCGTCGAACGGCAGGCCGTCGACGCGGGCGCCGCGGTACCCGATGGCCCGTAGCACGAGCGAGGTCTCGATCCGTTCGGTGCCACCGTCCGGACGGCGGAAGGTGATCGCCTCGGCCCGCTCCTCACCCTCGATCGCCAGTGGCTCCAGCCCGAACCGGAACCGGATCACCTTTCCCGCGGCGCCGCCACGACCGGCCGCGCGCAGCAGGACCGCCTGCTTGCGGTCGCCGTCGTGTTCGCCGACCTCGTCGGCCTCGGCGAGCACGGTGATCCCCTCGACCTGGTCGAGAGCGAGCAACTCGCCCTGTGAGTACGCCGCGTGCTCCGGGCCCCGCCGGGCGACGACGACCACCTCGGACACGTTGCTCGCGGCCAGGGCGTCGACGGCGTGCTGGGCCATGTCGGTGGCGGAGAGCTCGTCGGCCGGCCGCAGCAAGGTCCTGGCAACGTCCAGGGCGACGTTGCCGTTGCCGATCACCACGACCCGCTCGCCGTCCAGCCCGAAGCTTTCCGCAACGTGGTCCGGATGCCCGTTGTACCAGGCAACGAAGGTCCGGGCGGCGTGCACGCCGGCGAGGTGCTCGCCGTCGATACCCAGCTTGCGGTCATCGGGGGCGCCGCCGGCCCAGAGCACGGCGTGGTGGTGCTGCAGCAGTTCCTCGATGGTGAGGTCCCGACCGACCTCGACGTTGAAGTAGCTCGTCACGGTGGGCCGGGACAGGACACTGCCGAACCGGTCGGCCATCTTCTTGGTGTTCGCGTGGTCGGGGGCGACGCCGGCCCTCACCAGACCGAACGGTGTGGGCAGACGCTCGAGCATGGTCACCGAGACGCCCTTGATGTCGCTCAGGGTCCCGGCCGCGTAGCAAGCCGCCGGCCCGGTGCCGACGATCGCGACGCGTAGCTCGGGCCGGTCGGCCGGCAGCGCCCTGCGGGTGAACGAAGGGGGGCCGACGCCGACCAGCGGGTTGAGGGCGAAGTACTCGGCGTTGATCTCGAGGTAGTCCGAGAGATGCTCCGGCAGATCCCAGTCCGAGTGCACGGCCTCGACCGGGCACTCGTCGAGACACGCCCCGCAGTCGATGCACGTGGCCGGGTCGATGTAGAGCTGCTCGGTGGTGTTGAAGTCGGCGTCCCCAGGCCTCGGACGGATGCACTGGACAGGGCAGACGGTGATGCACGAACCGTCGTTGCAGCAGCCCTGAGAGATCACGTACGTCATCGGTGGTGGCCTCCGGTGAAAGCCTTCGGACAAGAGAACAACACATTAATCCAAGACCACAAGAGGGACCACCCTGGCCAGGAACGTTGTTGATTGACGACTTATCTTAGTCGTGTCAGAGTCATGTGTGAACATGCTTACAGTCCCCGGCAGTGAGGAGCTGGCATGAGCGCGCCGGCCGACGTCGTCGTCACCGACTTCGATCACCATTCGGCGAAGTTCGCCGCCCGTCCGTTCGAGGTCCTGGAGGAGCTGCGCGACGCCGCCCCGGTGGCCTGGTCGACGGCGCACGGCGGCTTCTGGGTGATCACCGACCACGGGAAAGTGGTCGATGGCCTGGCCGACTACTCCACGTTCTCCTCCACGGCGGGCCCGGCCATTCCCGCCAACCCGTTCGGCACCCGCCACATCCCGGTGGCATTCGATCCTCCGCTGCACGCTCTGTACCGAAAGGTGCTCAACGAGTGGTACAGCAGGGCCGAGATCTCCCGGCGTGAGCCGGAGATCAAGGCCATGGTCGCGGAGATCGTCACCGGACTGCGCGAGCGAGGGAGCTGGGACTTCGTCTCCGACCTGGCCAACGTCTCCCCGGGGGCGGTCACCCTTGGGATCCTCGGCTGGGATGTCGGTCAGCGCCTCGAACTGCTGGACGTGATGACCCAGTCACTGCGCAACCAGGCGAACCCCGATCCCGAGGTCCAGAAGCAGAACGCCCAACGGAATGCGTGGTTCCGGGAGCAGATCCTGCGCGAGGCGAACGACCGACGGGCCAACCGGCGTGACGACCTCATGTCGGTGCTCGCGAACGACCCCATCGTCGACGGCCAGCCGCTGACCGACGAGGAGCTGGCCGACATGGTCGTCCTGCTCATTCTCGCCGGCTTCCACACCACCAGCGGTGCCCTCACGGCGCTGCTGGTCCACATGGAGGAGCACCCCGAGGACAAGCAGCGGCTCGACCAGGACCGGAGCCTGATCCCGCACGCGATCGAGGAGATCGTACGGATCTACTCCCCCGCCACCGCCCACGCTCGGAAGGTCACCCGGGACACGGAGTTCGGCGGCGTCGAGATGAAGAAGGGGGACTGGACGCTCTTCGTCAACATGGCGGCCAACCACGACCCGGGAGCCTTCCCCGACCCCGAGCGGGTCGACCTCGACCGCAACTTGGCCAAGAGCGTCGCCTTCGGCTGGGGCGTCCACCGCTGCCTGGGGCTGCACCTGGCCCGGCTGATCCTGCGGTTGGAGATCGAAGCCGTACTCGACCTGCTGCCGGGGTACCGCATCGACCTCGACGCAGCCGTGCGTTCGGACCACATGGGACTCGGGTACTTCTACCTCTCGGTCCCGGCGAGCATTGCCCAGGAGGCCTGAGACATGAGGATC
This sequence comes from Streptomyces sp. NPDC050625, assembly GCF_040654755.1. Lineage (NCBI taxonomy): Bacteria > Bacillati > Actinomycetota > Actinomycetes > Kitasatosporales > Streptomycetaceae > Streptomyces > Streptomyces sp. NPDC050625. Next base: position 36,282 of record NZ_JBFAIQ010000021.1, read on the forward strand.
GGTATCGACCCCGGCGTCTGCGAGGGGAACGCCGTGTGCGAGGCCCTGGCGCCGATGGTCTTCGAACTCGACGAGCGTGACCAGGCGCGGGTGATCGACGACGTCGTCGCTCCTGACGGCTCGGTGTCGGACGAGCATCGAGCGCTCGTGGAGCGAGCCGCCGAGGGGTGCCCCCGGCTGGCCATCCGAATATCGGGGTAGGGCCGGTATGCAGTGCTGTTCAGCGGGGTGACACAAGTGGTGCTACTCCCGGGCGCCGGGCATCAAGGTGAGGTCCAGGCCGCCGTTGACGGGCACCTCCACACCGGTCAGATGCCGGGCGCCCGGACCGGCCAGGAAGAGGACGACATCGGCGATGTCGTCGGACTCGGCCAGACGCGACAGGGGGGTGGCCGACTCGCGACGTGCCCTACGGGCCCGGGCCGCGGGGTCGGTCGGATCTCCGAAGCTCCTGAAAGTCATCGGTGAGTGAGTCGGGCCCGGGGCGACGGCGTTGACGCGCACGCCGGCCGGTCCCCACTCCAGAGCGAGGTGGCGGACCAGCATGGACAACGCGGCCTTGGAGACGCTGTAAGCGCCGGCCCGGGGTGTCGGGTGGAGGGCGGAGATCGATGTTGTCACCACGACGCTGCCATGCGCTGCCTCGAGCGCGTCGTACGCCGCCCGGGCCAGAAGCCAGGTGGCCCGCACGTTGAGGTCGAACGTCGCCTGCCACTCCTCGATCGAGACCTCCCGCAGCGTCCCCCGGCCGGTGGCACCGGCGTTGCTCACCAAGGTGTCGAGCCCGCCGAGCGCGGCTGCCACCTCGGCGACAGCGGCGGACGGCGCCTCGGGGGCGGCGAGGTCGGCGACCACCGGCACCGCGAGTGCGCCCAGCGCCCGGACCTCGGCGGCCACGCGTCCCAGAGCGCCACCGTCGCGGTCGACCAGTCCGATCCCGGCACCGGGGACACCGGCGGCCCGACGCGCCACCGCCGCGCCGATACCGCTCCCGGCTCCGGTAATCAGCCATTTCACAGGAGGCTCCGATGAGGTTGGCAACGTACGACGACGGAACCGGTCCGCGGGCCGGGCTGATCACCAGCGACGATCACGTCCACGATGCCGCCGCCCTCCTGGGCACCGGGCCACTGCACGACGTCGGCGCCCTGTTGGAGCACCCCAACGCGTTGGAACGCCTCCGCGACACCGACCTGGGAGCAGGACGACCGCTCGCCGAAGTGAGGCTGCGGGCACCCCTGCTGCGCCCGCCCAGCATCCGCGACCACATCGCGTTCGAAGGCCACGCCAGCCGGACCGGCACCCGGGACCTGCCCGACGTGTGGCACCGCCGTTCGCTCTACTACTACAGCGGAGTGGGGCGGATCCACGGGCCGGAGGACATCGTGCCGATGCCGCTCACCGAGCGGCTCGACTACGAACTGGAGATCGCCGCCGTCATCGCGCGAGACTCGTCGGACGTCGCCTACGCGGAAGCCATGGACGTCATCGCCGGCTTCACGCTGTTCAACGACTGGAGTGCCCGCGATCTGCAGGCCGACGAGATGGCCTACGGCCTCGGACCGTCCAAGGGCAAGGACTTCGGCTCGTCGTTCGGCCCCTGGGTGGTCACCACCGACGAGCTGGCACCGCACCTCGTCGACGGCCGCCTCGACCTCGACGTCACCGTGCGCGTCAACGGCCAGACCTGGGCGACGTCGAACAGCCGGGCCATGGCTCATTCCTGGCCCGCAATGGTCGAACATGCCTCGTACGACGGGCGCCTGCTGGCCGGTGACCTGCTCGGCTCCGGCACGGTCGACGGCTGCTCGATCGGCGAGGCCCTGCGTGTCGGCACTCCGGGAGTCCGCTACCTGCGCCCGGGCGACCACGTGGAGCTCGCGGTGGCCGGGATCGGGGTGCTGGCCAACACGATCGGCGAGCCTTCCAAGCGCCCGGCCCCGGCCGGGTTCCGCCCACCGGCCCTGCCTCCGATGCCGGCTCCGCCGGACAGCTGACCGCTCAGACCGGCCCGCCCGGCTCACCCGGCCACCGCCCGCAAAGTCCGGCGACGTGAGGAGGGGTGGAGCTCAGCCATGGCGAGAGTGACCTTGCCCCCCGTGCCGCGGACCCCTTCCTGGTACGGCGGGTCGGTCAGGTGCTCACGAAGATCCTTCACCGTCGGACTCGCCGATCCGTCAGAGCGGCCCGAAGACCGGGACGACCGGATGCTCGCCGACCGCCTGGAACCGGGCGCGGACCCGGGCGCCCATCGGGTCGGCTCCCGGCGGGAAGCCGTCCAGGGTGCTGAGCAGCCGGACCCCGCTGTCCAGCTCCACCAGCGCGACCTCGTAGGGGACTCGCCCCTTGAGATGGGCGGCGTAGGCGCGGTGGTAGACGACATAGCTCCACACCGTGCCGACCGGCTCGACCTCTTCCCACGCGAACGACCGGCTCAGACACTCCGGGCACACACCGGCGGCCGGCCAGCGGAGGAAGGCGCAGTCCGCGCAGCGCTGGAAAACCAGTCGTCCCTCGCTCGCCTCGGCCCAGAACCGTGAGTCGTCCTGGGTCTGCGGGGTCTCGTAGCTCACCGGGCCTCCGTCGAGAGGATCGTGCTGGCCGCCTTCATGAAGCCGAACGTCGAGCAGTACTGCGCCGTGGTGAGGTCCCCGACCTGTCGGTCCCCGGCCTCACCGCGCAGTTGCCGCACGGCCTCGACCAGATGCAGGAAGCCCCACATGTAGGCCTCGGAGAGCTGGCCACCGTTGGTGTTGAGCGGCAGTTTCCCGCCGTGTCCGACCGCACCCGAACGGAACGCCTCGCCCACGCCACCGGGCTCGACGAAGCCGTAGTGCTCCAGCATCTGAAGCACCCAGATGCTGGTCGGATCCTGGATGTAGAGGGCGTCGATCCCGTCCTGGTCGATGCCCGCGGCGGGGTAGACCCGCTCGGCCACCGACCGGATCCAGGGCCGCATCCACTGGTCGGCGTTCTGCCGGTCCCGCAGTCCGGTCTGCTGGGCGATCCCCATGACGTGCACCGGCTTGTCGGTGAGCTCCGCCGCCCGGTCCGCCCGCGCGACGATCAGGCAGGCGGCACCGTCGGAGATCATGCACAGGTCGGCCCGCCGCAACGGCGCCACGAGGTACGGAGCGGCCAGGTAGTCGTCCACCGTCATAGGCTCGCGGAAGATCGCCAGCGGGTTGTCGGTCGCGTATCTCCGCTGCGAGACCGAGATCTCGGCCAGGTCGGCCTCGGTGGTGCCGAACTGCATCTGGTGGCGCCGGAAGGCCATGGCGGCGGGTCCGGCCACGTTGAGGAAGCCGTAGACCGACGCCTCGTCCTGACGTCCCAGCGGGTGACTGAACTTGTTTCCCGCGCTGCGCTGGTTGGTGCCGTAGACGATGGCCACGACGCTGGCCAGCCCGGCGTCGATCACCGCGCAGGCCAGGTGGAGCGAGAAGTTGCAGGTGCCGTAGTCCAGCGTCGCGCTGTAGGCAGGGTTGAGCCCGGCCAGCCGGCCGATCTCGGTGTCGATCCCGAAGCCGCCGTAGGACTTGCAGGTGATCAGACCGTCGATCGCCGACTTGTCGATGCCGGACTGGGCCAGGGTGACGCGCAGTCCTTCGACGGCCAGCTCGTCCGCCGAGATCCCGGGGATGGTGCCCTGCTCGGTGGAGCCCGCCGCGACCACCGCAGTGCGGCCGCGGATGGCGCCACCGAGCCGGGACGAGGCGTCCGCCATCAGATCGCGTCCTCGGCGGCCAGGCTGTCGACCTCGTCCCGCGAGAGTCCGAGCAGCTCCTCGTAGACCTCGTAGTTGTGCTCGCCGTAAGTGGGCGCACCTCTGCCGACCCGGCCGCCGGCGTACTGCGGGGTGTCGGACATCTTCACCGACGGCGCCGCCACCGGCCAGCGGCCGAAGTTGGTCGCGTCGAGCTCGGTGAGCCAGTCCAGCGCGGCCAGCTGCGGGTCGTTCTCCACCCGGTCCTGGGTGGTCTGCGCGACGCCGGCGGCCACGCCGATGAGCTGCAGCCGGTTCATCAGATCGAACCCGTCGTGCTCGGCGGTCCAGGAGGTCACCAGCCGATCCAGCGCTTCCCGGTTGCGGTGCCGGTCGGCGGGCGTGCGGAAGTCGGCGTGCTCCAGCCACTCCGGGTGGCCGGCCTCCTTGGCCAGCGCCACCCAGTCGTCATCGGTGCGGCATGTGATCGCGATCCAACGGTCGTCGCCGCGGGTGCGGTACAGACCTTCCGGCGCCGCGGTCGAGTACGGCGACCGGTTCCCGGCACGCTCCCACACCCGCCCGTTGACCTGGAAGTCCAGAGTCGGCACGCCGGTCATGAAGATGCCGACCTCGCTCTGCGACGCGTCGATCGCCTGGCCCTCGCCCGTGACGTCGTGGTGGTAGACGGCGCTGAGGATGGCCAACGCGAAGCTGTAGGCGCCGTACCAGTCCAGGTAGGAGTAGCCCCAGCCGGCGGGCGGGAACGGGTCCGGCAGGCCGCTCATCTCCGAAGTGCCGGCGAACGCCTGCGCCACCGGGCCGATGGTGCGGAACCGGCCGTAGATCCCCTTGGTGCCCATGCCGGACTGCTTGGCGTAGATGATGTCCGGCTTGATCTTGCGCAGTTCGTCGTAGCCCAGGCCCCAGCTCTCCATCACGCCCGGCGAGAACCCCTCGGAGACCACCGTGCTCTCGGCCACCATCCGCCGGGCCAGCTCCAGCCCCTTGGGGTGCTTGACGTTCAGTGAGATGCCGCGCTTGCCAGGGTTCTTGTTGTTGTACTGCGCCCCCACCGGTCCGCCGAGATCGGCCGGCCACTGTGATGGCACGGGCCCGGTGGCCCGTTCCCGGGCCTCCCGGCCGCCGACCGGATTGCCGCCTCGGCGCGGGTCGAGGTTCTTGTGCCACTCGACCTTGATCACGTCGGCGCCGAGCGAGGCCAGGAACCGGGTGGCCCCGGCCGAGGCCAGCATCCAGGTGAAGTCGAGGATCCGGACGCCCTGCAGCGCCCAGGGCTTGCCGTGGACGGACAAGGCGTCAGGCGTCGTCAGCGGCGCCCGGACCAAGGTGCGCGGCCTCACCTGCAGCAGCTCGCGGTGCTGGTCCAGTCGGGGAGCCGGGCTCTGCCCGACCCACTGCGTGCCGGTCGCGATCCACTTGCTGGTCGGGTAGCGCAGCGACCGGCCGAGGTCGGCGTGCTCCACGTCGCCGAACGTGCCGCGCTGCAGCCAGTGCTCGTCGTAGGCCGACTCGTGGGGCTTGCGGACCGGCACCCACATCAGCCCGGCCTCCTGCGCCTCCCGCCAGGGGACGTCCTCGAAGAGGTACCGACGGACGGTGTGCTCGACGGCGTCCATGTTCCGGGCCGCGCCGCCCTCCATCCCGGGCAGCACCCGGGAATCCTTGCTCTTCTCGTCACTGCCGTCGCTGACTTCGTCTCCGATGCCGTACTTGTCCAGGAACGGCCCGAGCAGCTTGGCGTTACGAGTGGAGGCGAGGATCCAGCGACCGTCCTTGGTGGGGAAGATCGAGCGGTGGACCGACACGTCGGGCGCGGAGTGACGGCAGGTCTGACGCAAGAAGGGTGTGCGCAGGCAGATCCACGACATGAGGTCGCCCTCGGTGTTCTTGGCGAGCGCCTCGTGGACCGCGCACGACAGGTGCTGACCGCTGCCGGTGCGGCGCCGGCTGATCAGTGCAGCGACCACGGTGAAGGCGAGCTGCTCACCGGCGACGGCGTAGGAGTGCTCGAGCTGCGAGGCCACCGGCGGCAGGTCGTACTTCCCGGAGGGGTCCGGGTCGTAGCCGTTGTTCATCACCTGCCCGCCCAGCGCCAGGTGGACCAGGTCGGTCGCCTTCCAGTTCCGGCGGGGCCCTTCCTCACCGAACGGGGTCATACGGGCGACGACGAGCGCCGGGTGCCGCTCGCGCAGTTCGGCGCTGCTCAGCCCCCGCTCGTCCAGGTAGCCGACGGGGCTCGCGTCCAGCAGGACGTCGCTCGCGGCGGCCAGGTCCTCCAGCCCGCGACGGCCCTCGTCGGTGTCGAGGTCCAGGACGACCGAGCGCTTCCCGCGGTTGTAGGCCCAGAAGTGCAGCGACCGCTCAGGGTCAGGGACGTCGTCGACGAACGGACCCATCCGGCGGCTCTCGGCGCCCTCGGGCGGCTCGACCTTGATCACCTCGGCACCGAGACCGGCCAGTACGAGTCCGCAGTACTCGCCGATCCGGTCACCGACCTCGACCACCCGCACGCCGTCGAGGGCTCCGGGCTTCATCTGCTCAGGGGTGTGGCTGGGCATGGGTGCTCTGCTCCCTGGGGTCAGGACCGCGCGGGGTCGAGGGGGGCGCCGCGCCCCTCGACCCGCTCGAAGTCGGTGAGGTCGGCGTCGGCGTACTGGTCGACGTGCTGGGCGCGGGTGAAGGGCCAGATGATCGGGGTTCCGCCCTGGTCCGTGTACCAGTTGTCGCAGAGCGAGTAGGTGGTGTCCGGGAGGGCCGCGCGCACGGTTCCGCAGAACGCCTGGGTCGCTTCCTCGGTGGGGGCGAGCGCACACCCCTCCTGCTGCATGGTCTCGATCAGCCGCATCAGGAAGCCGACCTCGTCACGCAGGCAGGTCGGGATGGCGATCGAGTTCACCGGTGCGAACGGGCCGTTGAGCAGGAAGAAGTTCGGGAAGCCGGGCAGACCGACACCGCGGTAGCTGTAGACGCCCTCGGCCCACAGCTTGTCGACGGTCAGACCGTCCGGGCCGACGACGCCCATCGGGCGCATGTAGGCGTGGGTGTCGAAGCCGGTGGCGTACACGATGACGTCGAGCTTGTGCAGCTCGCCCTCGCTGTCCACGATTCCGGCCGGCTCGATCCGCTGCACCCCGCCGAAGACCGGCGTCACGTTCGGACGCTGCACCACCCGGTAGTAGTCCGGCGACTTGGGGATCCGCTTGCAGCCCAGCGGCTCCTTGGGAGTGAGCTGCTCGCGCAGCACCGGATCCGGGATCTCCTCGACCAGCTTGGCCCGGAACCGCGCGTTCATCTCCTCGCGCTCGGGCCCCGGGACCAGACGCCAGGTCTCCGAGCCGTCGGTCTCCAGGCGCAGTGCCGCCATCTTGCGGTCCCAGTGGCCCGCCAGCGCCGGCACGCGCAGCAGGAGCTTCTCCAGCAGGGAGATCTTCGGGTTCTCCTTCACCTGGATCCACTGCGGCGTCCGGATGAAGTGCTCGACGTGGTGGCCCCGCTTGCCCAGCTCGCTGACGATCTGGATGCCGCTGGACCCGGTTCCGACGACGCCGATCCGCTTGCCCTTGAGGTCGACCGAGTGATCCCACTCGGCCGAGTGCCAGCTGTGCCCGGCGAAGGTCTCGGTGCCGGGGAAGGCCGGGCGCTTGGGCACGTGCAGAAAGCCTGTGGCGGCGACCACGACGTCGAATCGCTCGGTGACCCCCCCGGGCAACGTGAGCGTCCAGGCGCCTTCCTCCCAGGTGGCGAGCTGGACCTCGGTGCGGAACCGGATGTGCTCCCGGATTCCGGTCTGGACGGCGAATTCGGTCAGGTAGCGACGGATCTCGCTGCCCGGCGCGTACCGCTTGCTCCAGTAGTGCTTGCGCGCGAAGGGGAATTCGTAGGAGCGAGTGATCACGTCGACGTGAAGGCCCGGGTAGGTGTTGTCGTGCCAGGTGCCCCCCGCACCCTCGCGCTTCTCGAAGATCGTGTAGTCGATCCCGGCGGCGGCGAGGTGGTGGGCCAGGAAGAGGCCCGACATCCCCGCACCGATGATGCCCACTCTCACGGTCGCCCTCCACTGCTCTAACTGATTAAGAACATTAATCTAACATAATTGCTACCACGCTTGAGCGTCCGCGTCACGTCACCCTGGTCACACGGCCCGTCAGCCGCTCGAACAGCGATGCCGACGCTCAAACTATGTTGATAGACATCCTACTATGGTGTTGCAGCCGCGTTCGAAGGTAGGATCGCGAAGCCTGACCTTGACTGGAGGAACCATGACCGAGACCGCGCCCAGGACCAAAGCGGCAACCGGCAACCCGGAGGACAAGAGCGGGGTCCGCTCGTACGACGTCGTGATCGTGGGCGCGGGACTGACCGGCATGTACCAGCTCAAGCTGGTCCGGGAACTCGGCCTGTCCGTCCGGGTCCTGGAGGCCGGGGACGGTGTCGGCGGCACATGGTTCTGGAATCGCTACCCCGGCGCACGGCTCGACTCGGAGTCGTACTCGTACCAGTACTCGTGGGACGAGGAGCTCCTGCAGGAGTGGAAGTGGAAGGAGATGTTCGCCGGCCAGCCCGAGCTGGAGGCGTACTACAACCGGGTCGCCGACAAGCACGACCTCCGCAAGGACATCGACTTCGGTACCCGGGTCGAGAGCATGGCCTTCGACGAGGAGACCGACCACTGGACGTTGCACTCCGCCGACGGGCGGACGTACGAGGCTCACGTGGTCGTGATGGCCAGCGGCATCCTCTCCGACCCGAACTTCCCGAAGATCCCCGGGCTCGAGAACTTCAAGGGCGAGTGGTACCACACCTCGCTCTGGCCCAATGAGAAGATCGACTTCTCCGGGAAGCGGATCGCCGTCATCGGCACCGGCGCCACCGGAGTCCAGGTGATCCCCGAGGTGGCCAAGACCGCCGGGCACCTGACCGTGTTCCAGCGCACCGCCAACTGGGCCGTCCCGCTGCGCAACCGTCCCCTGTCCGAGCAGGACATGGACGAGATCCGCGCGGGTTACCCGGAGATGTTCCCGTTCCTTCGCAGCTCCTTCAGCGGCTTCCTGCACACCTGGGACAAGACCAAGTCCACCGACGTCACGCCCGAGGAGCGGGACGCCCGCTACGAGGAGGCGTTCAACTCCCCCGGGTTCACCAAGTGGATCGGGCTCTACAACGACCTGGCCTACGACGCCGAGGCGAACAAGATCTACTGCGACTTCCTCGCCTCGAAGGTCCGTGAGCGGGTCAACGACCCGGAGACGGCCGAGAAGCTGATCCCGAACGACCACTACTTCGGCACCAAGCGGGTCCCCTGCGAGACCAACTACTACGAGGCCTACAACCGCGACAACGTCGACCTCGTCCTGCTCAAGGAGAACCCGATCAAGGAGTTCACCGAGAGCGGCATCCTCACCGCCGAGGGTGAGCTCGAGGTGGACATGATCATCCTGGCCACCGGGTTCGACGCCTTCACCGGCGCCCTGAACAAGATCGACATTCGCGGACTGGGCGGCCAGACCCTGCGCGACAAGTGGAAGAACGGCCCGCTCACCTACCTGGGCATGCAGGTCTCGGGGTTCCCGAACATGTTCATCGTCGGCGGCCCGCACGGCAAGGGCGGCCACGGCAACGGCCCCCGCTGCTCCGAGCCCGTCGTCGAGTGGGTCGCCCACGTCGTCGACGACATCTTCGCCCACCCGTGGCGCCGCGTGGAGGCCGATCCCGCAGCCGAGAAGGAGTGGACCGACAGCGTGGTCTCCACCGCCGAAGGCACGCTCCAGGCCTCGGCCAAGTCGATCTTCTTCGGCGACAACATCGAGGGCAAGCCGCGCGTCTACGTCGCCTACCTCGGGGCCCTGCCCGAGTTCGTCGACAAGCTCTACGACGCCCGCGAGGCCGGCTACCGCGGCTTCATCCTGAGCTGACTTGAAGGCTCCCCTCCCAGAAGGGAGGGGATTCTCCACCCTCCAGGGCCGATGTGGGGATTCACGGCTCAGGCCGCCTCTTGGTCCAGCGGACCAGGAGGTCTTACGCCCTCGGCACCGTCCGGGTTCCAACCTGCCCGGACCAGCATCACGCGGGCGGAGTTCTTGTCCCTGGGGGAGACGGCTCCGCACGCGGTGCAGGCATAGGTTCTCATCGAGAGAGGTAGTGCGTGCTTGGTTCTCGCTCCGCACTGCGCACAGTCCATCGTGGTGTGCGCCGGGTGCACGAGACGGACGTCCCGTGCGTGCTTGCGCCCCATCTCGACCAGAGCGCGTTTGGTTGTGCCGATGGCGGCATCGGCCGCCTTGCGGGCCATCGTGGTCTTCGCGAGGAACTTCGGCCGGAAGTCCTCCACCGCCACTCTGTCATGATCGCGCATGACGGCCTTGGCCCACTTGCGGCCGGTGTCCTCACGCTGCCGCGCGATCTTCCTGTGCAGCTTCGCCGCCTGTGCCTGCGCGGCCCGGTAGCCCGCGGATGCGGCCTGTCCCTTCGGACGCCGGCGCCGGGCCATCATCCGCTGGTAGCGGGCGAGCCCCTGCGCGGCCCGCTTGCCGTGCTCGGCATGCGGGAGATCGTAGGCGTCATCCGTGGTGATGGCCGTCTCCTTCACACCCCAGTCCACCCCGAGCACACGCCCCGTGAGGGCAAGCGGTTCGGTCCGCGCGGGGGCGACGAAGGAGGCGTACCAGTGTCCGAGCGTGTCCTGGTACACGCGCACACTCGACGGCTCGGCCGGAAGGTCCCGCGACCACACCACCGTCAGCACGATCCCGCCCGCAAGGTGCAGACGACCGTCCTTCAGACGGAAGCCGCGCCGCGTGTAGTTCAGGCTCGGGCGGCTGTCCCGCTTGCGCTTGAAGCGGGGCATCCCCGCCCGGCGGTGCACCGGAAGCCGGTCCTTGATGTCCTTCAACGCCTTCGCCCTCGACTTGGCGAAGCCCCGAATCACCTGCTGCTGAGGCACCGACGCACCCTCAGCCAGCCACGGCGTCACCCGACGCGCCTCGGTCAGCATCCTGTCCAACTGCGCCGGACCACACGTCAGCTTCTCACCGGACTCCTTGCTCTGCTGGTGGACCTGCTTCGACTTGGCCACGCACTCGTTCCAGAGCCACCGGCAACGGTCCCACTCCGCTTCAAGTGCGCGCCGCGCGGTAGCAGACAGGCGCACACGGAAGGAGTACCGGACATGCCCGATCTCCCCCGTGCTCGCGTCTGGCGTCATGCATCCGAACCTATACGGGAGGACTGACAGTTGAGGCCTCTTGATCGCCACGGGCTCGCTCACCTCGTCGCGGGTGGACGGTCTTTCGCCCTGGAAGCGAAACCTCTATTTCCTGTCCTGCTCCGCAGGAGTCCGATTCCTCCCCGGCCTGAAGGCCGGGGCATCCTCGGAGGAACCCGGTGACGCGTTCTGTCGTGCTGGTGCACGGCGCGTTCCACGGCCGCTGGTGCTGGGAACGCGTCGTGCCCCGCCTGTCGGCCCTCGGCGTCGCGGCCGTCGCGCCCGAACTCCCGTACACCTCGTGGGAGGACGACGTCGCCTGCGTACGCGCGGCGATCGCGGCCGCGGGCGGCCCGGTGCTCCTGGTCGGCCACAGCCTCGGCGGCGGTCTGGTCTGCGAGGCCGGCGCGGACCCGGCGGTGACGGCCCTCGGCTTCGTCTCCGCGCTGGTCGTCGGGCCGGGCGAGACGATTCGCGAGCGGCTCACCGCCGCCGGGGTGGCCGAGGAACTGCGGGACGGGTCCAACCCTGCGATCGGCGCCGCGATGCGGGTCGGCGAGGACGGGCGGATCGCCCTCGATCCCGAGGCCGCGGCGGCCGTCTTCTTCTCCGACTGCACGCCCGAGGACGCCGCGCTCGCGGCGAGCAGGCTGCGGTCGATCAGCCCGTCGTCACTGGGCGGGCGGCCGAGCCGGGCACCGTGGCGGGACAAACCGTCGAACTACCTTTTCTGCAGCGAGGACCAGGCGCTGGCCGACGAGGTGCAGGAAGGCTACGCCGCCGGGCTGACCGGGCGGCGAGACCGCCTGACCGCCTCGCACTCGCCGTTCTGGAGCCGTCCCGACGCACTGGCCGGCGTGATCGCCGACTGGGCGGCCGCGCCCGAACTGGAGGTACCCGAATGAAGCCGGAGCCGTTCGTCCTCGATGTGCCCGAGGCGGACCTGGAGGACCTTGACCGTCGACTGGCGCAGACGCGGTTCGCACCCGACGTCGACAACGCCGACGGACGCTACGGCGTCTCCACCGAGCGGTTGCGCGGGCTCGTCGAGCACTGGCGGCACGGCTTCGACTGGCGGGCGCAGGAGCGAGCGATCAACGCCCTTCCGATGTTCACCGTGGAGATCGACGGGCTGCCGATCCACTACGTCCACGTACGGGGGAAGGGGCCGGCGCCGACGCCGCTGCTGCTCAGCCACGGATTCCCGTGGACGTTCTGGGACTTCCACCGCATGATCGGACCGCTCACCGACCCGGCGGCGTACGGCGGTGACCCGGCCGACGCGTTCGACGTCGTCGTCCCGTCCCTGCCGGGATTCGGCTTCTCCTCGCCGCTGCCGCGCTCCGGCGTCAACTTCCTGACCACGGCGGACGTGTGGGTCACGCTGATGACCGAGGTGCTGGGCTACGACCGGTTCGCCGCACACGGCGGGGACTGGGGCGCGCAGGTCACCGCGCAGCTCGGCCACAAGTATGCCGACCGCCTGCTCGGCATCCATCTGACCAGTCTGATCTCGTTCCCCGCGGGGTGGAACTCCGACCGGCCGTGGAACCTGCTGCAGAAGGCGGCCGACGCCGCGAGCCCCGAGAACCGGGCCGCCGTCGTCGCGTGGGAGAAGCGGCGCGTCGGGCACCTGGTGCCGCAGATCGTGCACCCGCAGACGATCTCCCACGGCCTCAACGACTCCCCGGCCGGGCTCCTGGCCTGGCTCACCGAGCGGCGGCTGGCCTGGATGGACCACCAGCAGCCGGTCGACGACGTCTTCCCACCAGACTTCCTGATCACGACGGCGGCGCTCTACTGGTTCACGCAGACCTACCCGAGCGCGGCGCGGTACTACGCCGAGGCGGCCACCCACCCGTGGCAGCCCTCGCACGACCGGACACCGGTGATCCAGGCCCCGGCCGGGCTCTCCGTGTTCCTCGACGACAACCCGCCCGGGGCCCGCTTCGACTGGCTGCCGGCGATGTACGCCGACGTCGTACATCAGGTCGAACACAAGGTCGGTGGCCACTTCGGCGCCATGGAGCGCCCGGACGACGTGGTGGCCGACCTCCGCGCCACCTTCCGCACCTTGCGCTGAAGCGCACCGAAAGGAACGACGAACATGGGCCGAACCCCGAAGAACACGACCTTCGACTACGTCATCGTCGGGGCCGGTGCCGCCGGTTGTGTGTTGGCCAACCGGCTCTCGGCCGACCCGCACACGAGCGTCCTGTTGATCGAGGCCGGCGGCGACGACGGCCACCCCATGCACCTGGTGCCCAAGGGGTTCTACTTCACACTGGTCAACCCCAAGTACGCCAAGAACTTCGCCACCGTGGCTTTCCCGGACGGCCACGTCGAGCAGCTCCCCCGCGGCAAGGTGGTCGGCGGCTCGACGACCATCAACGGCATGGTCTGGAACCGCGGCTGGGCCAACCACTACGACGGCTGGGAGAAGGCCGGCAACACCGGCTGGAACTGGGCCCGCTTCCTCGACGCGTTCAAGCGCATCGAGCGCCACCAGCTGGGCGGCAACGAGGTGCGCGGCGGCAGCGGCGCGGTCGACATCGAGATCGCCGGTCCGCCCGAGGAGGCCTGCGACGCCCTGATCGCCTCGTTCGCGAAAAACGGCATCCCGTTCGAGCAGGACATGAACGCCAGCGGCGGTGAGCGCGCGTCCTACGTCGCGTCCAACACCCGCAAGGGCACCCGGATGAGCGCCGCCCGCGCCTACCTGCGCCCGGCCCGACGGCGTCGCAACCTGACCGTCGTCACCCACACCGAGGCCGAGCGGCTGATCCTGGACGGCACGCGCGTCACCGGAGTCCTGTGCCGGGCGCCGGGCGGGCGGGTCACCTACACCGCCACCCGCGAGGTGCTGGTCTGCGGCGGCGCGTTCGACTCCCCGCTGCTGCTGGAGCGCTCCGGGATCGGAAACCCCGATGTGCTGGCCGCGGCCGGCGTCCCCGTCCGGGTGACCAGCCCCAGGGTCGGCGAGAACTTCAAGGAGCACCGGGGCGTCCTGCTGCAATACCGGCTGACCGGGGTGAAGGGCTACAACGCCGACGCCGCCTCGGCCCCGCGCTACCTGTGGACCGGGTTCAAGTACCTGTTCAGCCGCAGCGGGATGGTCGCCCACGGCGGGTACGCCGTCAGCGGCATCTACAAGTCCGACCCGGCCTCGGAGTTCCCGGACACCCAGTGTTTCTTCACACCGATCTCGACATCGGCGGTGAATCCCATGACCGGGCGGATGGTGGTCGACAGGTTCCCGGGCGCGAAGTACGTCGCCCTGCCCATGTACCCGACCAGCCAGGGCTCGCTGCACATCACCGGCCCGAGCCTCGACGACGCCCCGCGCCTGGAGCCGAACTTCCTCAGCACCGAGGAGGACCGACGGATGCTGGTCAAGGTGGTGCGCCGAGCCCGGGAGATCGTCGCCACCGAGCCGTTCACCAAGTTCGTCGTCGAGGAGCTGCAGCCCGGACCGCAGATCACCGAGGACGACGAGATCATCGAATACGGGATCAACAAGGGCAACGCCGGCGCCCACGGACTGGGCACCTGCGCCATGGGACCGGACGCGGACGACGTCGTCGACACCTCGCTGCGGGTCCGCGGCACCCAGGGCCTCCGGGTGGTCGACGCCTCGGTGTTCCGCGACCAGCCCTCGGGCAACAACAACGCGCCGACCATGGCGCTGGCCTGGATCGCGGCCGACATCATCATGGCCGAGCGGAGCTGAACACGGGGAAGGCCCCGACGCCGCGGCGTCGGGGCCTTCCCCGTGTTCGGGCTCAGCGCTGGAGCAGACTGATCGCGCCCTCCGGGCAGGCGGCGGCGACGTCCTCGGCGAGGGCGCGCTCGTCGTCGCCGATCGCGACGTCCTTGACCTCGGCGTAGCCGACGTCGTCGCAGTCGAACCACTGCGAAGCAAGGGTGTAGCAGCGTCCGTGGCCGACACACAGATCGGTGTCGATCTTGAAGCGCAGCCCGGTCTTCTGCTCGGTGCTCTCGGACATGGTGGTTCCTCTCAGCGGGCGGCCGGCTCGATCTCGAGCGGCAGGTGGTAGAGCTGCTGCATGAAGCTGCCGTAGCGGTACTCCTCGACGAAGTCGTCGGGGATCCGGTACTGGGCGATCCGCTCGTGCCAGACCTCGAGGCCGATGCGCATCTCCAGCCGGGCGACGTGTGAGCCCAGGCAGCGGTGAACACCGAGGCCGAACGCCGAGTGCGGGACGCCGGTGCGGGACAGCTGCACTTCGGGGGCGAGTCGGCGGTCGGCGCCACAGCGAGCGATGAAGATCCGGTCGCCGGCCTTCACCGGGAAGCCGTTGAGCTCGGTGTCCTGCTTGGCCACGCGTCCGGCCGAGCCGCCGGTGTTGTAGTAGCGCATCAGCTCCTCGATCGCGCCGGGGATGCGGCTGGTGTCCTCGATCAGGAACTGACGGTCGCTCTTGTTGCGGGCCAGGTGCCACATGATGAACCCGAGCTGGCTCGAGGTCGTCTCCTGGCCGGCGATGAAGGCGAGCTTGGCCATGCCGACCAGCAGGTCCTCCGGAATCGGCTCGCCGTCGACCTCCATGTTGACGAATGCCGTGGCCAGGTCGCCCGGGTTGGGGTTGGTGCGCCGGTCGGTCATCGCGCCGCGGACGATCGTGTCGATCTGCCGCTCGATGTCGTTGCGCTCCTCCTGGGTCGGGAAGTCGAAGGTGGCCCGCTCGGCCAGGTGGAACATCCGGTCGACGTCTTCGGTGCCGATCCCCAGCCATTCCAGGAAGAACAAGGCCGGCAGCTTGGCCGCGAACTCCTTGGCGAAGTCGCAGCTGCCCTTCTCCAGGATTCGGTCGATGAGTTCGTGGCAGATCTCGCCGATCCGCGGCTCCAGGTGGGCCACGGCCTTCGGGCCGAACAACGGTGCCAGGGCCTTGCGGTACTTGGTGTGCACCGGCGGGTCCATCGTGATCGGCGGGACGTCGAGGATGACCTCCTGCTTGGTGTACACGATCGAGCTCGGCAGGTTGGACCAGGTGTGCGGGTCCTGCAGGACGTGCCTGACCGTGTCGTAGTCGGCCGCCACCAGATAGCCACGGTTGACCGGGCTGTAGAACAACCCGCCGACATCGGTCATCTCGTCCCACACCGCGAACGGGTCGACGCCGAGCCGCTCGTCCCCCTCCAGGTCCAGCTTGTGGATCGGGAGACCGTGGGCCTCGGCGCGCTCCTGCATCGTTGTCATGTCCGAACCTTCTCCATCCACTGGCTAGGCGGTTCTAACATAAGAGTACGGCGCGATGAACATTATTGGCTACCTTATTGGGCCGGGCGGTTCGCGGCCTGGATCAGCGAGAGATCCGCTCGAACATGCCACCGGAGCGGAACGACCGAGCCATCGAGCCGGCCAGGTACGGGTGCGGGTAGGCGAGCGGTACGGCACTGGCCTCGTCGAGGCGGGCGACCTGCCCCGGGGTGAGCTCGAGCTCGGCGCTGCGGAGATTCTCGGCCAGTTGGGCGACGCTGGTCGCGCCGAGGATCGGCACGACGTGGATCGGTCGGTGCCGCAACCAGGCGAGGGCGAGCTGAGCCGGCGTGACGTCGAGCTCGACGGCCAGCGCGCCCAGCGCGTCGAGCACGGTCTCGACGTCGGCGCCGTGCTGACCGCTCCAGGCCATGGCGGGCGAGCTCCAGACCTCGGCGGACAGGCGCGAGCCCACGCCCCCACCGGCGGCATACTTGCCGGTGAGCAGGCCGTTCTTGAGCGGCGACCAGGCCAGCACGGACAAGCCGAACTCCTGGGCCATCGGGAAGAACTCCGCCTCGGCGCTGCGGCCGAGCAGGCTGTACTCGATCTGCAGGCCTACATAGCGGGACCAGCCGCGCAGCTCGGCCATCGTGTTGGCCTGGGCGACCACCCAGGCGGGCGTGTTGGAGACCCCGACGTGAAGCACCTTGCCCGCGCGGACCAGGTCGTCCAGGCCGCGCATCACCTCGTCGACCGGAGTGAGCAGGTCCCAGGAATGGACGACGTAGAGGTCCAGGTAGTCGGTGTTCAACCGGCGCAGTGAACCCTCGACCGACTGGACCATGTTCTTGCGCTGGTTGCCGCCGGCGTTGGCGTCGCCGTTGCGCGGCGCGGAGTTCGTGTACTTCGAGGCGATCACCACCTCCTCGCGATGCCCGGCGACCAGCCCGCCGATGATCCGCTCGCTCTCGCCGCCGGCGTACTGGTTGGCGGTGTCGAGATAGTTGCCGCCCACCGCGCGGAAGGTGTCGTAGAGCTCCTTGGCCGTTTCGGCGCTGACGCCCCAGCCGTTGGTGGCACCGAACAGCATCGTCCCGAGCGCGACGTCGGAGACCCGCAGCCCACTGCGGCCCATCAGCCGATAATTGAGCATGATTGCATCATAGCAGCAACACGATTAAAATTCGGGATATGACAATAGCGCCGGACCCCTGCCGCCTCCAGGAACTGATCGACCGGCAGGACATCCACGATGCACTGCTGCGCTACACCCGCGGGGTCGACCGCCTCGACGAGGACCTGGTTCGCTCGGCCTACTGGCCCGGCGCGATCGACGACCACGGGGTGTTCCGCGGGACCGTCGAGGAGTTCATCACCTGGGCGTTCGCCGGTCACCGCAAGGCGCACCACGGCGAGCAGCACTACATCACGAACCACACCTGCGACCTCGACGGCGACATCGCGCACACCGAGACCTACTTCGTCATGGTCGGACGCAACCGCACCGGCACACCCGTGACGCTGCACGGCGGTCGGTACATCGATCAGTTGGAGAAGCGCGACGGCGAGTGGCGGATCGCGCATCGCGTCTCGATGGTCGAATGGGTCGGCGGCGTGACCGAGCCCGATCTGCCCCCGGTGCAACGGGAGGAGAACGGCATCGTCGCGCGGGACCGCACCGACACGTCGTACGACCGTCCGCTGCTCACCGAGGCGCGACGCGCGCGCTGACCATCGCGTAACGGACCACCGCCCCGACGACGCCGGCACCGGCGACCAGCCCGGAGAGCACCACCGCGGTGCGGGGGCCGAAGGCGTCGCCGACCCAGCCGACCACCGGCGCGACCAGTGGGACGCCGCCGACGAAGACCATGAGGTAGAGCGCGGCCACGCGGCCTCGCAGGGCAGGCGCGCTGCGGAGCTGGACCGCGGCTGAGGCCAGGGTCCCCGCGGTGAGGAAGGCCGCACCCGTGAACGGGAGGACGGCCGCGTACGTCGCGAAGGTCGGCATCAGTCCGGAGGCGACGGTGAGCACGGCCAGCACCAGCCCCGCCAGGACGATGTGACGCAGGCGGGCGTCGCCACGCCGTCCGGCGACCAGCAGCGCCCCGGCCAGCGAGCCGGCCGCCAGCAATGAGCCGAGCAGGCCGAACGCCTCCGACCCTCGGCCGAACTCGACCTGGGCCATGAGCGCGCTGGTGATCTGGAAGTTCATCCCGAAGCCGCCGACGAAGAACACGCAGAGCAGGACGACCTGCAGGTCCGGACGGCTACGGACGTAGCGCAGTCCTTCGGCGGCGGCGCCGCGGTGGTCGCCCAGCGGTGCGGTGCGCTGCAGGCGGTCCCGGTCGAGTCTCGCAAGGGCGAGCCAGGAGGCGCCGAAGCTGGCCGCGTCAAGGAGCATTACCCAGCCGGTCGCCCGCGTCCCGGCGCCCCAGGCGGCGATCAGCGCCCCGGCCGCGGCCGGCCCGAGCAGCCGGCCGGCGTTGAACGAGGCCGAGTTCAGCGCGACGGCGTTGCCGAGCCGCTCGTGGCCGACCAGCTCCGGGACGATCGTGTGCCGGGCCGGGGCCTCCAGCGCTCGGCCGACGCCCGAGGCGAAGGCGAGCAGGTGGACCTGCCAGGGGGCGACGGCGTCGAGCACGGCCAGGACCCCGAGTACCGCGGCGGGCACGGCCATCACCACCTGCATGACCCGCAGGACGGCGTCCTTGGCGAAGCGATCGGCCAGTACGCCGGCGTGGGCGGAGAGCAGGACCGTCGGCAGAAGCTGTAGTGCGACGGTGAGCCCGACGGCCAGCCCGTCGCCGGTGAGCAGCAGGACCAGCCAGGCCATGGCCGTGTTCATCATCCAGGTGCCGACATTGGAGATCAGGGCCCCGGCGGCGTAGAGCCGGTAGTTGTGCTCGGCCAGCGAGGCGAAGGTCCGCCTTCGCGCGGTCACCGTGTGGAGACCACGGTGGTCTTCAGCTGCGTGTAGTGGAACAGCGACTCGAAGCCCTTCTCGCGGCCCAGTCCACTGGACTTGTAACCACCGAAGGGCGTCTCGATGCCGGTGCGGCCGCCGTTGACGATCACCTGCCCGGCGTCGATGCGGGAGGCCACTCGCAGGGCCCGGGCCGAGTCGGCGGTCCAGACGCCGGCCACCAGGCCGTACTCGGAGTCGTTGGCGAGCGACACGGCGTCGTCCTCGGTGGTGAAGCGGGTGACGGCGAGCACGGGACCGAACACCTCTTCGCGGAAGATCCGCATCCGGGGGGTGACGTCGGCGTAGACGGTCGGCTCGACGTAGCGGCCGGCGGCAAGCTCGCCGGTCACGGCGTGGCCGCCGGTGACCAGCCGTGCGCCCTCGTCCCCCGCGATCTCGAAGTACTCGACGACCTTCGCGAACTGACCTTCGGTGGTCATCGGAGCCAGGTGCTCGCCCGGCGTCCGGGCCCGCATCTGCTCGGCTACACGCTCCAGCACGGCGTCGTGGATCTCGTCCTGGACGAGCAGGCGGCTGAGCGCCGCGCATTGCTGCCCGGCACCGACGCAGATGGTGAGGGCACCGGCCACGGCGCGATCGAGGTCGGCGTCGGCGAAGACGACGTTGGCCGACTTCCCACCGAGTTCGAGGATGACCGGAACCAACCGACGCGCTGCCCCCTCGGCGACCCGCCGCCCGGTGGCGACCGAGCCGGTGAAGGCGACCAGGCGGACGTCGGGGTGGTCGACCAGGGCAGCGCCGACGTCGGGGCCGGTGCCGACGACGACGTTGACGACGCCCGCGGGGATGCCGGCCTCCTCGCACAGCCGCGCCAGCATCAGCGTGGTCGAGGAGGTGAACTCCGAGGGCTTGACCACGACGGTGTTCCCGGCCGCGAGCGCGGCGGCCATCCCACGTGCGGCCTGGGTGAGTGGTCCGTTCCAGGGAGTGATCATGCCGACGACGCCGTACGGCTCGCGGCTGGTGAAGGCGTGGTCGCCGGCGCCGAGGTTGATCGTCTCGCCGAACAGGGCGCGTACGACGCCGCCGTAGTACTCGAAGTAGTCGGCGGCGACGTTCAGCCCGCCGCGCATCTCGGCGACGAGCTTGCCGGTCTCCTCGACCTCGGTGGCGACGAACTCGTCCTGTCGTTCACGGAGCCGACGGGCGACCTCGGCGAGCAGGCGGCCGCGGTCGACGGGAGCGCGGTCGGCCCAGTCCCGGGCCGCCGCCCGGGCGGCGGCGACGGCGGAGGCAACGTGCTCGGGTCCTCCCAGCGCGACGCGGGCGATCACGGCGCGCTCGAACGGCCCCTCGATGACGAGCGTCTCCTGCGTCCCCCGCGGCACGCTCTTGCCGTCGATCCAGTGGTCCAGCTCGCGCGGCATCCTGCCTCCTAGGCTGGGCCGTCCGGCCCTCACCATAATTCAATCATGGCTTTACCATCATTGATATGGCGGCCGGTGTGATAGAACCTTAACTAGAGCATTATAGGAAGGTTTGGCGACATGACCAACAGCCCGGAACTGCCCGCCCTCGACGGCGTCCGTGTCCTCGACGCCACCCACGGCATCACCGGGCCGCTGGCAGGCATGGTGCTCGGCGACTTCGGGGCCGAGGTGATCCGTCTCGCCGCGCCGCACGACCCGGAGGACCGCACCCGGCCCGGGGCTGTCGCATGGCACCGGAACAAGACCGTCGTCCCCCCGGAGCGAGGGCCCGCCCTGGCCGCAGCCGCCGACCTCGTCCTCACCTGCGACGGCGCCACCGCCGCCGCGCTGGGCCTCTCCCTCGATGCCGAACCGCCCGCCGGCGTCGTCCACCTTCATCTGCCGCTGTGGCACGAGGAACTGGATCTCGACCCGTTCACCCGCGACCGCATGGTCTCGGCCGAGTTCGGGGCCGCCCGGCGGCAGACGTCGTTCAGCGGCGGGCCGGTCGACGAGGTCTACCCGTTCCTCGCCTACATGCAAGGGGTGTGGGGCGCCACGGCAGGCATAGCCGCGCTGGTCGAGCGGGCGCGCCGAGGGCGCGGGCAAAGGGTCGTCGTCGATCCGCTGCACGGCTCGATGGTCACCGTGATCACGACGATGCTGGTCAGCCCGGACGAGCCACTGCCCGACACCACTGTCGGGCCCGGTGGCCCCAACCCCACCTTCGGGACCTACCGCTGCTCCGACGGCGACTGGCTGTTCGTCGGCGCCCTCGGCTCGAAGTTCCAGGACCTGCTGTTCGACTGTCTCGGCACCACCGACATCGTCCACGACCCCCGGATCGAGAACGTCCGCGAGCGCCTCTACGCGCCCGACAACCGCGGCTGGGTCCGCGCCCGCCTCACCGAGGCCTTCCTCACCCGGGACCGCGCCACCTGGCTGGCCGAACTGGCCGAGGCCGGGTGCCCGGTCAGCCCGGTCGGCGACCGGGACGACTGGCTGGACCATCCCCAGGTCGCGGCGCTGAACCAGCGTCTGGAACTCGACGATCCCCTGGTCGGCCCGGCCGTGGTCACCGGCGTCGGCGCCGACCTCTCGCGCGGCGCCCTCCGCAGTCACACCGCCCGGCAGTTCGCCGACGACGCCGTGTGGGCACCTCGCAGGTGCGAACAGCCCGAGCCGGTATACCCCGCAGGCACCGGCCCGCTGGCCGGCATCACCGTCGCCGACCTGGGCACCGTGCTGGCCGGCCCGTACGCGGGCATGCTGCTGGCCGCGCTCGGCGCCAATGTGCTCAAGGTGGAGACGGTCAAGGGCGACGAGCTGCGGCTGCGCGGCTACGGCATCGCCCGCGGGCAGCGCGGTCTGGGTATCGACCTGCGCCACCCCGACGGCTACGCCGCCTTCCTCCGTGTCGTCGCGAGCAGCGACGTCGTCCTGGACAACTACCGCCCCGGCGTCCTCGACCGTCTCAAGATCGACGACGCCACCCTCCGAAGCGTCAATCCGGAACTCGTGACGACGTCCATCACCGGCTACGGCGCGACCGGCCCACTCGGTGGCCACCCCGGCTACGACCCGGTGGTCCAGGCCCTGGCCGGGATCATGAAGGCCCAGGGCGGCCCCGACGAGCCGGTCTTCTCGACCCTGGCGATCAACGACGTCACCGTCGCCTGCCTTGCCGCCCTGGGTACTTGCGCCGCGCTCTACCAAAGGTCCGTCGGGCGGGGCGGGCAGCACGTCAGCACGTCGCTGGCCACCGCCGCGACCTTCATGCAGAGCGGCGAGCTCGTCCGCTACGCCGGCCGCCCCCCGGCCGAGACCGGCGGCCGCGACTTCCCCGGCCCGAGCCCGGCCTCCCGCTTCTACGCCTGCGCCGACGGCTGGGTCCGTGTCCACCGCATCAGCGATGAGCTCATCCCGAGGCTCGCCACTCTCACCTCGGACGAAGTGGTCAAGCTCGTCACCGAGGCCGGCGGCGCCGCCACCCGCGCCCGCGACTTCCGTGAGGTCGTGAGCGACCCGCAACTCCTCGGCGACGGCCATGTCGCCGAACTCGTCTGGCCCGACGGCAACTCGACGTTCCTGCCCCACCGTCTCGCCACGTTCAGCGCCCACGCACCGTACGAAGTCATGCGCGCGACCGGGCACGGCGAGTACTCCCGCGAACTGCTGGCCGAGGCCGGGCTGGAACCGCAGGAGATCGATCACCTGATCGACGCCGGAGCGGTCGTCGTAGGCGAGCCGATGCACTCTGTCGTGGGCGTCGGCTACCGCTGAGCGGGCACGGAGACGGTGGCGGTGCCCGGCGCCGAGACGACGCCGTCGCCGTCCTCCACCCACACCTCGAGATCGGCGAACACCCGCTCGGTCCCGGGCCGCACCGCGAGCACCCGCGCCTTCACGTCGAACACGGCGTTGCGGAGCGTCGGCGCCCGGAACCGCAGCGCCACCGCCTCGATCCTGCCCTCCGGCGGCAGCCACTCGCGCAGCAGCCGGTGCACATAGGACCACTGCAACCGGCCCATGATGATCGCGCCCGGGTAGCCCGCCGCGCGACCGGCATCGTCGTCCATGTGGATCGGGACGAACTCGTCGTTGACGGCGGCGAACCGGTTCCACTCCGGGAAGCCGCTGCTCCGCGGCCCGGCGGCCACCTCCTGGCCCACGCTGAACATCGCCGTCTCCCTCAGTAGCGAATGGCGGTCTGGTGCTCGACCTGCACGCGCTCGCCGTCCTGGTTGGTCCACACCGACTCGGTGACCGAGACGAGCATCGGGCCCATCCGGCCGGTCTTCTCGGCGTACGAGACCAGCCGGGTCTCGGAGCGGATCACGTCTCCCGGCCGGATCGGGACCCCGTAGCTCACCTCGGTGCCGCCGTTCACCTGGTTGTGCAGACCGGGACCGGCGATACCGATCGCCTTCTCCATCCGGTCGGTGTCCCTCAACTCCGGCACGACAAGCGGCTCCCGTTGCGACGCCACCGTCCACGCGAACGGATTGAACTCCTCGGGTGCGACGATGCCGCCCGGCGTCGTCTCGTCGCAGAACCGGCGCGGTGGCGGGTCGGGGTAGTGCACCGCGATCGCCCAGCGGCGGATGTCCGAGGCTGCGACCGGGTAGGAGACCTTCCAGTCGATGACGGACCCGACGGCGGCCGCCATCTCCGAGCTGACCAGGCTCATGACTACCGGTCCCGGTGATCGCTACGTCCGGCGACCTTGGGATGGGCGTACGGGTGGGCGGCGACGACGGTCGGCGGCTGCTCGGCCAGCAGTCCCGCGGTGGCCCGCCGGTAGGCCTCGACCACACGGTCCTCTTCCGCGTAGTCGAACGGGTCGACCAGATTCCCGGCGGCGCCCTCGTCCGGCGGATTGTCGAGGTACCAGCGCACGGTCTCGGCCAGCGCCCGGGCCGCCGGCACCGGCTCGACGTAACCGAGCAGGTCGGCTGCCTTGTGGCTGTTCACCAAGAGGTGGGCGTCGTGGGAGATCGGGAACAGCCCCCGCCCCGGGCCGGCCAGCTCGAACGGCATCGACACGGGCTGCAGCGAGCCGCCCGCCGCCGCCGCGCAGATCTCGACCCACTGCCGCACGGTGAACTGGTCCCGGTCGCCGACGTTGAAGATCTCCCCCGCCGCGGCCTCGGGCCGGTCGACCGCGGCCAGCAGGTGGGCCGCCGCGTTGACCGCCGCACAGCGCGTGGTGATGGTCAGCCCGGCGTCGGGGACGATGATCCGGTCCCGGCCGTCGCGCACCCGGCGCACCACCGACCACTCTCGTGGGTAGACCTGCCGCGGGCCGTAGATCGTGGGATAGCGGAACAGCGAGGCGCGGAAGGCGCCTTCGGCGTGCAACGCCATGACGTGCTGCTCGGTGGCCCTCACCTTGCGGGCGAACCCTTCGCCGGTGGTCTCCTCCACCGGCTCGGCCCGTCCGACGTCGGCCGTTTCTTCCCGGGCGAGCACCGGCATCCCGTGCGGCTGGAGCCGCCCCGGCTCGTGGTACCCGGCGTAGACGGGCAGGCCGCTGACGGCGACCAGGTCCCCGCAGCGCCCGGCCAGGGCGTCGGCCACCAGGCGCAGCCGGCCGTAGGTCGCGACAACGACGTCGAACGACCGCCCCGCCAGCGCTTCGTCCAGCGGCTCACGGAAGTGGGGGTCGGCGTGGACGTGCTCGTAGCCGTCCAGTTCGGGCGCCTCGTGGGTGCCGCGGTGCAGCAGGGTGACGGCGTACCCGCGCTCGGCCAGCCCGGCGGCGACGTGCGGGCCGGTGGGGCCGCTGCCGCCGACCAGCAGCGCGGTTTTCGCTTCCATTCTTGCAGCATAACTTAACTAAGACATAACTTGAACTGTATTGTGGCGCAGGCCTTCGACGGAGAGGACCAGCCGATGCGGATCGACCTCCAGGAACCGGGACTGTGGCGGGCCGACGGCTCGCCCTACGAGCAGTTCGCGTGGCTGCGGGAGAACGACCCGGTGCACTGGCACCGGGAGCGCGGTGAGGGCCCGGGGTACTGGGCGCTCACCCGGTACGCGGACATCAAGGCGCTGGAGACGGACTCCGAGACCTGGTCCTCGGCCGGGTCCACACTGATCGAGGACTACGAACCGGTCGGCCGTGACGGTTACCGGCTGCTGATCAACTCCGACCCGCCGGCCCACACGGTACGGCGGAGATTCGTCGGCCAGGAGCTCACCCCGATCGCGGTGAAGTCACAGGCCGCACACGTGGAGGACGTGGTGACCGACGTCCTCGACGAGGTGATCGAGCGGGGCGAGTGCGACCTCGTACCGGACATCTCCGGCCGCTTGGCCAGCTTCGTGATCGCCGACCTGCTCGGAATCCCTCGCAAGGACGCCCTGGAGCTGTTCTTCGCGGCCGAGATCCTGGTCCGCGGCTTCAGCGTCCACGAGAGCCCCGGGCTGGAGGCGGCGCAGACCGTGGCCCGGTTCGGCGCCGAACTCTGGGCGGACCGCTCCAGGAACCACACCCCGGACGTCCTCGGCCGCCTGGCCCACGGTGAGGTCGACGGGAAGCCCATGGACGAGGAGCAGTTCACCCTCGACTTCTTCCATCTGATCACCGCGGGAAGCGACACGTCCCGCAACGTCGTGTCGACCGGGATGATGGCGCTGTTCGCGCACACCGCCCAGCACCAAAAGCTCATCGACGACCCGTCGCTGGTACCTGGCGCGGTCGAGGAGATGCTGCGCTGGAACCCGCCGATCGTCTACCAACGCCGCACCGCCACCAAGGACACCGTGCTGGGCGGTCAGGAGATGCCCAAGGGCGCGAAGGCGGCGGGCTACTACGGAGCCGGCAACCGGGACCCACGGGTGTTCGAGAACCCTGAGACGTTCGACGTGACCCGCCGTCACAACCCGCACCTGACCTTCGGCGCCGGACGGCACTTCTGCCTCGGCTCGCACCTGGCCCGGCTGGAGCTCGTCACCATGTTCACCGGCCTGGTGACTCGGTTGCCGGACCTCGAGCCGACCGGCCCGGCCGTGTGGCACCCGCTGGAACACGCACCGACCGTGGTCGGGCCGGCCTCACTGCCGGTGCGGTTCACCCCGGGCCGGAAGGTCGGCGTCGCAGCCCGATGAGAACGGCCGGCCTCACAGCCCGGTGGGGCCGGCCGCCTCGACGGCACGGAACGACGCCCGGACCTCGTCGAGAAAGATGTCCGGCTCCTCCAGCGCGGCGAAGTGCCCGCCGCGGTCGGCCTTCGCGTAGTACCGCAGCTCGGGGAACCGAAGCCGGGCCCAGCGCTCGGAGGCGCCCAGGATCTCGGCCGGGAAGACCGAGTAACCGGCCGGGACCGTGACGGCCGAGTGGTCCGCCACCGCGGCGTTGGTGCTCTCCCAGTACAGACGGGCGGAAGAGGCCCCGAGATTGCCGAACCAGTAGAGCCCGATGTTGTCCAGGATCCGGTCGCGGGCGACGGCGTCTTCCGGGAGCCCGGAGTTGTCGGTCCAGCCGTGGAACTTCTCGACGATCCACGCCGCCTGCCCGATCGGGGTGTCGGCCAAGGCGTAGCCGATGGTCTGCGGCTTGCTCGACTGCAATATCGAGTAGGCCACCTCCTGCGACCACAGCTTGTGGGCCTTGGCCACGTAGCCGTGCTCTTCCTCGGTCAGCTCGCCGAACCCGGCCAGCTCGGCCGTCGGGTCGGCCCCGGAGACCCAGAAATTCAGGTGGATCGCCCGGACCTGCTCCGGGTGCTGCTTCGCCAGCGCCAGCGAGACGACGAACCCCATGTCACCGCCCTGGGCGTAGAACCGCTCGTAACCCAGCCGGCGCATCAGCTCGACCCAGGCCGTGGCGATCCGCTGGGCACCCCAGCCCGGCCCGGACGGCTTCCCGCTGAAACCGAACCCCGGCAGCGACGGGACGACGACGTGGAACGCGTCGGCCGGGTCGCCGCCGAACCGCTCCGGGTCCGCCAGTGGCTCGGCCACCTCCAGGAACTCCAGGTAGGAGCCGGGCCAGCCGTGGGTGAGGATCAGCGGACGGGCCGTGGGGACCGGCGAGGGCAGGTGGGCGAAGTGGATGTCGAGCCCGTCGATCGACGTCTTGTACTGGGGCAGCCGCTGCAGCCGCGAGTTGGCGGCGGTCCAGTCGTACCCGTCGGCCCAGTAGCCGACGAGGTCGCGCAGGTAGTCCTCCGGGACGCCCTGCTCCCAGCCGGCCACGGTCTGCGGCTCGGGCCAGCGCGCACCGGCCACGCGGCGCCGCAGATCCGCGACCGCCTCGGCGTCGAACTCCGGCGTGAACGGTCTGATCTCCATCAGCTCACCTGCTCGGTCGGTCGGACGATCACTTCGTTGACCGCCATCCGGGGCGGCCGGGTGACGACGAATTCGACGGCGCCCGCGATGTCGTCGACGTCGAGGTAGGGCGCCGGCGCCTCGCGGGTGTCCCGCCCGGCCCGGCGCGAGGCGAGCACCGCCGCCTCGGTGCGCACCGCACCGGGCAGGATCGTGCCGACCCGCACATGACGGGCGGTGACCTCCTGTCGCAGCGACTCGCTGAACGCCAGGACCGCCGCCTTGGTCGCGGCGTACACCCCCGCCCCGGCCTGCACCCGCCGCCCGGCGATCGAGGCGACCGACACGAGGTCGGCCACGCCTCGCGGCCCGCGCGCGGCGTCCAGCAGGTGCGGCAGTGCGGCCCAGGACAGGGCCATCGTCGCTTCGAGGTTGAGGTCGACCATCCGGGCCCAGTCCCCCCGGTCGGCCCCGACGATCGGCCCGACCCGGGCCTCGCCGGCGTTGTTGACCAGGACGTCGAGGCGGCCGCACTCGTCGATGACCCGCCGGACCACGTCATCGGCCGCCCCGGTCACGGTGAGGTCGGCCGGGACGCAGACGGCGCCGTCCGGGATCAGGGCCGCCACCTCGGCCAAGGCGTCAGGTCGCCGCGCGACCAGGGCGACCCGTGCCCCGGCCGTGGCCAACCGGAGCGCGATGGCCGCCCCGATTCCGGTCGAGGCCCCGCTGACGACGGCGACGCTGCCGCTCAGGCTGCCCATCACCACGACGGCCTCAACCCGCCAGCTCCTGCTTCTTGTCGACGTTGATCTGTGGGTCGAGGATCCCTTCGTTCATCGCCTTGATCAGCAGGGCGACGTGCTGCGAGTAGAACCGGGCCAGCCGCAGACCGGTGGCCATGAACCACAGCTTCTGGTGGCCGGAGTGGCGGAGCGTCGTCCGCAGCTCGCCGCGGTCGTCGACGTTCCACACCGTCGCCAGCTGATCGGTCACCTCGTCGCCGACGACAGGTCGGACGACCTCGCGCATGTTGCTGTAGCCGGTGCAGAACACGACCACGTCGGCGGCTTCCTCGGTGCCGTCGCGGTAGATCACACCGTGCGGGGTGAACCGTTCGATCTCGCCCGGCTGGATCCGGATGTCGCCGTCGATGATGAGGCGGCAGTTGCCCTTGTCGATGTAGACGGCGCCGCCGCCACGGGTGGTCAGATGCGCCTGCCCGGCGTCGCCCGGCCCGAGGGTGGTGCGGAAGCCGGCCTTCTCCAACCCGGCGATCAGATCGGCGTCGAGCTCGGCGATCCGACGGGTGACCGTCGGCGCGAGCTGCAGGCCGAGGGCAAGCGGGCTGGCCGCCGAGAGCAGGTCGGCGGTGGAGATCTCCGGGCCGTTCTCGTTGTAGAGAGCGCCGAACAGCAGCTTCAGCCCGTTGCGCTGAGAGAACACCAGCACCGGGCTGCGCTGCACCATCGTGATGGAGGCGGCCTCGTTCTCGTAGGCGTCCTGGGCGATGTCGTGCGCGCTCGCCCCGGCCCCGACGACGACCACGCGCTTCCCGCGCACCGATTCCCCGCCGGGGTGCTCGCTGGAGTGGGCGATCGTCCCCTCGAACAGCTCCTCGCCGTCGACCTCGGGGCGATGGGGGATGCCGTCCTTGCCGGTGGCGAACACGAGGTGCTGGGGGCGCAGCGTGCGACGCTCGCCGTCGTGGTCGAGCTCGACGGTCCAGCGGGCCTCGGCCTCGTCGTAGCTCGCGGAGTGGACGGTGGTGCTGGTCCACAGGTCCAGGTCGAGGAGGTTGACGTATGCCTCCATCCAGTCGGCGAGCATCTCCTTGGGCGTGAACAGCGGCCACGTCTTCGGGTAGGGCAGGTACGGGAACTCGGTGGACCATTTGAAGTCGTGCAGCTGCAGGCCGTTGTAGCGCAGCCGCCAGTTGTCACCGGCGCGCGCATAGCGGTCGACCAGGAGTGTCGGGACCCCGAGCCGGCCCAGCCGCGCGGCCAGGAACAGTCCGGAGTGGCCGGCTCCTACGATCAGGACGCTCGGGTCGGCGTCTCGGTACTGCCGTCGTTCGGCCCGGAGGTCGGTCAGCGACCGTCGGGCGCCGGGAGTGGACGGCGAGTTGTTGGCCTCGCTGGCGGCGTCGTCGACGGAGACCGCCGGCTCGGGGAAGTCGCGCAGCCCCTCCAGGCTGGTCGAGACAACCCACGAGCGCCACTCGCCGTCCGCCTCACGGACCAGGCGGATCACGCCGCGGCCGACCGACACACGAGTGGTGAAGTGGTAGATCGCCTCGATGTAGCGGCCGTTGAAGGCGACCGGCCACGTTTCGTCCAGTCTCAGGTCGCCGAAGCCGGTCTCGTCCAGGGCGGTGGCGAGCTGCTCGACGATGTCGTCGGCGCCGTGCATGCCGACCAGGTCCCAGGTGAGCGCGTAGATGTCGCGCCACCACGGGTCGGCCGACAGCAGTCCATGGACACCGGGGAGATCGCGCTCGGTCAAGGCGCGGTCCAGAGCGGTCAGCCACCGCTCGGCCACGGCGCGGTGGTCCACCGCCTCCTCGGTGATGACCGGACCGGTCTCGAGCTGGGTCATCGTCCCTCGTCCTCCTGGTTCAGCCGGGCGCGGAACCTCCGGACCTCATCGGGCGACGGCAGCGCGATGAGCTCCACCTGAGTGCCGTCGGGGTCCTCGCAGAGGAAGAGCGTCACCGGGCCGTAGTTCTTGACGATGGTCGTGGTGGGGTCGGAATAGACCTCGTAGCCCATCCGGACCAGCCGGGCGTGGATGACGCCGATGTGCTCGGCGTCGACCGGGAAGGACAGCTGGCCCATCCCGAAATCGCCGGGGCGCTTGGGGCGCCCCTCGTCGTTCTGGGGCAGGTCCCACTTCACCAGCTCGAGCTGGCCCACCCGGGAGTCACCCTGCACGAACACCGTGGTGCCGGTCGTGCCCTCGGGCAGTCGCATCAGCGCCGGCGTCAGGTCGCTGGTCGGCTTCTCCAGTGTCTTGCGCATGCCGAGGCCCTCGACGTAGAAGCGCAGCGACGCCTCCAGATCGCGGACACCGATGGCAACGTGGTTGAGGCTCCGGACCCCGACGCGGGTCTCCTCGGTCGCTGCGCTCACAGCACGAACCCCTCGTCCTTGAAGGGACCGTCGCGCCATTCGAGGGCGGCCTTCAGCCCGTCGCGCGCGGCCTTGGTCTGGAACTCGCCCGCTCCCGGCCGGAACGAGCGCGCGATGGCGTACCAGGGCACGACACTCTGCAGCGCGGCTCGGAACCCCATCGCCTCGTAGCTCTGGTTGAGGCTGAGCTTGTTGGCGGCGAGCATCGCCGGGTGCAGTTGCGCCATCGGCCGCAGCTCACGCATCACCTGCTCGTCCAGCTCCTCGGCCGGAAAGCTCTTGGCGATCCAGCCCATTTCCTCGGCCCGCTTCCCGGTGACCGAATTGCCGGTCAGCTGCAGGTACTTGGCCTGGGCCATCGACATCTTCCAGGGGAAGTACTCGATGTCCGGGGTGGACTGGGCGCGGGTGGGCGGATAGCCCATCACGCAGTCCTCGGCGGCGAACACGATGTCGCACATCGACATCAGCTCCGAGCCGCCCGCCAGCGCGTAGCCGTGCACCTTGGCCACCACTGGCTTGAGCAGGTCCCAGATGGTCAGCCAGTCCCGCAGGCAGCTGCGGGGGAACTGGCCGGTCCAGGACTCGAACAGCTCAGAGGCGTTCCAGCCGTCGGGGCGCTCGGGACGCTCCTCACCGCCCGCGTAGCTGTTCATGTCGTACCCGGCGCAGAAGGCCTTGCCGGCTCCCTGGACGAGGATCACAGTGACGTCGTCGTCGGCCTCGGCCGCCTTCAGGGCGTGGATCACCTCTCGTCGCAGCGCCGGGCTCAGGGCGTTGCGCTTCTCGGGGCGGTTGAGGGTGATCGTCGCGATCCGGTCGGCGACGTCGTACAGGATGTTCTCGTAGTCCACTCTGACTCTGCTCTCTTCGTCGGGGTCCCGGGGCGGGCGGAGGGTCAGCCCCCGGCGACCTGGTCGGCGCCCAGCGGTCGGGGCGGTGTGCGGATCGAACCGGGGGTCCGGCTCAAGCGGACCGGAACACCCAGCATCCGCAGGCCGTCGAGCTCGGTGACCATGCCGCGGGCAGCGACGTCCTCGGCGTCGAGCACGTGCGGCAAGGGCCGCACGAGTGTCGCGGGCACGCCCTCGGCGATCAGCGTCCGGGCCAGGTCGACATCCGGGTCGAGCGCGGCGATCAGCCGGGCCAGGACGGCGTTGAGCTCGTGCCGGTGGGCCAGGCGGTCGGCATTGCGGCGGAACCGCGGGTCGTCGGCGAGCTCTGGTGCGCCCAGGAAGCCGACCAACGCGGCGAACTGCCGGTCGCTGCCCGCGGCCACGTAGACCTCGCCGGCCGGCGAGGGAAACGTCTCGCAGGGGGCGATGTTCGGGTGCGCGCTGCCCAGCCGTCGCGGTGGGGCGCCGGTCATGAAGTAGTTGGCCGCCGCCGGGTGCAGCAGGCTCATCGCCCCGTCGACGAGGCTTATGTCGACCCGCTGGCCCCTGCCGGATTCCGCCCGCTCGTGCAGTGCCAGCAGGATGCCGGAGAGGGCCAGCAGCCCGGTGGTCAGGTCCACCACCGGCATCGGGACCCGAAGCGGCGGCCCTCCGGGCTCACCGTTGAGGTCCATGATCCCGGTGTAGGCCTGGATGACGGCGTCGTAGCCGGGCAGCCCGGCCATCGGCCCGTCAGGATCGAACGCCGAGATCCGGCAGTGCACCAGGCGTGGAAATCGCTCCGCCAGCATGTCCGGCGCCAAGCCCCAGCGGGTCATCGCCCCCGGCTTGAAGTTCTCGACGAGCACGTCGGCGTCGGCCAGGAGATCGAGCACCAGTTGCCGTCCCTCGGAGGTGGCGAGGTCCGCCGCGAGGTGACGCTTGTTGCGGTTCAACCCGGCGTAGTAGGCGCTGACGCCGTCCGGCCGGGAAGGGCCCCAGGAGCGGGTGAGGTCTCCGGTGACCGGCTCGACCTTGACCACGTCCGCGCCGTGGTCGCCTAGCGACTGGGCGCAGTAGGGGCCCGCCAGCACGCGCGAGAGGTCCACCACGCGGACGCCGGCGAGCGCGCCCCCGGTCATTCCGTCGCCCGCAGGACTTCTTTGGCGTCGGGGGCGCCGGCCATCCGGCGCTTGCGCATCTGGATCTTCCAACGCCCCTGCTCACGACGGAAGGCCCACTCGTTGAGGGAGGCGCTGAGCAACTTCAGGGTCGGGCCGTCCTGGTGGAAGATGAACGAGTAGCCGTTGGCCACCGCGTCGTCCCCGGTCACCTTCACCGCCAGGTTGTTGCCCTGGACATGGAAGCTGCGGCCGTAAAAGCCGTTGTCGTGCTGCGCGGTGCGCTCGCTCAGGAACCGGCGCATCTGGGCCAGGCCCTCCCAGCGGACGATCTCGTATGGGTCCTCGCCGCGGCCGGCGGAGACGTCCATGACGCAGTCCTCCGTGAACAGACCGAAGTACTCCTCGTCGAGGGGCGCGTCGGCGTAGTAGCCGTAGCGGGCGAGGAGCTCACGGATCTCCCGGTCGTCCTCGAGTTCGCGCAGCCGTGCCTCGAGAACCGCCAGCCTGTCCTCCACCGGGAACCACCTCTCCGAAATACCTTCGAACACAATAGTAACACCACTGTTAATAAGTGTGGACTCGCTGGTCGAACTGAAGAACGGTCCCGTCCGGGTCCTTCACGAACATCGCCCGCATCCTCTGGTCCGCCGACTCGCCGTAGCCGACGCCGACGGTGTCCTTGATCGACACGGGTTCATACCCGGCCGCGCGCAGCCGTTCGGCCAGGGCGGGGATGTCGTCCACCCAGAACCCGACGTGATGGATCCCGATGTGCTCCAGGGTGAGCGGCTGGTTGTCGGCCGGCTCGTCGGACTGGGAGATGGCCAGGAACACGCGGTCGCCGTACCCCTCCCCCTCGTTGCCCCCCATCCTCAGCATCACTTCACGACGGCGCGTCGAGCCGACGCCGGGGCCGTAGAGCGCGTCCATGGGCGGCTCGTTGGTGGCGTCACGGATCACCGTCATCCCGAGCACGTCGCGGTAGAAGGCGAGGGACCGCTCGAGATCGCGGACACCGATGGCAATGTGCGAGGCAAGCTTCATGGCACTCCTCCTACAGATCGAGGACCAGCAGTGGGGTCCGCGACCGCGAGCAACAGATCATCATCGTGTCGTTGGCGGCCTTCTCCTCTTCGGTCAGCAGGGAGTCCCGGTGGTCGGGAACGCCGTCGAGAACGGTGGTCTCGCACGTGCCGCAGGTTCCCTCCCGGCAAGAGGTCATGATGTCGACGCCGGCCGCCTCGACCACCTCGGCGATGTTCTGGTCGGGACCGACGTCGAGCGTCAGGCCCGAAGCGTCCAGGCGGACCTGAAACCCGGCGCGCTCCCCGTCCAGCGCCCCTTCGCGAGGCCGGAATCGTTCGACGTGCAGGGCTCCGGGCGGCCACTCGGCGCACCGTGCCTCCACCGCGTCGATCAGCGCGCCGGGTCCACAGCAGTAGACCTTGACGCCGTCGGCCGGTTCGCCGAGCACGGCCTCCAGATCAATCAGCCCGAGCTGGTCCTCCGGCCACACCGTGACACGGCTCCCGAGCTGGGCCAGGTCGTCGACGAAGGCCATCGAGTCCGCCCGACG
Source organism: Streptomyces sp. NPDC050625 (assembly GCF_040654755.1). Taxonomy (NCBI): domain Bacteria; kingdom Bacillati; phylum Actinomycetota; class Actinomycetes; order Kitasatosporales; family Streptomycetaceae; genus Streptomyces; species Streptomyces sp. NPDC050625. Next base: position 70,321 of record NZ_JBFAIQ010000021.1, read on the forward strand.
CCCGCCGTAGACCAGGCGCCAATCCGCGCCGACGGCGTCCAGTGCTCGCACCATCGGCAGCAGCGGGGTGATGCCGATCCCGCCTGCGATGAACAGATACCGGGGGCTGGACTCGAGCGGGAACTCGTTGCGGGGACCGCGGACAGCCAAGGACGTGCCCTCGGTGACCTCGTCGTGCAGCCGCCGGGAGCCACCCCGGCTCTCGGGCTCCCGCAGCACCGCGATGGTCCAGGTCTTGTCGTCGGCCGGGTCGCCGCACAAGGAGTACTGGCGCTCGAGACCCTCCCCGATGACCACGTCGATATGAGCGCCTGGCGCCCACTGCGGGAACGGCTCGCCGTCCTCCCGTACCAGTTCGAAGGCGGCGACCCCCTCGGCCACCCGGTGCACCCCATGGACCTTCACAGTGATCAGGCCCTGCTCGTTCATCATAAGAACAAGACTAATACATAACTTGCTGTATTGGTTGACTGGATCGAGAGGGAGGATCCAGGCGACGTGTTCGGCCTAGGGGTCGGCGATGACGGTCTCGGGGGCCGCCGCTTCCGCCGCCACCGTTCGCCCGGCGCCGAAGCCCGCCTTCGGGATGGCGTATGCCGCGACGTGGGCCAGGAGGAACACACCGGCGAGCACCAGGAAGCCCACGGTGTAGCCCCGCTCGGCCGGATAGCCGGTGGCCGTGAGACGACCGGTCACGATCACACCCATGACCGTGGCCCCGACCGCGCCGCCGACCAGACGGATGTTGGCATTCATGCCACTGGCCACGCCGACCTGCCAGGGCGGCACCACCCGCACGACGACCAGGGCCGTGGCCGCCAGGACCGAGCCGGAGCCGGCGCCGTGCAAGGACATGGCCAGGTAGATCACCCAGGAAGCGGAGTGGAGGAAGGCGATCAGAAGCATCGCCGTTGCCATCAGCAACGTGGACGCGCAGATCACGATGCGGACCGACGTCGCGCGGATGATCCTGGTGGCGAGCATTCCGGCGGTGAACGAAGTCAGCGACCAAGGGATCAGAAAGCGCCCGGACTCGGTGACGGTGGCACCAAGGCCGTAGCCGGCGGCTTCCGGCGTCTGGAGCAGCTGAGGGAGGAATCCGAACAGGGCGAACATCGAGAACCCCGACAGCATCACGATGAGGTTCGTGGTCCAGACGCCGCGCAAGCGCATCATCTGCAGATCGATCAGCGGGGTGCGGGCGCGCCGCTCCAGGCGGACCCAGATCAGTACGAGCACAGCCGACGCGGCGAACATCCCCAGGACCCACGGTGACGTCCACCCCCAGGCGCCGCCACGGCTGACGCCGAGCAGGAACAGTCCCAGCCAGCCGCCGAGGGCCAGCGCGGGCAGCAGCGGTGGAGGGGCGGCCCGGGTGGAGGCCGACTCCGGGACCACCCACAGCACGGCCAGCGCGATGAGCGTTGCGAAGCCGGCCGGCAGCCAGAACAGCCAGCGCACCCCGAGAGTGTCGACCACTGGACCGGCCAGGACCAGCCCGAGGCCGAATCCCACCGCGGTGGTCGACGTCATCAGACTGACGCCGCTGGAAAGCCGCTCGGGACGGGAGACGTCGCGCAGGATCCCGAAGGACAACGGCAGCACTGCCCCCGCCGCCCCCTGCACCGCACGGGCCGCAAGGAGCCAGCCGATGCTCGGCGCCAGCGCGGCTCCGAGCGCCCCGGCCGCCATTCCTGCGAGGGCCAGGACGAACATCCGCTTCTTGCCCCAGGTGTCACCGGCTCGCCCGAGCAGCGGTGTCGCGACCGAAGCGGCGAGCAGGTAGACGGTCAGGACCCAGGTCACCGTGGCCTGATCGGTGGTGTACTCCACCTGGAGCCGGGAAAGCACCGGCGTCACGAAGCATTGCTGCAAGGTGAAGGACCCGACAGCCAGGGCGAGCACCAGCCGGACCAGACGATCCGGGCCACCGGGCACCGGCCCGGAACCCTGGTCCACCGCTGTGGCCGACGCACTCACCTGACCTCGTAGCCCTGGCCGGGGAGCAGGTCGATGCCGTAGAGCTTGCTTGCCGTGCCGCCGAGGACAGCGGCTCGCTGCTCCAACGAGAGGTTCGCCGGCACGGACGCGGGCTCGTCGAAGTCCCAATGCGGGTAGTCCGAGGCGTACATCAGATGGTCACCCAGCCCCATGTCGTAGAAGGCGTCGAAGACCTCGTCGAGATGGCGGCCCTCCTCCGGCTCCTCCATCGGCTGTGTGCCGAACCAGAAGTGGTCACGCAGGTACTCGGACGGCTTCTTCTGCAGGTGCGGCACCTCGTCGCCCAGCACGCGGTACGCGGCGTCCAGCCTCCAGGCCAGTGGGACCGCCCAGGACCAGCCCAGTTCGATGAGGACGATCTTCAGGTCCGGGAACCGGTCCAGGACACCTTCGAAGATGTAGCTCGCGACCAGCGGGAAGTTCATGGCCGCGTAGTCGTTGTGCTCCTCGAGGTAGTAGCTCGGGCCGCCGGAAGGCGTCGGGCGGTTGCCGGTCTGCACGTGGAAGGTCACCGGCAGGCCGTACTCGACGCAGGCTTCGTAGATCGGCCAGTACGTCGGGTGGCCGGGCGGGCGAAGGTTGTCCGGCGCCAGCATGATCTGCTTGAACCTCGCGGAGTACCCGTCGAACTGCGTCATGCCGAACTCGATCTCCTCGACGGCGAGATCCGGGAGTTCGTAGGGGACGTTCAGGGCGGCGTACCAGCGCGGATCCTGCTTGAGCCAGCTGTCCACGCGGTGCTCGTTGAGCGCCCGGCAGTACGCGGCCGAGAACCCGGCCGGCTGCCCCTTCAGCCCGGCCGACTGGAACGCCCCCAGGTCGTTCAGCAGCCCGGCACTGATCTCGTACTTGTCCAGCAGCTGCTCGGCGGCGAAAACCGGGTCGCTGCCCGGCGGGCCGCCACTTGGCGTCTCGGTGTCCCACCGCTGGCCGTACTCGCGCGGCCGCGGCCGGTCTCCGCCGGCCCATCCGCCACGCTGGACGCCGGCCACCGACGCATGCCGCTGCCAGCGTTCCGGCAGGTAGGACAGCACCCCGGCACCGCGCTGCTGATGCTCCCGCAGCTTCAGGGGGTGCACGTCGCAATCGATGATGCCGAGCTTCAGCGGTCCGGCGGCCACCTGAGGGTCGGGCACGGTCAGGGTCATCGCTTCTCCTCCAACCTGCTTCTATCCGAGCTACTATCATGCAACAGTTATGTTCGGAAGGGAGCGGGTGTGCCCAGCAAGCGCTTCGTGGTCGGCCGCGCCGCCGACCTCGCCGACGGCGAGAAGATGGCGGTCGACGTCAACGGCCGCAGCATCGCGATCTTCAACGTCAAGGGGGAGTTCTACGGGCTGCTCAACCGCTGCCCGCACCGCGGTGCCGACCTGTGCGCCGGCCGCTTCCTGCCGCTCGTCTCGGCCGAGCGCCCTGGGAAGTACGTCTACGACACCGATCACCAGCTGCTCGCCTGCCCCTGGCACGGCTGGGAGTTCGACGTCACCACCGGGCAGTCCTATTTCGACCCGGTCGGGATGCGCGGCCGTCCCTACGCCGTCGACGTCGAGAAGGGCTCCCTGGTCGCCACCGAGGTCGAGTCCGGCGCTGTCTCGATGACCCCGGCCCAGTACGCCGCCGCGACCGCCGGCCAGAACACCGGCGACGGCAAGCAACCCGGCCCGTACAAGGCCGAGACCGTGACCATCGAGGTCGAGGACGACTACCTCGTCGTCGACCTCCGTCCTCGGCGCCCGGAAAGGCGGACCGCCTCGTGACCACCTCGCTCCTCGGCACCACCCCGCGCGAGTCGGTATGGACCGGCCCGGTCGTCGACGCCGATGTCCACGCCCAAGTACCGTCCGCGTCGGCCCTGTTCCCCTACCTCGCCCAGCAGTGGATCGACTGGTGCACCGAGCGGAATTGGAGGACGCCGCCGGGTCCGGGCCAGCACTTCCCGCCGCAGTCGCCTCGTACCTGCCGCCCGGAGTGGCGCCCCGGCGACGGCCGCGTCCCGGCCTCCGAACTCGCCCTCCTCCAGGAGCACGTCCTCGACCCATGGAGGGTCGACGCCGCGATCCTCAACTGCTACTACGGCATCGACAGCATCCGGCAGCCGGACTGGGTCAACGCGATGGCCTCGGCGGTCAACGACTGGCTGGTCCACGAGTGGCTGGCCAGGGACGCAAGGCTGTACGGCTCGCTCGTCCTCCCGGTGCGCGACCCCGAGGCGATGGTCCGCGAGATCCACCGCCTGGGCGACCACCCGCAGATCAAGCAGGTCCTGCTCCCCGCCCGCAGCGACCTGCTCTGGGGCCGCCGGATCCACCTCCCGGTCTTCCGGGCGGCCGTCGAGCACGACCTCGTCGTCGGGCTGCACTACGGCGGCACCGCCGACGGCGTCCCCTCGACCACGGGCTACCCCTCGTACTTCATCGAGGAGTACGCCGCCGAATGGCAGTCGTTCGCCACGCAGGTCACCAGCATGGTGGTCGAGGGGCTGTTCCAGGAGCTGCCCGACCTGCGGGTCTCGGTCATCGAGGGCGGCTTCCTGTGGCTGCCGGCCTGGGGATGGCGGATGAACAAGGACTGGAAGGGCCTGCGCCGCGAGGTGCCGTGGCTCTCCGAGCCGCCGATGGACGTGATCCGCCGGCACTTCCGGTTCTCCGCGGCGCCCGCCGAGCTGGGCCCACCCGAAGCCGCCCGCCACCTGCGGAACGCACTCGGCTGGCTGCGCAGCGACGACCTTCTGATGTTCGCCACCGACTACCCCCGCGGCCATGACGACGACGTCGATCGCCTCCTGGCCGGCCTCCCCGACCCGGCCCGGCCCAAGCTCATGGCCGAGACCGCCCGCGCCTGGTACCGGCTCCCGTGACCGCCATGATGCCGCTGCTGGGCGGAGCCCCCACCCGCCGGACCGTCTGGGACGGGCCCGTGATCGACGTCGACGTCCACGCGAACGCGCCACTCGCGCGCGAGCTGTTCCCCTTCCTGTCCCGGCAGTGGGTCGACTGGTGCCTGGAGCGGAACTGGCAAGTGCCGCCGGGCGTGGCCACGCACTACCCGCCCAACTCGCCGCGGACCTGCCGCCCGGAGTGGCGCCCCGCCGACGGCCGCGCGCCGGCGTCGGACCTGTCGCTGCTGCGCGAGCACGTGCTCGACCCGTGGGAGGTCGATCACGCCATCGTCAACTGCTACTACGGCATCGACAGCATCCGGCAGCCGGACTGGCACAACGCCATGGCCAGCGCCGTGAACGACTGGCTGATCGCCACCTATCTCGATCAGGACCCACGCCTTCGCGCGTCGATGATCCTCCCGGCCCGCGACCCGGAGGCGATGCTGGCCGAACTGCGACGCGTCGGTGACCACCCCGGCTTCGTCCAGGTACTGCTGCCGGTCCGTACCGACGCCCTCTGGGGACGGCGGATGTTCTTCCCGGTGTTCGAGGCGATGTCCGAGCGCGGCCTCGTCGCCGGGCTGCACTACGGCGGCACCGCCGACGGCGTCCCCTCGACCACGGGCTACCCCTCGTACTTCATCGAGGAGTACGCCGCCGAATGGCAGGCCTTCGGCGCCCAGTTGGTCAGCATGCTGGCCGAAGGGCTGTTCCAAGCCGTGCCCGATCTTCGGGTGGCCTCGCTGGAGGGCGGCTTCCAGTGGCTGCCGGCCTGGGGATGGCGGATGAACAAGGACTGGAAGGGCCTGCGCCGCGAAGTACCGTGGCTGTCCGAGCCGCCGTTCGACACCCTGCGCGACCACCTGCGGTTGTCGACGGCACCCACCGACGCGACCTCGCAGCGCGTCCTGGCCGCGTCCATCGCCTGGCTCGGCCGCGAGGACCTGCTGATGTTCGCGACCGACTACCCGCACACCCACGACGACGACCTGGCCCAGCTGCTGGGCGCGATGCCGGCGTCGATGCGCGCGGCGACCATGGCCGGCAACGCACGGGAGTGGTACCGCCTTTAGTTCCCCTGCGCGATCAGACCTCGTAGCCCTAACCGGGAATCAGGTCGATGCCGTAGAGCCGGCTGGCGCTGCCGCCGAGGATCGAGGCTCGGCGCTCCAATGAGAGGTTGGCCGGCAGCACCGAAGGCTCGTCGAAGTCCCAGTGGGCGTAGTCGGAGGAGAACATCAGCTTGTCGCCCAGGCCCTCGTCGAACATGAGGTCCAGGAGCTCGTCGAGCTGCTCCGGCTTCTCGGGCTCCTCCATCGGCTGCGTGGAGAACCAGAAGTTGTCCCGCAGGTACTCCGACGGCTTTTTCTGCAGGTGCCGCACCTCCGAGCCCAAAGTGCGCGCCACGGCGTCGAGCCTCGATCCGAACTGCAGCACCCAGGACCAGCCCTGCTCGATCAGGGCGATCTTGAGATTCGGGAACCGGTCGAAGACGCCCTCGAAGATGTAGCTGGCCACCAGCGGGAAGTTGTAGGCCACGTAGTAGGCGTGGTGCTCGTAGTAGTAGTTCGACGAGCCGGAGGGCGAAGCCCGGTTGCCGGTCAGGATGTGGAACGCGACCGGCAGGTCGTGGTGCTCGCAGGCCTCGTAGATCGGCCAGTACGACGGGTGCCCGGGCGGGCGCAGGTTGTCGGGCGCGAACAGCACCTGGCGGAAGCGGTCGCCGTACTCGCCCATCCCGGTCCTGCAGTGCTCGATCTCCTTCACCGCGAGGTCGGGCAGCTCGTAGGAGAGACTGATCGATGAGTACCAACGCGAGTCCGCGGCCAGCCAGGTGTCGCGGCGGTGTTCGTTGAGCGCACGGCAGTAGGCGGCCGAGAAGCCGGTCGGCTGGTGCTTCAGCCCGGTCGAGCCGAAGGCGCCCAGATCGTTGAGGATCGCCGCGCTGATCTCGTACGTGTCGAGGAGCTGCTCGGCGGCGAAGCCGGGATCGCTGCCGGGCGGGTTGCCATCAGGGGTGACGGCGTCGCCGCGGGCCTGGAACTCGGTGAGCCGGACCCGCTCGCCCCCCGCCCACGGGTCCCTGACGACGCCCAGCTCCTCGACCCGCTCCTGCCAGCGCCGCGGCAGGTAGGACAGCACGCCGGAGCCGCGCTGGTGCCGCTCGCGCAGCTTGAGCGGGTGGACATCGGTGTCGATGATGCCCAGCTTGGTGCTGGTGTCCACAACGGTCACGGCCGGCTCCTTCAGTGCTTGGCGATCATCAGCCGCTCCGGCCCGCGGAACTGGTACTCGCGGCGGTAGCGGAACGGCCCGGCGACCCGCAGGTCCGGGTAGCGCTCGTACAGCACCCGCAGCCCGACCTCGATGTCCAGCCGGGCCAGCCACTGCCCGAGGCAGGTGTGGATGCCGAAGCCGAAGTCGAGCTGGTGCTGGGCGTCCTTGCGCGTGATGTCGAGGCGGTCGGGGTCGGCGAACCGGGCCGGGTCGTGGTTGGCCGACGCGACCACCAGCCGCACGGTCTCCCCGGCCCGGACCGGGAACCCGGCGATCTCCTGGTCGCCCACCGCGACCCGGTGAACCCCGTGCGCCGACGGGCAGAACCGCAGGAACTCCTCGATCGCCGGGCGCAACAGGGCCGGGTCCTGGCGCAGCAGTTCTTTCTGGTCCGGGCGCTCGTCCAGCGCGATCACCGCGTTGGAGATCATGTCGTTGGCATTGCCGGTGGTCAGCATGACCGCGAACATCGCGACCAGCTCCGCGTCGGTCAGCGGGGCGGTGCCCTCGGCGTCCTCGGCCACCAGGTTGCCGACCAGATCGTCACCGTCGCCGACGCCCCGGGCCCGCCGCTCCCGGATCAGCTCCAGGACGTAGGCCTCCAGACGCTGCGTGGCGTCGAACGCGGCGTCGAGGTTGTCGTAGTTGGTGCCCAGGCCGCGACGGATCTCCAGGGCCCACGAGCGGAAGGTCGCGATCTCGGCGTCGGGCACCTCGAGCATCGAGCAGACCACCAGGAAGGGCAGCCGCCAGGACAGCGTGGCCAGATCGAACGGATCGTCACCGGAGGCGTCGATCTCGTCGCACAGGTCGTTGGCGATCCCGGTGGCACGCTCCCGCAGCTTCTCGATCGCCCGCCGGGAGAACGCCTGGCTGACGAACTTCCGCAGCCGCGTGTGGTTGGGCCGGTCGTTCTGGCCGATGTGGTTGACGTCGAGGCGGATCAGATAGTCGTACTTCTCGACCTCGTCCGGCGCGAGCGACGCCCGGCGCTGTGTGACCCGGCTGCCGGTCCAACGCTTGTTGGAGAAGCCGTCGGTGTTCCGGAACAGCTCCTTGACGTCGTCGTACCGGGTCACGACGACGGCCGGCCCGACCCGCAGGACCGGCGCGTGCTCCCGCAGGTCCGCGTAGAGCGTCCATGGGTCACGCAGGAGTTCCTCGTCAAGGCCGTAGAACCGCTCCGCCCGCTCCGCCAGCTTCAAGGCCGACCTCCATAAGGTCACAACTCAACTTGACATCCAAAGTAACATTATTATAGCAAGCGAGGGAGATTACACGGCGAAACGAGGGGACGGTCGTCATGGCGCCACGCTTCAACCGCAACGCCCTGCAGCTCAGGCTGCTGCGCTGGGGCCACGAGTTCGGCGAGCTGCTCTACCCGATCGCGAAGAAGACGCTCCCCTACCGCCCGAAGATGTGGTGGATCCCCCGGCTGCCGATCTGGGCGCATCGCCGCCGAGCGCCGCACACGCGGCCCTGGACGACGCCGGTGCCCGCCCCGGCCGAGGCCCTGCGCACCGGCCCCGGCATCGAACTGCTCCCCGAGCGCCAGCAGGAGGCGTTCGACGAGGCGCCGCTGCACGACTTCATCCGACTGCACCCGGAGATGCGCGGACAGAACAGCCCCACCGGGCACATGTGGATCTCGCTGCTGTCGACGTCGCCGCGTGTCCAGGGCGCGGCCCGGAGGCGGGCGAAGTCGAACCGTGAACCCGGCGCGACGGCGGCGGCCAAACCGGTCACGCCCGAGGAACTGACCCGCGCCATGAAGCAGGAAGCGGCCCGGCTCGGGCTCTCGGGCGTCGGCGTCACCGCGTACGACATCAAGTGGAACTACGCCGAGTACCACGGCTTGGGCGTCGGCGAGACCATCGTCGTCGGGATCATCGAGCAGAACTTCGACTCGACCCAGATGTCTCCGTCGCTGCGGGCCGAGAAGGCCGCCCTCTCGGCCTACGCCGGGCTGGAGGACCGCATGCGCCTGCTGGCCGAGTGGATCCGTGCGCAGGGCTACGACGCGCGCCCCGAGGGCTTCGTCGGCGAGTCGATGGTGATCCCGTACGCCGTGGCCGCCGGCCTGGGGCAGCTCGGCCTCAACGGCCAGCTGCTGACACCGCACGCGGGCTCGCGCTGCCGGATCCACGTGATGTCGACCAACGCCCCGTTCGTGCACGATCAGCCGGTCGACTACGGCTTGGAGGGCGTCTGCAACGAGTGCCAGATCTGCGTGCGCCGCTGCCCGGCGGGCGCGATCCCGGCCAATCGCAAGGAGAGCCGCGGCGTCGTCAAGGCCAAGCTCAACACCAAGCGCTGCCTCCCGGTGATGGGCAAGACGGCCGGCTGCTCGGTCTGCATGAAGGTCTGCCCGGTGCAGCGCTTCGGACTGCCCGCCGTCCTGGAGGAGTTCGACCGCAGCGGCAAGATCCTCGGCAAGAACACCGACGACCTCGAAGGCTTCGACTGGCCCCTGGACGGCAAGCACTACGGCCCGGGCGACCGTCCGCGGCTGCCGCTGGAGGTGTTCGAGACGCCGGGCTTCGAGTTCGACCCGAACCGCAAGGAGCCGATCGGCTGGGTGAAGCCCGAAGACAAGCCGGACGAGACCGACGGCGACCATGTCGAGGCGCTGGGGTACTGAGGCCTCAGGAACGGACGCGCGGCCCGGGCGTGAACGCCGCCGGCATCACGGCCGGGCCGAGCACCGACGGAGCGATCGGTGACTGCCGGTAGCGCCAGGGCGCCGTCGGGCGCAGGTCCGCCAGCCGCGTGACGATGGCCTCGAACATGAGCGCCAACTCCAGGCGGGCAAGGTGCGAGCCCAGGCAGAAGTGCCGCCCGGCGCCGAAGGCGACGTGCGGATTCGGGGCTCTGGTGATGTCGAAGCGGTCCGGATCGGCGAACACCTCCGGATCACGGTTCGCGGCCACGTACCACGAGACCACCTTCTGCCCCCGCGTGATCGGTGTCCCGGCGATCTCGGTGTCCCTGGTCGCGGTACGACGCTGATAGGTGATCGGCGTGGCGATCCGCAGGACCTCCTCGACCGCTGCGGGCAGCAGCGAGGTGTCTTCCTTGAGCATGTGCCACTGCTCGGGATTCTCGAAGAACGCGGCCATGCCGGCGGCGACGACATTGCGTGTGGTGTCGCTGCCGGCGGTGACCAGGAGCAGGAAGTCCATGGAGAACTGCACCTGGTCCACGGGCACGCCGAGGATCTCGGCGCAGGCGATGCGGCCGAGCATGTCGTCGGTCCGGTGCGCCTTACGGTCCTCCCACGCCACTGCCGCGTGGCGGAACATCGTCCGGGTGGCCGCCAGGCCGGGCCCTTCCTCCTTGCTCCCGCCACGAGTGAGGATGTCGGCCGCGTGGCACAACTCCACCGCCTCCGGGCGCGAGATGCCGAGCAGGTCGGCCGTCACGTAGGACGCCAGCTTGCCGCCGAGGTCGGCGACGACGTCGCACTCCCCCGTCTCCACGATCTCGTCGACCACCTCGTCCACGACGGTCTGCAACTGGTCCCGCATGCCGCGCACGACGATCGGGGCGAGTTCCTCGCCCAGCACCTTGCGGTGCGCGGTGTGGTGCGGCGGGTCGGACATCAGCAGGTGCTTGGCGGTGCCCGTCGTCATCGAGACGGTGTCGACGATGACCGTGGAGGGTTCGGAGGAGAACGTGGCCGAGTCGGCCTCGACCGCCTTGACGTCGCGGTAGCGAGTCAGGGCCCAGAACCCGGGGCCGTCGCCCGGTTCCTCGTGCCAGTGCACGGGGTCGTGCTGACGCAGCCAGGCCAGCTCGGCGTAGGGGACCCCGTCGGCGTAGAGCGTCGGATCGAGCAGGTCAGGAGCCTGACTCTGAGCGGGGACAGTGGTCATCTACAGCTCCGATTCACAGTTGTCTGGTGCATGTTGACGCCCGACGCCGCGTCCTGCGGCACCCTAGTTTCTATGGTGTTCTAGTTGTCTGCTTATCGTGCCGTCAGGTACAACTGACGTCAATGGCGACCATGCCGAGCTCCAGGCGACTTCCCCTGGTGACGGCCGCCCGCGAAGGAGATTCAGCATGAAGTTCGCCGTCGACCTGGAACAGTGCGAGAACCACGGCCAGTGCACGTTCGCCGCACCCGGCCTGTTCGCCCTCGACGACGAAGGACAGCTCTCCTACCGAGGTGAGGCCTCGGACGAGTACACCTCGGCCGAGCTCGACGGCGCCGACGAGGACGCCGTCTCCTCGGCCGTCGACATGTGCCCGATGCAGGCGATCCGGCTGGTCGGCTGAGTGCGCCGGTTCGAAGGTCGCGTCGTCCTGGTCACCGGGGCGACGAGCGGGCTCGGTGAGGCCGTGGCCCTGCGGCTGGCGTCGGAAGGGGCGCACCTGGTCCTGACCGGGCGTCGACGCGATCGCTGCGAGGCGGTCGCCGCGGCGGCACGCGGGCACGGGGTCGAGGCGCTGGCCGTCCCCGGGGACCTGGCCGATGCCGCGGTGCCGGCGAGGCTGGTGGCGGCGGCCGTGGACCGCTGGGGGCGACTCGACGGGGCGGTGAACAACGCGGGGGTGAGCCCGCCGCCGCAACCGTCGTCGGGGTACGACGAGGAGTTGTGGCTCTCGACGCTCGAACTGAACCTCAACGCGGTGTTCCGGTGTCAGCGGGCGGAACTGGCGGTGATGGTGCCGGCCGGGCGGGGCGCCGTCGTGAACGTCGCGTCGTACACGAGCACGACGGTCCAATCGGCCGGGGTGACGTCGTACGCGGCGGCCAAGCACGGCGTCCTCGGGCTGACCCGGGCCGCGGCACGGGATCACGCCCGGGACGGCGTCCGGGTCAACGCGGTGGGACCGGGGCACATGCGCACGGCGATGATCGACCGCCTCCTGGACGAGCCCGACAAGCAGGCGCGTCTGCTGGACCGGATCCCGATGGGGCGGGTGGCCGAGCCGGCCGAGGTGGCCGGCGTCGTCGCGTTCCTGCTGTCGGACGACGCCTCGTTCGTGACCGGCCAGATCCTGGTAGCCGACGGCGGGCTCTCGATCTGAGCGGCGAGCCGGCCGTCGGCCCTCCTCGGGCCTCAGCCGGCGGAGGTCTTGGACTCCGGGTTCTCCGGCCACTTGAGCCGCTTGTAGAGCGGGTCGGTCTTGTCGCGGGTGCCGCGGAAGTGGCCGCCGGGGACGGCGTTCTCGGCGACGAGCGTGCCGTCCCACTCCATGACGACGCGGCGGTAGGTGATCCGCCAGCCGTCGTCGGCGCGCTCGAAGTAGTCGAGGTAGCGGCCGATCGACTGGTAGAGCCGGTCCTCGGAGGTCTGCATCCAGTAGGCGAAGTAGGACTCGCCGTAGGCCTCGTCGCCCTCGATCTCGAAGATCGACTGGCCCATCAGGTGGTAGATGAACTTCGAGGCCGTGGTGAAGCCGGGGTTGTTGCAGATGAACTCCGCGAACTCCTCGCCGCTGCCGCGCCAGCGGCCGTGGTCGTCGAAGGACTTCTGCGAGTAGCACGCGAGGATCCCCTCGCGGTCCTTACGGTCCACCGCCTGCTCCAGTCGGGCGACCAGCTCGGTGAGGGCCAGCTTGTCGGCCAGCGTCTCCAGGTCCGGAACCACACCCATGGGTACTCCTCGCTTCGCTCTATTGATTTGCTGTTGTGTTAAGGGCACCCTACTTGCACCCGTCCTCCCCGGGCCAGACCTGCGGAGCCGACTGGCGACGCACATCTCTATTCGATTTCTAACCATGCACGACCAATGGACAAGTAATGCTCTACCCGTCTAAGTTCTGCGCGCAGGGAGCCCGTCACCGAGACGGGAGAGCTGATCACCATTAGGAGTCTCTAGTGCCACGCAGGATCCTCACCCGGACGCGGGCCCTGAAGTTCGGAGCCGTCCTGGCTGTCGGCTGTTTGGCGCTCAGCGCTTGCAGCAGCAGCGACGACAACGCGTCGACGTCGAACGACACATCGGACAAGGCGGCACCGGCGCTGACCGGCGAACCGATCAAGATCGGCTACGGCGCGTCCCTGTCCGGCCCTCAGGCCACCAACGGCCTCGGCGCCCAGGCCGTGGCCCACGCCTGGCAGGAGTACACGAACTCGCACGGCGGTGTGAACGGCCACCCCGTCGAGATCAAGGTCGTCGACACGAAGAACACCGTGCCCGGCGCCACCTCGGTGGCCAAGCAGTTCCTCAACGACGACTCCGTCGACGCCATCTTCCTCACGGACCTGGTGGCCGAAGGCGCGATGACGAAGCTGTTCACGAACACTCCGGTCGCGATCATCTCCGGCGGCGGCTCGAGCGACCTCCTCTGGTCCGCCCTCCCCGGCGTGTTCCAGGACGTCTCCGGCTCGGACTACACCGTCAAGGCGTACGCCGACCAGGCCAAGGCGGCCGGCGGCAAGAACTTCGGCTGGGCCGCGTGCGCCGAGGTCGCCGTGTGCCAGGAGAACGGCGGCAAGGCGATGAACTACGCCAAGTCGATCGGCATGAAGGGGGTCGGCACGCAGCTGATCTCCTCCTCGGCCTCCTCCTACACGGCCGAGTGCCTCTCCTTCATCCGTGACGGCGCCGACGCGATCGCCTTCAACATCGGCTTCGCCACCGGCACGCGCTTCGCCGCGGACTGCCTCCAGCAGGGTTACACCGGCGTCTTCTCGGTTATCAACTCCGGCTTCGACCAGAAGGCCTTCGGCAAGGTCCCGGGCTTCCGTTCCGCGGGCGGCAGCAACGGCTTCCCGTGGTGGTCCAAGGCCGAGCCGGTCAAGACCTACCGCGACGCCATGGCCAAGTACTCCCCCGACGGCATCTGGACCTCGGGCAACTCCACCGCCGTCTGGTCCTCCTTCGAGCTGCTGAAGAAGGCCCTGGCGACGGCCAAGCCGTCGGAGATCACGCGTAAGACCGTCATGGACGCCATGTACACGGTCAAGAACGAGACCCTGGACGGCCTGCTTCCCGAGCCGATCACCTTCACGAAGGGCAAGCCCTCGAAGCCGGTCGGGTGCAGCTGGCTCTTCAAGTTCGACGCCGGCAAGGACAACCCCGAGAGCATCGAGCCGAACAAGTCCGGCAACGGTGCCAAGGGAGACCTCGCCAGCACCTGCATCGGCTACTGAACCGTTCCCGCAGCACTAGCGGCACGAAGCCCGCGCCCCCCTTGGGGCGCGGGCTTCGTGCCGTGATCGGACGTGTCCTCACGGTCGCTGCGAGCGAACTCATCGACTGCGAGCGGCTCATCGACGGGGCGATGGAGCGGTCGCCTGCACGATGCTCGGCGAGGCCATGGCGCCGGCCGTCGCGGCGAGGAGGTTCCGTTCGACCGAGGGGCGAGGCTTGTGCCCATCCGGGTCTCGGGCTGCACCGCGCCCCGGAGGCTCGACGGACTGAGCCTGCCGGTCGAACGGCGCCTGCCGGTCGAACGGCGACAGCTCGTCCAGCGCGCCAACACGCCACTGCCCCGGACGGGGACCGCGAGTGCGGGTCCCCATCCGGGGCAGCCAGGTGGAACGAACGCGACGCCTGATCAGGCCGCGCCCTCGCCGATGTACTTCTCGAACATGTTGCCCTGGAGCAGGCCGGCGGCGTCGCCGTCGTAGGCGATCTCGCCACGCCGCAGCACGTAGGCGTGGTCGGCGATGGCCAGTGTGCGCAGGGCGTACTGGTCGACCAGCAGGAGGGCGACGTCCTTCTCACGCAGGGTCTTCAGGAAGTCGAAGACCAGGTCCACGATGATCGGCGCGAGGCCCAACGACGGCTCGTCGACGAGAACGAGCTTGGGATTGGCCACGTACGCCGCCGACAGAGCGAGCATCTGCTGCTCGCCCCCGGAGAGGGTGCCCGCCTTCTGGGTCAGACGCTCTCCCAGCCGGGGAAAGACCGAGGCGGCGATCTCGATCGTCTCCTTGGGGCTTGTGGAGGTGGCCTGCATCAGCAGGTTCTCGCGCACCGTCAGGTTCCGGTAGACGCCGCGCCCTTCAGGGACGTGGCACATGCCGCCCTTGGCCCGGCGGGCGGCGGACGACTTCGTGACGTCCACCCCGTCGACGAGCACCTGGCCGCCGGTGGGTCGCATCAGCCCGGAGGCCACACGCAGCGACGTGGTCTTGCCGGCGCCGTTGGGGCCGATCAGAGCGGTCACCGAGCCGGGGGCCACGCTCAGCGAGACATCCCTGAGCACGGCTGTGGTGCCGTAGCTGGCGTTGACGTTCCGCAGTTCCAGAGCGGGGACTTCCGATGCGGGCGCGGCGGCACCGTTCGCCCCGGCCCGGGTGAGCTGGTCGGTCATCGGACCGCCTCCTCGATCTCGTCGATCAGGTCGTCTCGGGACTCGGTCTCCGAGCCGAGGTAGGCCGCCTGCACGATGGGGCTGGT
Organism: Streptomyces sp. NPDC050625; assembly: GCF_040654755.1. Lineage (NCBI taxonomy): Bacteria > Bacillati > Actinomycetota > Actinomycetes > Kitasatosporales > Streptomycetaceae > Streptomyces > Streptomyces sp. NPDC050625. The sequence goes on from NZ_JBFAIQ010000021.1 coordinate 85,840, forward strand.
TCGGACCTCCTCCGGGGTGCCGTGGAACAGCAGCTTGCCGAAGTCCAGGACATAGATGTCGGCGCAGATCCGCAGCACCAGGGCCATGTCGTGCTCGACCAGGAGGATGCCGCAGCCGCGGGTCTGGACCACCCGGGTCAGCGTCTCCCCGAACTTCTCGGTCTCCATCGGGTCGAGGCCGGAGGACGGCTCGTCCAGCAGCAGTGTGTCGAACGGGCCGCTGAGGCAGCGGGCCAGCTCGACCAGACGCCTCTGGCCGGTCGAGAGCTGCCCTGCGTTCACGTTGCGCAGGTCGCTGATGCCGCACAGCTCCATGGCGTACTCGGCCGCCTCGAGCGTCTCCCGGCGCTCCGACCGTGTGGCCAGGATCTGGCCGCGCAGGTTGGAGCCGGCCAGGCCGGACTCCACCCCGAGGGCGACGTTCTGACCCACCGTGAGCGAATCGGCCAGCTGCATCAACTGGAACGTCCGCCCCAGACCGCGACGACCACGCGCCGCAGCGTTGAGACCGGTGACGTCCTGGCCCTGTAGCAGCACCGACCCGGTGGCGGGGGTGAGCAGGCCGCTGGCCGCGTTGAACATCGTCGTCTTACCGGCGCCGTTGGGGCCGATCAGACCGGTGATCTGGCCGACCGGGGCCTTCAGGCTGACCTTGTCCACGGCGGTGCGGCCGCCGTACCGGATGGTCAGATCGCGGATCTCCAGGCCACTGGCGTCGGACGGCATCGACCAGGGGTCGGACTCGACCGCCTCCAGCGGGCCGGTGTCCTGCTTCCGGCCGAACCGCCGGTCGATCCAGTCGCGGGCCTTCTGCGGCAGCGTGTCGGCACCGCCCTGGGTGGCGATGAGGATGGCGAAGAAGCCGAACATCACGTTCAGCCACGGCTGGGCGTTGGGGCTGTGCCAGAACGCCGGGATCAGGGCGGAGACCACGGCCACCACCGCGTACCAGGGCTCCCGGAACGGCATCAGCGCGAGCGTCGCCACCAGCACCAGCGAGTAGTAGGCCGCGTAGTACTGGTCCCCCAGCACGACGTAGTTCACCGTGCTGCCGTAGAGGATCCCGCCGACACCGGCGATGTACCCGGCGATGCAGAACACGATCAGCTTGAGCAGGTTCGTGTTCAGGCCCAGGGTGCGAACCGCGAGCGGCGCCTCGGACAGGCCCCGCAGCGTACGGCCCAGCCGACTCGTGTGGATCACCACCATCAGCAGGGCGGTCACCACGAAGAAGGCCAGCACGACGTAGTACCAGCGCTCGTCGGATTCCATGCCGCCCGGGCGCGGCATCGGGCGCCCGGTGCCGGTGGTGCCGAAGAACCAGTCCTGCTGGTACGCCCAGGCCTCCATCGAGAGACCGAAGCCCAGCGTGGCCAGGGCCAGGAACAGGCCCTGCAGCCGGATCGCCGGGAGCGCCAGGACTGCCGCCACCGGCACCACGATCAGCGCCGAGAGCAGAACGCCGACCAGCCAGGGCAGGCCCCAGGCCTCGGCGACCTGGGCGAAGGTGACGGCGCCTATCGCGGCGAACACCGCCTGGCACAGGGAGACCATGCCGGCCGTGCGGACCAGGAGGCCGAGCGAGAACAGCACGATGGCCTGGGTCAGGCCGACGGACAGGTAGGTCAGCTGGCCGCTGAACAGGTTCGGCGCGATCAGCAGGAACACCAGGACCAGGCCACCGGCGATCAGTCGCGTGCTGGTCGGCCCGTGGTAGGGGATCTTCGGTGGCTGCTCGGAGCGCGAGGGCAGATCGAGCTTGCGCTTGGGGATGACCATGAGCGCGACCAGGAGCAGGATGAACGGCAGCGCGGTGTTCAGACCGCGCAGCGCGGGCGCGTCGATGGAGAACTTGGTGATGACGTTGGAGACCATGCCGACCGCCAGCGCACCGACGTAGGTCAGCGGGATGTTCGAGAAGGCGCCGACTGCCGCGGCGCCGAACGCCTGGACCACCAGGAAGGTCATGGTCACCGAGTCGATGCCCATGGTCGGGGCGATCAGGACGCCGGACATCGCCGCGAACGAGGAGCCGATGCTCCAGGAGAGCCGCTGCACCGCCTGCGGGCTGGTGCCGTGCAGGGCGACCAGGTCGGGGTCGTTGACCACGGCCCGCATCGCCAGGCCGGTCCGGCTGACCCGGAAGAAGTAGTAGAGCAACGCCACGGCGACCAGCGAGATCGCCATGATGGTGAGCTGGGCGTACGTGATGTTGACGCCGCCGATCCGGACCATCTCTGCCGCCTTGGGCAGGAACGGCATTGGCCGGAGGGCGTTGAAGCCGTACTTGACTGTGGCCAGCCCCTGGACCAGGAGCACGATGCCTACCGTGGCGACGGCCTTGAGTGCCGGCCGCTGGTTGCTCAGCTTGAGACTCACCGCGGACATCACCAGGCCGCACAGCGGCCCGAACACGAAGACGGCGATGAATCCGGCCAGCCACCAGCTGAGCTCGTGGTCGACGTGAAGCCAGTAGAAGACGAACGCGGCAGCGGCAGCGATCGCCCCGTGGCCGATGTTGAAGATGCCGGACGTCTTATAGGTCAGGACCAGGCCGGTGCCGGCAAGGCCCAGGACCGAGCCGGTCACCAGACCGGCAACGATGAAGGGCAAGAAGGTGTCCACGGCTTACCTCGGGTCGGGCGACGCATCGTCGCGGGCCGGACGGCTGGCGGCTCTAATAGTGTTCTAGCAAAGGACTAGCCGTCTTATAATGGTTTCGCAATCATGCTTGGACCCAGGGGTGACGTCAACCACTCCGGCGCGGTTTCAGTGCCGGGTTCTTGCGGAAGTCCCAGCTCACCAGCCGGGTGGGGCTCATCCGGAGCCAGGTGTGCCTGCCGTCGGCCACAAAATCGGGCGTGCCGGAGTACTTCTCCGCGTAACGACGCTCGACGCCGGCGAGCTCCGGTCGCGGCTCGGACGTCCGGGGCACTTCCGAGGCCACCTCGACCTCACCGGACAGCTCGACGCCGCGCAGCTCGTGGAACTCCTCCCCGGCGTCGACGACCACGGAGACCCGAGGGTCCCGCTGCAGGTCGGCCCACCGCTGGCTGCGGAAGACGGAGTTCAGCCACAGGGCGGAGCCGTCCCAGACGAACCAGAGCGGCACCACGTGCGGGTGCCCGCCGGCGCTGATCGTGGCCACCCGGCAGACCCGCTCGGCGGCCAGGAAGGCGTCCACCTCCTCGGGCGTCATCGCGATCGACCGGCCGCGTCGCTGCTCCCTCACCCGAGCACCATCCTTCGCACGTCGTCGTCGGGGACCCAGCGCGGAGCCCGGCGCTCGACGAAGGCGGCGTTGCCTTCGGTGCGGTCGTCCGAACTCAGCAGTGTGGTCATCGCGGTGTGTGTGGCCGCCCAGCCGGCCTCGTCACCGGCGGCCGCCACCGCGTGCAGCCCGGAGAACAGCTCGGCCACCGCCTCCGGCGCTCCGGCACATGTGGCCAGGGCCAGGTCCAGCGCCTCGGCGAGCACGTCCTTCGGCTCGGTCAGCCGGTTGGCCAGCCCGAGTTGATGGGCCCGCTCCGCCCCGAGCCTTCCGGCGGTGAGCATCAGCTCGACGGCGACGTTGCGCGGCAGCCGGTCCGGCGCCCGGAACAGGCCCCCGGCCGCGGGCACGCGCCCGCGCGTGGTCTCGGGCAGCGCGAACCAGGCGTCGCGGGCGGCCACCACCAGGTCGGCCGCGAGCACCAGCTCGAACCCGCCGCCCACCGCCGGTCCGCCGACCGCGGCCACCAGCGGCTTGAGCCGCCGGCGGCGGATCACGCCGTACATCCCGCCCCGTTCGGTGTGCGGGCCGGCACCGGTCCGCAGGTCGGTGCCGGCGCAGAAGAACGGCCCCTCGGCCGCGAGCACCCCGACCCGCAGCGCGGGGTCGTCGTCGAGCCGGTCGAACGCGGCATCGAGGGCGAGGGTCATCTCGGCGTTCATCGCGTTGCGCTTCTCCGGGCGGTCCAGCGTGACCAGCAGGACCGGGCCTCGCGATTCGATCCGCACGAAGTCACTCACCGAGCGCCTCGCTCCAACCGAGCCATCCGGCCAGCCCGCGGCCGCAGACGAGCGCCCGCTCGGCATCGGACAGCCCGGGCAGGTGGTTCACGAAGACGTCGACGAGGTCGGCGTAGGGCACCGGCAACCGGGACAGGTCGGAGCCGAAGAACACCCGCTCGGCGCCGAACGCCTCGACCAGGCGGTACACGGCCTCGGTGATCGACGGGTACGGGCGCGCCTCCGCGGCCAGGTCGAGGAAGCAGGGCAGCGCCGAGGCCTTGACCGCGAGGTTCGGGTACTTGGCCAGCCCGGCCAGCGGCGCGACCGCCTCGGCCAGGGGGAGATCGGACGTCTCGACCGCGGCGTGGTCGACCGCGATCTTCAGGCCGGGGTACTCCTCGGCGAGGTCGCGGTAGAGGTCGTACCGGCCGGGAGCGTAGATGCTGAGGGGCACGCCGAACCGCTCGGCCGCGGCGAAGAAGCCGCTGCGCCGGGCCGCGGTCAGGACGCCGAGGACGTCGCCACGGTTGAGCGACATCCGGATCGCCCGCATCCCGGCGATCGAGCGCCAGTCGGCCAGCCGCTCGGCCTCGGCGGGACTGCCGGTGGCCCAGCGGCAGATCGCGCCGAACCGGGAGGGGTCGGCGGCCGCCGTGGCCAGCACGTAGTCGTTGCGCGACCCCTCCCAGGTCGGGCCGAGCAGCAGGGCTCCGAAGACGCCCGCGCGGGTCAGCTCGCCGGCCACCTCAGGCACTTCCAGCGGCACCGGACGCTGCGGCTCGATGGCGTCGGCCGGCCAGGGGCGCTGCGGCGTGGACGCCTTCCAGACATGGATCTGCGCGTCGAGGATCAGCATCGCGTCAGAAGTCCCGGCCGACCCAGGCCTCGCGGGCCTGCGCCCACGGATCGGTCACCGTCTCGCTCGGTGCCCCGAAGCGGCGGACCGTCCCGGCCACGCCGTGGACCGGCCACCCCGGGTCGCCGTCGCGGACGAACGCCACCCAGGCGGCGTGCACCTCGTCGGCCACGGCCTGCGGGGCGTCGGTCCCTCGCAGCTCGATGCCCCAGGGATCGTCGAGGGTGTCGAAGACGAACGGGATCTCGAGGGTGTGGCAGGCGCCGACGCGGCCGTCGTACGTCGAGGGCCGCCAGGCGAACTGGTAGGCGTGCGTGTCCTCCCGGCGCGCGGCGACGAGCCGCTCGGTGGGGGCGACGCAGAACCAGTCGGACTGGATCGCGACGAACAGCTCCGCCGGGCTCGCGTCCGGACGCCGGGCGCGGTAGGTCGCGATCACCGCGTCGGGGTCGGGGCAGATCCGTGCGGTGGTGGCCCGCAGGGCGTCCTCGGTCAGCTTGTCCCACATCCCGGTGGGGGCGACGAAGAGGCCGTACTCCTCGGTGTTGGCGCCGATCAGCAGGTCGACGTCGGGGCTCGCGCCGGCGGCTATGGCCGGGAAGGGGTGCTCGGGGAGGATGTCGCCGTCGACGACCGGCTGGAAGGTCAGCCGCGTGAAGCCGGCGAACCGCGGGTCCTGGCCGGAGGTCAGCCGGTTCATCACGACGTTGGTCGCCGCGTGCAGCCGGTCTTCCGGCACCGCGGCCATCGCCTCGGCCGTCGGCTTGGTCCCCAGCTCGCCGGCCAGCTCGGCCGCCACCAGTTGCGCCCGCTCGACGGTGTGGACATGGTGGGCGGTGCCGCTCTGCGAGATCGCCCGGCGGAACAGCCCCCGGGCCCGCGGCACGGCCAGCAGGGTGCAGACGGCCATCGCGCCCGCCGATTCCCCGGAGAGCGTCACCCGGGCCGGGTCGCCCCCGAAGGCCGCGATCTCGGCCTGGACCCACTCAAGGGCGGCGACGATGTCGAGCAGACCCCGGTTGGGGACGGCGTCCGGGAAGAACCCGAAACCCTCGGCGGCCAGGCGGTAGTTGATCGTCACCGCGACGACGCCGTCCCGGGCGAACGCCGTACCGTCGAAGGCGGTGGTCGAGCCGGCTCCGGTGGCGAATCCACCGCCGTGCACGAAGACCAGGACCGGCGCCTTGCCCGTGACGTCCGGGGTCCACACGTTCAGGTTCAGACCGTTGCGCCCGGGACGTCTCGGGTCCGGCAGAAGGGCGTCCAGCACAGCCGATCGCTGCGGCGGGGTGGAGACCGTGGCGCCGTACTCCGTCGCGTCGGCCACGCCCTCGTGCGGCTCCGGCGGGTGGGGCGCTGCGAACCGGGCCTGGCCGACGGGGGCGGCCGCGTACGGGATCCCCTTGAAGGACCAGCCGCTGCTCGTCGGTGCGCCACGGAAGGTGCCCTGCCGGGTGATCACATCCACTATTGCACTCCTCAACAAGCTTCAACTTGTGTTGTTATTATGCAACACCATTGCAGACGCGCGAAAGGTAGTGCCCCATGTCCTTGGACGAGGTCTCCCGGCTCCGGATCCTGACCGCGCCCGGCGGAGCGTTCCCGCTGGCCCAGGTCGACCTCGGCCACGGCCCCTTGGAGGTGTTCGACCGGGATCCCCGCACCATGCGGGACGCGTTCCTGGCCACCGCCGCGCATGCCGACCGGATCGCTCTCGTGTACCAGGACCGCCGCTGGACCTACCAGGACCAGTGGGACACGGTGGTCGCCCTCGCCCACGCGCTCCAAGGGCTGGGGGTCGTCAAGGGCGACCGCGTCGGGATCGCGATGCGCAACTACCCCGAGTTCGTCTTCACGTTCTGGGCCGCCCAGCTGATCGGCGCCGTGATCGTGCCCTACAACGGCTGGCTGCGGACCCGGGAACTGGCCGAGGTCGTCGCGGAGTCCCGGCCGGTGGTGCTGGTGGCCGACCGCGAGCGGATCGCTCTGCTGGCCGAGGAGGATCTGGCCGCCAGCGGCGTGCGGACCGTGGTCGCGGTGCGCTGCGACGAGACGCCCGCGGCTCGGGTGGACGTGGTGGACTTCGACGCCCTGGTGGCGGGTGCCGGCGACGTGGCCGCCCCGCCTGACGTCGAGGTCGCCCCCGGGGACCCGTCGACAATCATGTTCACGTCCGGGACCACGGCCAAGCCCAAGGGCGCGATGCACACGCACCGCAACCACTCGGCGTCGCTGCTCAACAAGCTGATCCGGGCGATGCGGATCGAACCGGCCACCCCCGACGGCCCGCACGAGATCCTGCCGCCGGCGCCCTCGACCAAGGTCGTGACCTTCCCGTTCTTCCACATCGCGGGCCTGAACACCCTCTACACGGCCGCGTACTCCGGGCACTGCCTGGTGCTCATGTACAAGTGGAACGCCGACGAGGCGGTCCGCCTGGTGGAGACGGAACGGGCCAACGAGCTGGCCGGGCCTCCGTTCGTGATCCAGACCTTCCTGGAAGCCGCGGTCGGGCACGACCTGGACAGTCTGCGGGTGATCGGGATGGGCGGGTCGGCCGCGCCGACCAAGGTGATCGCCGCAGTGGCCGAGCGGTTCGGTGACCGGGTCACCCCACGCACGGGCTACGGGCTGACCGAGACGACGTCGGGCGTGATCTCGATCTCGGCGGCCGACTTCGCCAGGCACCCGGACAGTGTGGGGCGCCCGCTGCCCACCGCCGAAGTGGCGATCCTGGGCGAGGAGGGGCAGCGGCTCGGCGTCGACGAGGAGGGCGAGATCGCGATCCGCGGCCCCCAGGTGGTGGCCGGCTACCTCGGGATGCCCGACGCGGCGGACTTCCGCGACGGCTGGTTCCGCACGGGCGACCTCGGCAAGATCGACGACGCCGGTCTGATCTACATCGTCGGGCGGCTCAAGGACACCGTGATCCGCGGCGGAGAGAACATCCAATGCGCCGAGGTCGAGGCCGTGCTCAACGCCCACCCCGACGTCGTCGAGGCAGCCGCGCTGGGAGCGCCGCACCCGAAGCTGGGCGAGGAACTCGTCGCCGTCGTCCGGCTCCGGCCCGGCAGCAGGCTCGACGCCGAAGAGCTGCGCGGCTTCGCCGCCGGTCACCTGGCCGCGTTCAAGGTGCCGGTCCGGATCGCTCTGATCGACGACGCCCTCCCCCGCACCTCCACCGGCAAGGTGGTCAAGCGGGACATCCCGAAAACGCTGTCGCTGGGCGACCTGCTGCAGCCGACCGCAGGCTGACCCGATGAGCGAGCTGCGCTGGAGCGTCCGCACCAGCTTCTTCCAGTACCTCGCCGGGCTGCGCGACGGTCGCGCCTCGGTCTCCGACGGCGCGACCCTCACTGCCGACGACCCGCAGCTCGTGATCTACCCGGCCGACCCCGACCGAAGCGACGACGGCGTACTGGCCTTCCGCGGCGACCTCCGGCTGGGCGGCCACGGCGGCCTGCTGTTCGTCCGCCTGGCGAACCCGCGCATCAGGCTCGGGCCCCCTGCCGTCCTCTCGGTCGACGACCCGCTGACGGAGGACGGCAGCGGTCCACGGCTGGACCTGGTCACGCTGCGGTTGGCCCCCGACGAGGAGGGCGGCTGGTCCGGCACCGACGTACAGCTCACCGAGGCCGGCGTCGGCCTGTTCAACCACGTCTACGCCGCGGGCGACGCCTTCGACCCCCTGACCGTGCGTTGACGGCAGCGCTGACGGAGGACGGCAGCGGTCCACGGCTGGACCTGGTCACGCTGCGGTTGGCCCCCGACGAGGAGGGCGGCTGGTCCGGCACCGACGTACAGCTCACCGAGGCCGGCGTCGGCCTGTTCAACCACGTCTACGCCGCGGGCGACGCCTTCGACCCCCTGACCGTGCGTTGACGGCAGTGATGGTCGATGGCGTCCGACCCGCGGTCGTCGCCCGTCTCAGGCCTTGCGCTCCGGCTCGGGTGAGCTGACGTTGAACAGCACGTGGTTGCCTCCGTCGACGACGATCGACTCGCCGGTGACGTGCCCGGAGAGCGGCGAGAGCAGGAACAGCAGCACACTGGCGATGTCCGACGGGTAGGCCAGCTTGCCCAGCGGCGTCTTGTCGATGTTGGCCTGCACGAGCTCAGGGGTCCAGCGCGGGTTGGCCTGCTGGCGCGGCGTCCGGATGGTGCCCGGCGCCACCGCGTTGACCCGGACCCCGAGCGGGCCCAGCTCCACCGCTGACGTCCGGACCAAGGACATGAGTGCCGCCTTCATCGCCCCGTACGCGGCCAGCTTGGGAGAGCTGCCAAGCCCGGCCACCGATGCGACGAAGGCCATCGAGCCTCCGGTGCCGGTGCGCTCCCAGAACTTCGCGGCACAGCTGATCGCCAGGTACGCGTGCTTGAGCACGATGTCGAGGTGGAACAGCCAGTCGTCGTCGGACAGGTCCTGGACCTGCTTGTAGATCGACAGGCCGACGATGTCGACGACGCCGTCGAGGCGCCCGCACCGCTCTTCCACGAAGTCGAACAGGGCCGCCATCGAGTCACGGTCGGTGATGTCGCCCGTCCAGGCAATGCCGCCGACCTCGGCCGCCACCTTCTCGGCCCGCTCCTGGTCACGGTCGACGCACACCGCCGTGGCGCCGAAGGCGGACAGCGCGTGCGCCGTCTGCCGCCCGATGCCGAAGCCGGCGCCGAGGACCACGTGCACCTGGCCGTCGAGCCGCATCAGGCTCGCGTAGTCGGGCGTCCAGTCGGCGTCCCGATCCGTCCACTGCTCCTTCACCGGGCCACCTCCGCCGCCACGGGGTCCTGGTCGGGCTTGGCCGATGCGGCCCCCTTGCGCCAGTCCACGGCCCCGTCCTCGATCGTCGCGTGCGCCACCCGCCCGCCGTGGATCTCGGCCCAGTGCGCGTGGTTGATCTGGTGCAGGCTGAAGCAGGCCTGCAGCGAGTTGTAGAAGCCCATGTTGTCCTGGGTCTGGTTGACCGCCTCCTTGATCATCAAGGCGGTCATGGTCGGCCGCTTGGCGATCTCGCGGGCGTACTCCAAGGTCCGCTCGACCAGCTCGTCGGCCGGGAAGATCTGGCTGACCATGCCGATCCGATGGGCCTCGTCGATGCTGACGTCACCGCCGGTGAGCATCAGCTCCTTGGTCCGCCGCAGGCCGAACTCCCACGGGTGGGCGAAGTACTCGACACCGCACATGCCCAGCCGCGTGCCGACGGGGTCGGAGAACGTCGTGCCCTCGGCACCGACGATCAGGTCGCAGGACCACGCGAAGGTCAAGCCGGCCGCGTGGACAGGCCCTTGCACCGAGCAGACGGTGATCTTGCGCAGATTCCGCCACCGCAGCGAGTTCTGGTAGTAGTAATGCCACTCCTGGACCATGCGCTTCTCGGCGCTGACCTTGGTGGCCCCGTTCAGCCGGAACGTCGGGTGCTGCTCCGGTCCCTCGGCCCGCTCCACCGCCCGCTCCGGCGTGCCCATGTCGTGGCCGGAGGAGAACGTCATGCCGTTGCCGGCGAGGATCACCACGCGCACCGTGTCGTCCGCCTCCGCCCGGAGCATCGCCTCGTCCAGCTCGACGAGCAGGCTGCGGCTCTGGGCGTTGCGGTAGCGCGGCCGGTTCAGCGTGATCCGGGCGATGGTCCCCTCGTCCAGCAATTCGTAGGTGATGAACCGGTAGTCCGGCATGGTGGTCCTTCCTCGGGGATCGGTCACTTGACGGCGATCGGGTTGAGCGGCGATCCGACCGCTCCGGTCACGGTGAGCGGCTGCGCGCTCAGGAGGAACTCGTAGACGCCGTCGGCGGCACAGTCCGCGGCCAGTTCCTCGAGGTCCCAGATCTCCCCGATCAGCACACCGGCGTTGACCAGGAAGATCACGTGCAGGGCGAACTTGGCCTCGGGCAGCGACTCGCTCGGCACGCTCTCGAGGCCCCAGGTGTCACCCGCGACCGCGGCGATCTCCCGCGGCAGCAGGTAGTCGGCGCTGCTGACACCGAGGCCGGGTGCGGGACCGGCGGCGTAGTCGCCCCAGTGCTCCTGCCCCTCGCCCCTCCGCCGGAGCATGTGTCCGGTGCGGATCAGGACGATGTCGCCCGGGCCGATCTCGACGCCCTGGGCCTTCGCGCAGGCCTCCAGGTCGACGTCCTGGATGGCGTCCTCGGGCTCCAGCCAGTCGACGCCGTAGAACCGTGGGAAGTCGAGCAGGACACCGCGGCCGACCACCCGGTCGGCCACCTGGGCGATGCTGTTGTGGACCGCACCTTGGCTGGTCACGCTCTCGGGACCGTGCCCGTTGTAGGTGACGCCGTCGTAGAAGACGTGGCAGAAGGCGTCCCATTGGGTGGCGCACTGCAACGGCATGTAGATGCCGTCGTCGGTGGACTGCATGCCGTGCCGGGCGTTCTCCCAGTCGGCCAGCAGGTCACCCCCGTGCTTGTACATCTGGTGCTGAGGGTTCACGCGTGCTGTCCGGGAGGGCATGGGGCCGTTGCGGTCGAGCGGGATGGCCAGGGAGAACGTCTTGCCCGTGCGTACGAGCGCGGCCGCCGCTGCCACCCGTTCGGGAGTGATGTGGTTGAGCGCGCCGGCCTCGTCGTCCGCCCCCCACTTGCCCCAGGTGCGGTAGCGGAGCGCGAGCGCGTCGAGTTCGGGCTTGGTGTACCGGCGACGCGGTGAGACGGTGCGGCGGGTGCTGATCGGAACGCTCCTCGGTGCGGTGGGTCTGCGGGTGCAAGGGGATGGAGCCGGCCCGCCCGGCCCGACTCGTCGGTGAGCCGGGCGGGCCGGGTTCAGGCGGGGAAGCCGTACGTCTTGAGGTTCGCGAACATGTCGATGCCGGTACGGCCGCCCAGCTCGCGACCGACGCCGGAGCGCTTGGTGCCTCCGAACGGCGCCTCGGTCGGCGAGCCCAGGAAGGTGTTCACCCCGACGCCGCCGGTGTCGATCCGGCCGGCCACCGCCAGCGCCTCCTCGGCCTCACCGAAGACGGCACCGCCGAGGCCGTAGGGGCTGTCGTTGGCGAGCCGCACCGCGGCCTCGGTGTCGGCCACTCGGTAGACCACGCCGAGCGGGCCGAACGCCTCCTCGCGGTAGAGCCTCATCTCGGGGGTGACGCCGGTGATCACCGCGGGCTTGAAGAACGACCCCGGCCCGTCCACCTTGCCGCCCTCCAGCAGCACCGTGGCGCCCTTGGCGACGGCGTCGTCGAGCTGCTCCTGCAGCAGGTCGGCCGCGGCCTGGCTGGACATCGGGCCGACGGTCACGTTCTCGTCGAACGGGTCGCCCACCACCTGCGAAGCGAACGCGGCGACGTACTTCTCGGTGAAGTCGTCGGCGATGCCCTCGGTGGCGATGACCCGCTTGGGCAGGGCGCACGCCTGCCCACCCAGCACGAGACGGCAGGTGGCGGCGGTGCCGGCGGCGAGGTCGACGTCGGCCGAGTCCAGCACGATGAAGGCGTCGGAGCCGCCCAGTTCCAGGACCACCGGCTTGATGTGCCGGCCGGCCTGCTCGCCGACGGCCGAGCCCGCGCGGTCGGAGCCGGTGAGCGTCACGGCGCGTACACGGTCGTCGGCGATCAGCGTCGAAACCTGGTCGGTCGAGGCCAGGAGGGTCTGGTAGCAGCCCTCGGGAAAGCCGGCCTCGCGGAAGATCTCGTCGAACATCAGCGTCGAGCCGGGGCAGATCTCGGCCGGCTTCACCATCACGGTGTTACCGAGGATCAGGTTGGGGGCAGTGGCCCGCATCGCCTGGTAGAGCGGCGCGTTCCACGGCTCGATCCCGAGGACGACGCCGACCGGCTCGCGGCGCAGCACCAGCTTCGAGAAGCCGGCCGACTCGATCACCTCGTCGGCGAGCTGGGCCTCGCCGTGCTCGGCGTAGTAGCGGAACATGCTCACCGCGCCGGAGCCCTCGCCCAGGGAGTAGGGGAGGGTCTTGCCCATCTCCAGCGTGGCCTGCCGGGCCAGCTCCGGGAGCTTGGCCTCGATCAGGTCGGCCACCTTGACGAACAGCGCGACGCGCTCGGCGATCGGCACCTCGCGCCAGGTCAGATAGGCCTGGTGGGCCAGCGCCAGCTTGGCCTCGAGCTCGTCGTCGCTCAGGAACGGGTACTCGCGCAGCGTCTCACCGGTGGCGGGGTTGTGTGTCCGGTAGGTACGTGTCGTGGGGATCGTTGCGGTCACCGGAGTCCTCCAGGCGGGCACGTCGCTGTAATGGTCCAGGGAAGCTCTATTCGGTTCGAACAATAATGCAGCCTTCCCTTGTGGCCAAGACCAAGATGGTTACAGGATAAGTAGAACCACAATTGGCTCGCGTCCGACCCACCATCCGAGGTGCCGCATGGAGATCGACCTGCTCGACCCCGCCCACTACGTCGAGGGTCAGCCCTATGAGCTATACAAGTGGCTGCGCGAGAACGACCCGGTGCACTGGCACGCGGAGCACGACGGCGGCCCCGGCTTCTACGCCCTCACCCGGTACGCGGACGTCAAGGCGCTGGAGACGGAGTCGGACACCTATGGCAACGCCCCGACCACACTCATCAGCGACACGGCCGTGCAGGGGGACGCGACCCACCAGCACCTGATCTTCTCCGACCCGCCGCACCACACCCCGCACCGCAAGCTGCTCAGCCCGGAACTGAGCGTGATGGCGGTCCGGTCCCAGCAGGACGTGCTGGAAGGGCTGGTCAACGACATCATCGACCGCGTCATCGAGAAGGGTGAGTGCAACTTCGTCGACGACATCGCGGGCCGGATGGCCAGCTTCGTCATGGCGGACCTGATCGGCCTCCCGCGCGAGCAGTCGCTGGTGATGTTCGACGCCGCGGCCACCCTGGCACGGGGCACCGACCCGTCCTACGGCATCGGTGCCGAGGCCATCTCGACGCTCTACTCCTGGGCCAGCGACGCCTACCGGGAGCGGATCTCCGAGCCCCGCGAGGACATGCTGACCAAGATCGCCCACGCGGAGGTACTGGACATTCCGTTCGACGAGCACCAGTTCCAGCTGGACTTCCAGCTGCTGGTCTCGGCCGGCAGCGACACCTCGCGCAACGTGCTCGCCACCGGCATGAACCGGCTGTTCCAGCACCCCGAGGCGCACCGCGCACTCGTCGAGGACCCGTCGCTGGTGCCCCAGGCGGTGGAGGAGATGCTTCGGTTCGACCCGCCCATCGTGTTCCAGCGCCGCACCGCCACCCGCGACGCCGAATTCGCCGGTGTCGCCGTGACCAAGGGGACCAAGCTGGTCAGCTACTACGGCGCGGCCAACCGGGACCCGGAGATGTTCGCCGACCCGGACACCTTCGACATCCACCGTTCTCCCAACCCGCACCTCGCGTTCGGCGCCGGGCGGCACTTCTGCCTCGGCTCGCACCTGGCCCGGGCCGAACTGGTGGCCATGTTCACGGCGCTGGTCACCCGGCTGCCCGACCTGCGCCCGGCCGGCGAGGTGGCGTGGCACCAGCACCCGCAGACCCCCTCGGTGGTGGGGCCGTTCGAGATCCCGGTCCGTTTCACCCCGGGCGAGCGGGTCGGGGACGCCGTGCTCGCCTGAATCGAGCCAGTAATGCTCATGTTATGTTGAAGTCATTCATCGACTTCACCCTTGTTGCTGCCTAGGAGCCCGATGACCGCATCGCCGACGACCACACCCGACGCCGAGCTGGTCGAGGCCACCGCCCGCCGGGTGGTGGCCGAGCACCCGCCCGCCTCGACTCCACTCCCGGAGCTGATGGGCGCCTGGTACGACGCCGGGCTGACCTGGGTCCACTTCCCGGTCGGGCTCGGCGGCCTGGACGCACCCCGCGCCCTGCAGCCGCTGGCCAACCGGGTGATGCGGGAGGCCGGCGGGCCCGAGCCCCGGACGGTGAACACCATCGGCTACGGCATCGTGGCCGGCACGATCCGCCGCTACGCGGACCGGGAGTTCGCCGCCCGCCGACTGCGCCCGCTGGCCACCGGCGAGGAGAAGTGGTGCCAGCTGTTCAGCGAGCCGGGCGCGGGGTCCGACCTGGCCGGCCTGGCCACCCGTGCGGTCCGCGAGGGCGACGGCTGGCGGGTGAACGGCCAGAAGGTCTGGAACAGCCTGGCCCACCTCTCCCGTTGGGCGATCCTGCTGGCCCGCACCGATCCCGACGTGCCGAAGCACAAGGGCCTGACCTATTTCGTGGTCGACATGCAGTCTCCGGGAATCACCGTGCGGCCGCTGCGCCAGATCACCGGGCGGGCCGCGTTCAACGAGGTGTTCCTCGACGACGTGTTCATCCCTGACAGCCAGCGGTTCGGCGAGGTCGGCGAGGGCTGGATCGTCGCCAACAGCACCCTCGGCGACGAACGGACCTCGCTCGGCGACCGCGTGGCGGCCCGCGGCAGCGGCGTGATCGCCGACGCCCTGGCCCTGTGGGCGGCTCACCCCGAGCGCCACGACCCGGTGCTGCGGGACCGACTGGTCCGGCTCTGGGTCCGGGCGGAGACGCAGCGCCTGACCGGCGACCGGGCCCGGGTGGCGGCCAGCAAGGGGGTGGTCGGTGCCGAGAGCGCGATCATCAAGCTGCTCAACTCCGAACTGGCCCAGGCGGTCTACGAGTTCTGTCTGGAACTGCTCGGCCCCGAGGGCACCCTGATCGACACCTACTCGCTCGATGCTCCGGACGACGAGTCCGGCCCGACCGCGATCCAGCGCAAGTACCTGCGTTCGCGCGCCACGACGCTCGAGGGCGGCACCTCGGAGATCATGCGCAACGTGATCGGCGAACGCGTGCTCAAGCTGCCGCAGGAACTGCGCGCCGACAAGGGCGTCGCCTGGAAGGACATCCCCCGATGACGCAGGAGTTCGAGTTCGACGACGAGATCGTCGAGCTGCGCTCGATGGTGCGCGAGTTCTGCGCTGAGGTCTCTCCCGAGGCCCTGGTCCGCGAGCACATGGAGTCCGAACTCGGCCACGACCCGGCGCTCTGGCGCCGGCTGGGCACCGATATCGGCGTCCTCGGCCTGGCGGTCCCCGAGGCCTACGGCGGCGACGGCGTCGGACTGGTCGCCCAGGCCGTCGTCGTCGACGAGCTCGGCGCGGCCCTGGTCTGCGGTCCGGTGCTCGGCACCCTCGCCCTGGCCATGCCGGCGCTGGTGGCGCTTTCCGACGAGGACGCCAAGCGCGAGCTGCTGCCGCCGCTGTGCGCTGGCGAGCGCGTGGCCACGCTGGTCGCGCCGCTCGCCACCGGGGTCCTGGACGAGGATGCCGTCACCGTCGAGGCCACCGAGAACGGCGGCTGGCGGCTCACCGGCGACGTGGCCCAGGTCCCCGACGGCGCCGCCGCGGACACACTGCTGGTGCTGGCCCGTACCTCGGACGGCCCGGCGCTGTTCGCCGTGGCGGGGGACGCCGAGGGTCTGACCCGCACCGCGCTGACCACACTCGACCTCACGCGCCGGCAGGCCGCGGTCTCCTTCGCCGCGACGCCGGCACGGCTGCTGGCCTCCGGCACGGAGGCGGTCGGCGCCGTCGAGCGGGCCGCGCTGGTGGCCTCGGTGCTGCTGGCCGTCGATTCGGTCGGCGGGTCGCAACGGATGCTCGACGTCACCGTTGCGCACGTCAGCACGCGCAAGCAGTTCGGCCAGCCGGTCGGCGCGTTCCAGGCGGTCAAGCACCGCTGCGCGAACCTGCTGATCGCGGTCGAGACCGCCCGGTCGGCGGCCTACCACGGCGCCTGGGCACTGCAGGACGGCACCGACGACCCGCAGCTCGCGGCCGGGCTGGCCAAGGCCGTGGCGAGCGAGTCCTACCAAGCGGTCAGCGCCGGGGCGATCCAACTCCACGGCGGCCTCGGCTTCACCTGGGAGGGCTCGCCCCACCTGTACTTCAAGCGGGCCGGCACCAACGGTCTGACCCTGGGCACCGCCACGCAGCACCTCGACCGGGTCGCAGCCCTGACCCTCGACGCGGTCTCGGCCTGAGTTCGGAGGAACCATGGAGTTCGACTACGTCATCATCGGCTCCGGCGCGGGCGGCTCGGTCCTGGCCGAGCGGATCTCGGCCGGGTCCCGGGCCACCGTTCTGGTGATCGAGGCCGGCGGGCACGACCGCAACCCGATGCACCTGGTGCCCAAGGGCTTCTTCTTCACCATGCACTCCGACCGCTACGCGAAGAAGTTCACCGCCGGGCCGTTCGGGCCCGAGAACGCCACCGACGCCTGGTGGCGCGGCCGCGTCGTCGGCGGTTCGACCACCATCAACGGTCTGGTCTGGAACCGCGGCTGGGCCGGCGACTTCGACCGCCTGGTCGAGGAGGGGAACCCCGGCTGGGGCTGGGACACCTTCCTGGACGCCTACAAGCACTTGGAGTCCTTCCAGCTCGGCGCCTCCGATCTGCACGGCGGCAGCGGCCCGGTGAGCGTCGAGCTCACCGCACCGACCGAGCCGGTCTCCGAGGCGTTCATGGCCTCTTGCGCCGCGGCCGGAGTGAAGCGCGTGCTCGACATCAACGGCTCCGACGACGAGCGCACCGGCTACACGCAGTTCTCCACCAGGCGCGGGCTGCGGGTCACCGCCGCCGGCGCCTTCCTGCGGCCCGCGCTCAAACGCGGCAACGTCACGCTGGCCACCGGAACGGAGGTGGGGCGGATCCGCTTCGACGGCACCCGCGCGGTCGGCGTACTCGCCCGGCACAAGGGGCGGCAGATCGAGATCCGGGCCCGTAAGGAGGTCCTGGTCTGCGGCGGCTCGCTGGACACCCCGACGCTCCTGGAGCGCTCCGGTGTCGGGCAGGCGGACGTGCTCGGGCGGGCCGGCGTGAAGCTCGTCGTGGACAGCCCGAACGTCGGCGAGAAGCTCAACGAACACCGCGGACTGCGTTTCATGTACAAGATCCGGCCGGGCGCCGCCGGCGGGTTCAACCCGCTCGTGAACACCCA
Source organism: Streptomyces sp. NPDC050625 (assembly GCF_040654755.1). NCBI lineage: Bacteria > Bacillati > Actinomycetota > Actinomycetes > Kitasatosporales > Streptomycetaceae > Streptomyces > Streptomyces sp. NPDC050625. The sequence goes on from NZ_JBFAIQ010000021.1 coordinate 103,586, forward strand.
GGCCAAACGGATGTACCAGGGGGCGAAGTACCTGGTCCGCCGGGACGGGATCATCGCCGCCGGCTCAGCCACCTGCCTGGTCTACTTCAAGGCCGACCCCGCGTCCGACCGCCCGGACACCTGCGGCTTCTTCAATCCCCTCTCGATGAAGGGGAAGACGATGCACAACGACAAGCTCGCCGTCGACGACGAGCCGGGCCTGATGCTGGCCGCATACCCGCTTCGTCCGACCAGCCGCGGCCACATCCACATCACCGGCCCGGACCCCGAGGACCCGGTGGCGATCCAGCCCAACTTCCTCGACACCGAGGCGGACCGGCGCATCCTGTCCAAGGTCGGCGGGCGCGTACGCGAGCTGTTCGGCAGCGGCCCGGTGGCCGACCTGATCACCGAGGAGCGGATCCCCGGCCCCGGCGTTCGGACCGAGGCCGACTTCGAGCAGGTCGGCCTGTTCCAGGGCGCCTCCGGCTACCACCCGCTGGGTAGCTGCGCGATGGGCCCGGGCTCCGACGACGTCGTCGACGAGCGCCTGCGCGTGCGGGGCACGACCGGGCTACGGGTGGTCGACGCGTCGGTTTTCCCCCACCAGCCCTCGGGCAACACCTCGGCGCCGACGCAGGCACTGGCCTGGCACGCGGCGTCGCTGATCCTGGAGGACGCATGAAGGCGGTCCGCGGTCCCTACGTCGACGAGCTGCGGATCGGACAGGTCTTCGACGACGCCCCGGCCCTCACGCTGACCGACGGCCTGGTCGCCGCGCACCGCGCGATCGTGGGGAACCGGCTGCGGATCAGCCTCGACCGGGAACTGGCCGTGGCCGTGGCGGGCGTCCCCGCGCCGGCGCCCCCGGCCCTGGTGTGGGACGTCTCGATCGGGCAGTCCACGGCCGTGACGCAGCACGTCAAGGCCAACCTGTTCTACCGGGGGCTGTGTTTCCGCCGGTTCCCCTCCGTGGGCGACACCCTGTCCACGGTGACCACGGTCGAGGGGCTGCGGGAGAACCGCCGTCGCGAGGGGCGGCCGCCCACCGGCGTCGCCGCTCTGCACATCGTCACCACCGACCAGGCCGGCCGTACGGTGCTCGACTACTGGCGCTGCGCGATGCTGCCGCTCTCCTCGGCCGACGCCCGGGTCGAGCGCCAGGACGACCTCGACTCCGTCGGGCGGACGCCGTCCCGCGCCGAACTGGGCGCGCCCGTGGCCGACTGGAAGATGGCGGTCTTCCGCGAGCGCGTGCCGGGGCCGCACTTCGCCGACCTGGAACCGGGCGCCAGCTGGACGGTCGAGGGGCGCGACGTCGTCTCCAGCGCGCCCGAGCTGGCCCGGCTGACCGGCAATCTGGCTGCGGTGCACCACGACGCCGCGGCCGCCGGCGGGCGGCGGCTGGTCTACGGCGGGCACACCATCGGGCTGGCGCTGCATCAGGTGACGCGGGCACTGCCGGCGCTGGTCACCGTGACCGGCTGGGAAGGCTGTGACCACGTCGGCCCGGTGTACGAGGACGACGCGCTCGCAGCCACGGTGTCCGTCACCGGCCTGGAGCCGCTGCCGGGCGGCGGCGGGCTGGCCGACCTGCGCTGCCTGGTGGACTCCCGCGGCCCCAGCGGCGAGGTCCGGCCGGTGCTCGACTGGCGGTTCACGGCGGTGCTGGCTTGAACGCCGGGTCGGCCCGCAGCTTCCTGTTCGTGCCGGGCGACCGGCCGGAGCGGTTCGCCAAGGCCGCGGCGAGCGGGGCGGACGCAGTCGTGCTGGACCTGGAGGACGCCGTCGCGCCCGCGGTCAAGGCGGAAGCGCTGGAGCACGTCGTCGCATGGCTGGGCGCGGGGAACGCCGCCGTCGTCCGCGTGAACGCCGCCGGCACTCCGACCCATGACACCGAGCTGGCCGCTCTGGCCGGCACCGGCGCCGTCGTCATGCTGCCCAAGACCGACTCGGCCGCCCAGGTTGCCGCGGTCCGTGCTCACGTCGGCGAGGTGCTGGCCCTGGTGGAGACACCGCGGGGCGTGACCGCGGCCGACGAGATCGCCGCCGCGGGTGTGGTCCGGCTGGCGCTCGGGACCGTCGACCTGGCTGCCGAACTGGGCGTGGACCCGGCCTCGCCGTCGGCGTTCGCCTACAGCCGCGGCCGGCTGGTGATGGCCTCGGCCGCCGCGGGCCTGCCCGGCCCGGTCGACGGCGTCACCGTCCGCCTCGACGACCCGACGGTGCTCGACGTCGATCTCGCCCACGCCCGGGAGCTGGGCCTGGGCGCCAAGCTGTGCATCCACCCCAAGCAGGTCGCCGCCGTCAACGCCGCGTTCTCGCCCTCGGCCGCCGAACTGGCCTGGGCCGAGCGGATCGTCCTCGCGGCCGAGGCCTCGTCCTCGGGCGTTGTCGTCGTCGACGGCGCGATGGTCGACGCGCCCGTGGTGACACGGGCGCGTCGCATCCTCAGTCGCGTTTGACCTCGTCCTTCACCGTGTAGGTGTGCTTCCACTTGAGGAACACGCGGCGCTCGGTGATGCGCCACCCCTCGGAGGTGCGGGCCAGGGCGTCCTCGTAGGAGCCGCCGCCGGAGACCCGCGTGACCATGCCGTCCTCGGCGCGTCGGCCGGTCTCCATCTGGAAGTGGGAGAACGCCGTCGCGGTGTCGCCGTGGATGGTGACGACCGTGTTGTAGAGCGGGTGTTGCGCGAACAGCCAGGCCGGGTCGGGCTTGCTCAGCCGCTCCCGCATCTGGTCGCGGGTCTCTCGCTTGCCCCCCATCGGAGTGAAGTCGATGATTCCGTCCGCGGTGAACGCGAGATCCCACTCCTCCCACTTGCGCTCGTCAAGACCGACGGCGTAGTGCCGCATTGCCTTCTCGATGTCGAGCCGGTCCTGGACTTCGTTGCTCATCGCTCTCCTCAGTCGCGCCAGTCGATGGTGAAGTACTGGGTCTCGAGGAACTCCTCGAGACCGGCCCGGGCTCCTTCACGGCCCAAGCCGCTCTGCTTCATGCCGCCGAACGGAGCGGAGGGATCGGAGACCAGGCCCCGGTTGATCCCGACCATGCCCGCGTCGATGCGCTCGGCCAGGCGCATCGCCCGGCCGAGTTCGCCGGCCACCACGTAGGCCGCCAACCCCATCTCGGTGTCGTTGACCATCCGCAGCAAGTGCGCTTCGTCGCTCCACGTCACCAGCGGGGCGACCGGGCCGAAGATCTCGCTCCGGATGATCTCGGCGTCCGGGGCGACGTTCGTCAGCACGGTCGGGGCGAAGTAGAAGCCTCCGCCCTGAGGAACCGGGGCCTGGTGAGTGATGGTCGCGCCCGCCAGGACGGCCCTCTCCACCAGCGAGCCGACCTCCTCCACGGCGCGGGCCGAGATCAGGGGACCGATCTCATGACCCTCGGCGGCCGCTCCCACGCTGAGCTTCTCGACCTCGGCACCGAAGCGGTCGGTGAACGCTCCGGCCACGTCCTCGTGCACGTAGAAGCGGTTCGCCGCGGTACATGCCTGCCCTCCGCCACGGAACTTGGCGAGCATCGCTGCCTCCACGGCAACGTCCAGGTCCGCGTCGGCGGTGATCACGAACGGCGCGTTGCCGCCCAGCTCCATCGAGGCGTTGACGACTCGGTCCGCGGCCTGCTTCAGCAGCACTCGGCCGACTTCCGTGGAGCCGGTGAACGAGATCTTCCGGACGCGGGGGTCGGCCAGCCAGGCCGACACCAGCGGGCTGGACCGTTTGGTGGGCACGACGTTGACCACGCCGTCGGGAAGACCGGCTTCGACCAGCAGGCGGGTGATGGCCAGCGTGGTCAGCGGAGTCTCCGAGGCCGGCTTGAGCACCGTGGTGCATCCGGCCGCGAGCGCCGGGGCGAGCTTGCGGGTGGCCATGGCGGCCGGGAAGTTCCAGGGCGTGACCAGGGCGGCGACGCCGACCGGCTTGTGGGTCACCACGGTCCGGGTGCCTCCCGCAGGGGCCGGCCCGAAATCACCGCCGGTGCGCACCGCTTCTTCGGCGAACCAGCGGAAGAACTCCGCGGCATAGGTGACCTCGCCGCGAGCGTCGGCCAGCGCCTTGCCGTTCTCGGCGCTGATCAGGGCGGCCAATTGCTCACGGTCGCGCAGCATCAGCTCGAAGGTGCGGCGCAGCAGCTCGGAGCGCTCCCGCGGAGCGGTCGCGGCCCAGCCCGGGAAGGCCGCGACGGCGGCATCCACCGCGGCGACACCGTCGGCCTCGGTCCCGTCCGAGACCCGGGAGACGACGGCTCCCGTGGCCGGGTCCAGGACATCGAACTCACCGGCGGCACCAGGACGCCAGCGGCCGCCGACGAAGACGTCGGCTCGCTCGTTACTATGTTTGGAGGTCATAAGAACATTATTACGAACATGATTCGGGTCGTCCAGGCTCAACCGCTGAGGGTGAGGCCGAGAAGGGCTAGGTTGAGCGTCACGATGACCACGGCCACGGCGGCCGCAGCCGCTGTCGTCAGCGGGTGGTTGCGGTGCGGGCCCATCACCGGGCGGCTGGCGGTGAACCCGACCAACGGCACCAGCGCGAACGGGATCCCCATGGACAGCACCACCTGGGAGATCACCAGGGCCCGGGTGGGGTCGACGCCGAAGGCCAGGACGGTTACCGCGGGCACCAGAGTCACCAGTCGGCGCACGGTCGGCGCGACGCGCAACCCGGTCAGGCTGCGCATGATCTCGGCCCCGGCGGCGCTCCCGACGGACGTCGAGGCCAGCCCGGACCCGAGCAGCGCGACGGCGAACAGCAGCGCCACCCCGGTTCCGAGCTCCGCGGTCACCACGGCATGAGCACCCTCCAAGGTGTCCGTACTCGGCCGGTCGGCCAGACTGGTCGCGGCCACCAGGAGGAGCGAGAGGTTGAGCACCCCGGCCAACAGCAACGCCAGTACGACGTCCACGCGGGTGGCCCGCAGCAGCACAGCCATCGGACGCTGGGCCCGGGCCACCGCGTGGCGCTCAGTGGTGAGGCTGGAATGCAGGTAGATGGCGTGCGGCATGACCGTCGCGCCGACGATCCCGGACGCCAGGAGCACGCTTTCGGCGCCTGCGAAGGACGGGACGAGCCCGGCCGTGACCTCGGCCCCGCCGGGCGGCTCGACCACCAGCCCGGCCAGGAATCCGACCGCGATCAGGGCCAGGAAGGAGAGGACGACTCGCTCCAGGGCAGACTGGCCGCGCTGGTCGCCGATGCGCAGCACGGCGAGCGCCACCACTGCGGTCAGCACCGCGCCGAGCGCCAGAGGCAGGTCGAACAGCAGGTGCAGAGCGACGGCGCCGCCGATCACCTCGGCCAGGTCGGTGGCCACGGCCACGCCCTCGGCCTGCAGCCAGTAGGCGATCCGCGCCGGGCGGGGCAGCCGCTGCGCGACGTGTCCGGCCAGCGAGGTTCCGGTGACCAGTCCGAGCTTGGCGGACAAATACTGGACCAGCACAGCCATCAGGTTGGCCAGGACCACGACCCACACCAGGGTGAAGCCGAAACGGGCGCCCGCGGTGACGTTGGTGGCCACATTGCCGGGGTCGACATAAGCCACAGCCGTCACGAAGGCCGGCCCGAGCAGAGCGAGGCCCCGGGGCGAACGGTCGTGTCCCGGACGGCCAAGGATCTTGTCGTCGCCCCGCATGAGGGCGATCCTAGGCTTTACCAAGAGAGCAAGACAACTACAACATGACAACAAGCAAAGAGCCGGGACACCGACATTCGCAATAGGATGGGCGTCTATGCAGAACACTCGTGACGAGTCGATCTCGATCGCGCTCGAACGACTCGCCCTCACCCTCGGGGAGAGCGGGGCCGTCCCCGTGCCCGAACTGGTGCGCGCCCTGGAGCGCGCCGCCGAGCGGCTCCGGACCAAGACCGTCTCCGACGAACTGCCGGCCGACCTGGTGACACAGGCCGAAGCCGCACGAGCAGTCGCCGTCAGCCGTCAGGCCGTGAACCAGTGGGTCCGTAACGGGGTCGTCCGCTCCTACGCCGGGTCCGGCTCCAGCAGCCGCTACGGACCGCAGGTGTCGTTGGCCGAGATCGCGATCGCCGCCAACCGCCGCTCTCGCGACGTACCGTTCGCGAGCGGCCGGCGGCGCGAGGTCCTGGACTTCCTGGAGCTCGTCGAGCGCGACGCCAACGGTCTGGCCCGAGAGGTCCGCCGTGCGGTGGTGGACGACAACTACGACAGCCACACACCGGAACAGATCCGCGTGCTGGGTGAGTTCGTCGTGGCGTCGATGGGTCTCGGGGACGAACAGCGCGAGTTCACCCCGGAGGGGCTGACACTGCTGTCCGAGCTGGAGCCGTCGATCACCGTCGACACCGCCACGCCGTTCGGCGGTCTGGTGGACTCGCTCGGCCTTCTGGTCCGGTCGGCTCAGGGCAACGCCGGCTTCGACTCCCCCGCCACCGCGCTGCTGGCACTGTTCGGCAGCGCCACCGTCGGGGCGCTCTACACCGACGAGCGGGGCGACGTCGGCCGCAGCCTGCGAGGCGCGGCGCGCGAGGTGTGGGGCGAGGACTGGGTCGAGCGGCTGCTGGACGCGGTGTTCCACGTGGGGAAGCTGCGACCGTCGCCGCTGACGCGCTTCACGGCGTCGCTGACCTATCTCGACAACAACCGCTTCCTGCGCGGGGCGCAGGCAGCCGGGGTGAGCATCGCCTATTCGCGAGGACCGGGCCCACTGCTGCCACAGCATTTCTACGGCGCCCCGATCCTGCGCGACATGATGCGCGACGCCGCGCGCCCGCCGGAGCCGTGGGCGTTCACCCCCGAGTCCGGCGCCGACGCCTGGCCGGTCCAACTGGAGAGCGGCGCCAACCCGTTCCGTGTCCTCAACTACGAGTACGGCCTGCTGGACCCGGAGATCCACGGCATCCGCCGGTACTGTTTCTCGGCCCCCGACGCCCGGCGGGATCTGCGCGCCTACGCCGCCTCGCTGTCCGGGCGCGACCGGCACCGGTACGTCGAGTACTCCGTCGAGGTGCTGACCCGCACCCTGCTGCAACAGAACATCGAGTTGAGCGCGATCGACTCCGAGCCCGACTTCGATTGGTGGAAGGACCACATCATCCGCTCCTCCCAGCCGGAGGTGCTGCTGGGTCTTCGTGACGAGCGGGCTCGCAAGGTGGCGCACGCCCTGCTGGTCTCCACCAGCCTGCTGCCCAGGGTGGTCGAGGCCGCGCAGACCGACGGCTCGCTGCGCGACCGGCTGCGGATCTACATCAAGAATCTGGAGTTCGACGTCATCGACGCCCGCTACCGCGACGACGCCCGACGAGGCGTGAGCCGCGTCCTGAAGACCGGCGGTGTGGCCCTGGGCGAGGCCGAGGCCCGGGAGCTCGCGGAGCGGGAGATCCACTCGATGCTGGCCTGACCGGCGCCTGAGGTACTCAGAGGGTGGGATCCGCCCCCACCCGCACCAGGCGCTTGCCCAGGTGCTCGCCGGCCAGCATCCCGAGGAACGCGGCCGAGGCCCGGTCCAGCCCGGTCACGACCTCCTCGTGATGCACCAGCTCGCCGGCGCGGAGGCCGGCCGACACCTCGGCCTCGAACTGCGGCCGCAGGTGGGCGAACTCGTGGAAGACGAAGCCGCGGATCGTGATGCTCCGCGTCACGAGGTGCGACAGGAGTGCGGACATGTCGCCGCCGGTACTCCGGCCGGTGGCGCTGTAGGCCGACGCGACCCCGCAGACCGGAACCCGTGCGTGGCGGTTCAACCGCGGCCACACCTCGTCCCAGACCTTTCCGCCGACGTTCTCGAAATAGACGTCGATGCCGTCCGGGGTGGCCGCGGCGAGTTGCTCGGCGAAGTCGGGCGCCCGATGGTCGACGGCGGCGTCGAAGCCGGCGTCGCGCAGCCAGGCGACCTTCCCCGGCCCACCCGCGATGCCGACCGCCCGGGCGCCCCGCCGCCTCGCGATCTGCCCGACCAGGGACCCGACGACGCCGGTCGCCGCAGCGACCACGACGGTCTCCCCCGCCTGGGGTCTCCCGATCTCGACGAGGCCGGTCCAGCCGGTCAGGCCGGGCATCCCCAGGATGCCCAGGGCGGTCGAGACCGGGGCCTGCACGGGGTCGAGCCGGCGCAGCGCCGTGGCGGGCTGTACGGCGTACTCCTGCCAGCCGGAATTCCCGGCCACCAGGTCGCCCGGCCCGAACCCGTCGGCTGCCGAGAGCACCACCTCGCCGACCGTCCCGCCCTCCATCACCCCGCCCAGCGGCACCACCGGCGTCGAGGAGGAGTGCGTGGCCGATGAGCCCATCCGGCCCCGCAGGTAAGGGTCCAGAGACAAGTAGACGGTCCGGACCAGCACCTCGCCGTCGGCCGGGGTGGGCACAGGGCCGGCGCTCATCGCGAAGTCGGAAAGGCGTGGCGCCCCCTGCGGGCGGGCGACCAGGGTGACGCGCTGCTGGGTGCTCGGGACGGTCCGGTCCACGGTGCTCCGCCTCTCTCGGTGTCCGGGGCGGCGGACCGTGACCCGGGTGTCAGTCGGTGGTGCGCCCGGCCGCCGCGTCGTCGCCGCGCAGGCCGACGCTGATCGGCTGGCCCAGCAACTCGTCGAGCTGGGCGCGTGCCAGCTCCAGCCGGCGGGCGTACTCGTCACGCTCGGCCTGGAGCTTGTCCTCGTCCACCGAGGACACGGCGGCCTGGGCCTCCTGCGCCGCCGCGGTCGTCACGAGCAGCTCGCGGATCAAGGCCTGGGCAAGCAACTTGTAATCGATCTCGATGGACGGCTGACCGGGGACGGCGACGGTGGCCTTCGCGCCGGCCGGCTCGGCCGGGGCGAGCGCGCCGGCCGAGGGCGTGGGCGGCACGCCCAACCCCTCGATCTTGTACGTCCGCTTGCCGCGAATCTCCCGCGCGATCTCGCCCTCACGGTCCATCGTTGCGATGAGTTGGATGAACGCGACCGAGCTACCGGAATAGCCGATGGCGTCCTTCAGCACTCCCGTGGCGTACCCGGACGGGTCCACGACAGGGCCCGACGTGGCCAGGAACTGGCGGATACGCAAGCGTGCGGTGCGGTCCCGAACCATCTCGTCCTCCAGTGACACATCGCCTGATTGCAGCACGATAACACATCGAGAGGAGGGCGACTTGTCTCACGACTTCCGGGCGAGTACCTCCAGTCCGACGTCGAGCGTTCTCAGTCCGGTCACCGAGGCCAGCTGGAGCACTTCGAGAACGGCCTCCGGGGTGACGCCGATCGCCAGCGCCTCCCGAAGGTGCTTGCGAAGCCCGTCCACGTAGTGCTGAGGGCTGACCGCGTCGATCGCGATCGACAGCAGATGCTTCACCTGCGGGTCGAGCACGTCCTCGCGTTCCCACGGCAGGTCGATGAACCGCACCCGGGCTTCGAAGTACCCCGGGTCCATCCGCAGGATGCCGGCGTAGATCGGGTTGAGCGCACGCGGCCGGGGACCGGTGGTCTCCAGTCGCTGCTGAAGTTCACGGTGGCGAGGGGTCTCCTCGGGCAGGGCGAGCCCGGCCCGCTCCATCTCCTCCAGCAGGACGGGAAGGCCGACGGAGACCGTGTGCAGACCGATCGAGCAGGCGATCTCGAAGGTGCACAAGATTTCCGCAGGGGTGGCGCCGTCGGCGAGCGCGGCATCCACGGCCGCCTCTATCCGGGGTTCGTCGGCCTCCGGGATCACCGACTCGACCGCGAGTACCACCAAGGCGCGCACCGCCGGCGCCAGGACGCCACCCCGGTAGGGGTGGCCGACCAGAGCCTCGGTGGCGGCGGCGAACCCGGGATCCAGCGTTTCCAGCACCTCGGCGGTACGCATGTGACGGGAGAGGTGACCCGACCGCCGGACGACCGTGCTCATCGGTGATCACCTACCCCCTCGCAACGTATTCCCACAGCATGAAGGTTCGCTGGAAAGTTGTCAATGGCATCGCTTGACGTTCATCCATGGAGCGCCATAGCGTGTGTGACGGCCGTTACAGCTACATCCCGGGAGGCGACGTGGCCGACGAGATTGCGATGGCGGTTGCCCGGCGGGCAGCCGAACTGTTGCCCGAACCACCTGCGGCGCATGACAGCTTCGGCTACCTGGCCTGGGAGGACCTCGTCCTCTCCACCGCGCGCCGCCTGCAGCGCCTGCTGGACGACGCCACGCTCATGACGCGACCGCAGGCCGCGCCGCTGGTGCTCTCCCCCGTGACCGGCCGCCTGGACGGCACGTCGCTCCTGGCCCTGGCCGCGCACCTTGCCCACGAGGACGGCATCCACTGCGCGGACCTTCTCGCCACCGCAATGACCGAATGCGACGCCGGCCTCGCCAACGCCTGATCGCCGGGTCTTCCTGACCCACGCGGCAACGCAGCTCCTTCCACCGGTTCGTCAATAGCATCGCTTGACATTGATCTTCATCGATGTGAACGCCTTCACATTCACCACCCGAACGACGAAGCCCGGTCCCGCCGTCGGCGGAACCGGGCTCGGTCAGTGGCGGATCAGACGGTGGCGTCGGACTCCCGGGCGGCGTCGTTCCACCGCTGCGACGGAGCCTTGACGTCCACTGCGGGCGCGTCGAGGCCGAACTCGGCCGCCACAAGGGCGGTGTCGCCGCCCGGGATGGGCGCGCTGACCGGGGCCGACTCCGGGGCGGCCCCGAACTTCACGGCCGCGTCGGCCACTTCGATGCCTGCGGCCACGTCCGGGTCGGAGATCCGGATCCGCATTCCCCGGGCCACCGCCTGAGGGTGCGAGAAGGCCTCGTTGACCGACAACACCATGGCCCCCGGCAGTTTGAGCGAGAAGAACAGCGCCTCCCACTCGGCCGCCGACCGCGTCAGGAAGCTCGGTTCGACCGCCGCGTAAAGGGCTTCCTCGTGCTCCCGCCGCAACGGCTCGGTGGCGAACCGGGGGTCGTCGATCCACTCGGGGTGGTCCGCGGCCTGGCAGAACCGGGCCCAGAACTGCTGAGTGATGCAGATCGTGAACCAGCGGTCGTCGGCGGTGCGGAACACCCCGAACGGCAGCGAACCGCTGCCGCCCCGCCGTGGCTCGGGGAGGAACTCCTTGCCCACGGTGACCGCTTGCGGCGCCCGGTACGAGAGCAGGGCCACCTGGGCGTCCAGCAGGCTGACGTCCAGGCGCTGGCCGTACCCCCGCAGCGAGCGCAGCCGCAAGGCGCCCAACGTGCCCAGCGCGGCGAACAGCGCGCCGGTCAGGCCGCCGATCGGGTTGCCCCAGCGGATCGGGACGTCCGGGCTGGTGTGGTCGACGGTGATGCTCATGCCACCACCGAGCGCCTGAATAGCGTTGTCGAAGGCAGGGAAGGCGCTCCACGGCCCGGTGTGGCCGAACCCGGTGATCGAGGTCTGGACGAGCTGGTCGTTCTTGCTCTGCAGCGACTCGAAGTCCAGGCCGAGCCGGTGGAGCACTCCCGGCCGGTAGTTGTCGAGCATGACGTCGGCCCGAGAGGCCAGACCGAGCAGGAACTGGCGTCCCTCGGCGGTCTTCAGGTCGGCGACGACGCTGCGCTTGCCCCGGTTCAAGCCGGCCCGGAACGACGCCTCGCGGACCACGTCCGGGTAGGGCTCCATCACCTGGCCGAACGGCCGCTCGACGCGGATCACGTCGGCCCCCAGGTCGGCCAGGAGCTGGGCGGCGAAGCCCTTGCTGGGCTCGTCGCCGTTCATCTCCAGGACGATCGTGCCCTCCAGGGCCCGCCCGACCTGACGGGAGACGTCCACCTCGGCTTCGGGCGCCCAGCGCTCGACCAGCGGCACAGCACCACGGTCGTCGCCGCAGTGGATCACGCCGGCCGAGGCGAGGCGCCCCAACTCCGCCGCGTCGAGTCCCAGCAGCGAGCCGAGCACCATCGCAGTGTCCGCCCCGGTCTGCCGGGGGGCCCGCCAGGTGGTGGAGTCGCTGAACTTGAGGGCGTCGCCCGCGACGGTGGCGGTGCGGCCGAACTCGTCGGTGACCTCCACCGACATGCCGCGGGCTCGTACCTGCGGGTGCTTGAAGACGTCGGCGACACGGGTGACCTTGCCGCACACGACGCCGGCCTCCATGAGGTGCTCCTGCCACCAGTCCGCGGTGCGGGTGCGAAACACCCCCTGCAGGAGCTCGACGAGTTCCTCACGGTGGGCGTGCCGCGCCGGCCCGGTGCTGAACCGATCGTCGGTCAGCAGGTCCGGCCGCTCCATGATCCGGGCCGCGGCAGGCCACATCCGCTGACTGATGCAGATCGCGACCCAGCCCTCGGAGCACTCGAAGTTGCCGAAGGGCACGGTGCCCTGGCCGCCTTCGAACGGCGACGGCAGCGGCTCCTGGCCGAAGGTCAGGGCCTGCGGCACCCGGTAGGTGTTGAGGGCGAGCATGACGTCGAGCATCGAGACGTCGATGTGCTGGCCCGCCCCCGTCCGGTCGCGGTGGATCACCGCTCCGGTGACACCGATCGCGCTGAAGACACCGGCGAAAAGGTCCCCGATCGGAATGCCCCAGCGCACCGGGGGGCGATCCGGGTTCAGCCGGGTGTAGTTCATCGTGCCGCACATGGCCTGCACGATCGGGTCGTACGCGGGCATCGTGGCCCATGGCCCGTCACCGCCGAAGCCGGTCAGCGAGCAGGTGATGATCGACGGGTTGAACGGCAGCAACGACTCCCGGTCGATCCCGAGCCGCTTGGTGACGCCTGGCCGGAAATTGTCGACGACGACGTCCGCTTCCGCCACCAGCCGGTGGAACAGGTCGCGGCCCTCGTCGGTCTTCAGGTTCAGGCTCACCGAGTGCTTGTTGCGCGACAGACCCCAATTGAAGGCCTCGTCCTCGCTGAGGCGGGTCGGGTCGATCTCCCCTCTCGGCTCACCGTTCGGCAACGACTCGACACGGATCACCTCCGCACCGAGATCGGCCAGCAGGAGCGAGCCGAAGGGACCGGAGACGACGCGACAAAGATCGAGGACCCGCAGTCCGGAAAGAGGCGTGGACGGCTGGGTGTTCGGGACTTCCGATGGCGCACTCATGATGAGAGGACGATAAGACGTTCAGAACTAAAACACAACTGTGAGCTTGGTTGTAGTACCATTAAGGCCTTGCCACGCTGACGAGCGATGTTCAAGGTCACGGAGCACACACGGGCCAGTGGGTCGCCGAGCCGCACCGACTACTTTGACGAGTTACTATAATGTTTGCCACTCAGCGTCCGCGGACTCCGCGGGCGACCAGGGCCACCACCTGGCTGCGCGAGGTGAAGTCCAGCTTGGTGAGGATCCGCTGGACGTGCGTGTCGACCGTCCGCAGCGCGATCACCAGCGCGGCGGCGATCTCCCGGTTGGTCTTCCCGGTGGCCAGCAGCTCCGCGATCTGGCGCTCCCGTGGGGTCAGTGGCAGGTCGTGCAGGACTGAGTCCCCGGCCGGCGCACCGGCCGCCGGGACGGCCTCGACCTCCCCCAGCGCCTCGGCCACAAGCTCACCCAGGGTCATCTCCCTGCCGCGGGCGGAAACGGCGGCGTGCTCCTTGCCCAGCTTGTCCCGGGCCTGCAGCGCGTAGTGCTCGTGCCACTCCCGCATTCCCGGGAAACCGTGGTAAGCGGGCCCGAAGTCCTCGGCCCGGGCCTCGCCCGCCTCCAGCAGAAGGGCGCCATGCCGGGCTTGGCCGCCGTCCATGGCCGCCCAGGCCAGCAGCTCGACCGCCCAGACCACGCCCTGCAGGTTGACCAGATCGCGCTTGCGGCGCAGGGCCTCCCGAGCCAGCTCCTCCGCCTCGCCGGCGCGGCTGGACAGCAGCGCCCCGAGCGCGCGGAAGAGCAGTGCCCAGGAGAACAGCAACTCCTCGCCGCGGGCGGCGCACAGCCGTGTGGCTTCTGCCAGCACCCCTTCCGCTCGGCCCAGATCGCCCCGGTAACAGTAGGCGAGGCCCAGATTGATCAGGGCGTCGGCGAGGAACGGGACGCTGTCCGGGCGGCCCCGCTCCTGGGCGATCCCCGCCTCCAGGTGATCGATCGCCGCATCCACGCGGCCGTCGAACAGCTCGGCCACGCCCATCGCGCAACGGGCGTGCGCGGCACTCTCCTCGTCCCCTATTCGCTCGGCCAGACTCCGGCCCTCGGCCAGAAGCTCCCGTGCGGCCGGAATGTCACCGTCGACGGCGCTCAGGAAGCCGTGCGTCCACAGCGCCTGAGCCCGCTCGGGGGCCGACCCGTCCTCGACGTCCAGCAGCCGGCTCAGCCAGCGACGGCCTTCACCAGGGACGCCGGAGCCGATCCAGAAGGGGAACAACGCGACGGCCAACCGCAGCCCGGTGCGAGCGGTGGCCGGATCGCCCAGCGATGTCTCCAGCGCGGCCCGGACGTTCGCGTGCTCGCTCAGCACCTGCGCGTGCAGCTCCCGTTGGTGCGGACCGAACCAGCCCAGCCGCACACGTTCGGCCAGGTCGGCGCACCGGTTCAGATGGGCCCGGCGGACCGCGTCCGCCTCGCCGGACTCCTCCAGCTTCCGGGTGCCATAGCGCCGGATGGTCTCGAGCATCGTGTACCGCGAGCCGTCGAGGATCACCACGGACTTCTCGACCAGCTCGAACAGGGCGGGGGTGACGGCTTCGGGCGGCAGCCCCGGCCCGGCGCAGACCGACGTCACCGCGTCCAACGTCGCGCCGCCCCGGAACAGGGAGAACCGAGTCCAGAGCACGCGGGCCTCGGAGGTGCAGAGCTCATAGCTGTAGTCGAGGTTCGCGCGCATCGTGGTGTGGCGCTGTGGGGCCGAGCGGGGCGCCGGCAGGTCCGGCACCGGGTGAGTCAGCATCGACTCGACCGACTGCCACCGGCTCCCGGCCGCAGCCAGCTCGATGGCCAGCGGCAGGCCGTCCAGCCGACGGCACAGCTCCACGATCACGCTCTCGTCCACCCGCCCGGCCGCGACCTCCTCGTTGAGCGCCACGGCCCGCTCCAGGAAGAGCGCGACCCCGTCGTAACCGGCGGCGGCGCCGGGCGGGATCCCGGCCCCCACGGCCGGCAGGGCCAGCGGCGGCACCCGGTAGAGCGCCTCTGCGTCGATCCGCAGCGCCTCCCGGCTGGTGGCGAGGACGTGGATGTGCGGGCACCGGCTCAGCAGCCGGGCCACGAACACCGCGACCGGCTCGGCCAGATGCTCGCAGTTGTCCAGCACCAGCAGGACACGGGCGGTGCCGATGCGGGCGGCCAGAACCTCCACGTCCCCGCCCGGGCTCCGGCCCGGGTCGATCCGGGTGAGCACGCTGGGGGCGAGCAGATCCGGCTGGGAGAGATCGGCCAGCGGGACCATCGTGGCGCCGTCCGGGAAGGCCCTCCGCAGGGTCCGGGCCACGTGCAGGGCCAATCGCGTCTTTCCGACGCCGCCCGGGCCGGTCAACGTGACGAGGCGGGAGCGGGTGAGCAGTTGCTTGACCTCGGCCGCTTCGGCCTGGCGCCCGATCAGGCTGGTGACGTCCGCGGGCAACTGCTCCCGCCCGCCCAGCTCGTTGCGCGCCATCGTCCGCTACCTTGCCTCTGCGTGACCGGGGTCACATGCGTAGTCAATTTCGGCAATTCTACGCATGCGCTACGTCGTCCCCCCTCGGAGTGTGGGCGGTCACACCGACACGACGACGTGGAGGACTGCAGATGACCTGTCGCACCCGGCTCGACGGCGGACACGGCCGACGCCACACCCACCGTTCCCCCTCCGGCCGTAGCTACGCCCCTTCGGCCTCCCCGCACCACGCCCTATCCGGCCCGGCCGACCTGGTGATGCGGGTCGCCGCCATCGTGCCGACCCCGGGGGAGGCCCTGTGCGGCGACGACATCGCCTGGGAGGCCTTCAGTGCCTTTCTGGACGAGGCCGCCCGGTTGGTGACCGACGCCCTGGGCCATGCCGGCATCCGGACGTTGCGTGCTCTGCTCAACTCCTCCATGGGCGAAGACGTCGTGACCTGGATGCTCATCGAGCGCGCGCTCACGAGGCTCCAGGACGGCGACCACTGAGCCGCGAGTCCGCGGTGGCCGACGGTCTCATCACCTCGGGGCATCCGGGGCGAGTCGACTCCCCTTCTTGTCGTGTTGCGTGTGGTGCGTCACTATGCTTCCAATGAGGTTCAATCCATATTGGTAACAAGATTGGGAGTCCGATGACCGACCTCGCCCTCGACGACCTGCGGGCCCGTTACCGACGTGACTACGACCCCTACGCCGACAGGTCCATCGACGAGCAGCTCGCCGAGCTGGCCGACCGCCGGACCGACAAGCCGGTCAGCTACTCCGCCCGCGGCAACGGCTGCTGGGTGCTGACCGATTACGACGACGTCTCCGATCTGCTGCGCCGCAACAACCGCGGTGTGATCAGCTTCCCCAACGAGCCCGACGGGCTGAATCTCTCCGGGGCGCGCGAAGCCCAGATCCCGATCGAACTCGACGGTCCTGAGCACCGTCAGGTCCGCCAGGTGCTCGACCCGCAGTTCGCCCCCAAGAAGGTCGCCGAGCTCGAGGACCACCTGCGCGAGCAGTGCAACCGCCTGATCGACGCCTTCATCGAGGACGGCAGGGTGGACTTCGTCAAGATGTTCGCGCTGCCGTTCCCGGGCGCGACCGTCCTGGCCATCATGGGTTGGCCGGCCGAGGACCTCGAAAAGATGAACGGCTGGGCCGACGTCCTGCTGCATGGTGTCCCCGGGGGCACCGAGGAGGAGAACAACGCCGCCCGCGGCCGAACGCAGCAGGAGTTCGCCGCCTACATGGCGGAGAAGATCCCGCAGTGGCGGGCCGCCCCTCGCACGGACGACGTCATGTCGGTCATGCTCGACGCCGAGATCGGCGGTCAGAAGCTCACCGATGACCAGCTCTTCGACTTCTCCGTGCTGATGATGATGGCTGGTCTGGACACGGTGCAGAGCGTCCTGGCCCGCTGCGCGCGCTACTTCGCGCAGCACCCGGACCAGTGGGACCGCATGTTCGAGGACGCGGAGCAGGTGCCGGCCGCGGTGGAGGAGCTGCTGCGCTGGGCCACCCCGCCGGTCCCGACCCGCACGATCACGGACGAGTACCTGGAGATCCGCGGCATCAAGATTCCCAAGGGCGAGCGGGTGCACGCGCCGCTGGGCTCGGCCAACCGCGATCCGAAGTACTACCCCGACCCGGATGAGGTGATCTTCGACCGCCCGGCCAAGCCGCACCTGGCCTTCGGCGTCGGTAGCCACCGATGCGTCGGGCTGCACCTGGCCCGGCTGGAGCTGCGGATCGCGTTCGAGGAGCTGCACCGCCGGATCCCCCGGTTCGAACTCGACCCCGACGCACCCGCCCCGCACGAGCACCTCGGTCTGGCCTGGGGCGTCAACGACGTCCACCTGCGCTTCACTCCTGGGCCGCGAGAGCTGTCGTGACCGCCCCGGCCGGGGAGCCGATCCAGAACACGCGCGAGCGGCTGCGCCGGGACTACGACCCGTACGCCGACGTGCCGATTCAGACCCAGTTGGACGACCTGGCCCGACGGCGGGCCGAGCTGCCGTTGAGCTGGTCCGGCCGGGGCAACGGCTGCTGGGTCCTCACCGAGTACGACGACGTCTCCGAGCTGCTGCGGCTGAACAACCGGGGCGTGGTCAGCTTCCCCAACGAACCGGACGGCACCAACGCGGTGGGCACCCGCCAGGCGATGATCCCGATCGAGATCGACGGCTCGGAGCACCGGCAGTACCGGCGCTACCTGGACCCTCAGTTCGCGCCCAAGAAGGTCGGGTTGCTCGAGGACCACCTGCGAGAGCAGGCCAACCGGTTCATCGACGACTTCATCGAGGACGGTCGCTGCGACTTCGTCCAGCGCTTCGCGCTTCCCTTCCCGGGGGCCACAGTCCTGGCCATCATGGGCTGGCCGTTGGAGGACCTCGAGAAGATGAACCGGTGGACGTCGATCCTGTTGCACGGCGTCAGTGGCGGCTCGATGGAGGAGAACGCGGCCGCCCGGGGCCAGGCGCACGTCGAGTTCAACGCGTACATGCTGGAGAAGATCCCGCAGTGGCGGGCCGCTCCGCGCAAGGACGACGTCACCTCGGTGATGCTCGACGCCGAGATCGACGGCCGCCGGATGGACGACAACGAGCTGTTCGACTTCTTCGTCCTGATGATGACGGCCGGGCTCGACACGGTGCAGAGCGTGCTCTCGCAAACGGCGGTCTACTTCGCTCGGCACCCGGAGCAGTGGGACCGGATGTTCGAGGGCCCGGAAACGCTCGAGCCGGCCGTCGAGGAGCTTCTGCGCTGGGCGACACCGCCCGTGCCCACGCGCACGGTCACCGACGACGCAGTGCGGTTCCAGGGGGTCGACATCCCCCGGGGCGACCGGATCCACGCCCCGTTGGCCGCGGCCAACCGTGACCCGAAGTACTTCTCGGATCCGGACGAGGTCGTGTTCGACCGGCCGCCCAAGCCGCACCTCGCCTTCGGGGTGGGACCGCACCGCTGCGTCGGCCTGCACCTGGCCCGGCTGGAGCTGAAGATCGCCTATGCCGAGCTGCGCCGGCGGATCCCACGGTTCGAGCTCGACCCCCACGCCCCCGCCCCCAAGGAGCACCTCGGGCTGGCCTGGGGCATCGAGGACGTCCATCTGCGGTTCGCCCCCGGACCTCGCGAGCAGTCCTGAGCGACTCCGCCACAGAGTTTCCTCTTATGGTGCTAACATAATTGCGCAACAGCAAGAACACTAAAGCAACATTGGTGCCAGTGCAGGAGAACCTCCGTGTCGAAGTCGCAGTCCGCCGTCACCACGCTGGATGCCCTGGTCGTGGGGGCCGGCATCTCCGGCATCTATCAGCTCTACACGCTGAACCAGCAGGGCGTGGACGTGCGGATGGTCGAAGCGGGTACGGGGGTGGGCGGCGTCTGGTTCTGGAACCGCTACCCCGGTGCTCGCTTCGACTCCGAGAGCTACACCTACGGCTACTTCTTCTCCCCCGAACTGATCGAGGAATGGGACTGGAGCGAGGAGTACGCCGGTCAGCCGGAGACCGAGCGCTACCTCAACCACGTCGTGGACCGGTTCGACCTTCGCCGGCTGATCACCTTCGATCAGCGGGTGGTCTCGGCCGAGTGGGACAGCGAGGCAGAACGGTGGACGGTGACGACGTCCTCCGGTGACGTCTGGAAGCCCCGCCATCTCGTCACCGCGCTCGGGATCCTGTCCGCGCCGGCCTTCCCCAGCGCCCCGGGGCTGGAGGACTTCCGCGGCGAGTGGGCCCACACCGGGCTCTGGCCGGACGAGGGCATCGACTTCGCCGACAAGAAGGTGGCGGTGATCGGCACCGGCTCCAGCGGGGTCCAGATCGTCCCGCTGGTGGCCAAGGACGCCGAGCAGCTGGTGGTGTTCCAGCGGAGCCCCAACTGGTGCACGCCCATCAACAACTTCGCGATCACCCCGGAGCGGATGGCCGACATCCGGAGCCGGATCGGGGAGATCTGGGACGCCACCCAGCTGTCGCCGTCCGGCTCGATGCACCGGCCGATGCCGGAGTCCTCGCTGGAGCTGACGGCCGACCAGCGGCGGGCCCATTTCGACCGTCTCTACGACTCCCCCGGCCTGGTCATGGCGCTGGGCAACTTCCGCGACGTGTCCGTGGACAAGCGGGCCAACGACAACGTCACCGCCTACATCGCCGAGCGGATCCGGGCCCGGGTCCACGACCCCGAGCTGGCGGAGCGACTGATCCCGAAGGACCACGGCTTCGGGCAGAAGCGGCCGCCGCTGGAGAACGGCTACTACGAGGTCTTCAACGAGCCCCACGTCTCGCTGGTCTCCACCGGCGAGGAGCCGATCGTCCGGTTCACCGAGACCGGGATCGAGACCGTCCACGGTCACTACGACGTGGACGTCATCGTCTTCGCCACCGGCTTCGAGGCGGTGGTCGGCTCCTACAACCGCATCGACATCCGCGGTCGCGACGGGCTGGCCCTGCGCGACCACTGGGAGGCGGGCCCGCGCACCTATCTCGGCCTCACCGTGGCCGGCTTCCCCAACCTGTTCCTGGTCGGCGGACCGCAGAGCGTCACCGGTGTGATCCCCCGGGCCACGGATTTCCAGGCCGACTGGGTGACCGCCACGGTGGCCGGGATGCAGGAGCGCGGCGAGACCGTCGTGGAGCCCACCGAGGCCGCCGAGGACGAGTGGATCGACCACGTCAACGCCGGGATCGTCGGCACGATGCAGGAGACCGCCGAGTCCTGGGCGTTCGGGTCCAACGTGCCGGGCCGCAAGCGCGCCTACCTGCTCTATGCCGGAGGCCTCCCCCAGTACCGCGAGCGGGTCAAGTCGGCCACCGACGACGGCTACCGCGGCTTCAAGTTCTCATCCTGATCCGATCAACGACGAATGGAGAGGCATTTGAGCACCAGAGCAGCGATCCTGTGGGGCATCGGGGAGAAGTGGAGCGTCGAGGACGTCGAGCTCGCGAAGCCCGGTTTCGGGCAGGTGCAGGTCAAGATCCACGCGACCGGCCTGTGCCACTCCGACGACCACGCGGTCACCGGCGACATGCCGACCCCGCTCCCCCTGGTCGGCGGGCACGAAGGTGCCGGCGTCGTCGAGGCGGTCGGGCCCGGCGTCACCCGCGTGGCGCCCGGCGACCACGTCGTCCTGATCTTCCAGCCGCCCTGCGGCTACTGCCGCAACTGCGCCCGCGGGCGGTCCAACCTCTGCCTCAACGGCGCGCTGCAGGACTACGGCGCCACCAAGCCGTTCAAGGCCCGCGGCCAGGAGATCGCCGCCACCGGCGACCTGGGCACCTTCGCCGACGTCACGGTCATCTCCGAGCGCTGTGTCGTGAAGATGGGCAAGGACATCCCGTTCAACGTGGCCTCCCTGCTCGGCTGTGCCGTCACCACCGGTTGGGGCGCGGCCGTCCACCTGGCTGAGGTCGAGCCCGGCGACAACGTCGTGGTGATCGGCAGCGGCGGAGTCGGCATCAACTCCGTGCAGGGCGCCAAGAACGCCGGCGCCAACCTCATCGTCGCGGTCGACACCGTCGAGCTGAAGCGTCAGAAGGCCCTGGAGTTCGGCGCCACCCACGCGGTCGCCACCGTCGAGGAGGCCAAGGAACTGCTGGCCGAAAACACCGACGGCCGCATGGCTGACGCGGCGATCCTCTCGGTGGGCGTCGGCGACGCCAGCAAGCTGGGGCAGATCGTCGACCTCACCGGCCCGGCGGGCACCACGGTGGTCACGTCGGTCTCGCCGTTCGCCTCCACCACCGTCGACCTCAACCTCGCGCTGTTCACGCTGAGCCAGAAGACCCTGCGCGGCAACGTCTACGGTGGCGTCCAGGTGCACCGGGACATCCCGCGCCTGCTCGACCTCTACCGACAGGGCCACCTGAAGCTCGACGAGCTGATCACCAGGACCTACACCCTGGACCAGATCAACGAGGGCTACGCCGACATGCACGCGGGCAAGAACATCCGCGGCGTCATCGAGTTCTGAACCACGGCACGGAGAAGGGCCCGGCGGTGACCGCCGGGCCCTTCTCGGTGAGTTCGGTTCAGTGGGTGGGAGCGGCGGCCAGGTCGTCGGTGAGTCGCTTCAAGTAGAAGCCCATCCGCTTCGGCAGGCCCAGGAGGAGGACGCCGACCAGCCGGCCGTCCCTCCGGTAGCCGATCGCGGCCTCACCGGAGAGATCTCCTTCCAGCACCTCGACATCGGTGGCCAGGGCGGGTTGGCCCAGGGCACGGATGCTCACGGAGGCCTGATCGGACCAGAACGTGGGCACGGTGCCGAACGGCTTCTCCGCAGGACGGCCGGTGAGGTCGCCGACCAGTGAGGCCGCGGCGTACAAGCTGGTGTCGACTGCGACCTGCCAGTGCTCGATGCGCCGAGGCGTCGCGTCGTAGAGCGCGTTGGGGAAACGCGCGACGTCACCGACGGCGACCGTGCCCCTGCGGCCGCCGAGCCGGAGGAACTCGTCGCAGACGACGCCGTCGGCCAGGTCGAGTCCGTTACCGGCGAGCCATTCGGTGGCCGGCTGCGACCCGATCGCTTCGACGACGACGTCGGCCTCGAGCCGGGTGCCGTCCGACAGCACGACGCCACCCTCGTCGACCGAGATGATGCCGGTGCCGAGATGGAAGTTCACACCGGCGGCGATGTGCCGACGCCGCAGCTCTGCGCCGACGAGCGGCCCGAGCGGAGCAACCATGGGCAGCTCGTCGATCGCCACCACCGAGACGGCGCAGCCGCGGGAGAGCGCGGTACCCGCCACCTCGCAGCCGATGAACCCAGCACCGATCACGACCACCCGGGCGCCCGGACGCAGTCGTCCGGTGAGCGCCTGGGCATCGTCCAGCGTGCGCAGTACGGCCCTGGGGCCGCCGAGGGATTCCGGCAGGCGCCGCGCGCGGACACCGGTGGCGGCCACCAGCCCTTGGTAACGGAGCACGGTCCCGTCGTCGAGGGTGACGGAGCGCCCGTCGAGGTCGGAGGCGACGGCCCGACGTCCCAGCCGCCACTGCAAAGGATGTCCGGAGTCGCGCCGGCGTAGTTCGACGCCGGCGTGGTCACCGCCCTCCAGCAGCAGCTTCTTCGACAGCGGCGGACGCGTGTACGGCATGTGGACCTCGTCGCCCACGATGGTCACGAGACCCTCCCACCCGTGACGGCGCAGCCCTTCAGCCGTGCGCAGGCCGGCCAGGCCGGCCCCGACCACGACGATTCCAGCGTCGTCGGCGACCATCGCCTCAGCCCTTTCGCGCCCGTGAGACCAGCTGGCCCACGATCACGTTGCGCTGGATCTCATTGGTGCCCTCGCCGACGATCATCAGGGGCGCGTCACGGAAGTAGCGCTCGACGTCGTACTCGGTCGAGTAGCCGTATCCGCCGTGCACGCGCACGGCGTCGAGGGCGATCTTCATCGCCGTCTCGGACGCGAACAGCTTGGCCATCCCCGCCTCCATGTCGACCCGGCGGCCGGCGTCGAACTCACGCGCCGCATAGAGCGTCAACTGACGCGCGGCCTCCAGGCTGGTGGCCATGTCGGCCAGCAGGTTCCCGACCGACTGGTGCTTCCAGATCGGCTTGCCGAAGGACTCGCGCGTCTGCGCATAGGACAAGGCGTCCTCGTAAGCCGCCCGACCGACACCGAGCGCCCGCGCCGCAACCTGCAACCGACCCGTCTCCAGGCCCTTCATCATCTGTGCGAACCCGACGCCGGGCACGCCTCCCAGGATGTTGCCCAGCGGAGCCCGATAGTCGTCGAAGACCACCTCGCAGCTCTCGACGCCCTTGTAGCCGAGCTTGGGAAGGTCCCGCGAGACGGCCATCCCCTCCCCGGGCTCGACGAGCAGCACCGAGATGCCCTTCGAGGCCGGCTGCGCGGTCGGGTCGGTCTTGCACAGCAACGCGGTCAGCCCGGCCCGGCGGGCGTTGCTGATCCAGGTCTTGGCGCCGTTGACGCGGTACTCGCCGTCGACCTCCTTGGCGCTCGTCCGCAGCGCCTGCAGGTCGGATCCGCCTTGCGGTTCGGTGAGCGCCATCGTCGCCCGGACCTCCCCCGTGGCCAGGCGCGGGAGCCAGGTGTCCTTCTGCTCCTGTGTACCGAACTGGTTGAGGAGCTTGCAGACCACCGTGTGGCCGCCCATCGCGCCGGCCAGACTCATCCAGCCACGGGCCAGCTCCTCGGTGACCAGGACGTAGCACTGCATGCTGACCGCGACGCCGCCGTACTCCTCAGGCACCGCGAGCCCGTAGATGCCGAGCTCCTTCATCTGCTCGATCAGCGCCTCGGGGTAGACGTTGTCGTGCTCCAGCTGCTGCACCACCGGCTTGACCTGCTTGTCGACGAAGTCGGCGACGGTGCTGACGACGGCGCGCTCATGCTCGTCGAGTGCTTCCAGGTGACCCATGAGTCCTTCTCCTCCTGACGGCTCGGTTCAGACAACGCCGGCGCCGTGCAGGCGGGCGATCGCATCGGGGCCATGGCCGAGCTCGGCGAGCAGAGCGTCGGTGTGCTGGCCCAGGTCGGGTACGTTTCCCATCACCGGCTCGGTCCCGGCCAGCCCGATCGGGGGCAGCAGCGCCTGGAACTCCCCACCGGGAGCCTGAACCGTGCGCCACCGGTCCCGCTCCCGCAGCACAGGATGCTCCAGGAAGTCGGCGACCTGGTTGATCGGCGCGTTGGCGATACGCAACTGGTCCAGGCGCTCGGCCACCTCCTCGCTGGTGCGCCGGGCGAAGGCATCGGCGATGTACCCGTCGAGCTCGACACGGTGCGCGACACGGTCGGCACCGGTGCGGAACCTGGGGTCATCGGCCAGTGCGGGATCGTCGAGGAACTTCGCGCAGAGCGCCCGCCACTCGACGTCGTTCTGGATCGAGAACAGGACCTCACGCCCGTCCATGGCCCTGTAGGCGCCGTACGGCGCGATGGTGGCGTGGTGAGTGCCGATTCGAGGCGGCTGGGCCCCGGTGAACTCCGTGTAGTAGGCCGGCTGGCTCATCCACTCGGCCAGCGAGTCGAACAGCGAGACCTCGACCGGCTGGACCGCGCCGGTCGTGGCTCGGGCCAGCAGCGCCGTGAGCACGCCCGAGAAGGCGTACATCCCGGCCGCGATGTCAGCCACGGAGATGCCGACCCGTGCTCCCGAGTCCGGGACACCCGTGATCGAGACCAGGCCGGTCTGACACTGCATGAGCAGGTCGTAGGCCTTTCGGTCGGCCCACGACCCGGTGCTTCCGTATCCGTTGACGGCGCAGCCGATCAGGCTCGGATTGAGCGCGGCCAGTGCGTCGACGCCGAAGCCGAGCCGGTCCACCGCGCCCGGGCCCAGATTGTGTACGAAGACATCGGCCCGGGCGAGCAGGTCTCGCAACACCTCTTTGCCCTCGGGCGCCTTGACGTCGAGGGTGAGGGACTCCTTGCCGCGGTTGAGCCAGACGAAGTAGCTGGACAGCCCGTGGACGGCTCGGTCGTACCCGCGGGCGAAGTCGCCGCCTCCGGGTCGTTCGATCTTGATCACCCGGGCGCCGAGATCGGCCAGTTGTCGTGTCGCGAAGGGAGCCGCCACGGCTTGTTCCAGGCTGATTACTGTGACGCCATCGAGCGGTCGAGTGTCGAGCATGACTGCAACACTACATCACTATTGTGGTCTTACTGTGGTGCAGTAGCTCACTCAAACCATTGGAGGAGTCTTGCTCAGGACCACTGACCCACGGTCCCGCTCCCGTGCGGTCTTCCCTGTGCTCGCGCTCGTCGTGATCGCGGTGAACCTGCCGCAGTCCGTCGTCGTTCCCGTGCTGTCGGGACTCCAGGCCGACTACGGCACCGACCAGGTCACGGCGACCTGGCTGATCACCGGCTTCCTGCTCTCCTCAGGCGTGGCGACTCCCCTGCTCGGACGGCTCGGCGACAGCTACGGGCAACGCCGGATCCTCGCTGTGGTGCTCCTGGTGCTTGCGCTCGGCTGCCTCGGCTCCGCCCTGGCGACCACCATCGGGTGGCAGATCGCCATGCGGGTCGTGCAGGGGATCAGCGGCGGCGCCGTCCCGGTTGCCTTCTCGGCGCTGCGTGCGGCAGTGCCCCCGGAGCGACTCGGCTACGGAGCGGCGATCCTCGCGACGGTGGGTTCCATCGCCTTCTCGGTCGGGATCGTGCTGGCCGGCCCGATCCTGGTCGAGATGGGGCGGACGGCGCTGTTCCTCCTCCCGATGGGCTTGGCGGTGGTCGCCCTGGTCGGCGTGCTGCTGGTGCTGCCGCCGTCCGGTTCCCGAACTCCGGGCGACGGTCGGTTCGGCGTCCTGCCGGTGGTCCTCTTCGCCGGCGCCCTGGTCTGCACGTTGCTGGCGATCAGCCGGAGCAGCTTCCTGGGATGGACGTCCCCGATGGTCCTGGCCCTTGCCGGCGCAGGTCTCATCCTCGGCCTGGCATGGTCTGATCAGGAGCGGCGGGCGCGGGTGCCATTCGTGGACCTGCGCATGATGCGTCTTCGAGGAGTCTGGACCGCGAACCTGGTGGCCTTCCTCGCCGGGGTCGGGCTGTTCGGGTGCGCAGCCGGGCTCCCGCGGCTGATCCAGGCACCGCCGGACAGCGGCGTCGGGATCGGTGCGAGTCTCTCGGAAGTCGGCCTGCTGATGTCGCCCATCGCGCTCGCGGCCTTCCTCACCAGCCTGTGCACCGGTCGGCTCTACCGGCTGTTCTCCTCCCGCAGCCTGCTCGTCGCGGGAGGCCTGATCAGCAGCGCGTCCTTCGTCGGAATGGCCGCCTGGAACGGCGAGTGGTGGCTGATCTCCGGCTGGTGCGTCGTTCAGGGCATCGGCAACGGGTTGATCCTTTCCACCGTCGCGGCCGTGGTCGTGGCCTCGGTGCCTGCTGGTCAGACCGGAGTGGCGAACGGCGTGAACACGAACATCAGGACGCTCGGTGGCTCACTCGGAGCGGCCGCCACGGCAGCCATCCTGACGGCGTACGCGGGATCGGCCGGTCTCGACGGGGTGGGTTACGTCGCCGCCTTCGTCGTGCTGGCGGCAGCCATGGCGCTCTCCGCCGGGGCGGCCTTGCTGATCCCCCACGACGGCGCTCGGACTCCGGGTCCGGAACCGGACCCGGTGGTCAGCGACGCGGGTCTGGCCGGGCCGACGACGACGCACCCTGAGCCGGGGTGATCCCTGCCTGGGCTCGCAACTCCTCCAGCCTGGCCCGCGCCAGCACGAGACGACGCGCATAGTCGTCACGCTCGGCCGCGATCCGCTGCTGCTCGGCCGTCAGTTCCTGGATGACGGCGGGCGTCCCGCTCCCCGCCAGCTCACGAAGCAGGTGCCGGGCCAGCACGTCGTAGTCGACCTGCAACCGGCCGGCCGGGGTCTCCAGGACTCCCGAGGAAGGCTCGCCCAAGCCGTCGGGGAGGTCGACCGCGGTGATCCGGTAGGTCCGTTTGCCTCGGATCTCCCGGACCAGTTCGCCGTCACGCTCCATGGCCGCGAGGAGCTGGATGAAGGCTACCGGGGAGCCCTCGTAGCCGACCGCTTCCTTGAGCACCTTGGTGGCCAGGCCGTGCCCGTCCGCGAGCGGACCGTGCTGCACGAGGTACTGCTTGATGCGGGCTCTGGCCGTACGATCGCGCGCCATCCCAATAAGCCTTCCCGGGCCGTCAGTGGTCGTGCCAACATGATAGCCGAGCACGATTAGAGGAGCATCCATGGAAGCCGGCAAGGAAGAGCGTGGCGAGGAAGAGCGTCAGGGGCTTGTGCACGGCCTGCGGTGGGGAGTGAAGAGGTCCTTCGTGGACTACGTCCGCCGGATGCCCGACGGCAAGGGGTCGGTCGGTGACGGCGCGGTCCCCGTCGGGGCCGGGGACCTCTTCTACGAGCACGACTCCGGGAGGAGCGGCGCCGGGGTGTGGGCATTCCGTGGCGACGTCCGATTCAGTGGGCACTTCGGAATGCTTTTCGTCCGCGTCGCCAACCCCTGGCTGGAGATCGACGGGAGCAGCGTGGTCCTGAGCATCGAGGATCCGCAGGCCCGGGAGGACGCGCCGCGCGTCCCGCTGGTGACGGGCACTCTTCAGCGTCTCGGCGCCCAGGACGGCACCGAGGTCTGGGGCAGCGACGACGTTGCCCTGACGGCCGAAGGCGTCGCGCTGTTCAACGACGTCTACGCCGAAGGTGAACCGTTCGAACCTCTGGTGGTCCAGCTCCCCTTGAGCCGGGCGAGCTGATCGTCGAGCATCCGTGCCACCACGGGGTCGGTGAACACCACATCGCGACCGGCCCGGACTCCGTCGAGAGCGAGCGCGGCGACGGTGTCCGGGCTCAGAGGGGCACTCAACCCGTAGTCGGCGAAGGGATCGTCGGGGGGATCCTCTCGGGTGCGCGCGAACCGGGACGACCGGACCTCTTCGGAGTTCCCGATGTTCGTGCTCACCGCCGACGGCGCCAGCACGGTCACACCCACCTGGGTCCCGGCCAGCTCCAGGCGAAGCGTGTCGCTCAGCCCGACGACTCCGTACTTGGCCGTCGAGTAGAGCGCGCTGACCCGGTTCGGCACGTACCCGTTCATCGAGGCGGTGTTGAGCACATGGGCCGCCCGGCCCGAGGCGACCATGCCGGGAAGGAACTCCTCGATGCCGTGGATCGTCCCCCAGAGGCAGACGCCGAGCACCCACTGCCAGTCCTCGTGCGTCGCTGTCAGCGTGTGGCGCGGTGTGAAGACGCCGGCGTTGTTGCAAAGGAGCTGGACTCCCTCCGGTGCCCATTGCGCCACCGCGCGTCCGAGGTCGGCGACCTCACTGCGGCAACTGACGTCGCAGGTGACGGCGAGCGACCGGTGACCCATGTCCGTCAACTCGCGAACCAGCGCTTCGATGTCGTCGCCCCGGACGTCCACCGCGACAACTCCGGCGCCCTGGCTCGCGAGCTGCCGGACCAAGGCCTGTCCGATGCCGTGGGCGGCCCCCGTGACTACGGCGGTAATACCGTCGAAGCTGCTCAGAGTCATTTGGATGTCCAATCAGTCCGGGTGGAATGGGGCGGCCCAGCGAGCCGCTCAGGAGTCGAGTTCGAGCAGGACGCCGTTGTCCACGACCTGCGGCCGTCCACAGCGACGGTGCATCCACGCATGGGAATGTCCAGGTGGTTGTAGGTGTGACGGTTCATGAAGGGGTGCGGCCCGGTGGAGAACAGGAAGTTGCCCGCCAGCCCGCGGGCGTCCATGCCCGAGCACGTCCTCAACCAGGCCCGTCACAAGCAGAATCGGACAGCCACCGGTACTTGACCGGCCCCGCTCTTTCAGGGAGGTGCACCCGAAGGGCCCGGGCCAGAACCGCGGTCTCCTCGGCCAGGTAGCGCCGGGACACCGAGGCCCCGGGGGCGGAGCTGAACGCGGCGTGAAAAGCACCCGGGAAGCGGTGTACCTCCACCGGTACACCGGCCTCGGACAACGCGGCCGCGTAGGCCAGGCCCTCGTCGGCGAGAGGGTCGAGTTCCATCACCGCCACATAGGCCGGAGGCAGACCACGCAGCTCGTCCGGACCGGCCCTTCCGGGCGCCGCGAGCACGGGGACGTCATCCGCCCCGGGCGTCAACGCCCCCAGGTAGTGCCGCCAGCTCACCTGCCCGACGGCGCGGGTCCAGATCGGGGTGTCCTCGAATCGACGCATGCTCAAAGTGGCAAGCCGGTCGTCGGTAATGGGGACCGAGAGGAACTGGAAGCACAGGTCGCTGCGAGCCTTGAGGGCCAGGGCGGCCGCCAGGGCGCCTCCCGCGCTCACCCCGTGAACCGCCACTCGGTCACGATCCACTCCGAGGGTGTCCGCCGCCTCGAGGAGCCACCGCAGAGCCGTCGCACAATCCTCCAGCGGAGCCGGGTATGGATGCTCCGGCGCCCGCCGGTAGTCGACCGACGCCACCACCACGCCCAAGTCGGCGGCCAGTTCGGTCATGCGCGCGTGGCTCGTGTCCGGGGAGCCGCTGACGAAGCCACCACCGTGGAGATGGAGCAATGCCGGCCGTACCCCTGCCCCGTTGGGCCGGTAGAGACGGATTCGGGCACTGGCACCTTCCGAAACGACCTCTCGGTCCTCGACCGTGAGTCCTGTGGTGTCCACCTGAGCCGCCCGAGCCGCACTTGTCGCGTCCGAGTCCGCCCGGAACTTCTCGTAGTTCACGAAGTCCACTGCCGGGAGCCGTTCGAGCACGTCCGCGAACTCGGGGTCGAGCAGGTCACGCCACCCGGTCATCGAGCCTCCTTACGCCGGAGTGCATACGTCCCGAGCGGCCGCCCGAGCTTGAGGATCAGCCACTGCAGCGTGATGCTCCCGTCGAACTGGGTGACGTTCCGGCCGGACGAATGCTTGAAGTAGTTGTTCGACGTCGCCCACACCGTGCGGCGCAACCGCCGTTGCATCCACACGTTGTAGGCGGCACACACCCACGCGCGGGTGTCGACCGCGCTCAGGCCGCGGCGAGTCATGCGCCGCAGGTCGGCCACCACCCATGCGGACTGCATCTCGGCCTTCCAGAACACGCTGACGGCTCCGGAGCCATTGGTGTTGGGCCCGAACAGCAGGTAGAAGTTCGGGTAGCCGGGCACGGTGACGCCGGCGTGTGCGAAGGCGCCTTCGCGCCAGGTCTCGCGCAGCCGGCGGCCTCCCCGACCGAACACGTCGTAGGTGGCCAGGTAGTCGGCCGCCGTGAAGCCCGTGGCCGTGACGACCACGTCGACCTCGTGGTGCGCGCCGGTGGCGTCGACGATGCCGGTCGGGGTGAGCGAGGCGACCGGGTGCGGAACCAGGTGGACGTCGTCCCGGAGCAGGGCCGGGTAGTAGTCGCTGGAGAGCACCACCCGCTTGCCCTCGAACGGATAGTCCGGAGTGACAGCCGCCCGCAGATCCGGCCGGTCGGCGAAAGTTGTCTCGATGTAGCCGCGTGCGAGCTGCTCCATGGCGTGATTGCGCTTGCTTCCGGCGTGGTAGCTGGGGCGGCCGGTGAGATTGTGCCACTCCTTCTTGACGACCTCACGCGTGCGCACCAGCCGGCGGTACCAAGGGCGAGCCCAACGCCGAAGCTCGGAGTCGTCGTAACGCCGGTCCCCCTTGGGCAGGACCCAGCCTGGCTCACGCATGAAGACGTGGACCGACTCGGCGACCGGGGCGATGGCCGGCACGATCTGCACCGACGAGGATCCGACGCCCACCACCGCCACACGGCGTCCGCTCAGGTCGACGTCGTGCTGCCACTGCTGGGTGTGCATCACCGGGCCACGAAACTCCGCCAGGCCCGGCCAGGTCGGGTCGTTGGGGTGGCTGAGCAGGCCCACCGCGCTCACCAGCACATCGGCGCGATAGGTCGCGTCTGCAGCAGTGGTGACCGACCACTCGTGACCACGGTCGTCCCATCGCGCCTCGGTGACGCGGGCGCCGAACACGAGGTGCGGCTCCAGCCCCTGTTCCTTGGCCACCTGTTCCAAGTACTCGAGGACCTCGTCCTGAGTGGCGTGGGTCCGCCGCCAGGGATGGGTCCGGAAGCCGAACTGGAAGATCGTCGAGGCGATGTCCACGGCGGCGCCCGGATAGGTGTTCACCCGCCACGTGCCGCCCAGGCCGTCCTCGGCGTCGAGGATCCGGAAGTCGTCGATCCCGGCCCGCTTCAGCCGCACGCCCATGGCGAGCCCGCTGATGCCGGCTCCGATGACGAGGACACGCACGGCGATTCCCTTCGCTAACGAACTGACATAGCTTAAGGACAACTAGAGAAAGGTAGCAACTGGACATGGGACGTGTCAGCGGCAAGGTCGCCTTCATCACTGGTGCGGCGCGAGGGCAGGGACGGGCGCACGCGGTTCGACTGGCCGAGGAGGGGGCCGACATCATCGCGGTCGACCTGTGCGAGGACGTGCCGGAGATGGCCTACCCGGGCGGCACCGAGGAGGAGCTGGCCAAGACCGGCCGGCTGGTCGAGAAGGCCGGCCGTCGGGTCGTGACCCGCAAGGCCGACGTCCGCAGCCTGGACCAGCTGCAGTCGGCGGTGGACGCAGGTGTGGCCGAGCTCGGACGGCTGGACGTCGTCGTGGCGAACGCGGGGGTGCTCACCGCCGTCGGACCGTTCGACCGGATGAGCGAGGCCGCGTTCATGGACACGATCGACATCAACCTGACCGGTGTCTGGCGCACCGTCCGGGTGGCGATGCCGCACCTCAGGGCTTCCGGGGGCGCCGGATCGATCATCCTGGCCAGTTCCAGCGCCGGACTTCGAGCCTCCCGCCAGACGTCGCACTACGTGGCGAGCAAGACCGGCCTCGTGGGGCTGATGAAGGCGCTGGCGCTCGAGCTGGGGCCGGAGATGATCCGCGTCAACAGCGTCCACCCGACGCAGGTCGACACCCCGATGATCCACAACGAGTTCATGTACCGGCGAGCCCGGCCCGACCTGGAGAACCCTGGCCGTGACGACTTCGCCGCCGCCTCGGTGTCGCGGATGGCGATGCCCGTGCCGTGGATCGATCCGGTGGAGATCTCGCACGCGGTGGTGTTCCTCGCCTCGGACGAGTCCCGGTATGTCACCGGCCTGGCGATGACCGTGGACGCCGGGATCAGCATCGCTTGACGCCCTGGTCGCCTGTAATGCTCGCTTGTTATGCTCGTAGTGTTGTATTTACCTAATAGCGGGAGCGTCCGATGACCACTAGCAAGGGACCCCTTGCGCGCGTCCTGGTGATCGGCGGCAGCATCGCCGGCACCCTGGCCGCCGCCGCGGTGGCACCACACTTCGCCGAGGTGCTGCTTCTCGACCGGGACGAGCTGCCTGATGAACCTGTGTTCCGTAAGGGCGTGCCGCAGGGCGCCCACTTCCACGCCCTGCTGGCGGCCGGGCGGCAGGCGATGGACGAACTGCTGCCGGGCTTTTCCGAGCACGCCTTCGCGATGGGCGCGGCCCGGCTGGACTCCGCCGCGGACGTGATGCGGCTGGACCGCGTCGGCTGGTCCCCGCGCTTCCAGTCCACCCTCGAGTTCCTCATGGCCAGCCGGCCGTTGATCGAAAAGGCGCTGCGGGACAAGGCAGGCGCGCTGCCTGGAGTTCGTTACGAGTCCGGCGTCGAGGTCACCGGCCTGGTGGCGAAGGGCGGACGAGTCACCGGGGTCCGCACCAAGGACGGCCGTGAGATCCACGCCGATCTGGTCATCGACGCCAGTGGTCGCTTCTCACAGGCGGTGGAATGGCTGGCAGAGCTGGGTTACCCGGCTCCGACCGAGGAGATCGTCAACGCCCACTGGGGCTACTCGTCGACCTTCCTGCGTGTGCCCGAGAACTGGTCACCCGGCTTCCAGGCCCTGGCCATCACACCCTTCGGGGAGGGCGCACTGAGCGCGGCCTCGGCCTCCCGCGCGATGGCGATGTGGGTGGTGGAGGGCGAACGCCGCTGGATCCTCACGGTGCAGGGATCGGCCGGCGACCACCCGCCGCGCAAGGAGGCGGCACTCCGCGAGTTCATCTCCTCGATCGGGGTCCCCGAACTCGACAAGGCCCTGGCCGACGTGGAGTTTCCCGAACCCATCTCGATGTGGCGCGACACCCGCAGTCGCCTTCGGGACTTCGCCGGACAGCCGAACCGCCCCGAGAGGTTCCTGGCCGTGGGGGACGCCTGGATGGGCTTCAACCCGGTCTACGGCCAGGGCATGACCGCGGCCGCGCTCGAAGCCCGGGATCTTCGCGACGAGTTGAGCGCCCACCTGGACGCGACCGCCGGCGACCTGACCGGGCTGCCCGAGCGCTTTTACGCGAAGGCCGACGCCCTGATCAAGTACTGCTGGAACAGCTCGAACACGCTCGACCACCGGATCCCGGGCGTCGAGTACACCGTGGACGGCGAAGCGCGCCAGGTCGACCCGAGTTCGTCGGACTTCTCCGACCGCCTCGCCGCGTACATGGCGCAGGACCCGGAGCGCTACATCCGATACCGGGAGACCACCCAGCTTCTGCGCAGTCCCGAGTGGCTGAGCAGTGACGAGGTCGTCTCCGCCGTCAAGGCGAACTGGGACGAGCTCGGTCAGGCCATCGTCCCTCGCTGACCCTCTGATCGGAGGCTCCCGCCGCCGACGACCTGACCGCCTGCCCTCGCCGAACAATCATCCGGCGAGGGCAGGCGGCTGTCCGTACGCTCCTGGACGGCACTGAGGGCCGGTAGAAGCGCCGTACCCGGGCTCGGGGCCTGCGCCCGTCATCCCGGGCCGGTGCTGCGGCTACAGACGCCCTGCCGGCCAGGAGAATCCCGACGCCTGGAACTCGGCGTGCAGGTCGAGGATGCGGGCGCCTTCGCTGCCGTACGTGCGCAGGGCCGCCTCCCGCCCGGAGATCTGCGCAGCGACCAGCACGAGTGCTGGGTCGGCGGACACCGCGTCCTGCAGCAGGCTCCTGTCCCATGCGTCCATGGGCACGTCCTCCAGCTGCGGGTACTCCACGTAGGTCTCTTGAGTGGAGGAATCCTGGCGAATCCTCCGGGTGGCCTGCTGGAACGCCTCGTTGGGCGCAACGGCATGCTGGAGGGCTTCGTCGTAGTCCAGGCCATGTGTGGTGGCCCGCCCGGCCTCTGCCCGGTCCTGGCGGCGAAGGGCCGCGGCGATGACCCGGTGCGGGTACCTGGGCCGCCACCGTGGCACTCCGAGTTTCTGTCCGAGGTCACGCAGCCAGAGCAGGATCTGTGTCTCGGACCAGTCCTTGGCGACCATGTCGAGCATTACCCAGGACAGCTGAGCGTGTGTGGCGCCCTGTATCCAGTTCACCAACGGCCGTACGGAGACCGCGAGTTTACGGGCGCGGTCGATCCGATCGGCAGTGATCCGGAATCCGAGGATCGTCAGCTGGCGCTTCTTGCGGCGGATTGTGGATTCGGCTGTCCGAGCCTGCTCGGTAGAACTGTCTTTACCACCCACTACCTGACACCGACCCACCTTCTTAACCACCGTCGGGGAAGGGGTCTCAAGCTCGCCTGAGCTGCGGTTGTCCACAGGTGAGTCATCCACGGCCGCCACACGCCCGGCAGGCGCGGGACCGCGACCCCGCTGGACGACCACGATCCGGGCCGTGTACCCGGACCCGACGATGAGATGGCCGAGCGCGCGGTCGTAGACGGCCGGGATCACCGCTCCGTACACGGTCGCAGTAGCGGCATAGCCGCCGAGCCCGGATACCCGGCGCACATTGGTTCGGCTACCACGCCCCACCCACACCAGCGAGCCCATCTCGCGGAGGTACGCCACATGCCGGCTGACCGTCGCGCGTGACAGCCCCAGCCGGTCCACCATGCCCTGGAGGCAGTACCTGACCTCACCGGTGTCGTAGTCCATCCGCGCCGTCAGGTCCCTCGCGATCGTCAGCGTCGTCGCCGAAGCACGCGGATGCAGCCCGGCGGCCACCAGCCACTCGACCGACCGCAGCCAACGCCGTGGTCCAGACCGCCTCGACCGAGTCCGCGCGAGGACCTGCTCTCCCGTCGGCACCAGGGACGGCACCGGGCCGACCGGCGAACTCGGGTAGCGTTGCTGCGTGGATTGCGACCGGATATACGCCACAAATGGGACTGTCCGGGCATGGGTGTGCTGACAAAGGGCAGCGTCATGCTGCAACATGGGTTCAGCTCTCCTACTGATCCTGGGGAGGGCATGAAAAAGGCGCCTCTGGCGCTTGGTTCTGGCGAACCAGTTCGAACGTTCGACCGGCGGCAACCGGGCGGACATCCCTTCAGGGGGTCGGCAAACCTCCTGGTGGCAGATGGGGCACGGCGCTCGGGTGAGTGGCATCACCTGGCGGCCCCGGGCGGCTGAGCCGCCCCCAGACCTACGTCATCTCGACCCCCTCAGCAGAGGGCTGGTCGAGGCGTGCGGAAACGCAAAGAAACCCTGCTGACGTCCAACGCGCGTGATCGCGAAGTCTGCGGGGATCTTGTGCGGCCATGAAGGCCCACGGGTACAGTGGTGCCATGAATACCGAGAGCCTCCTATCAGGTTCTCTACGCCCCCGGCGCTTCCTACGGCGCTGGGGGTTGTTTCTTTATGTAGATCTTGAACGATGCCACCATACTCTTCCGATCAACCCACGTGCAGAGGGCAAAGCAAGCGAGTCCCAGAAATGCACGTGAAAGGGAGAGGGGCATCTATCTGTGCTGGTAAAAGGCCTGACCGCCGGTCAGGGAAGGATAGAGCTCATGCCTGACTCCGCTGCCCCCGACATCCCCCCGGTCACGTACGCGACCGCGGCGCAACAGCGGGCCTACATCGCAGCCATGGACAAGATTCGCGACGCGCGGAAGCCCAGCGACTCCGTCCGCGTCTACATTTCCGCGCCTCCGCTCATTGCCCAGCGTCCGCAGTGGACTCAACGGCTCGCAAAGATCCGCCACCGGCTACCTGGAGTCGAACTCCTGCAGTTCGGTGATCTGTTCACCCCTGAGAACTACGAGAAGCAGTGGAAAGAGGTGTCGCCGACCTTCGACGCCCTCGTCGTCGTCGGCATCGCCAAGAGGGGCCCCAACAGCCATGTGTACCGGCTCGGTGAAGTCGCTCGACTCGAAGTCATCGACATCGTGAAGACCGGCCGGCCCGTCCTGTTTCACGCCCGCGGCCTCGGGCTCGTTCCCTTCGTCGACTGCAAGATCCACCGAGTCGGCAAGGAGAGGCTCCGCATGAAGGTCACCGTTCCGGCCGGCTGGGACCCCAAGGACTACGAGCCCACGCTCCAGGCCGCCCTCAGGGCGCTGAGACCGCACGGGGCAGGAGACAGGCCGGACGCACAGGTTGAGGGGCCGAGTCATCTGAGCCGTCCGTTCGCGGCACCTTCCCGGTGAAGACTTCGAGCAGTCGTGTGTCACGGTGCCGGCAAGGTACGACCTACCGCGTGCGTCGCAGGGTTGCCGAGAGATGGTGCTGCAGCGGCTGGCCCACCGCCGCGAGGTCGTGGACGAACGTCAGTGTGTCGCTGTCGGTCAGGGTGTAGCGGCGGCGGGTGGCGTCGACCTCCTTGGCAGTGGGGGTGAGGGCCACCTCGTGGGTGGAGAGATCCACCGTGTCCCGTGCCGCCTGGCCGACCGCGATCTCGGCGATGCCGGTGGGCTGGGTGATCAGTGCCTCCACCCGGCCGTCGGGCTGAAGCCGCCACCATCCGCTCTCCCGGGCCGCCGGGCGCAACGGTGCGCCGTCGGCGTCGAGCAGCCAGGCCCGGGCCTCGTAGTGGAGGAAGGGGCGGCCGTCGTGGCTGAAGGTGACGTCCTGGGCGTATGTGAAGTTCCCGGCGATCGTCGGGTATCCCCCCTGGCCCCGACCGTGCCAAGTGCCCAGAAAACCGAGTACGGGCGTGAGCAGTGCGTGCGGTGCCGGCGCGTCCTCCGGCCGGTGAGCGTCGGGGTACGGGTGCTCAGGTGCGGGGTCGTACACGTTCGCGCTCCTTGGGTTGTTCCGGTGCCAGTGCCGGTGCCGGTGCCGGGTGAAAGCCTAGGCGGCTGTCTCCTCGGCGACGGGCAGGGCGCTCCCCCAGGTGTTCAGCGCGCGGCGGGGCGGGTGGCGGGCTGGAAGCGGAAGGAGACCGCCTCCATCAGCGGCTTGCGCTGCGTCTTCTGCACGGCGGCGATGCGCCACGCTCCGTCGGCCTCGCGGACGACCGTGTACGTGGCGAGCTTGCCGAGCCTGCCCAGGTCCTCGTCCGCCTTCGGGCCGCCCTTGCGCACGTCACCGCGCGTGACAACCACGGCGGTGTCGGTGCCATAGAAACGCAGGTCGACTACTTCGAGGATCAGCCGGGTGCCCTTGAGGAAGCTGTCGAACAGGGCCTGATGGGCGCGGCCGATCTCCGTACCGCCGTGGTAAGCGGTGCCGACGTACGTGACATCGGTGGCGTCCGCCGTGAACTGCTTGCCGTACGCGGCGCCGTCGCCGTTCACCCAGGCCGCGCAGCTGCGCTCCAGCACGGCGTGGATGGCCGCTGCGTCCGAGGTGCGGGCCGGGTCGAGGGGGGTGGCGGGGTTCAGGTGTGCGGTCATGGTGTGTGCCTCCGGTTCAGTGGTGATAACTTCGACAGAGAAGAAACTGCGCCGAAGATTTCTCTTCTCTGAAGAAGAGATTATGGAGTGAGGAAGCCCGTGTCAACGCCTGCCATGCGCCCCGACGCCAGCGAGATCTACCGCCGCTACCTCAGCGCCGTGATGCTGCACGGCCACGCCAGCGCGAGGGCCTGCGGGCTCGGCGCCACCGACCTGTACGCGCTGAACATCCTTCAGCTGACCGGGCCCATGACCCCCGGTGAACTGGGCACCCGCACCGGCCTCACCACCGGACCGACCACCCGCCTCATCGACCGCCTGGAGCAAGCCGGCTACGTACGCCGCACCCCCTCCCCCGACGACCGACGCAAGGTCATCGTCGAACCGGTCGGCAAACCCGCCGACCTCGACCGCGTCATGGCCCCCGCCCGCCAGAAGATCGGCGAGATCCTCGGCGGCTACTCCCCCGAGCAACTCGACGCCCTCTTCGACTACTTCACCCGCGCCGCCACCGCCTACCAGACCGCCGCCGAACGGCTACGCACCGAGGGCGATGTCTGACGTCGCTATTACGGCGTAATAGGCCCTCGCTCGCTCCGGCTTCCCCAACTCATCGAGCTGATAGCCCCAGGTGGGTCGATTTCAAGATCCAAAACGCCTGTGCGTCGCTCTGACGAGCTACGAGGTGATCCAAGGTCGCGTCATACCAGCAGCTCAGAGTTCGGGCCTGCGCGGGCCGGTTCTGGGCTTCGACCTTCGGGGCGAACCTCCTTGAAAGTCAGTTATGTCTGAGATGCGCGGGGGTTTGGAACGGGCCAATGTTCTCGCAGCCCGCTTTGTGTTCGGGATTGGGCATGTTGTACGATTGATCTTGAGCGCGGCACCCAAGTGCGGGTGGAGCGTGATGCGTTGGTGGTCCAAGGAAAGACGTCCCGCTTCCTGCGGGGAGATGCAGGTGCAAGGCCTGCCCGGCGCTCGGATCAGAACCCCGTTCCTGATTGTTCAGGGACGGGGTTCTTTGCATGGGCGCAGGCATTGACGGTGATGCACTGACGGCGTCCTGGTGGACTTAGCTGATGAACTTCAGGTCAATCAGCTAAGTCCACCAGGACGGGGGCGGGTCAGGTTGCCCGGCGCAGCGGTACGACGACCTCTTCGCCGGTGGCCTTGGGGCTCAGGCGGTAGTAGCGGATGTGGCCCAGACGCTCGGACTCCTCCAGCCAGCCGGACTCGACGATCTGGCGGCGGGTGCGGGAGAAGACGGTGGGCGACATGCCGAGGACGTCGGCCAGCTCGGCGGCCGTCTTGCTGACCGTGCCTGCGCGGTCCGTGGGGTGCGCGGCGTACAGCATCAGGATCAGGCGCTGGTTGGCGGGCAGGCCGGCGGTGTGTTCCAGCAGGCGGAGGGTCATGTCCTTGGTGTTGCTCACTTTGCCTCCCACCGTGCAGGGGTTGACTCGTCGAATCCGGGGATGTCCGGCGGGTTGCAGGTCTTGATGGCTTCGCGCTGTTCGATCCCAGTCCCGTGAAAAGCAATGTACGGGCTGATCCGGTAGAACTTGTAGTTTCCGATGCGGCCGCGGACGATCAGGATGCGGTGCTTGACCAACTTCCGGTTGATCTTCCCCACGGCATCCGTGGACATGCCGACCCGCTGGCCGATGTCCGCGCCGGTGGCCTTGAGGGGCTCCATGCCTTCCGGTGACACTCCGATCCACCACAGGACGAGGAACTTCTGGCTGGGCGTGAAGGCCCTGCTTTCGGTGATCGCCTCCACCCGTGCCTTGTCGACCTGGGTGTGCCTGCCGGAGAAAGCGTACGGCGCATAGGGGACGATCTCCCCGGTGTCAGCGTCCAGCAGTCTGCGCGCTGTTCCCAACAGGGCCTCCGAGGCTGGTTGCTGAAGCGTTCACGAGGGCGGCTTTCAGGCCGACCAGATGAACTTAACGTACATGAGCAAGAAGTCGATTAGCCCCGCCCGGAGGGACGTGTCGCTGGACTTCTCGGCCGGATCTCGAGCGCCGCCCGAGCGGCGTAGGGCGGGATTTCTGGGCCGCCTTCATGAACCTGAAGTCAATCTGCCACGATCCTAGGAACGTGGTACCCAGTCCCTAGGATCGTTGGCCCACGATCCCTCGGACCGTGTGTGCTGTTCCAGGAACTGCCTGCCAGATCCTAGGAACTGGGTCGGAGGTAACGTTCTCGCAGGTCAGCGCGGGTTTGGGCAGCTGATGCTCTCTTACTTGGAGCTGAGGCCGTCTTCAGTTGCGAAGGACCGCGGTCTGCGGTGCGTCATGTTCCGCACGGGCACGGGCAGTTCGGGAGGAGTGCACTGAGCGGCAGGCTCGTGGGAGCCTGCCGGCGCCTCCCGGAGCAGCTATACCCGCTCTGCCTGGTCCCGTTGCCTACGCCACCCCTTCTGGACCTCAGCCGACGAAAGTCAGCCACCATGGCGGGGGCGTCGAACGGGCAGGCGCGCGTGTGCTTCCAGCAACCACTCCCCCGGCTCAGCCACGTTTGGTGTCGTGTCGGCGTGGAGGGTGGGACGGGCCGCGGGTGACCGCGAGGAGAGCTGCGGATGGGCCGCCGACTCCCCCGTGTTCCCCGTGAGCTATTACGACGTAATAGGCAGAGCGAGGGGCCCCGGCCTTCGTTCGGCAGGGGCCCCTCGCTGTGCTGTTCAGTTGTCGGCGGTTGCGCGCTGTTGCTGGTGTTCGTTGAGGATGCCGAGCATCTTGTCGAACTCCGTGTCCGTCATCTTGCGGATGAGGTGCATGGCGAGGAAGGCGCCGTCGTCGTAGGGGAGTTTTGGGGGGTTCGAGGAGTCGGAGCGGGGCTCCGGCACCACCGTGTCCGTGGTGACGCGGGCGGGCGCTGCGGGTGGGGTCTCCGGTTCAGGGTCGGGATGAACACTGGGCTCCGGTTCCGGCTCCGCCTCCGGTTCCGGCTCCGCGTCGGGTGACGGGGCCCCTATTACGTCGTAATGGACGGGGGGTTCGGGCTGGGGATCCGGAGGGGTGGCTGCCGGGCGTTTGCCTGGCTTCTGCGCGGAGCGTTCGGCTTCCTTGCGGGCTCGTTCCGCCTTCAGTTCCTCCAGGGCCGTCTCCTGCTGGTCGGCCGGCTTGTTGCCTACCGCGCGCAGGAGGTCGATGGGGTCCTGGCCGATACGGGACTGGAGGTCGGGGGTGAGGCTCAGGAGGGCCAGGCGCTGAGAGACCCAGCCCTGGGAGCGGTGGAGGCGCTTGGCGAGGGCGGTCTGGCTGCCGTGGATGGCCAGGAGGCGGTTGAGGGCCTTGGCCTCGTCGAGCTCGTCGAGGTCCTGGCGGTGGATGTTGGCGACCAGGGCCGATTCGAGGAGTTCCTCGGAGGTACTCCCCTGGTCATCGCTGACCATGATCTTGACGGTGGCCAGGCCTGCCTCGCGGGCGGCGGCCAGGCGGCTGCTGCCGTCGATTACGACGTAATAGGTGTCGGGTTCGAGGTCGGCCTCGCGCTCGGGGTTCGCCTTGATGTAGGTGTCTCGGTTCATGACCGTGATCGCCTGCTTCTGGCCGTGCGTGTTGAGACTGCCCGCAAGC
The DNA here is from genome assembly GCF_040654755.1 of Streptomyces sp. NPDC050625. Lineage (NCBI taxonomy): Bacteria > Bacillati > Actinomycetota > Actinomycetes > Kitasatosporales > Streptomycetaceae > Streptomyces > Streptomyces sp. NPDC050625. The sequence continues at coordinate 144,611 of NZ_JBFAIQ010000021.1, forward strand.
TCGGTCAGGTCGCCGAGGCTGGAACGGGGGTTGTCGGGGTTCGGGCTGATGCGGTGGGTGGGGAGTTCGGTGGGCGGGGCGACTCCGTCCGTGGGGACTCCGGTGGCCGCGGCCACGGCTGCGCGGCGGGCGCTGACCGGTCGTGCCGAGGCTCCGAACCGGCCGGCACCCAGCTGCTCGGCCTTCTTCGTCATGAGATCTCCCGGGCCAGGGCGCGCATGCTGACGGCCTGCTGGGACTTGGGGGCGTAGGACAACAACGGCTGCTTCATGCGGACTGCTTCTTTTTGTTCCTTCAGGTCGCCGACGAGGCCCACCACCCTTGGATCCTTTATGTCCACCCAGCCCTGGAGGGAGGAGGTGGCGATATAGCCGCGGCGGCCGTCGTAGAGGTTGACGACGATGCCGAGGTAGTCGATTTCGAGGGAGAGGTCGGCGCGCAGGTCCTCGATCTGGGTGGTGAGGAGTTCGTACGCGTCGGCGGAGCTGTCCTCGGCCTGGACGACGACGAGGGCTCCGGACTGGCCGGGCTTCTCGTTGTCACGGCGGCGTCCGTAGTAGGCGGCGGCGTCCATGCTGAGGCCGAGGCTGGGCGGGCAGTCGATGAGGACGACGTCGTAGTCGGCTTCCAGGGGGGCCAGCGCTCGTTCGAGTGCAGCTTCTCGGGCTCTTACGGCGGAGAGGCGCACGTCGAGGAGGAAGGCGTCGTTGCAGCCGGGGAGTAGGTGCAGGCGGCCGTCGAAGTTGTCGTCGTCGATGGAGACGATGAGGTCGCGGAGGTCTCCCTTGGGGTCGCCCGCCATGTGGTTGGTGAGGCTGTCGCCGTTCATCGGCACGGGGGTGGCGCCGAGCTGGTTGGTGAGGTGGCACTGGGGGTCGAAGTCGACCAGGAGGACGCGCATACCGAGGCCGGGGAGGCTCTCGACGTCCAGCGGGTCGTCGGTCATGGTCTCGGGCTCATCGGTCTCCACGGCGCGGAGGGCGGCGACCAACTGCTTGGCCACCCGGACCGGGTGGAGCTTGTTGGGGTCCTCGGCCATCGCTTCGCCGGTGCCCGCGGTGATGGCGGTCTTGCCGACACCGCCCTTCTGGTTGCAGACGACGATGCGGCGGGTGACGGCCGGGCGTACGACGTCGGGGGCGGGGTTGGTGTCGAGCCAGAGCCTGACGGACTGGGCGAGGCCCTGGATGAGGGAGACCCCGCGGTCGGCGGCCGTCCGCTTGAACTCGTCCCACTGGCCCTGGGGGAGGAAGGTGGAGAAGGAGTCGGCACCCGAGGTGTCGACGGGTTCCAGGGCGGAGGCGAGGGCGCACCAGGCGGTGATGCCCTCCTCGACGGCGCTCTGGATCTCGAGGCCGTGCTGGGCGGCCCTGACTTTGAGGTCCTGCCGGAGCCGACCCGGCAGCTTGGAGACGACCTTCTCGCGGTCACTGGAGGTGGCTGGAGAACTCATGGGGGATACCTTACTAACGTGCTTGATCGAAATCGCGTCCGACACGTTAGTTAGGGAAAGTTGGCCGGTACCAGTGGGGGAGGAGGGTGCGTGGGGCGTCGTACCGAGACGTATTACGGCGTAATAGCCAGGGCGGGATCAACGGGACGCCCAGGCTATTACGCCGTAATGGGGTGGGGCAGTGGTGGGGTGGGGAAGTGGAGGAGTGAGGGGCGTCAGGCTATGGCCCAGGGGCTCGGGCCCTGGGGGGCGCGGCGGGAGGCGGGGCGCGAGGTGTCCCAGGCGGGCTGGAGCGCGGCGGAGACGATGCCCCACAGCTGACCGGCGGTCAGGGTGCGGACGGGCACGACGACCTGGCCGGCGAGGCTGATGCCGAACGAGGACTCCAGTGCGCTGACGATGCCGATGAGGGCCAGGGAGTCCAGGCCGTAGGTCTCCAGAGGCTCATCGGCCACGGGCGCCTTGTCCTTGCCCAGCCCGGGCAGGCCGCGCTGAAGGACGGTCTCGAACGTCGAGTTCCACGGTGCTGAGGCCATCGGCGGGCTTCCTTCCGGCTGCCGGGCGGTGTGACGCGTTTCCGCGAGCAGCCTGACCGGGGGGACTTGAGTCCGCGTGGACGGGCGCTCAGGCATGCAGGCCCTCAGGTGCTCAGGCGTTGAGCGGGGGTGGAGGTGGGGGAGGGGAGGGGCAACACCGGGGCCGGGCTATTACGTCGTAATAGCCCTGTGGCTGTCGAGGGCCGGCGCGGAAAGCCGCTCGACCCGGTCGCCTCATTGAAGAGAGGCTGTGGGCATGGAGTTCCTCTGCTACCACCGCGACAGGCCCGGCTCCCTGCCGTTGCGCGACGAACTGTTGGAAGAGCACTGGTCCTACATGGACCGGTACTCGAAGGAGATGATCGCCCGGGGCCCGACCTTCGCGGCCGACGACACCGTCACCGGAAGCGTGCACATCCTCGATCTGCCCGATGCCGCCGCTGCCCGCGCGTTCGCCTTCGACGAGCCGAACTATCAGGCCGGTGTCTACCGGGACGTGCTGCTGCGGCGGTGGCGCAACATGCTGGGGCGCACCATGTGGGACTTCCCCGGCGGCCGGAGCGGCGGCAATCGGTACCTGGTCCTCGGACTTGGTACGGGGCAGGCCGCCGACCTCGCGGTGCCGCCCGGTCAGCACGAGCTGATCGCCTATGGGCCGCTGCTGTCCGACGACGGCGCCACCTGGCTGGGCACGGCGGCGCTGGTCCGGGCGCCGGATCCGGAGACAGCACGCGCCCTTCTGACCGCGGAGCGGTACGCCGATATCGAGGTGCACGACTGGGAGTTCGGCGGGCGGCCGTCATGACCGGGGGCAACCTGTGATCGCTCAGCCGTTGCCACCCAACGGACTGAACACGGGGCCCATCTCGACCGGGCCGGCCTGGGCCCTGCTCGGGGTCGGCGCGGTGGTCGTCCTCACGGCCTGCGTGGCGGCCGCCCTGACGCGGCGGGAGCCCCCTGCCAAGCGCCTGACCAACTGGCTGTTCGGGCTCGGACTGACCATGTGCGCGGTAGGTGGACTCGTGCTGCTGGGCGAAGCCTTCGAGGGGCGGGAGGCAAGCGACGGGCTACATGCGGCCGGTCGCCGGATCAGCGGCGAGGCGCTGGACTCGGCCCGCAACTGCGACCCCACCTCCACGCAACCGACCTTCGTCTACCCGAGCCAACCCGGTTCCGGCGGCGCGGCCACATACGTTCCGTCGCCGTGCAGCACCTCGCCGCGCGACGTCACGCTGGACTCGTCAGTGACGACCTCCGACGGCGTGTACGAGACGCAGGCGGTGAACTCCTTCGACACGAACGGGCACGTGACCATCACCGACTCGGACAGCGGCAAGCAGGTCTGCGCCACCGTCCCGGACACGGTGGACGGCACCGGCTCCGTTGTCGACGGCCCATGTAGGGGGTAGGGCCGGGGGCTATTACGGCGTAATAGCCCCCGTGTCCGCCGCTCGGATGACGCGGCACGGCTCCTTGTGCGGGTGTCCCTTTCGGCTGCCCGGACGGCGCTACTCTCGCACGCAACGAAGGAGGGCGCATGTCGGGCAAGGCTGGACGAATGGTCATTGTCTGCATGCTCGCCCTGTCGGGTGTCCTTGTGGTCGTCGGCTGCCGCCACTCCGATCACAAGCCGGACGCCAGTCCCTCCGCCGGCACCCCGGAGGTGTCGCCGTCGACGACATCGCCGTCCTTGTCCGGCACCGCCCAAGTCCCCTCGCCGAGGTCCGCGTCCTCGTCCGCCGGCGGCACCACTGTCCCGTCTCCGCCGCCGCCCCCTACATGCACCGACTGCGACCATGACGACGGTCCCAGCCTCGCCCCGTCCGCCACTTCGCCGTCTCCCGCGACTCCCGACGCTCCCGAAGTGTCTCCCCCTGAGGGCACGTGAGTGAGCCCACGGAGGACCTGCTTCCTCCCCGGCACGGGCAGACGGGCGTCGGAAGCCGACCGGCGAGCCCGACGGCACTCCTCAAGACCGTCATCGCGCAGGCATCCGTCATCGCAGCGCTGATGTTCTATCTGGGGGCGATGTACAGCAGCCAGTACTACGGCTACTTCCATCTCTCCATCTACTCCCTCGACTTCGGCTTCGCCCCGCTGGTGCTGCAGAGCCTGAAGCTGCTGCGGTCTCCGGTTCTCGTGGCTGTTGTCCTCGTCCTGATCGCGGCGACCGCTCCCTGGTACGTCATGCGTCGTCCACTGTCCGCGCAGCCCGCTCAACGGGCTCTCGTGGCCCTGGCTCCGGTGTTACGGCTCTACCCGGTGGTCCTGGCGGCCGGGCTGGTGCTGCTGGTCTTCTGGTCACGGATCCAGCCGTACGAATGGGCCGCCCCGCTCACGCTCGCGGTCGGATTCCTGCTGGGCCTGGTCGCACACGCCGAGGGCAGCCGGCCAGGGGGAGCGGGCCGTCGGGGCCTGCTCTTCTTCGCCGCCGCCGTCTGCCTGTTCTGGGTGCTCACCCAGACCGCGCTGCAACTCGGGGAGAAGGACGCCAGGGCCCGCGCCAGTCATGTGCAGAGCTGGCCCAGCGTGATGCTCCTCAGCACCCGGCCGCTCAGCCTGCCTCCGCCGGGGGTCCAGGAGGAGAAGTTCGCGCGCAAGGACCTGCGGATGCCGTACCGCTATACGGGACTGCGGCTTCTGATCGAGCGCAGCGGCCGCTACTACGTCGTTCCTGTCGACTGGAAGGCCAGGACCGATCCGGTCTACGTCATCCACGAGAGCGACGACCTCTGGGTCGGGCTCGGGCCGGGCGTCCAGTGACCGGCGTCTTGGCGGTGGCAGCTACTGAAGCGACCGAAGCGACTGTGGGACCGGGTTGGGTGCGGGGCCCGGGCGGTGGGGGAGGGGTGGCGGATCCAGGTTTGCTGCAGGGTCGCTTGAGTCGCTGCGTGCGTTCAGTCGCTGCCCGGAGAGGGCTCTCGGGTCGTGGGAGTGGGGACAGCGACTGAAGAGGAGCGACTGAGGGTCGCTTGAGTCGCCTTCGGTCGCTGGGGGAAAACGCCTGGTCAGGGTGAGGGTTGGGGGTGAAACAGCGACTGAAGCGACCGAAGGTCGGGGTATATGAAGACATTCGCGCGTGTGCGTGTGCGCGTGTGTACGTCATATATAGGGACCTTGAGTCGCTTCAGTCGCTGTTTTGGCCTGTGGGTACCCTTTGACCTGCGGCTTCGTTGAGCTACCGAGACAGCGACCGAACTGGCTTGAGTCGCTGGAGGATTTGCGTTCAGTCGCTGGAGCGACCGGGCGACACACGCAGGGATTTTTGTTTTCTCTGTGTCCCCTTCTGTCCGCCTGGTTCGCTAATCTGTCCCAGTCGTTGAGTCGCTTCAGTCGCTGATGGGGGATGGGGGATGTGGATGCCTGCTGAGCTGCGGGTTCCGCGTAGCGACTCAAGGCAGCCGTCTCCCGAGCCGCACGGTGGCGCCAGATCCCTGGTGACGGCGCGGTGGTGTGTCGGCCGGGGCTGGCCCGTCCATCCGCTGGCGCCGGGGCGCAAGACTCCCGCGGGCAACTGCGAGGCCTGCCGCGAGCCCGGGCACACCCACCGGGACTGCGGCTGCCCGGCCGCCGGTCGCTGGTGCCACGGGTTCCACGCCGCCACCCTCGACTACGCCAGGGTCGAGCAGTGGTGGGGGGCCAACCCGCGTTTCGGCGTGGGAATCGCCTGCGGGCCCGCGAGTCTGGTCGTCGTGGACATCGACGCGCACGCCCAGGAACTGCCCGGGCGGGACCGGCTGCTGCCGGGCATCGAGATCTCCGCCGGTGTCGATCTGACCGGGCTCGCCAACGGCTTCCACACGATCGGCGTACTGGCCGCCCTGCGCGGTGAACACAGCCCCGCGGACGACGAGAACACCCTGCGCGTGCGCACGCCCTCCGGGGGCCTGCACGTCTGGTACCGGGCCCAGGGCGGGCAGCGCTGGCAGTGCTCCACCGGGTCGGGCGGGGGCCGTTCGCTGGCCTGGCAGGTCGACGTACGGGCGCACGGCGGGTACATCGTCGCCCCGGGGACGGTGACCGCGGCGGGGGTGTACGAGCCTGTCGGGCCGGTGCGTGAGCCCGCGCCGCTGCCGGGCTGGCTGGCCCGCGAGCTGGAGCGCACCGGGCATCTGCCGCCCGCGCACGTGCCCGTGCCGCGCCCGGTGCCGCCGCGGGCCCGGCAGGCCGTGCTGGCCGCCGGGGGAGGGCACGCGGCCGCGGGCCGGGCCCTGAGCGCCGTACTGGCCGAAGTGGCTGCCTGTGCAGCCGTGTCCGAAGGGGCGGGCTTCTCCGAGAAGCTCAACCGGGCCGCCTACACCGCCGGGGGGCTGGTCGCCGCCGGGCACTTGACCGAGGAGGAGGCCGAACGGGTGCTGGACCAGGCCGCAGAGCATGCCCGGCCGGGGCAGCAGCGGCGCTACCGCGCCATCATCCGTTCCGGTCTGAGCGCGGGCCGGCAGCGCCCGTTGTCCCCGGGAGGCCGCGCGTGACCGCCGACGACAACGCGCTATTCGACGCCCAGGCGGTTGCCACGCAGATCCTCGCCCAGCCCGGCACCCAGGTGCCCCGGCAGGCCGTGGAGCACCGGCACGGCACGGGCGGGGACGGGGAGGCCACCGCCGACGGGCTGCTGCCGGACACCCTCAGCGACCGCGGCAACGCCAAACTGTTCGTCAAGCTGTACTCCAACGACTACCGGCACGTGCCCGGGCTCGGCTGGTACCGCTGGGACAGCACCCGTTGGCAGATCGACGAGGACGACACGGTGATGTGGGCCGCGGGGGACCTGGCCGAGTCCCTGGCGACCGACGACCCGCGCGGTGCCTACAGTGCCTCGGCGCTGCAGCAGCACCGCCGCCGGGCCCTGAGCACCAGCGGCATGAACGCGATGCTCACCCAGGCCAAGTCCGCGCCGGGCATGGTGCTCAACGCCGCCCGGTTGGACGCCGACCCCTACGCGCTGTGCACCCCGGCCGGCATCGTCGACCTGCGCACCGGTCTGATCCGTACGCCCGACCCGGACAAGGACTTCCACTCCCGCTCCACCACCGCGGGCCCGCAGGCGATGCCCACCCCGCGCTGGGACCGGTTCCTCACCGACACCTTCGGCGACGGGCCCGAGGGCGCGGAAATGATCGACTTCCTGCATCTGCTGCTGGGCTACTCCATCACCGGGGACGTCGGCGGCCAGGTGATGCCGTTCCTGTTCGGCTCCGGCAAGAACGGCAAGTCGGTGCTCCTGGACGTGCTGATGAAGCTCGTCGGCGACTATGCGGACGCCGCGCCGCCCGGGTTCCTGATGGCCCGGCCGTACGAGGGGCATCCGACCGATCTGGCCGAGCTGCACGGGCGGCGGGTCATCGTGTGCAGCGAGGTCAAGCCGGGGGACCGGTTCGACGAGGCGCGGGTGAAGCTGCTGACCGGTGGCGACCGGATCAAGGCGCGCCGGATGCGGCAGGACTTCTTCAGCTTCCAGCCCACCCACAAGCTCTGGCTGCTCGGCAACCACCGGCCCGAGGTGGGCACCGGCGGCTTCGCGTTCTGGCGCCGGATGCGGCTGATCCCCTTCGAGCGGGTCGTGTCCGACGACCGCAAGATCGACAACCTGGCGGACGTGCTGGTCACCGAGGAGGGACCGGGCATCCTCAACTGGCTGATCGTGGGCGCCCGTCGCTATCTGAGTGGCGAGAAGGACCTCGCCGGCCCGGAGCGGGTGCGCATCGCCACCACGGCGTACGCGGAGACCGAGGACCACACCGGGCGGTTCCTGTCGGAGGAGTGCTGTCTCGGGGCGGATCTGAGAGCGGAGCAGGCCCAGCTCTACGCGGCCTACAAGACATGGTGTCAAAATGAGGGGGCTCCGGCGATATCGTCCCGGGCCTTCGCGGCGCGGGTCCGAGAGGTGGTGGGGCTGGCGTCTCCGAAGGAGATGATCCTGTCCAACCAGCGAAAGTACTACCCGGGCATCGGACTGGTCGCCGACGAGGAGACAGCATGAGCGCCCTCATAGGAGAGGACGAGATCATCCACGAGGTCGACTTCGTCTGGCTCGAGGAGATCACGGAACTGGACTACGTACGCCAGAGTCTGGACCGGTTGCCCACCCGCAAGGGCAGGCCCGCCTACCACCGCGACGGACGTATGGTCGGCTATGCCCTGCTCGGTCCCAGTGCCAAGCCGTCGCGGTCCTCCGGCACCTTCCGCCGCCGGGTGTTCTGGTTGCTGCCGCACGACCGGGACGCCGTGCCCGACGGGCTGTATGCGACCGGCGCGCCGGCCGAGGCCGTGGACCCGCGCACGCTGGCCCCGGGCAAGAAGGGGCGCAAGACGGAGCGTTCGGAGGGCGGACCGACCTCCCCGGAGGTACGGGAGCGCGGGCTGACGCTGCCGTTGTAGGGCGGGCTATTACGCCGTAATAGGTGTCGTGGTCTCCTGGTCGGTCGCGGTCGAGTACGGCCGGTGAATGCCTGTTCCGGTACAACTCGCCCTGGAGACAGCCGCGTTAACAACAGACCTTCCGGTATTAATCCTCTATGGGATGGGGCCGCTGCACGCTAATGTGCACGTGCAGCGGGCTTTCCGTCCGCTGCACGTCCCTCAACGCAGGCCGCACGTCTCGTAGGCGGGGGAGTGGGTGTGACGATGCCGTGGCTGTCACCCTCATCCGACCGGTCCGGTGATCGTCGAGGTGAACACCGTCTCGTCGTCCTGACGGCCGGTGACCTCCACGGTCATCATTCCGCCGCTCTCGGGGGACACCCGCGTGATGTCGATCCAGCAGGGCCGGTCGAGTTCGACGTAGCGACGGAACGAGCTGGACGCGCTCGCCGGGGTCATCGTCCGGGGCGCCACCAGGGCGGAGGCCGCCTGCCGTGCGCCCTCCAGCAGGACCATGCCGGGCAGATGGTCGTCGGCGTGGTCGAAGAGGATCGGGTGGTCGAGGCGCGGCGTGAGCAGCCAGCTGGTGGGCGAGTCGGTGGGCGACAGCACCACATCGGCCGTGGAGCCGCGGCCCACGGTCGCCGGTGGGAGCGGGGCGCGGTCCGCCCGGATGTCGAAGGCGGGGCCCGACCACGGCTTGCGAGCCGCGCGCAGCCGCTTGTAGACGCCCTGCTGGATCACGCCGAAGCTGCCCGAGCCGTGTGCCACCACGTTGCCCTGGCGCCGGATGGACAGCTCCAGCTGCAGCCAACTGGCCATGCCCCTGCGCCAGGTGACCTCGGTGCATTTGGCTTCGAGGTCGAAGTCCGTCGGGCTGAGCGCGATCCGCAGGTTCTGCAGGGCCGTCGTGTAGTTGAGGTCCCCCAGGACGAAGCGGTGGTGGAGCGGTACGCCGAGCTCCGCGTGGGCGAGGAACATGCCGGCCTGCCGAAACGTCTCTGCGGTGAGCAGGGGATCGTGGCTGCCCCCGCCGGGGCTGGTGAAGAGCGTGTGCGCCCGGGGCCACTGGCCGGTGAGGGAGAACCTCAGGTCGTCCTGGGCCGTGCAGCCCGTCAGGAAGACCTCCGCGAAGCTCGCGCGGTGCACGTACTCCCTGGGGACCGTCGTGGTGAGTCGAGGCAGTGCGGGCAGTTCGACTGTGCTCTGACTGGTAGGCAGACCCATCGGAGACCCCCCGTCTTGAAGCTTCGTTCGACGACAGCTAATAAGATACGGACGGACCGGTTTTCTTCTATCGCCAACCAGGTAAAGGATTGTTCAAGTGTCCGAAGAACGCTTGAACCAATGGTTCCGTTTCTGGCGGTTTGATCCTGTGTCAACCTTGGCCGATCAAGGCGATGTTCGGCACATTGAAGAACAAATCGACACATCCGACCGTCATGTGATTGATTTGAGCAGCCAGTAACAAACCTTATCAGCGGTTTTCTTTGCCCATACGCTCGATTGCTGTACTGGAGGCGCTAGGTGCAGAATCCGTCCGTTCCCTTGGTGCTCGATCCCTCCGGCCAGGACCTTCACGGCGAGGCAGCCCGGCTGAGGCGGCTCGGCGCGGTCGTCCAAGTCGCCCTGCCAGGCGGTGTGTTGGCCTGGTCGGTGAACCGGGGCGACCTGATCAAGCAGGTGCTGGCCGACCCGCGGGTGTCCAAGGACGCCTACCGGCACTGGCCCGCGTGGATCGACGACGAGGTCGACGACTCGTGGCCGCTGGCCATGTGGGTGTCGGTGCGCAGCATGCTCACCGCCTACGGCGAGGAGCACACCAGGCTGCGCAAGCTGGTCGCCGGCGCCTTCACCGCCCGGCGCACGGCGGACCTCAGACCGCGCATCGTCGAGATCACCGCCGAGCTGCTGAACCGGCTGGAGGGGCTGCCGTCCGCCCAACCCGTCGACATCCGCAAGGAGTTCGCCTACGAGCTGCCCATCCGGGTGATCTCGGAGATGCTCGGTCTGGACGACCAGGAGCGCGACGACCTCCACCGGGTCACGGACGTGCTGTTCACCACCACCACGACTCCGGAGACGGCCCAGAAGAACCAGGCCGAGCTGTACGGGCTGATGAACGACCTCGTCGGGCGCAAACGCGTCCACCCGGGCACCGACCTCACCAGCGCCCTGATCGCCATGCGCGACGAGGACGGGGAGGGGCTGACGGAGAAGGAACTCGTGGACACCCTCCTGCTGATCATCGGGGCGGGGCACGAGACGACCGTCAACCTCCTCGATCACGCCATCTGCGCCCTGCTCACCCATCCCGAGCAGCTCCGGCTGGTGCGGGAAGGGACCGTCACCTGGGACGCGGTGGTCCATGAGACGCTGCGGTCCCAGGCGCCGGTGGCCAACATCCTGCTCCGGTTCGCCGTCGAGGACCTCGACCTCGACGGCACCGTGATCCGCGCGGGGGAGCCGATCCTGCTCTCGCTCGTCGCCGCCGGCCGCGACCCCGGCGCGCACGGTCCCGACGCGGACACCTTCGACGCCACCCGCCCCACGCGTCACGAGCACTTCTCCTTCGGCCACGGCGTCCACCACTGCCTGGGCCGCCCGCTGGCCATGAGCGAGGCGACGATCGCGCTGCCCGCCCTCTTCGAGCGGTTCCCGCACCTCGAACTGGCCGTCGAGCCCCGCGAGCTGGGGCTGTTCGAGTCCTTCATATCCAGCGGCCACACGGAACTTCCCGTGCTGCTGGCACCCCGTTCCTGAGCGCTGCCCGTCCCGCGACCACAGGGAGGTCTCCCCGTGTCCCACCCCGCACTGAGCACGCTCCGCCTGGCCGCCGTCAACATCGACGGCGTCCTGCTCAACGACACCTTCAGCCCGGTCATGCACCGGCTCGTCGCCGCCCAGGGAGTCGAGTACACGCCCGAACTCGAGCGGGCCCTGCTCTCCCGGCCGCAACTCGAGGCCGCCCAGGTGTTCGTGGAGGTCACCGGCACCGGCGCCACTCCGCAGGAGGTGCTGCGCGCCTACTTCGCGGAACGCGAGCGCTACCTTCGTGAGCAGCCGGTGCGGCTGCTCGACGGAGCGGCCGCCCTCCTGGAGCGGCTGCGTGCGCTCGGCCTGGACCTCGTGTGCTACGGCGGACTGGACGAGAGTCACTTCGAGCGTCATCTCGGGCCGTGGGCCACGTACTTCAGCGAGCCCCGCTACATCTGCACCAACGCCTTCAGGCCCGGCCTCCGGGAGATCACCCGGGACTTCTTCTCCCTCGCCCCCCACCAGGCGCTCTTCATCGACGACGCGGCCTCCGTCGCCGAGCGGGCCAGGGAACTGGACATGCCCTTCATCGGCCACCCCAGCCCCTTCGCGCACGGATTCCAGCGGGAGCTCATGCGGCGGGCCGGTGTCCGGTACCTGGTACGGGAGTTGTCCGAGATCGACGAGGCGATGCTGCGCGCCCTCGACGCCGAGGCCGCCGAGCGCACGGTGTGGCGGCACGGCGACCCGATTCCGGCGCACCTCGCCGCCGAAGCCCGGACGCGGTCATGACCGGGGCGGGCACCGCATCGCTGGCCGGCAAGGTGGTCCTCATCACCGGCGCCAGCAGTGGCATCGGAGCCGCGGCGGGGCGGGTGTTCGCGCGGCAGGGAGCCGTCGTCGTCCTGACGGCCCGGCGCGAGGACCGGCTGAGGGACCTCGTGGCACAGCTGCGCGACACGGGGGCCGAGGCGAGCTATCACGCCATGGACGTGCGCCGCGGCGAGGAGGTCCGGCGGGCCGTGCAGCACACGGTCGAGCGCTACGGCCGCCTGGACGCCGCGTTCAACAACGCCGGCGTGGGGGTGGAGAAGGTGCCGTTGCACCTCCTGGAGGACGAGGCGTACGAACTGGTCATGGAGACGAACGTGCGCGGCGTGTGGAACTGCATGCGTCATGAGATCGCGGCCATGGTGCAGGGCGGGGGAGGAGCGATCGTGAACACCAGCAGCGTGGGCGGGCTGGTCGCCTCCTCCACGGCCGCCCCCTACATCGCCTCCAAGCACGCGGTGATCGGGCTCACCAAGGCCGCGGCAGTGGAGTACGCGGCCCACCGGATACGGGTCAACTCCATCGCCCCCGGCCTGACCCGCTCGGAGATGGTCGACGAGTGGTTCGCCGTATCGCCCGCGGCGGCCGAGAAGGCCTATCGGTCCGCGCCACAGGGGCGGGCCGCGGAGCCGGAAGAGGTGGCGGAGACCGCCGCGTGGCTGTGCAGTGACAGGGCGAGCTTCGTCACTGGTGCGACACTCCCGGTGGACGGAGGCCGCACCGCCTGGTGAACACCGGGAGGCGAGTGACGGGCGGTGGCTGTCCGGCACCAGGGGCCCCGCCCGTCACACCCGTCACCCGAAAACTCCCGGCCATCATCGGATTCCTTCCTGTCCACTCCCGGGTAAGCGCGGTCGAAGTGGGGTAACGTACGTCGTGTTCGGTTTTGTTTTCAACGGAGGAGGGTCCCGTGGCACAGCAAGAGCGTGCGGTACGGACCCGTCGTGCTGTTATCGAGGCCGCGGCCACCGTCTTCGCCGAACGCGGCTACACGGCGGCGACCATCGCGGAGATCCTCGAACGGGCCGGAGTGACGAAGGGCGCCCTGTACTTCCACTTCGACTCCAAGGAGGCTCTGGCGCGCGGTGTGATCGGAGCCCAGATCGACAACGACTACTGGGTGCCGCGTGAGCTGAAGCTCCAGGAGTGGGTGGACATCGGCATGACGCTGGCCCATCAGATCCCCCTGGACGTCATCCTGCTGGCGGGGATACGCCTGTCCGGTGACATGCAGGGGCGCGATCTGTTCGGCAGTGCGTGGCCGGCCTGGATCCAGCTGTCCACCAAGCTGCTGACCGAGGCCAAGGAGCGGGGCGAGGTGCTGCCCCACGTCGTCCCCCAGGAGACGGCCGAATGTTTCCTCGGGTCCTGGCTGGGGACGCAGATGTTCTCCGAGGCGAACTCCAACTGGGCGGACCTCAGCGACCGGGTCTCGGTCCTGTACAACCACATGCTGCCGGCCATTGCCACACCCGCGGCACTCATCCGGCTGGACACCGCGCCCGACAGAGGCGCCCGGGTCGTCAAGGAAGCCGAGCGCTGCCGACAGGCCGAGCTCGCGGCTTCCGAGGTCTGACGGAGCGCGGGTCTCCGCGTCCGCGGACCGCGACACCCCCCGCGTCCGCGGGGTTTCCGTTACCTCAACAAACCTGACATCTGGTTTGCTGCCTCGCGTGTGAGGGTCCCCGGTGGCGATGTGGAATCCGTTCGACGGCGTGACCGGGCCGGACGGACGACGCCATCGGGCTTGCCCGGACGGGATAGCAAACCCCGCACGCTCTTTTGTGAGTCGACTGTGAGGCGAGTCCTGGTCCGCCCGCATGCGCCATCATCGACGACTCCACACAACACGAGCAGGGTATCTGACGGTGTGTGACCATCAAGCCCACACAAGGGTTGTACAGCTCCCACCCTGGCAAACCTACCAATCATGCGGTTTGCTAATGTCCTGAAACGGAACGCCGCACGCCCCTGAGGGAAGCGGACTGATGCACTCCGTGTTCCGCTCCAGTCCCCAGGAGGAGACCGATGGTCAAACAGGTGCGCGCGGCCCGTACGCGCCAGGCCCTCATCCTCGCGGCGGCCGAGGTCTTCGCCGACGAGGGGTACGCGCAGGCCACCCTGCCCGTGATCAGCAAGCGCGCGGGAGTGAGCACCGGTGCCCTGCACTTCCACTTCCCCAGCAAGGACGTACTGGCCAGGGAGGTGGAGGGAGCCGCGGCGGACTCCGTCGAGAAGATGGCCGAACGCTGTCTGTCCTCGGCCGACACCCTGTTGCAGTCACTCGTGAACGCCACCTGCCGGCTGCTCGCCGCCGTGGCCACCGACTCCGTCGTCAGGGCGGGCTTCAAGCTCGGCACCGATCCGTCGCGCAACAGCGGGGCGGGGGTGCCGCAGTGGTGGTGCGCCTGGGTCCACGATCTCGTCGTCCAGGCGCAGGACGCGGGGGAGCTGGCGGCCGACGTCGCGCCCGAGGACGCGGCGGCGGCCGTCGTCGCGGCGACCGTGGGCTTCGAGACGCTCGGTGAGGTGGACGGCGAGTGGCTGTCCAGGGAACGGGTGGCCCGGTTCTGGTCGTTCATCCTGCCGCGGATGGCGGCCTCGCCCCAGACGATCTCGGTCAGGCCGGTCAAGCCCATGGGTGAGGTCGACAGCGAGTGAACGCGGCATTAATAAAAACCGCGCGTATGGTTCGGTAATGGACTAGTCAAGCCCAGGTGTTAATAGCTCTTTTGTTCGGCATTTGCACCCTATTTGTCCGGGTGGGCTGGGAAGATCCTGGCTGTCTTGAGCGGGTCTCGCGTACGGATAGAGGACAAGCAGGGAGGCCGGTACGGTATTGACATACCGCCCGTGCTGTTTTTTACTCGGGTTGCTAGGGAACCGCTCTAAGGCAGCCAGCAGCGACGGGGAGACGGCGTGGACATCGACATACTCGGCACACTCGCCGTGCGGGAGAAGGGCGTCTCCATCACCCCGACGGCACCCAAGCCGCGCCAGGTGTTAGCCCTGCTCGCGCTCGACGCCGACCAGGTCGTGCACGTGGACACACTGAGCGAGGAGCTCTGGGGCGCCAAGCCGCCCCGCAGCGCCCGCCCCACACTGCAGACCTACATCCTGCAGCTGCGCGAGCTGATCACCGTAGCCCTGGAGAGCGGGGACGCGGAGGAGGGCCGTTCGGCCAAGGACGTCCTGCTGACCGTGCCCGGCGGCTATCTGCTCAAGAGCGACGGAGGCACCAGCGACGTCCGCGAGTTCGAGCGGCTGGCCGGCATGGGATACCGGGCCATGGACGCCGAGGACTACCCCGGCGCCGCCCAGCGGCTGCGCGAGGCGCTCGAACTGTGGACCGGCCCCGCGCTCGCCGACGTGCACGCCGGAACCCATCTGGAGACGCAGGTCAAACGGCTGGAGGAGAGCCGGCTGTGCGCGCTGGACCAGCGCATCGATGCCGATCTGCGGCTCGGCCGGCACCGTGAGCTGCTCGCCGAACTGACCGTGCTCGTCAGCCGGTACCCCACCCACGAGAGCCTGTGCGGCCAGTACATGCTGGCCCTGTACCGCTCCGGCCGCCGCGGCGAGGCGCTGGACGCCTACCAGCGGCTGCGCGCCACCCTGGTCCGCACCCTGGGTCTCGAACCGTCGCCCGCCCTGGGCAAGCTGCAGCGCTCCATCCTCATGGCCGGGCCGGAGGGCGTCGTACCGCCCGCCTCCGGGTCCGGACGGCTCACGGCCATCGGCTGACCCGGCGTCAACAGGGCCCGGCCGGCCGCGTGCGACCTGAGCGCCACCTCCGTCTTTGTTCGAGCACCGCTCTAGGCGCACGACGCAGTTTTTGAGGACACACGGAGGAGGGGGGATCGGTATGCCGTCCGAACGAGGGCACTCGGCCCAGCACACCATCTCCGTCGCCGCCCCCGCCGGTGTCGTCTACGGCATGCTCGCCGACGCAGTGCGCTGGCCGGTGTTCCTCTCCTCCCACGTCCACGTCGAGCGGATGGACTTCGACGGGGTCACCGAGCAGTTGCGCATGTGGGACGTGACGGCCGACCACGTCCGTTCCTCACGCACCCGACGAGTGCTCAAACCGCAGTCGCGGTCCATCGAGTTCGAGCAGCAGGACACCTTCTGGCCGGACGCGCCCACCACCGGCGCCTGGACCGTGCAGGCCCAGGACGACGAGAGCTCCCTGGTCACCCTGCGGCACGACCTGCCGCCGGCCGGCCCCTACCGGTCCACCGCCCACGACCCCGAGGCCGAACTCAGGACCCAGCTGGACGGGGTCCGGGAGATGGCCGAGCACTGGGAGAAACTCGACGAACTGCTGCTGTCCTTCGAGGACAGCGTGCTGGTGGACGGACCCTTCGAGCTCGTCTACGACTTCCTCTACCGGATCGAGAACTGGGCCGAGACCGTCCCGCACGTCGAGCGGACCAGCGTCACCGAGGACCAGCCGGGCGTGCAGCTCGCCGCCATGGACACCTGTGCCGAGGAGACCGGCGAGACCGTCACGGTCGAGGCCGTACGCCTGTGCTTCCCGCACGCCGGGCGGATCGTCTTCAAGGAGACGGTCACGCCCGAACTGATCGCGGCGCACGCCGGTGAGTGGTACCTGCTGCCCGAAGAGTCCGGGGTGCGGGTCGGCTGCACCCACCACGTTCTGCTCAGGGAAGAGGCCGTGGCCCCGGTCCTGGGCGAGGAAGCCACCCTTGCGGACGCCCGCCGGTATGTGCGCGAGTGGCTGGGCCGCGCGAGCACCGAAGCGCTGGGCCTGGCCAAGTGGCACGCGGAGAGCGCCGTCCGCCGTCTGCGATGAGGAGGCCCGCGATGGCCCTCACCCGACCGGCTCCGACCGGGGAGAACACCGACACCGCCACCGCGGAGCCACGTCCGGCCCGCGAGCGGCGCAGGGCGGCCTACGCCGAACTGCCGCCACCGGTGGAGGTGGCGCTGCGCGCCGTACGGCTGGAGGCACAGCTCGGCGACCCCGCCGATCCGGCCAACCGCTACGGCCTTCCCGCGCTGAGCGCCGTGGAGGGCACCGAGGGCCCGCCGTCCCCCGCCGATCTGCGCCCCGAGTTCTGGCCCCGCGCCGCCGGCGGCCACTACACCAGTGCCGACCAGCTGGTACGAGTGCTGCGCCCGCTCTTCCGCCGGGACCTGGCCCTCGGTCACGCCTGGGGCACCCGTCCGCTGCGCGCCGCGGCCGACGGCACCCGCCCGGCGCCCGGCCGGCCGGCCGAACTGGCCGCCCTGCTCGGGCCGGTGGCGCTGATCGCGGCCACGGGCACCGTGCTGCGCACCGCGGTCCGCGTCGTCGACGAGCTCGGCCACCACGAACCGGCCGCCCGGCAGTGGCACGGCACGCTCGCCGGTGACTTCGCCGACCTGCTGGCCTGCGAGAGCCTGACGACCGTGGCGCTGCGCTCCCTGGTCCTGCCCGCCGAGGCCACCGCCCTGCTCACCGCCGTGGTCGGATACGTCGTCCCGCAGCTGGTGGCCGACGTCCACAGCGACCTCGAACTCGTCCTGAACGAGACCGGGTTCGCGCCCGGCAGCCTTGAGCAGCGCTCGCTCGCCAAGCTGAGGGCCGACCTCGCCGCCGGCGGGCAGTGGCCCGACCCGGCCGCCTGCCGGGCGCGGCTCGTCGCAGCCCTGCCCGACCTCGCCGAGAACGGGGAGCCCGCGCCGGACGCCGGCGCCCTGTTCAGGATCGGCGACGCGGCAGCCGTCCCGGCCGACCTGCTGCCCGAGGGCACCGGCTGCCACCATGTGCTGGCCGACACGCTGGCCACCGCGGCGGCGGCCCGGCCGGCCGAAGGCGAGGACGGCGCGCTCGCCCGCGCCGCCCGGCGGCTGCGCACCGAGCGGCGCACCCTGCGCCTGCCCTGTCTGCAGGCCGCCGACGCCTCCCCGGAGGACCCCGCCGCGCGGGCGCTGGCGGACCGTCAGGCCCAGGTGCTGCTGGCCGCCGCCGTGCTCGGCGTCCGCCGGGCGGCCGACCACACCACCTTCCTCAGCAGCCCGGACTGGGCCCTGCTCGCGCTCGTCCGCCTCACCGAACGGCTCGGCGTCCCGCGGCCGCCCGTGCCGGCCGATCCGCGCGAGGACGTCTGGGCGGAGCTGGCCGAGCGCGGCCGACGCGACGTCGACTGCGACGTCTACGCCACGAAGTCGCTGTGGTGAACGGGCCCGAGGACCGCGAGGGACAGGGGCACCGGGCCGTGGGCGGCCCGGTGGACCTCGTGGTGCCCCTGCCGTCGCCGCTGCACCTGGCCGGTCCCGAGGGGCCCTGGGAGCCGGTGTCCGACGCGGTGGAGTCCACCGGGGTCGCCGTGGTGCACACGACCTGGGGCGAGTGGCTCACCGTCACCCTGCTCGACCCGAAGCTGCGCGCGTTGCTCGGCCACGACTGGCCGCGCTACCGGCAGACCCGGGCCAGCGCCGGGCGGTTGCGCTTCGCCGTCTCCCGCCTGGTCATGAAGTACACCGCCGGGGCGGTGCTCCAAGTGCCTCCCGAGGCCCTCGACCTCGCCTACAAACCCGGCGGGCGGCCCCATCTGCGCGGGCTCGGCGAGGAGCTCGAACTGAGCCTCGCGCACACCGACGAGCTGATCGTGGTCGGTGTCAGCGGCGCCGGCCCCATCGGGGTGGACGCCGAACCCGTCGGCCGGCAGGCGCCCTTGGAGCTGCTGGGCGAGTATGTGTGCACGCCCGAGGAGGCGGCCGCGCTCGCCGTGCTGCCCGAGGCCGAGCGCACCCTCAGGCTGCTGCAGCTGTGGACCCTCAAGGAGGCGTACACCAAGGCCCTCGGACAGGGGATGCGGCGCCGCTTCGCCGCGTTCGGGTTCCGCCGCGACGGCGAGGGGCGCATCACCCTCGCGGAGGACTCGGAGGGCACACGCGCATGGGCGTTCGCCGCCCATCTCGTCCAGGGGCGCTACCTGGTGAGCGTCGCCCACCGTCCGGCGCATGCCGTCCGGCAGGTGCCGTCGTACGACGCCGCCGTGTTCGCCGAGGCCGGTCCGCCGGACGCGGGCGCGACGGGCTTTCCGGGGCGGTGGAGACCCGGCGACCGATGAGGAACCACGTGGGCACCGAGCCCGGGCGCGCATCGCGGGCGGCCGGGGCGGGGGTGCGCGGACGACCTCCCGCGGGGCCGACGACGAGGTCGGTGCCGTACGGGGAGCGGGTGCCGCAGGGGCCGTGCGGGGCGCGCGGGCCGGCGGGGCCGTATGCGCCGAGTGCGCCGCAGCAGTCGGCGTATCTCGCGCAGAAACGATCCGAACTGGAGCGGGAACGAGCAGAAAAGGGGGGCAGGGAGCCGGTCCTCTTCGCCGCGGCGGCGGGTTTCGGTACCCGGGACAGCGGATGAGCAGCCATCACCTTTCCGAGGACACCGTCCTCGCCGTGGTCCACGAGCCGGGCGGCACCGCGCCGCGGTCCCCCGTCGTGCTGGAGCTGTGCGGGCCGCTGGGCACCGCGGAGGCCGAGAACGTGGCGGCCCGGCTGGCCGAGCGGCACCGCGCGTACTCCGTCACTGTCGACGACGACGGCGACCGGCACAGCCTCAGCTTCCTCCCGGCCGCGCCCGGCGACGGCGGACACGAGCCGCTCACCGCCGAGCTGCTGGCCGACGTGCTGGCCCTGCTGCCGGGCGTGGAGGGCATCGTCCCGGCCACGGGGCACCAGCGCGAGCTGATCCTCGCGGCCGCGGCCGGGTCGCCGGACCGCCATGTCGAGCAGCTCTTCTGGAACTGGTCCGGGCCGCTGGACACGTCCCGCTTCGCCACGGCCTGGCAGTCGCTCGTCGAGCGCGAGGCCGTGCTGCGGGCGTCGTTCGACTGGACCGCCGCACCGCGTCTGGTCCTGCACGACCGGGCCCGGATCGAGGTCGTCCACCATGCGCACTCCACCGTCACCTGGGGCGACCTGGTCAAGCGGGACCGGGCGCGCGGCTTCGACCTGCACCGGCCGGGCCTGCTGCGGGTGACCCTGCTGGAGGGGACGCCGGGGCCGGCGGTGCAGGACTGGTTCGCGCAGAACTGGTCGCCGCAGGACCGGCTGCCGCCCGAGCGGGCGCCGGTGCGGGTGCTGCTGACCTACCACCGCGCCCTGCTGGACGAGCGCGGAGTCCACCTCCTGCTGCGCGAGTTCTTCCGGGCCTACGTCAGCGGCGGCACCCTGCCCGGTGGTGAGCGGCGGCCCGACGTCCGCGACCACGCCCGCTGGCTGGCCCGCCAGGACACCACCACCGCACGCGCGTTCTGGTCCGCGGCCGCACCGGCTCCCGGTGTCGCCGTCCGGTCCGGCCGCCCCGGCGGTCCCACCGGACACACCGGCCCCGGCCGGCTGCAACGCCGCCTCAGGCCCCCGCAGACCGCGCGGCTGCGGTCCTGGGCGGCGATGCGGGGCGTCGGCGAGAGCAGCGCGCTGCATGTGGTGTGGGCCCTGCTGCTGTACCGGGCGTCGGGCGCCGAGGGGCCGGTGCCGGTCAGCTTCGGCGTGCATCTGTCCGGACGGGACGTGCCGATGCAGGGCGCGGCGGGCATCCCCGGGCTGCTCGGCAATGCGCTGCCGATGACCGTCACCGTCGACCCGGCGGCCCCCCTGGTGGAGCTGCTCCACGAGGTGCGCGACACCGCGTTCGACCTGATCGCGCACGCCTGGGTGCCCGCCGACCGGGTCCGCGCCTGGAGCGGCCGGGGCGAGGACACCGATCTGACCGACACGGTCGTCGTCTTCGACAGCCGGCCCGAACTGCCGGAGGCGCTGCTCGCCGAACTTCGGGAGCAGGGCGTCCAGGTGGACGTCCCGCAGAGCGTCAGCGGTGACACGAGCCTGCCGTTCACCCTCGTCGCCCAGCACAGCCCCGAGGGCGGGCTGCTGCTGACCGGTCTGTACGACCGCGCGAGCCTGGCGGACGGGGACGCCTCCGCGACGCTGTCGCAGTGCGTGCAGCTGCTGCGCTCCCTGCCCGACCACCGGGACCTCCAGTGCACCGTCGCCCAGGTGCTGGAGCCGCTGCGCAGCTCCGACGTGCCCCGGGTGGCCCCGCGCTCGCCCGCGCCGCGCGGCCTCGCCCTGGCCGTGCTGCGCCCCGGGGAACCGCTGTCGGACGTCATCTGCCTGATCGGGGTGCCGGGTGTGCCGACCGGCGCCTACGAGGTCCTCGCCCGTGACCACCAAGGACCCGAACGGATCGTGGCCCTGCGCATGGAGGGACCGGCGGAGGTGTCGGTGTCCGTGCTGCGCGAGATGCTCGCCCCGGACCGCCGGCTCGTCCTCGGCGGCTGCGGTCCTGGCGGCAGCGCCGCTTATGAGATCGCCCGGCGCGGGGCGGCCGAGCACGGCCTGGCCGCGGCCGTGGTGATGACGGGGGTCGGCGGCGCCACCGCGAGCGCCCAGGCCCTGGCCCGCGGGCTGTGGTCCGTGCGCGCCAGGGACGTACGACGGGTGACGGGTGACGGGTGACGGGTGACGGGGGCTGGGGACGGGTGACGGGCACCGAATCCATGCCGGAAATAGGGCGTAGGAAAGCTTTTGTGACGGTTCTCAAGTCGGGGAGGAGCCGTTCTCTAGCGGCTCGTTCGACGGTGTCCGAAAAGCTGGAGGAGGGGGCATGAGCGATTCGGACCGAGCACAACCGGCGCTGCGCATCGAGCGCGGGCACGCGAGCGACGAGGAGCTGGCCGCGCTCACTGTCGTACTGCTCGCGCTGTGCGCGGAGGCGCAGGAGAGCGAGGCGGGGCGTCCGGTCAACGGCTCCCGGTGGTGGAGGAGGCCGCACTCCTACCGGGCCCCGCGCAGCTGGCAGTGACGGATCTTGGTGCTCCAGGAAGGAACCTGACCACATGTCAACGACGATTGCCTCCGCTCCGGTCGACACCGGGCCGGCCGACATCCGCGGCCGGGTGGCAGAGCTGCACGGCATCCGTGCGCAGGCGCTTGCGGGCCCCAGCGAGAAGGCGACCGAGGCGCAGCACGCCAAGGGCAAGCTGACGGCGCGGGAGCGGATCGAGCTGCTCCTGGACCCGGGTTCCTTCC